>CAZATP010000001.1:0-6776 GCA_964488095.1 uncultured Chryseobacterium sp.
AACTTGAATAGAAGCACAAAGCTTCAAGTTTGCACGTCACCCCGCCTGACGCAAAACCCGTGTTAGTGGCTGCCGTTCTTGTCCCACGCTTCATAAATTGTCTGTTTAAATAGTTCGTCAAGCCTTCCTGTGTCTGGTTGTGAAATTTGTCCTAATGATTTTACATAGTCGATGTAAAACTGAATTTTACTTTCAAGAAAATCGTTAAGAATTTGAATTTTAGGTTCTTCGTTAAGTTCTTCACCTTCCATTTTTCGCTTCAGCAAATTTTGTATTTCAGTCCTAACGTTTTGGTCTGTTACTTGGCTGTCAAGTAGTTTACTAAATTCCATTGGAGCCATAGTATTTGTCTGCATAATCCAGTCGCAAGCAAGTATTGGTCGCAATACATAAAAGTATTTCTTTACTCTTACGTTGTCCTTTTGTAAATACTCTCTGTAATTGCCTTCTGGCATATGAAGGTAATGGTGTAAACACGATTTAGGATTGAAATATTCTTTAGTCAAGTCTCGAAGTTTGTCCGTTGTTGAAAACTGTTGTAAGTAAATAATTGGACTCCTTAGCCACTCTAACATTGGAGGATTTGATTTTCTAAAAAGTCGTAATGCTTTTTTTAGTTCCCAGCCAGCAAGGTCAATATCGTTCGGTAAAATCTCTTCTTGATTGTCTTTCTTGTCGTCAATTTTCAAATACCAGTCAAGTCTATGAATGTAAATATATCTTACGTCCCAGTCACTGTCAGTCGAAGCAAAACCCCAAGCACGACTACCACTTTCAACAGCATACAAAATTTTAATGTCGTGTTGAAGTTCAAGTCTTAAAAGTTCTTTTTTTATTTCTTCTGTCATTGTTTACTGTGTGTCGTCATACGGTTGCCACTAACGACCTGTGTTTATGACGGCTGCGGATTTCGGAGCCGCGTCCTGTCCCAGGTGCTGAAACTAAATATAAAAACTAAACTTCAAATTAGCACTTCCCCCGCAGCTGGCATAAACACAATGTTGTAGGCCGTTTTTCAACTCCGTCCTCGAAAGTATTTTATTTGTTCAAGTCTGGTCTTTGCTTGTTCTTCAGAATTATCGGTGGTGTCAAGAATCTCAGTTGAGGTGAAGTTTTCGAATTTAAGTCCACCAGCATTCTCACCTGTTGAAAGTAGATTATACTCTCCACATTGGATACACTGTCCAATGATCCAATAATTTGGAACACCTTCTTTTTTTGCTGTCACATTGAGGGTCAAAGTTAGTTTACACTTGCTACATTCAAGTGATTTAGAATTAAGTATAATTTCTTTCTTCTTGGTCAGATTGATAATTGTCCCCAGAATGCTACCGTATAACCAACTATTTAAAGTGTCCGAGATGTCTAGCCCAAGGATTGAACCAATTTTATGAAACTCGTCACCAATAAACTCTTTCTCCTCGGTGTCGTAGTTATTCGTTTTAAATCTTTTAAGTCCTTTTGTTAAGGTATTTTTTACTTGTCTTTCAGTTGAATTTGATCTTATGTCAACAAGCAATTCGTCCAGACAAAAGTCCATGAGTCGAGTCATTTCATTGACCTTTTCAGAGTCAGATGGAATTAGTCCTCTTTTGTCCCACTCAGAGTCTGTGAATTTTCGTTTTTCTCTTAATTGTGTCAGTCTTTGTACTGTCTCTTGATTAAACTCCATGTCGTCCAGAAAAATGGCCTACAACGTTTTGCAGCTACCCGAAGGGCGGGCGATTCACCTCAAATGTTGATTAAAAGTACAAAAGTTTCATTAACCACAAAACTGTCTTTGGAACACGAAACCCCGCCTTTTGGGTAGGTGCTGTTAGGTGCTGGCGTTCTTGTCATCCGCTGATATTCAACCATTTGTTTGTCCCACCGCAAAGCCAAATTGCATTTAGTCCGAACTCTTTTAAAAGTTTTGCTCCGTCTGCTGATCGTCCGCCACCTTTTCCACAAGCAGTAACGAATTGAAAGTTCTTGTCAAGCTGTGAAATTTTGTCTTTCAGTTCTTGAAGTGAAATGTTCAAGGCATTTGGAATGTGTCCTTGTTCGTATTCTTCTTTACTTCTTACGTCAATGATTTGAATTTTTTTGTCCGCTTGAAGTGCTTGTTTTACTTCGTCCACTTCTATACAGTCTTTGGTTATTTTTATTTGTTCGGGCATACGGAATTTAATTATTAGTGAAGAAATTATTGTTAGTCCGCCAATGAGAAAAATAGCATATTCAATTCCGAATAAGTCTGCTGTTACTCCTGAAATTACAGCACCAAAGGCATAACCTAAATCTCTCCAAAGTCTGAAAGTGCCGATACTTTCAGCTCGTTGTTTCGGGCTTGTCGCTTGGGCAATGGTGGATAAGAAAGTTGGGTAAACCAATGCTGTTCCTAATCCTAGAATTGCTGAAATGGAAGCTAAAACATAAAAGTCGCTACTGAATGGAATAAGTAAAATGGCTAAACCTTGCAAAAGCATACCCCAAAAAAGCATTGCTTTTTTTGAGTAGTGGTCAGACATTTTACCCGTAAAAAGTTGTCCGATACCCCAAACTGTTGGGTAAATGGCTGTGATTATTCCAATATTTTCGTTGTCGAAGTTTAACGAAAACAGAACGATTGGAAGTAAGCCCCAAATCATTCCATCATTCAGGTTGTTTACAAGTCCTGCTTGTGTAACAGAACTCAAAGTTTTGTTTTTAAAAGTAGTTTCCAAAAACACATTGTCAAGTTGTGCGGTGTTGTCGGTTGCACTTTCTTTATGAACAAAAACCCTTGTGTCTTTTACCCATAAGGCGGTCAGAATGAAACCAACAATTGAAATGAAAATGCCTATGTAAAATGGATAAGGTGTAATGCCATACGTGTTGGAAATATAACCTGTCAAGAATGCTACTACGCCAACGGCAAAATAACCTGCAAATTCGTTTAAGCCCATTGCAAAGCCACGGTCTTTTTCTCCAACAAGGTCTATTTTCATTACAACTGTGCTACTCCAAGTAAGTCCTTGACTAACACCCAAAAGCACATTTGCAAAAATTACCCAACTCCAACTTGAAGCATAAATAAGCATAAACGGAATTGGAATGGCAAGAAGCCAACCAAAAAGAAGCAAATTTCTGCGTCCAAATTTGTTGGCAAGTCGTCCTGTATAATAGTTCGCAATTGCTTTGGTAATTCCAAAAGCTGTAATGAAAGAAAGAATTGCTGTTTTTGAAGCTACTCCAAATTCCAATTCGGCAAATTGCGGAAAAATAGTCCGTTCCATTCCTATCATTCCACCAACAAAGGCATTTACGATTACCAAAATGGTAAACTGCTTCCAGTTTTCTTTAAGTCCGAGTTTTATATTTTCTGTTTTCATCTCAATGTTTTTAATGGTGCAAAGGTCTTGCGGTTTATTGATAATTTACTTTACAAATGATAAATTCGTTTATTTCCTTTTACCGAGGTTAATATTCTGAATGAGCCAAATCGTAAGACCTTGATTCAATGTCCAATTTTGAGATTTGCTTGGGATAAATCTCTGGTGGTATCCTGCCAATAAAGTGAGATTTGGTTTTGAATAACCAATCATCAAGTAGGAACGGATTTGATCAATGCCGTTGTCAATTTGTTTTCCTGTATTTAATAGCGCTTCATTAATAAAGTCAATATGCCAATAATTTTCTTTCTCTATCGGGGTGAGTCTGTACCGTAAATCTTGCATCAACCGAAATCGGTTGTTGAATGTGAATTGATTTTTAGTAACATCACCTTGTTCATCAAAAGAGGCTCTAAAACGAGCATCATATCGAAAACGAATGATATATTGGAATTTAGGTGAAAGTTTAAAATTCTTGATTGCTTGCCCCCAAATTCTATTTTCGTTGCGAATAAGTTGAGATGTTTTTGGCGTTGATGCTCTTACATAAGCATAGCCTAACGTAAACTGATAGCCTTTTTTTGTCTGGTATGTTATTCCGGGTCTAATAATACCAAATCCATTAGGAACGTAATGGTAATCGTTCCATATTTTCCAATGGTCATTTAATTGAATGGTGTTAATGTAAGCACCCCAAATTTCACCATTTATATTTTGAGCTGTCACACCATTATGCCAAGTTAAAAGCAATGCAAAAAAACCAACCCAAAATATTTTTCTATAAATCTTTTGCATCATTATTCATTCAGTCAATTAGAAATGCAAAGTTCCGATAACAAAATGCTAAAAAATTTTACAAATGATAAATAATCAGATTATTTCTGCTCTTATCCGACTAAGTGAAACTTGAGTGATTCCAAGGTAAGTAGCGATATATTTTAAAGGGATTTTTTGAACGTAATCAGTGGTATTCAATAATTCTAAATATCTTTCTTTTGCTGTGTTGAACTGCAAGCTTTCAATTCTTTTGACGGTATTTACATATTCCCTTTCAAAAAGTATTCGGAATAATCGCTCTATGTCATTATGCTTATCATAAAGTTTGAAAAGTGCATCAGAATTTATTCCTATTATTTTTACTTTAGAGATGGCCTGAATTCCTTTAGATGTTGGTTTACCTGTGAAAAGACTTTCTGCTCTGACTATCAAGTCATTCTCAAAAGCAAAATGCTCGGTGATATCGTTTCCGTTTTTGTAGTAAAAAATTCTGGCAGAACCTTCCTGAACGAAATAAATGGTTTTGCATCTGCTTCCAATTTCTTGAATAATTTCGTTAGTGCCGAAATGCTTTTCCGAAATAAGTTGTTTTAAATCATTCTTAGCTGATTCACTAACTTTATTCAGGTTATCAAAAAAATCGAATAAGTCCATTATTTAGAAAGTTAAGACTTTATCGCTTTCAATAATTTGTTTGGCTAATTCCGCCATTGTGCTGATTTCAGCTTTCTCAACAAGTTCAATATTTTTTAAACCACGTGCTTCCAAACAACTTCCACAAAGCAAAAGGCGAGTTCCTTTATTGGTTGATAGTTTTAACATTCTTTCAATGTTGTAATAACCGTTTGGGGTGTTTTGGTTTGGAATTGCACAATTTACTCCGTCTGCCATTAAGAAGATTACTACTTCTTTTTCGGGAAAGTCCTTGTTTAGTTGATTAGCAATTCTTAAAGCGTTATATGCCTTTTCCGTTCCGTAAGGTCCGTCATTTATAATTATTAATGTCTTCATTTTTTAAATATTTTTCTTGTTGTTGAGTGTCGTCCTACGCTTGCACCTAACTCGTTTATAGGTCTGTATCCGAGGCTCAATTTACAGATTTATCCCTCCCGTGATGGTGGGATAGGTCTGTGTATGGGATTCAAGTATACAGACTTTATTCAGATGTCCATGCCTTCGATGGGGCTCTTTATCTCGGTCAGTTTCTTGGTGCTCACATGGGTGTAGATCTCCGTGGTCTTGCTGCTCTGGTGGCCCAACAGCTCCTGTATGTAGCGCAGGTCTGTGCCACCTTCGAGCAGATGTGTTGCATAGCTGTGGCGCAGCCAATGGAGGGTGGCGGGTTTCTTTACACCTGCCTTGGCAAGCGCGTTCTTGAAGACCTGTTGGATGCTTTTTTCTGAGTACTGCTCTCCGGCACGCTGTCCTTCAAATAGCCATTGCTGTGGGCGGTATTCCTTGTAGTAGGTCCGCAGCATTTCCACTATGAATGTGGGCAGGGGTGCTATGCGGTCTTTTCGGCCCTTGGCCTGCTTGATGATGAGTATGCCGCGCTTGCTATCGACATGCTCGAACTTGAGATTGAGCAGCTCGGATCTGCGCAGACCGCAACTGTAGATGAGGCAGAGCATGGCCTTGTGCTTGATGTTTTCCAATGCGCGCAGTATCTGTTGCACCTCTTCCTTGCTCAGCACATTCGGCAGTTGCTTCGGTTTGCGGGGCAGCACGAGTTTCTCGATGTTCAGTTTCCTGTTCTCCATACGCTCATAGTAGTGCTTCACCGCATTGACTATGAGCCGTTGGTAGCTGATGGAGATGTCGCCCCCGTGGGCATATTCATGAAAGAAGCGTTGGGCATCGGCATCGGTGATGTCGGCAGGGGCCTTGTCTTTGAAGAACGTCAGGAAGGTAGCGAGGGCCTGCACGTAGCTTTTGACCGTGTTGGGGCTCATGCGCTTGGCTTCGAGGTAGTGGGTGAAGCGGGTCATCTCCGTTTGGACGGCCGATGGAGGGGTGTCGCCCAGATGGAAGATGGCGCGTAGCTTCTTTCCGTTCTGTGGTGTTGGGGCCACGAGCCATGCGTTGTGGGTCTTGCTCCATTGGGCACCGGGCAGTTTTTTGATGGCGGCCACAGTGGCGGCATCGTATTCGAAATCGAGTGCCCAGTAGGGGGCATCGCGGTGCTGAACCTTGCGCACCGTGAGGGACGATAGGGATGGCATAGGACAAATGTAGATGAACTGCTCGTGTGATGATAGGGCAAGGGCCGGGTGGGGCCGCCCGGACCGCTCTCAGGCTCGGTTCGCATGGCGTTTGTGGTCAAAGTGAGCGGTATCCCGTGCCCCATCTGCCTTCTGGCACATTCCCACCCCTTGGGAGGGGGGGGTGCTGAAGGGGGGGGAGGGGGGGTGAAAGACCCCCCCCGGGGGGTCAAAAACCGAATTGTATTTGATGAAAAACCGAATTGTATTTGGAAAAAACATGAATGAATTCGGTGTTCTGTCGAACTCGTTCGGTTCTGAACCGAATGAGTTCGGTAAAAAGATGAACTCATTCGGCCGCGGACCGAATTGAGGGGGTCCGGAACCGAATGAGTTCGGTCGGGAGGTGAATGAATTCGGTTCTGAACCGAATTCATTCGGTTTT
>CAZATP010000001.1:6876-215208 GCA_964488095.1 uncultured Chryseobacterium sp.
TGAGTTCGGTCGGGAGGTGAATGAATTCGGTTCTGAACCGAATTCATTCGGTTTTTGATCAAATAGTTTCGGCCACGGTCAAAGCTGCCGGCTGCCATGCCGGCCCCGCCCGGCCCCAAGGTCGAGCGCATTGCAGAACTCGAACGGCAGGTGCAGCAGCTCGCCATGGAGTGCGACACCCTGCAACGGATGCTCGACCTACTGCGGGTGAAGTAGGAGGGGGCGTCCTTGCAAGGACGGGAATCAACCGTTCGGGTTGAATTTGTGGTGGTCGGTGTTGTCGGCCTCGATGCGGTCTTTCACGGCCCTCAGGCGCAGGGCCACCATGGCCAGCTCGGCATGGCTGTTGGTCTTGAGCCATTGCAGGGCGGCCTCGTCCCCGTCTGCGGTCTGCGCCACTTTGGCCAGCGGGGTGAAGCTGTGGGTCTCCAGCCATTTGATGGCCTGGGCATCGCCCTCGGCCCCGCGCAGGGTGGCCATCAGGTGCGGGTGGCCGTGCTGCATCAGCCAGTCGCGGGCGTTGTCCTGCAGCCACATGGCATGGACGAAGAGGCCCAGTTCGGGGTATCCGTTGGCCATGAGCCACTCGCGGATGCGGGTGTTGCCACCAATGGCTTCGGCCCAGGCCACCAGTATCTTGGCGGGATAGGTCATGCGGGCTGCGTTTGCGGCCGGATGACGGCCTTCATCGCGTCTCCCAGACGCTGGATGACACCCACCACCAGGGCATTGCCCATGAGAAAGGCGCGCTGGTTGGGGGTGGGGCCCTCGGTGTGATGGTCGGGGAACATGTTGAGGCGTTCCAGTTCGACCGGGGTGAGCCTGCGGAACACGCCTTCCTGCTCCACCACGTGCGTCATGCGGCTGGGCGAGGCGCTGCCCTCGCTGGTCACCATGGTGCGGCTGGGCAGGTCGAGGCGGTCGGGAAAGGTCATGCCGCCCTCCGAATAGCGGTACACATGGCCTGTGGCGCTGGTGCGCTCATAGCTCTTGCCGCCCTTCTGGTACTTCCACTTGTCCAGCTCCTTTTTGCTGATGCGGAAGGCCTTGGGCACCTCTTGGAGCGGTTGCAGCACATCGCCCAGCACGGTGCGCGGCCCGAAATACTCGGCCTTGGTCTTGAGGGTGAACACCCTGCGGTTGAACATGAGGCCCGTGTTCTCAAAGGGCGAACCCTCGCCCTGGCTGTTGAACTGTTCGGTGATGTCGGCCAGATTGCCTTCCAGCGCGAACTCCTTGGGCCAGTCGCGCAGCTCAAAGTGGCAGGGGAAGGCCGTGGCCATGGGGCCGTCTGCGGTCACATGGTCAAAGGGGTTGTCCATGGTGCTCAGATGGCGGAACATCGGGGTGCTGTAGTGATAGCCGATGAGGAACACCCTGCGTCTGCGCTGCGGCATTCCATAGTCGGCCGCATTGATGACGCGCCATTCCACGGCATAGCCGAGGTCGGCCAGCGAGGCGAGCATCACCGCGAAATCGCGTCCGCGCTGCTTGGCGGGCGATTTGAGCAGGCGGTCCACGTTCTCCAGCAGCAGATACTTGGGCGGATTGCGCTTGCGCTCCAGGATGGCATGGATGCTCCACCAGAGCACACCTTTCTTGCCGATGAGCCCGTGGGCCTTGCTCAGGGTGTTGGCCACCGAATAGTCCTGACAGGGGAAACCGCCCACCAGCAGGTCGTGGTCGGGGATGGACTCGGGGTCGTGCTCCACCACGGCCTCCAGGTCCTCGTTGCAGTGGCCCTCGGGGCCGAAATGCCGCTGATAGATCTGCGAGGCGTGCTGCTTCTTGGAGCCGGGCTCCCACTGGTTGTTCCAAACGGTGTGGTAAACGGGCTGTCCGGCCTCGTCTGTCACGGCCTCCAGCCCGAGCCGGAAACCACCTACCCCTGCGAACAGCTCAATGACCTTGATGGGCGCCATGCAGGCGAAGATAGACGGAGCCTCAGGTCAACTTCCCAGCAGCGCCTCCACTTTTTGTAACGCCTTTTCAACATCGGCCTTCAGCTCGCACTCCCAGATGACGAGCACCTTCCAGCCATCGTGCTCCAGGGCCTGCTGTTTCTCGCGGTCGCGCTCCACATTGCGGGCGAATTTCTGCTGCCAGAACTCCGCGTTGTGCTTGGGCATGCCCAGTTGGCAGTGCGGACAGCGGTGCCAGAAGCAGCCGTTCATGAAAACAGCCAGTTTTCTACCGGGAAAGGCGATGTCGGGCCTGCCGGGGGCCTTTTTCCAGTGCAGGCGGTATCCACGGATACCCCGCTTCCACAGGGCCTTGCGCAGCAGCAGTTCGGGCCGGGTGTCCTTGCTGCGGTTGGAGCGCATGTAGCGGGTCACGCCCTCGTTGAGGGGTATGGGCGAACGCGGGTCGCGGGCGTAGCTTGAAGGCTCCTTAGCGTTTTCCATGTTCGAATCGCCCATTTTCCCTGCGTGCTTCATCCCTCGAACACGCCCATCCCGAAGAGGGCGAAATCGTACTTCACCGGGTCGCTGGGGTCGAAACTGCGCAGGGCGGTGTCGAGTTCCTCTACGGCCCGCCAGTCGTCCTGCGTGCGGCTGAGCAGTCCGAGCTGTCGCGCCACGCGGCCCGAATGCACATCGAGCGGACACGAGAGCAGGGCAGGGGAGATGCGTTTCCACAGGCCGAGGTCCACACCCCGGCCGTCATCGCGCACCATCCACCGCAGATACATGTTGAGCCGTTTGGCCGAGGAGCCCCGCGAGGGGTCGGCCACGTGTTTCTGCGTCCGGGCAAGGTGCGGTATGGAGAAGAACGTCTGCTTGAAATGCAGCAGGGCCGCGCGCATGGTGGGCTCGTGGTGGTCCATGCCCTGCAGGAACACCTCTTCCAACGAGGCGTGCTGCCGGTAGATGTGGCGCAGGGCGCGCACGAAATGGATGAGGTCGTCCCCGTTGAAGGTGCGGTGCACGAAGCCCTTCAGGCCGATTAGGTCGGATTCGCTGTGGTCCATCACGAAGCGGTAGGGCTCATGGCCCATCAGGTGCATTGCCTTTTTTGCGTTGCGGATGATGGTGGGCCGCTGTCCCCAGGCGATGGTGGCAGCTATGAGGCCCGCTATCTCGCGGTCGCGCGGGTCCTCGAACAGGTGGGGGATGAGCAGCGGGTCGTCCGTCAGGAATTCGGGCCGGCAATAGCGGTCATACTTCTCCTCCAGCAGGGCATGCAGCTCGGGGCGGTCCATTCGCATGGGGCAATGATACTTCACAGCCGGGCCGCATCGACTTTCCGAAAGGATACCTTTGGAGCCATGAACCCCCACGCCCGCATCAGTCCCAACGCCATCCTCGGTGCAGAGGTGCGCGTGGGCGAGGGCACGGTGGTGCACGATGGGGTGGAGATAGGTGCGGGCACCGTCATCGGTCCCTTTTGCATCATCGGTGAGCCTTTGGCGGCCTCCTATTCCGATAAGGAACATGTGCAGCCCCGCACGGTGATCGGTGCGGGGTCCATCATCCGCAGCCACAGCATCCTATATGCGGGCTCCACCTTCGGGGAGGGTTTTCAGACAGGGCATCATGCCGTCATCCGCGAGCATTGCACTATAGGGGAGCATGGCATGGTGGGCACCTTCAGCGACCTGCAAGGGCACATTGCCATGGGACGGTATTGCCGCCTCCACAGCAATGTGCACCTGGCACAGGGCACGCGGCTGGGCGATTTCGTGTTCATGTATCCGTTCTCCGTGACCACCAACGACCGTTTTCCGCCCACCACAGCGACCACAGCTCCTGTGATCGGAGATTACACACAGGTGGGTGTGCATGCGGTCATCCTTGCGGGTGTGCGCATCGGGCAGCACTGTCTGGTGGCGGCCAATGCCACGTTGAACCGCGATGCCGAGGATCACAGTTTCCTGATAGGGTCGCCAGCGGTTCGGAAAAAGGATGTGCGTGAGCTCACGGATACCTATGGCGGTGCGCTCTACCCTTGGCCCGACCGTTTCGACCGGGGCATGCCTTGGCAGAACGACCTCTGACCGCTCATGCCCACCGTTTCCATCGTCATTCCCTGTTTCTGCAATGCGGCCCAATTGGCAGCTACGGTGCGGGGCATCGAGGCGGCCACGGCCGGGCTGCGGTCGCAGGGGATGGCGTTCCAACTGCTGCTGGTGGACGATGCGAGCACCGATGCCACATGGCAGGTGATCAGCCGATTGAAGGGCGAAAGCGCACTGTCCATCACCGGGCTCCGGCTTGGGAGTAATGTGGGGGCCTATGCGGCCCTTCTTCCCGGGCTCGCGCTGGCCGATGGCGAGGCTGTCATCGTCATGGCGGCCGATGGGGACGACCCGCCTGCATTGGTGCCTGCGCTCGTGGAGCGTTGGCAACAGGGGAATCCGCTGGTGCAGGCCGCACGGCAGGGCAGCAGCGGTGCTGTGCTCAACAGGGGCCTAGCAGCGCTGTTCTACGCGCTGATGCGGATGGCAGGTGCGCGTCATCTTCCCGTCCACGGCTCCGACTTTGTCCTGGCCGACCGCAGTGTGCTGGAAAAGGCTTTGAACGCGGGCTTCCGGCCGGGCAACACGCTCATCCAACTTTTCCAGCATGCCGACCGGGCGGTGGAGCTCCCCTATGTGAAAGGGGCGCGGCCTGGCGGTGGCTGGAGCATGGTGAAGAAAGCTCGGCTGTTCATCGACAGTCTGCGTGCGCAGCTCGGTCTGGCCGGGCGGTTGCGTGTTCCCGTGCCAGTGCAAACTGTCTGATCCCTGTTGATATGTTTTCGATGAATAACCGTCTCCCGCAGACGGGGCGGTGGTAATTTTGGATGGATGCTCGGGGACCGTCAGGAAGAGATCATGGAGGAAGTGGTGAAGCTGCAGCGGCTCATTGCCGACTGCTGCCCCGAGGTGTTCTCGCTGCGCGAGGACATCGTGCCCGACAGCATCGACCCGATGGCAGAGATCGATGCCCTCAACCGTCATCGCCTCAGCATCATGATGGAGGCCACTGGCCGAAAGGAGGCCCACCTTTAGTGGTCGCTCCCCGTCAACTATTCAACCGAAACATTTTACAGAAACACTATGCTCGATAAACTCAAGCAGTTGCAGCAGATGAAGCAGCAGATGGATGCTGCCAAGGAACGCCTCAACCATGTTTCGGTGCGGGGCGAGTGTCAGGGCGTGGTCGTGGTGGCCAATGGCAACAAGAAGGTCACGCAGGTCATCATCCCTGATGCGTTGGTGCGCTCAGGTAATTCCGAGGAGGTGTCTGAACTGGTGATGATTGCCACCAACAGCGCCATTGAGAAGGCCGAGGGCGTGTTTGAGAGCGAGATGCGCTCCATGGCCGGAGGGCTCATGGGCGGTCTGGGCCTTTTCTGACCGTCTCACATCTCGCTGTCCGGGTCAGCGGCCAGCAGCACATAGCGTACGATGTTGGCGCCCATCTGAAGGGCCTTTCTGCGGGTATCCTCGCTGTTGCCATGCACCTCGGCCGATTCCCAACCATCGCCCAGGTCGGTCTCGAAGGTGTAGAGCAGCACCAGTCGTCCATCATGCACGATACCCAAGGCCTGCGGACGGCCCTGTTCGTGCTCATGGATTTTGGGAATGCCCTTCTCAAAGCGATACTGCTGCTGGAAAATGGGGTGGGAGGGCGGCAGTTCTGTCAGTTCCTCGGTAGGGAACACCTTCTTCAGTTCCCTGCGGACGAACTGGTCCATGCCATAGTTGTCGTCCACATGGAGAAAGCCGCCCGATAGCAGGTATTTGCGCAGGTTCTGGGCCTCGGTGTCGGTGAAGATGACATTGCCATGGCCGGTCATGTGCACGAACGGATAGTTGAAGATGTCGGGCGAACCAGCCTCCACGATGGCCTGCTCGGGGTCCAGCTGCATGCGCATATTCTGATTGCAGAACGCGATGAGGTTGGGCAGCGATGTGGCCAGATTGGCATACCAGTCGCCACCGCCACCATATTTCAGCACGGCCAGTTTGACCTGCTGGGCCTCGCTGGCCTGTGAGAGGGTTATTGAAATAAGAAAAATCAGAAACAACCGCATTTTGTCAAGGGAAAAGGAAAATGGAAAATTGAAAATGGGTGCCCCCAATGCACTTAGACCCTGCGTTATCCACGTCACCACTCATCGCACGTCACCACTCATCGCACGTCACTCATCACTTTTCAATCGTAGCACGCTGAGTGCAAAGATACCCGCAGTCTCGGTGCGCAGGCGGTTGGTGCCGAGGCTTACGGGGTTGGCCCTGTGCCGAAGGGCGGTTTCCACTTCCTGCGTGGTGAAATCGCCCTCGGGACCTATGATGATCCAACTCTCTGCAGGAAAATCGGTGCCGATGGACTGCTTAACACCATCGCGGCAGTGGGCCAAAAGAAGTGTGCCAGTTGCCATGCCAAGGAACTCCCCGAACGGGGTGAGCGGCAGCAACGGGGGCAGCCAGTCCTGTTGGCTCTGCTTCATGGCGGCCAGCATCACCTTCTCGCAGCGCTCGGGTTTCAGCACGCGCCTCTCCGAATTGGCGCAGAGAATGGGGCACACCTGTCCCACACCGATTTCCACCGCTTTCTCCAGGAACCACTCCAGACGGTCCATGTTCTTCGTGGGGGCGATGGCCACGTTGGGGAAGGCAGGCCGTTGGGTGAACCGTTGTTCCAACACCCGGAAGCCGCATCCCCGTTTCTGGGTATCGGTCAGTTCCACGAGTGCACGGGTGCCCTTGCCGTCCGTCACTTCGGCCTTGTCGCCCAGCCCCATGCGCATCACCCGCACCGCATGGCCCGATTCCTCCTCGCTGAGGCGATGAAGACCGTTGGTCAGTTCGGGCTGGTAGAAGAGATGCATTTTTCAAGCTATTCGCTGTTGGCCTTTAGCCATTAGCGCATGGTAAATAGAGGTCCTTAAAGAAAAAGAGCGGAGAAGAACTGTTGGTCCTCTCCGCTCTCATCCTCAGTAGGCCCATGCTCAGACCGCCTCGCTCACCTTCGGTGCACCAGCAAGGATCTCCGCATTTGCGAAATCAGCATATTTCTGGAAGTTCTTCACGAACGCGGCCGCCAATTTGTTGGCCGTGGCATCATAGGCGTCCTTATCGGCCCATGTCTCACGCGGCAGCAGCAGTTCAGAAGGCACATCGGGCACAGCGGTCGGCATGGCCAGACCGAACACCTGATGCGTCTTGAATTCCACGTTGTCCAGCTGACCGTTCATGGCCGCTGTGATCATGGAGCGGGTGTAGCGCAGCTTCATACGGCTTCCCACTCCGTAGGAACCGCCCGACCAACCGGTGTTGATGAGCCATACGTTCACGTTGTGTTCGCGCATCTTGGCGCCCAGCAGTTCGGCATACTTGGTAGGGTGCAGCGGAAGGAATGCGGCACCGAAGCAGGCGCTGAAGGTCTGCTGCGGCTCAGTGACACCCACTTCTGTACCTGCCACCTTGGCGGTGTATCCGCTGATGAAGTGGTACATGGCCTGTCCCGGGGTCAGTTTGCTGATCGGAGGCAGCACACCGAAGGCATCGGCCGTGAGGAAGAAGATGTTCTTCGGATTCTTGCCGATGGAAGGGGTGACAATGTTGTCAATGTGGTGGATCGGGTAGGCCGCACGGGTGTTCTCGGTCTTGTCGATGTTCGCATAGTCCACCGTGCTGGTGTCATCATAAAAGTTGATGTTCTCCACAAGCGCACCGAACTTGATGGCATCGAAGATCTGCGGCTCGGTCTCGCGGGTCAGGTTGATGCACTTGGCATAGCAACCGCCCTCGAAGTTGAACACGGTGTCACCGTCCCAGCCGTGCTCATCATCACCGACCAGTTTGCGCTCAGGGTCGGCAGAGAGGGTGGTCTTGCCTGTGCCGCTGAGACCGAAGAAGATGGCGGTGTCGCCCTGCTTGCCCACGTTGGCTGAGCAGTGCATGGAAAGCACCTTACGCTCATGCGGAAGCACATAGTTGAGCACCGAGAAGATACCCTTCTTGATTTCGCCTGTGTAGGCTGTTCCACCGATGAGGATCACCTTCTTGGTGAAGTTGAGGATGGCAAAATTGTGCTGGCGTGTGCCGTCCGTGGCCGGATTGGCATGGAAGCCAGGGGCGCAGAGGATGGTCCATTCTGCTTTGAAAGTCTTCAGTTCGGCCAGTTCAGGGCGGAGGAAGAGGTTGCTGGCGAAAAGGTTGCTCCATGGGTACTCGGTGACCACGCGGATGTTGAGGCGGTGCTTGGGGTCGGCACAGGCATAGGAGTCGCGCACATACACCTCCTTGTTCTGCAGGTAGGAGGTCACCTTGTCATACAGGCGGTCGAAATTCTCGGGGGTGAACTTGATGTTGATGTCGCCCCACCAGACGGAGTTCTCTGTGGTGGCATCGCAGACCACGAAACGGTCTTTGGGAGAGCGTCCGGTGAACTCACCGGTGTCCACGGCCAGAGCGCCCGTGTCGGTCAGCGTTCCCTGACCGTTGAGCAGGGTTTCCTCCACCAGTTCGGCAGGGGTCAGATTCCAGTAGGCAGCAGCAACATTCTTAAGCCCGAGGTCAGCTACGGTGGCCCCTTCGGCCCTTACACCATATTCGTTCATGGAAAAGGATTTAGGTTGAAAATTGGCGGGCAAAGGTATACGAAACCACAAAGGACTTGATGGCCCGATGCGGTCTGAGTTTTGCACAGGTTTTACTCCGGAGTGAACGGTTTCCGATCAATGGTCGGAGCGCAGGCGTACCGCCTTCACGGCCAAGGATATCCAACCCGCAATCAGGGTAAGCCCGCCCAAGGGTGTCACCGGACCGAGCACGCGGAGGGCGTCCATGCCGTGCAGGGGCAGAGTAGCCAGCAGATAGATGGATCCGGAGAAAAGCAACGTGCCGATGGCAAAGCACCAAAGTGTCACTTGAAGGGATACGCTCAGTTGACGGGCGATGAGCACGGTGATGAGCATGGCCAAGGAGTGATACATCTGATAGCGAACGGCCGTCTCAAAACTGGCCAGCTGGGCTTCGGGCAGGGTATTCTTCAGTGCGTGGGCGCCCAAGGCCCCAAGAACCACGGTAAGTGCCCCGCTAATGGCCGCTGCGATGATCCAGTTCCTCATGCTGCAAAGGTGGCGAATGGCCGGGTTGCCATCTTGTGGGGATCGAACAAATCGGAGCGGGTCGCGACCGCAGTTATGAAATATCCGGTTGGCCTTAGTGCTCCGTTCTGCACGCTAAGGGGATATCTTCGCAGTATGTTCAGAACATTCAGGAACCTTATCTCATGGTGAATATCAGACGTCAGGGCGACCGTTTCGAATTTGAAGTGCAGGGCATGCATCAGCTGTGGGCCATGCGCAGCCGCATCAGCGTTGCGGCAAAGGATGTGGTGAGTGCCTATCCGAACACCGAAAGTGTGAACTGGATCTGGGGACTGAGGCTGCTGGGAACACACATTCCCGGCATCATCACGGCCGGAACCTATCACATCGGTGGAAAAAAGGTCTTCTATGATGTGGTGAATGCGAGGTGCAGCATCGTGGTGGAGCTGCGCAACACGTATCTGGACCGCCTTGTCATCGAGGTGCAGGATGTGCAACAGGCCATTGCACTGCTGGAACAGTGACGGTCAGTCCTCGCTCACCAGTTCGATGATGCGCTCCTCCACCTGCAGCTGTCCTTCGCCCTCCACGGTCTTCGTCTGGATGCTGTAGATGGGCCATCCTGTGTTGTGCATCCGAGCGGCCAATTCCACTGTGCGGCCCAATGACCCCACGGCCTCAGGCCCAGGGGCCTCCACTCCCAGATTCTTGGCCATCGACTTCATGTAGGCAAGCGTGGCCTCTTGCAACTGTTGCTGATTCACTACTTCGGACATGCGCAGCACGTAATTGCCGTCCTCCACATTGAGTTCGTCCATCACTAGGGTCACATCGGCATCGAACGGTTCACCACCCAGGAAATTGGGGATCTTGATGTTGCCGCTCAAGTGCTCGTTGAGGGTGTAAGCGGCCCCGTGAAAACTATGGAACTGCTGGATGTCGGCCACGGCCAGCCCTTCAATCGCCTCTTTTGAGCTGTAGGAATTCATCATCTGGTCCATCATCTGCTTGAATCCTGGTAGCTCATTCAGTTCCTTCACCTCCTTCATGAGGGTCTTGTAATAGCGGTTGGTCTCATCCCGCAGCTCCTTCCAGTTCACCACTTCCGTGATGCTTCCCATCTCATCCGTTCGCACCTTGACCGTCATGTTGCGGTACATGTCAGCCAATCGCTTGGTAATGGGATTGTCCGTCCCCAGCTGATAATCGCGGTAGCTCCAGGCGATGGTGTAGCTTTTTGCCGTGCTGTCGAGCACGGTGATGTCCACCAGATAACTGCCTGCCTCGGCCGAGGTGGTGTCTGTTCCCTTGATTTTCAGTTTGGAAGTGCTGACGCTGTACGTCATTTTCTCGCCCTTGCTCCAGTATGCGATACACTGGGCTGAGGAATCGGCCGCGTTGATCTGGCCGTGGGCGTTATTGAATGTGCATGCCCAGAAGAGCATGGCGAAAGAAAAAGTTCTCATAGAGGTTTTTTAGTGTCGTCAAATCTCTGAAAATTCTTTCCCAAGCATTCATTAGCATCTTGTTTCCAGCGGCATCTGTAAATGAAAAACAAAACGCCCCCACCGTTATGGCAGGGGCGCTTTCAAATGCGATCGGTGGCCGATCAGTTGTTGCTTCCGATGTTGCCTTGGCACAGGACCACTTCCATCAGGATGTTCGCCTCGTGGATGGCCAGATAGCCATCGTAGGCCAGCACATTGTCATAGCTGATCGGGGTGCTGTCATCCAACATGCGCAGGTTGGTGTAGCTTTTTCCGGTAACACCGTTGATAGGGTTGAGGGTCTTGGTCACTGGACCACCGCCCACTGTGGCGACCGAACCGATGTGGATAGCAGCCGGGTGGATGCCGTTGGCAAGCGTGCCGTTCAGGCTGATAGTGACCAGCGCAATGCCGTTCTCACGCTTGGCGAACACCGCAGTGCCCGAAACGCCCGATGCCCCGAACTCACCCAGCGTGTAGCTGATGCTGTTGGTGGTGAGCTTGTTGCCTCCTATGTCAGACTGGCCGATGATGGTGCCCATCTCGCTGGTCGACTGGTGCACGTTGAGGTGACCATCGAAGGCGATGAGCTGGGCGTAACTCACAGAGGCATTGTTGTTCAACCGGATGACCTCCGTTGAACTGCGGCCATTGATGACAGGGTTGAGTGTGATGGAAACGTCACCGCCCTCAACCGCTGCACCCAGATGGATGTGGGCCGGATGGGAAGCGTTGTCCGCACCGGTCATCTCGATCACCACAGTGGTGATCATCGGACTGGTCTCTGTGAAGGTCACTGTGCCTGCAATGCCCAGTTGGTCCACCACCTGAAGGTCGTAGGAAGTGCTCGCCACCACAAGCGGTTCGTCCTCCGTGCAGCTTGAAAGACCCGAGGAAATGATAATGGCAAGTAGGGCGATGCCCCGTGTAATGCTGTTGTTCGATGCGATCATTGCAATGATTTTTAGGGTGAATGAATTTTCACCGCACAAAGGTTCCGACCCCGATAGCCGAGGATGTTATACAACTGCCCCGGGGTATTGTATGATTCACACTTCATCTGACCTGCGGCCGATTACCGAGTGTTGAGTCGCAACGTTCCGATAGCCTTGTCACCTGAGTCACATCACCGTGTACCTTCGCACCTTCAATCCCAACAAAGCATCAACCCATGAAAAAGTATCTGCTGTTCCTTCTTCTTCCTTCCATGCTCATCGGCTGCGGCCTCAATGCCGAGCAGGAGCGCCTTCAGGCCGAGATAGACCGCCTCAAGCAGGAATCAAGCACCAAGGATGCGGACATTGACGGCTTCATCGGGTCGCTCACCAATATTCAGGACAACCTCGACAGCATCAAGGCACTGGAGGGCATCGTCACGGCTAAGGCCACCGGGGATGCAGGGAAGAATGCCACGGCCGAGGAGGATATCCTTGGAGACATGCGCGCCATCTATGACAAGATGCGCAAGAACAGGGAACAGATCAGTGAACTTGAGAAACAGCTCAAGCAGAGCAGCATATCCAGCGAGAAGCTGAATAAACTGATCGCCAAATTGAAATCGGACCTGGCCGATAAGGACGCTGAGATAGAGGTGCTTCGCGACAAGCTCGCCAAGGCCGACATCTACATCGATGCCCTGATGGCCGATATCGATAATCTGGCCGTTGAAGGCGAGCGTAAGACCGAGGTGATTCAGGAGAAGGACCGTCAGCTTTCCGCCAAAGAGAAGGAGCTGCTCACGGCCTACTATGTGATAGGAACCAAGAAAGAGCTCATGGAGCGCGGCATCATCGACCGTCAGGGGGCATTCCTTGGCATGGGCGGAACTAAGAAAGTGGCCGGCAATGTGGCCTATGAGGATCTCACCCGCATCAACATTTACGAGACCAAGGAATTCTCCATTGGAGGGAAGAAGGCCGAAGTGGTTTCCACACACCCCAACAGCAGCTACGAGCTAGTTGGCAGCAAGACCTTTGACAAACTCGTGGTGAGCGACCCGGATGCCTTCTGGAAGAATAGCAAGGTGCTTGTCATCGTTACCCCTTGAGATTTGTTGGGTACTTCGGCCTTTGTGCGAACGGTGCTTCTGGATGAGGTAAGGGCCATGCACGCTGCAGGTGTTCATTTCCACACCCTTGCGGCCATGGCCCACGGCATAGAGGTGAGTGGGGCGCTGTTGGACAACCGACCGTTCAAGGCCAAAGGACTCGGGCGCACACGCTTCCTACTCGCAATATCACAATTGTTCCCGGCAGGGTATCTCGTTGCCGACCGGCAGGTGGACCTCTACGGCCAGTTGCGCAGTCACCTTAGCCATAGTCTGCTGCCCGGCCAGCTGCTCACCTTCTCTGACGAGGAGCCGCATCTCGCTTGGAACGGAAGGGCCGTCAATCTTTCCATGCCCCGACTTTTTGCCGATTACGAGGCTGCGATGCTTCAACTGCTGAAGCGGGCAGAGGAGGGGAGGTTGAAGGAGAAGATTCTGCGTTTCCCATGACCCGACCGAGCAGCGATTCTGCTGCCATTCCCACCGCCACACCATCCAACTGAGAAATGAAAGGCATACTGCATAAGATGCGCACTACAGAGGACGACCCCATCACCTACACGCTGGCGATGGAGGACGGCCCGGTGAATATGACCGCTCTGCTGGGCCAGCGGGTGGCATTGCACTTCCATGGCCGCATCTTCTGCATCGTATGTGGAAAGAAAACGAATAAGGCCTTCGGGCAGGGATTCTGTTACAACTGCTTCGTTTCCTCACCCGACAACAGCGACTGCATTCTGCGGCCCGAACTATGCGAGGGTCATTTGGGCGGGGGGCGCGACCCGCTCTGGGAACAGGAGCATCATGTGAAGCCCCACGCGGTGTATCTGGCCGTTAGCAGTGGTCTCAAGGTTGGCATCACGCGAATGACGCAGGTACCTACGCGGTGGATGGATCAGGGTGCATCACGGGCCATCATCCTTGCCGAGGTTCCCTACCGCAGATTGGCGGGCGAGATGGAGGTGGCCCTCAAGTCGCACTACAGCGACCGTACCAATTGGCAGCAAATGCTCAAAGGACTGGTGGCCGATGAGGACCTTGTGGCGCGGAAGCATGAGGCTGCTGCGCTGCTGCCGGAGGAGCTGAAGGCCTACGTTTCGCCTCAGGATACCATCCGCGAGCTGCACTATCCGATGCTCGACCTGCCCAAGAAGGTGACCAGTCTGAAACTGGAGAAACAGCCATTGGTGGAAGGTGTGCTGACAGGCATCAAGGCCCAGTATCTCATCCTCGATAACACGGATGTCATCAACATCCGCGGACATGCGGGCTTCGAAGTGGAACTGCATGCCGGATAGCCCGCCAGGGGCCTTGTCGGCCGTTTTTGGTGGTTCATCCGTTGTATTGTGCTGTTCGCGTGCTATTTTGCTACTTTGCGGGCTGATTCTACGCCTCCATTCCCCTCAGTTTCACTGAAATGAGAAGAATTCTACTTCCGTCACTTTTCCTGCTTTCCCATCTGCTGGTGCAGAGCTATGCTCGGGCACAGTCGGCCCAGTGCCAGAATGCGACCGTGCAATTGGACGCCAACGGGGACGCCTCGCTGCCCGATCAACTGCTGTTCCTGCCGCAAGTGGATATTGACGTGCAACCCTCGAACGGTGCCCCGGAGGTGAACAACGTCTGGCAATCGTTCACCCCGACCGTGTCGGGCATTCTTGACCGTATCACCGTGGTGATGGAGACGCTCAATGCCCCCACAGGACTCAACCTGACCATCTACAGCGGGCAGGGAACAGGGGGCGCGGTGCTGCACACGCAGGCCATCCCTTCGTTCGCCTTGGGCGCCAATGTGCTGGACATTGCCACCACGCTCGACCTTATTGCTGGCAATGTCTACACCTTCCGCGTCAACTGCACGGGCGGTACCTTCTACCCGCAGCGCAACAATGGCGACATCTATGCAGGCGGACTCAGCAGCATCGGGCCCAACTTCGACCTGATCTTCAGCACCAGCATGCTTCAAAGGCCGAGTATTGACAATGGCAGCACCTCGGCCACGGGTATCGCCTCCTTCGCCCTGAGCCGCAACACGTTCTCCTGCGCAGACCACGGCAACGTGCCTGTTACGCTCACCGTTACTGCGAAGGGTGGTGGAACGACCGGTTGCGTAAGTACCATCAGCGTGGAGGACAATATCCCACCGACAGCGCTCTGCGTGAACACCTTCCCTCCGGTGACCACCTCGCTGACCTTTGACAAGATCAGCCCTGTGAGTATTCCTGACAACAATCCTTCGGGTGTGGGGCAGACGCTCACTGTACCATCGCCCGGCACCATTGTGAGCATGAAGGTGAATGTGGATATCACCCATACCTGGGTGGGCGACCTGTTCATCTCCCTACAGTCTCCATCCGGACAGGTGCGTACGCTGGTGGACCGCATCGGGGTGCCACCGGGTTTCGGTTGCTCGGCCGCCAATCTTGTGATCACACTCGACCCGAACGCGGCCACACCGGTGGAGAATGCGACTTGCGTATCTCCGGTAACCGGCACTTATCTGCCAGAGGAGTCCCTTTCCCCATACTACGGTCAGAACATGCAGGGCACCTGGACGCTGACAGTGGTGGATGCTGCCGGTGGCGATGTCGGTCTGCTCAACTCCTGGTCCATAGACTTTGAGATGATCAACACACCGGGCAATTACATTCCTGTTGTTCTGGATGTGAATGGTGACGGAGAATTGTTGCTGGCGGACGTGGACAACGGCAGTGGTGACAACTGCAGTTTCACCCAATCATTGTCGCAGAGCGTTTTCAACTGTTCCCACGTAGGTCTGAACACCATCACCATGACCGTGACGGACGTGGGCCTCAACTCTGCCACATGCGATGTGATTGTGGAGGTCATCGACAATATCCCGCCTGCGGTGTTCTGTCAGGATGTAACTGTATATCTGGATGCGAACGGTTTTGCGAGCATCGGCCTTGGCGATGTGGACAATGGTTCGTCCGATGCATGCGGCATTGCCGTGATCGGGCTGGACGTGACCGATTTCGATTGTAACGATATCGGGGCCAATACGGTGACATTGTATGCAGAGGATGTGAATGGGAATGCCAATGCATGCACGGCCACCGTGACCGTGGTGGATGACATCGACCCGCTCATCTTCTGTCCGTCATCTCAGACGCTTTGCGCTACAGGTGGCACAGGAGCCGTGGTCACGTATGCCGACCCGGTGGGCTTTGACAATTGCAGCTTTACCATCGTGCAGACCGACCTGAGCGGCCTGGTGAGCGGAAGCATGTTCCCTACAGGCACGACCAACATCGCCTACACGATTACGGATGATGGTGGCAACACCGCCTCGTGCTCGTTCAATGTGACGGTCGATGCCAAACCTGTGGCGGGCTTCACCTACATACCTGCCTGTGCGAGCGAACCACTCTTCTTTACGAACACGTCCACCATCGAGGCCGGCTACAGCATCGTTTCTCATGTTTGGGACATGGGCGATGGCAGCGGACCTATCACACAGGTGAACCCGCTTTTCGTCTACACGGCATCTGGTGATTACAACGTCACGCTGACAGTCACCTCTGCCTATGGCTGCGTGGATGTGATCACGCAGACCGTTACTGTGACCGCCACGCCCGATGCCGATTTCTCAGCATCCCCTGTATGTCTCGGTGCGGTGACGCAATTCCAGAATCTGACCACCTCCGACCCCAGCTACGCGGGCAATGTCTCCTACGTCTGGAATTTAGGTGATGGCAGCCCGGTGAGCACTGATGTCAGCCCATCGCACACTTACGCTCTATCAGGAATTTTCACGGTCACGTTGACGGCCACCAACGATGAGGGCTGTGCTGATGTGATACAGCGTCCTGTGACCGTAAGTGCCCTGCCTCAGGCGCAGTTCGTTTCGTCCACTGCCTGTGAGGGTGCGGCCACGCAGTTCACGGACCTCAGCTTTGGCACCAACCTGTCGCATGCTTGGGATTTCGGTGATGGGAATGCTGCCACGGCTCAGAATCCGTCAAACCTGTATGCTGGAGGAGGTGTTTATGCGGCCACACTCACGGTGACCGCACCGGGCGGGTGCCAATCATCGGTGTCGAACAGTGTGACCGTGCTGGAATCGCCCGAGGTGGCCTTCAGCTTCGTCAATGCCTGTGCTGGAAGCACGATTCAGTTCACGAACACCTCTGATGCAGGCTCTTACACATGGGATTTCGGGGACAACAGCTCGTCCGTTCTCTCCAACCCATCGAAGACCTATCCGGTCGAGGGCCTCTATGATGTGACGCTGACGGTGCTTTCACCACAGTCGTGCTCCTCAAGTCTTACGCAGACCGTGGAGGTGTATCGCAATCCTACCTTCACGTTGCAGCCTACAGCGGCCCTGTGTTTCGGTGAAAGCTCAGGTACGCTTTTCGTCAACCCGATTCCACCTGTGGCCAATTTCTGGGAAATCACCGTGAACGGTGGCGCTCCGGTGACCAATCAATTCCTTTACACGGGTCTTCCGGCCGGCAACTATGCCGTGACTGTGGTGGATGAGTTCGGATGTGTCGGCTTGGGCTCTACGGTCATAGGGCAACCTTCAGCTCCTCTCTCGCTGGGCACACCTACGCTCATCAACCTCCTTTGTAATGGTGACAACTCCGGTGCGTTGACCATCGCAGCCGATGGAGGCACCACGCCTTACATCTACGCCATCAACGGTGGGGCTTTCCAGAGCTCAGGCACATTCGGTGGTCTGTCGGCCAACGACTACTTTGTGGAGGCCCAGGATGCCAACGGTTGCAGCGTATCCACATCGCTTTACAGTATCACCGAGCCAGCCGTGCTTGCACTTACGCTCGCATCGGCCTCCGACCTGCTCTGCAATGGTGATTTCACAGGAGAGCTTTCCACACTGACCGCAGGAGGCACTGCGCCTTATCAGTACAGTATCGATGGTGGCAGCTTCGGGGTCGCATCCTCGTTCAATGCACTGTCGGCCGGGCAGCATGTCGTTGTAGTGCGTGATGCCAATGCCTGTGAGGCGTCTGTTCAGACCACCCTCACCGAGCCGGGCATCCTTCAGTTGTCTGTGGTCAACAGTGAGAATATTCTCTGCAATGGACAGAACACAGGCACGGTGACCGTTGCTGCTGCGGCAGGTACCGCGCCCTATCAGTACAGCAGGGACGGTGTGAACTTTCAGGGCAGCGGTGCATTCTCCGGTTTCGGACCAGGCACTTACACCTTCTTCGTGACCGATGCGAACGGATGCACCGCGCAAGTGTCGCAGGCGCTCACACAGCCGCAGTCCATCAGCATGCAGACCACCTCGGTGCCTGTGCTGTGTTTCGGTCAGAGCACAGGAAGCATCACGGCCATTGGCGCAGGTGGAACGTTGCCATATTCCTATTCCTTCAATGGGGGCGGATCCTTCCAGCCCGAGGCCACTGCAACGGGACTCGCATCAGGAAGCTATGTGGTGGTGGTGCGCGATGTGAACGGGTGTCAGGTTTCGCAAGGAGTGGATATCACGGAGGCTGCTCAACCGCTTGTGCTCACAGGCGCATCTACTGCGGCAGGCTGTGTCGGTGCAGCGACAGGTTCGGTGGTGCTGACCGCGACAGGCGGTACACCTACCTATACCTACAGTGCCAACGGAGTTGTTTTCCAGAGCCAGAACCAGTTCGGAGGTCTATCTGCCGGAACCTATACGTATATCGTCATGGACATCAACGGATGTCAGGCCGAAGCGAGCCTCACGGTGGCAGAGCCATTGTCGGGCGTGCAGATCAATGAGGTGGTTGTGAATAACCCTTCATGTGGCCTGTCCGCCAACGGTGCGGTAACGGTTCAAGCCAGCGGAGGAACCCCTTCCTACACCTTCTCGGCCAATGGGGTCACTTTCCAGTCCAGCCCGATATTGTCAGGTTTGTCCGTGGGGACCTACAGCATCACGGTGCTTGATGCCAATGGTTGTACCAGTGCGCAGGAAGTGACGCTGCAGGCGCCTGCTGCCTTGGAGATCACTGTGGTGAATGTGGTGGGAGTGGAATGCGCAGGCAGTTTTGTAGGCGGCCTTGAGGTTTCTGGAAGTGGGGGCATACCTGGCTACACGTGGTCGCTCAGCGGAGGTGCTCAGCAGACCTCTGGCACTTTCACCGAACTCACTAATGGGGTATACAATGTGCAGATCACGGACGTGAATGGCTGCACGGCCACGGTTCCGGTGGAAGTGCCATTCGAATTCCCTGTGCCAGTGGCAGAGTTCACCTATATCATCTCCGGCAATGCCGTGGTATTCAACAATCTTTCGCAGTTCGGTGATTCCTATCTGTGGAACTTCGGGGACGGTAACTTCAGCACGGAGGAGAATCCGACCCATTTCTACGAGACACTCGGGCCCTACACGGTGACGCTGTCGGTTACCAATGGATGCGGAACACGCTCACGCAGCCGCTCCTTCAACAACCTGACCCTCGGTGTGGATGAGGATGTGGAGAATGCCTTCGCGCTTTATCCCAATCCCGCGAGCGATGAGCTTTTCATCACCACGGCAAAGGACGTGAGCGGCAGCACGGTGCTGGAGGTCACTTCCATGGCAGGCAAGCGGGTGATGATGCAGACAGTAGGTGGCATGAGTGCCAATGGCCGAGTGCGCTTGGACGTTTCGGGCCTGGGACAGGGCATGTACCTGCTGAGTTTGCAAACAGCCGAGGGCCGATCGGTGATACGATTCAATGTGACCAGGTGATTCCCCAGAGAAAGACGTTAACGTAGCGATGAGGTCCTTCAGACCGAGTTCCATACCAACCAATTGAACATCAGATGCATTTCGAAATGAAGAGCAAGACGAGAGTACTGGTGCTGATCCTCAGCCTTGTCGGGGCAACGGGTTTCGCCAACACGGCCGAATTCACGCACACTGCGGTCTGCCTTGGTTCGCAGAGCGTATTCTCCAGTACGAGCGTGGCCTCGGGCGGTGAGACCATCGTGCTGTGGGATTGGGACCTGAATGCCGATGGTCAGTTCACAGATGCAGCGGGTCCGGTGGTAAGCACGGTATTCCCAGCGGCCGGTACGTTTCAGGTCGGACTTCGCATCACCACGGACCTTGGGACTGAGGTCGTGGCCTATCGGTTGGTCACGGTGAACCCGGTTCCAGTGGCCGATTTCACGGCACCGGATGTCTGTAAAGGAGCGAACACCGTGCTTACGAGCACATCGAGCATCTCAGGAGGCAGTGTCGTGTTCTGGGAATGGGACCTTGACAATGACGGACAATATGATGATGCCACCGGTGAGACCTTGAGCCACAACTTCGGGAACGATGGCGGTTATGTGGTTGGTCTGCGAGTGACCAGCGACCTGGGTTGCCAGTCTACGACCACGGCAACTGTTGTGGTAGACCCACAGCCCACGGTCAATTTCGCAGCGCAGAATTTCTGTCTGGGCAATCAGACCCAGTTCACGGCCATCACGAGTGTGGGTTCCGGGCTCATCTCATCGCTTGAATGGGAATGGAACGGCAACAATCTCTTTGATGACGCCACCGGACCGACCGCAAGCATCCAGTTCATCAGCGATGGCAACTATCTGGTAGGTCTCAAGGCTACCAGTGATCAAGGCTGTGTGGCCGACACGTTCAAGCTGGTCACCATCGCACCCTATCCCTACATCAACTTCAGCTTCAACACCGCCTGCCAGAATGAGGCCGTGCAGTTCAACAACTTCACAGGCAACGTGGTGGGAACCATCTCCTACCAATGGACTTTCGGCACATTCGGTTCCTCCATTCAGCAGGCGCCAAGTTTCACTTTTCAGAACAGCGGCACGTTCCCGGTCACACTCACGGGCACCACTTCGTTCGGTTGTGCAGCCACGCTTACACAGAACGTGACGGTGAAACCCAAGCCCACTGCCGATTTCACCTTCACAGAGGTATGTCTTGGGTTTCAGACCGAGTTCGGCAACACCAGCAGTCCGAATGGAGGCTCCATCCAGAGCTATCTGTGGAATTTCGCGGATGCGAACGTCAGTGTGGCCACCAATCCCATCCACTTTTACATCGCTTCAGGTGTCTATAACGTCCGATTGATCGCCTACAGCACAGACGGCTGTCGCGATACGGTGGTCAAGCCGGTGAATGTTTGGGCCTTGCCCGAGCCGGTCATAACGGCCAATGGCCCGGTTGAGTTCTGTGATGGTGGCGTGGTGGGTATTGAAGTGAATCCGGAGGGAGTGAGCCGTCTGTGGAATACAGGCGAGCAGACCAAAGGCATTCTGGTGACCACTTCAGGACTCTATACTGTGGCTGTGATCGATGCGAACGGTTGCCGGGGCGAGGACAGCTTTGGTGTAACGGTGCATCCGCTACCTGTGATCACGGTGAGCAACGACACCACGGTCAGTCTGGGCGAGGAAGCCCCGCTCTGGGCCAATGGTGCCAGTACCTACACATGGACACCCGAGACTTTCCTCGACAATCCGAGCACATCAAGGCCTGTGAGCTCTCCTACGTCCACAATCACCTATACTGTCTCTGGTGAGGATGCCAACGGATGCGTCTCCTCGGCTGATGTCACCGTTTCTGTCCTCGTGGACTACAACCTGGTCCCCGTCAACCTCTTCACCCCGAATGCGGACGGCACCAACGAGCGTTTCTTCATCAGGAACATAGATGAGTATCCGGACTGCAAGGTATCGGTTTTCAATCGCTACGGAAATCTGGTGTTTTCTGCCAAGCCCTATAACAACGATTGGACAGGCACGATGAACAACAGTCCACTGCCCGAGGGTACCTACTATTATATCATAGACTGTGATGGCCGCCCGGACCGATTCGATGGCGCGGTGACCATTCTCCGTGGCAAGTGATCCCAGAAACTGAACATTCGAACTTCCAAAGTGGAAATCATGAGAATGAACATTACCCACCGCATAATGCCCTTGATGACGCTGCTGTTGACAGCCGTCACTTCTTTGGCGCAGCAGTTGCCCATGTCGAGCCTCTATCATCAGAACAGGTTCATGATCAACCCTGCGGCCGCAGGACATGAGGACGCGCTGATGGCCCAGTTGAACTTCCGGAACCAATGGGCCAGCATCAAAGGCTCGCCCATGACCGGTTGGCTCAATGTGCACTCGCCCATCGGCAAGAACACCAACATCGGTGGCAGTGTGGTGTACGACCGAACAGACTTCATCAGCACGTTCAATGTGCAGTTGGCCTATGCGCACAATATCCGTCTGGTGAAGGAACACTACCTGTCGCTTGGGGTCTCGGCCGGGGTTCACAGTGTGCAGTTCAGCCTTGATGATGCAGTGGTGGAAGACCCCACGGACATTATCCTTGCCAATGGCAACGTGAGCAGCACCACGATTGCGGTCGATGCAGGCATCCGCTATCACTGGAAAGGCCTCGAGATAGGGGCCGCTGTTCCCAATGTCATTGGCAATGCGGGGCAGATCCGATCCGATAACAACTCGTTTAACTATGATGTGGCCCGTCATTACAGGTTCTATGGCACCTACGACATCATGATCAAGAGCATCAACATATCGCCCATGGGCATGGTGCGCTGGATGCCCGATGCACCGATCTCATGGGATGCGGCCATCCGCATCGGTTACAAGCGCATTGTCTGGGGGTCGTTCATGTGGAGGGCGGAGACCGGACCTGTTGCGGGCATCGGTTTCAAGGTGGCGGACAAGTTCAGCTTCGCATATGCCTATGACTTCACGCTCAATGACATAGACCAAAGCCCATGGAGCAATGAGGTGATGGTCTCGTTCCACTTGGACGGATTCAAGAAGAAGTTCAAGAAGATCGAGGAAAGGATGGATGGCCTCGAAGAGGGCAATCTGGAACTCATGGCACGGATGGACAGCCTTCAAGCCGCGCTTTCTGCCAAAATCGATTCCATGGCCAATTCGGGCACCATCAAAGAAGAGGACCTCCAACGCTTGCAGGAGGATATCGACCGCCTGACACGTGAGATAGAGGACATCAACAGCTCTAAGGTGGACAGCACGCAGCTCAGCGGTCTGCTCAAGCAGATTCGCACGGTCATTAACGAGTCTGGCGAAATGACTTTGGAGAGCGTTCCGTTGCAAAGTGGCTACTATGTGGTCATCGAATCCTTCCGCAGTGCTCAGAATGCCCAGAAGGCAGTGGGGCTTTGGGCCGGAAAAGGACGGGAGGCCATCATTGTCTATGACGAGGAGCGGAAGTGGTATTATCTCTATTCGAAGCGCTTTGGAACGGACAAGGAGGCCCGTAAGGAGATGAAGGCCACACGTAAGGCCGATGTGCCCGATGCCTGGGTGCACAAGTACCGTATGGACTGAGTATGTCCCATCGGTTGAGAACGGCTGTATTTCTGAATCAGTTCAAGTTCGCCTTGGGTTTCCCCCCTTTGAATGGCGTAAATTCGCGGCTCGTGAGGTAATGTCCACCAAGGCATTACGGTACTGCCATGAAGCTGACTCGCCTTTATATATCGTTTCTTCTCATTCTTATCTCTGCCCACGTGTTTGGGCAGAGCGGTTTTGCCAACAAGGCCGAGTTGGAGAAGGCGGCCAACGACCTGTTCGCAAAAGGACAGTATGCATTGGCCAAACCCCTGTTCTCGCAACTGCTCAGTCAGGATGCCATGAATGCGGATTACAATTACCGCTTCGGGGTGTGCATCATGTACACGGAATCCGACCCGATCAAGCCGATACCTTACATCGAAGGCGGTGCCAACAGCCCTGGGGTCAGTCCAGAGGCGTTCTACTTCCTTGGAATCATATATCGTTACAACTACCGATTTGACCAGTCGGCCGAGGCGTTCGTAACGGCCAAGAACAAGGGCTATACGGCCGCAGGCATCGATTTGGACCGTGAAGCGCAGGTCAGCAGGAACGGTCGTGTGCTCTTCAACGATGCCATACGTTTCAAACCGGCCATGGAAAAGGAGGTCATTGCCACTGAGTTCTATCGGCCCTATGATTTCAGAAAGCTCAAAGGCAAGGTCATCCCGACACCGCCAAACTTTAAGTCTAAGTTGGACGAGAAGGTGTTTTCCGATGGTTATGTGTACATCCCTTCAGAGTCACAGTCGCTCTTCTATGCCAGCTACGGAGAGGAGACATCCAATGGCAAGGACATCTTCCAAGTGAATAAGTTACCCAATGGGGAGTTTGGTCTTCCACAGCGATTGCCGGACGTCATCAATACCAGATTTGATGAGGATTTCGCATTCTTTGATGAGGAGAACAGCACATTATATTTCTCATCAAAGGGCCATAACACAATGGGCGGCTATGATGTGTTCAGTTCTCGTCTTGACCCTGAATCTGGTACATGGTCCGTACCCGTGAACCTGCAGTTCCCTATCAACTCACCATTCGATGACTATCTTTATCTGCTCGATCCGGATGGTGAGGTAGCATTCTTCACCTCAAGGCGTGGGTCCTCCGAAAGCATGGCTCGTGTTTTCAGAACCGATCTCGAACAGATTGAGAAGTCTGAGGTCACGGTGGTGGCTGGCAAATTCAATGATGCTACCGATTCTTTGACCAATCATATGGAGGCTACGGTCTATGACCCGGAAACAGGTGAGGTATTCGGTACTTATCGTTCTCATTCACTTACGGGGAAGTATGTACTTCTACTCCCACCTAAAGTGTGTTACAAACTTGATGTCGCACCCAGAGGCGCGAGCGGCTTCAAGTGCTCACTGGATGTTCCGAAGGTGGATGTATATCAGACGCTTCAACAGCGAATGGATTACAGCACTTTGGATGGCCGAGCCAATCTTTTGGTAACCAATTATTTCAGCAAAAGTGGTTTGAAGGACTCCGTTCCGGTTTCGGTGGTTCGACCATTGAGTGAGGTCAAGGAGAACATGCCTGAACTTGCTCCTGAGACGGTGGCGCAGGTCAAGGCCATGCAAAAGGCTCAGGCTGAAGCTGAGGAGGCAAGAGTGTTGGCCCAACGGAAACAGGACGCGGATAAACTCCGTTCCGAACAGGAGGTTAAAGCGGCAGAGCAGGCGCGTTTGGACAGCATCGCCCAGGCCGAGGCATTGGCCGCCAAGCAGCAGGAAGAGGAACGCAAAAAGACGGAGGAGCAGGCCAAGGCAGCTGAACAGGCCCGATTGGACAGTATCGCACAGGCCGAGGCATTGGCGGCCAAGCAGTTGGAAGAGGAGCGCAGAAAGGCGGAGGAACAGGCCAAGTCGGCAGAAAAGGCCCGATTAGACAGTATCGCACAGGCCGAGGCATTGGCCGCCAAGCAGCTGGAAGAGGAACGCAGAAAGGCGGAGGAGCAGGCCAAGGCGGCAGAAAAGGCCCGATTGGACAGTATCGCCCAGGCCGAGGCATTGGCCGCCAAGCAGTTGGAAGAGGAGCGCAGAAAGGCGGAGGAGCAGGCCAAGTTGGCTGAACAGGCCCGATTGGACAGTATCGCACAGGCCGAGGCATTGGCAGCTAAACAGTTGGACGAGGAGCGCGCAAGATCGGCTGACATGGAGAAGGCCAAAGTGCAGGCGCGTTTGGATTCGGTGCGGCAGGTGAAGGATTTGGCCGATAGGAAATTGAAGGAAGCACAGAAGAGCGAAGTGCAACCTTTAAGCTCCTCCACAGATGAGGAACTCCGTATTGCGCAGCAGCAAGCGCGGGACGAAGCACTTGAACTGCAAAGGCGTGAGCAGCTGGCCATGCAGGAAGCTGATGCAGAACGAAGAAGGCTGGACTCTTTGATGAATGTGGAGGCTCTGGCCTTGGAGGCGGACAAGCGCAGAATGGAAGAGTTGAAGCGCAAGCAGGCCGAAGAGGAGGAGCGTCTTCGCGAAGAGCAGCGTCTCTCGTTGTTGGCGCTGAAGGAAGAGGAAGAACGTACGAGGCGTGAGAAGGAGGAGATACAGAAGCGTGAGCTTGCTGAGGCACAGCGTTTGGCAGAAATGGAAAAGGAGCAACTGCGTCTCACAGGTGAGGCCAAGTCGAGCGTTAAGGAACCGACCACGGAAATCGCGAAGAAAGCGGTGGCTGCGGTGAATGAAGCACCAGAGAAGAGTGGGCAAATTGCATCCGGTGAACCCGTAGGCCCGGATTCGTCCTCTGTAGAAGTGTCGGATGCAGAACTTTTCCGTCAGACCGTGGCTCGTTTGGAGGCACAGAAGAAGCAGCAGGAGGAACGGGTGAAGATGAAGGCCGCACAGGAGGAGGCTGCCAGAATGGAGGCCGCTGCGGCAAAGGAGACCGCTGCCAGGGAGGCACGTGAGCGGGCTTTGGAAGAGGCGCGGTCATCCGGTGATACTGTGAAACTGAGCGAGGCCCAGAAGACCATCGAGTTGGCCAAGAACGAGGTTGGCCAGAAAGCGGATACATCGTCTCTCGTGGCCGATCTGAAGAGCACAGCCGACCCCGCGAAGTACATGGCCGAAATGGTGGAGGCGGAGAAACGTATCGAGGCCGATAGGAAGGCAGCGGACAAGAAGGATTACACACTACGTCCCATGCCCGCAATCCAAGTGCCTGATCGTCCGCGCAGTGAGCGGGAGACGGACCCTGCCCTTGTTCAGAGCCTGGAGCGTGACCGCAAGGCAGTGGAAGAACACCGTCAGTTGGCCGCACAGAAGGAGATTGAATTGAACGAGCGTCTTCGTAAGGACCGTGAGGCCATTGGCATTGCAGACCCTGCTATCGCAGAGGAACTCCGCAAGGCAGAGGAGGCTGCTCTGGCCGGTACCACCAGACCTGCGGTGGGTAAAGGGAAGATCAAGGAAGTGATCGCAGCAGAGGCCTCCATGGTGAATCCTCCCGCGCCAGCCCAGATCCATGCAGTGGACAGCGTCAAGGCTCCCGAAGTTGCAATTGTACCAGCGGTAGTGGAAGGAAAAACGGAGGTGGTGTCCAAAGAAGAACCTACGATGTCTGAAAGCGCAGTGCAGTTGAAGTCGGAGGAGATTCGTGAAACTGTTGCCGATGCGCAGCCTGCATCAATAGTCAAGGTACCGCAGCAGGCGGTGAATGAACCGGATATCAAAAAGGAGGCGGCAGAGGTTCCCGTTGCGAAGCAAGAACCGTTGGTCGTGCAGCAGCCAGTTGTCGAGCCAGCACCTGTGGCAAGACTTGAAGAGCCTGTTCATATGGAGAAGGAACAGGCCTTGAAGTCTGAACGAAAGCCCGTGGACTATTCCGGTCGCGAGGCTGCGATGCGAGATTACGGAAGAAGGACGGCTGATTTCAGCACTATCGCTGATAACGATCAGCGTCTGCTGATTCAGCGCATGGCGGCTGAGGATCGCGGACGTTTGGCGGTGCTCAAGCGACTTGCCAATGCGAAGGTCTCCGACCCGAAAGCGGCCGATAAGTTGGAGAACAACCAGAGAACCCGTGACGTACTTGCTCGCAGTGCGATGTCTGCTGCCCGAGAGGAGATTGTTCCTTCTTCATTCGATAGAAACGACCTGCGCAAACGCAAGGGGCTCGATCTGAGGGTGGCTGTGATGCTGGGCGATTTCCAGCTTTCAGACAAGGTTCAGGAGGCACTCGATGCATCCTATTCGGCACAGCTTCAACTCCCTGAGTTCGAACTGCTGACCGATTATCAGGTCACCATGGTGGACATCAGAAGAACGCGCAATCATCTGCGAGAGCTTGGTTTCGACAATTCAGCAGTCGTTCCGACCGTTGAGGGCGTTCGTCTTCCGATGTCTGACGCACTTCAACTGCCGTTTGTCGATTAATTTGGGTTTCCGGCAGATGAAATCTGTAATTTCATCGGTCAAATCAATGGATATGGATTTCAGTCATCTTTTCGCTTCACAGATGGAACAGGAGCTTGCGTTTGAAAGGGAGTTGGAAACGCTCGTCCGTTCGCCACGCGCGTTGGTCATCCACAATGATGATTTCAACTCGTTTGATTTTGTAATTGAGACCTTGATCGAAGTGTGCCGACACGAGCCCTTGCAAGCAGAACAGTGCACTTACATTATTCACTACCACGGTAAATGCGCTGTGAAGACCGATGTTTTCAAGCGGTTGCAGCCCATATGGGCCGAATTGACCCAGCGTGGCCTCACTGCCACCATCGAGGAAATACCCGTGGCGAAGCAATGATAGGTGTGGTTGTGGCCCTGCTGCTGCTGGGTATCCTTCTTCTGCTTCTGGAGATTGTATTCGTTCCAGGCACCACGATCGTAGGTATCGGAGGAGTGGTGCTCATGGCCATCGGCATTTATCTCGCCTATGGTCTCGGTGGCAACGTTGGTCACATCACCCTGCTCAGTTCACTTGTTATCATCCTTCTCGCCTTAGGGGTAATGTTGAAAAGTAGGACGTGGGAGCGATTGGCGCTGAAGGATTCTATCACCTCCAAGTCTCCCGCCAATGTTGTGGACAACCAGTTGAAGGAAGGGGACAGAGGGATGACGGTCGGACGTCTCAATCCTATGGGAAAGGCTATCTTCGGGGATCTTACCGTAGAGGTGCAGGCCGCTGGTGAACTGGTCGATCCGGACACCGAGGTGGAAGTCGTCAAAGTAGTGGGTAACCGTGTGCATGTGCGGGTGGCTAGGCCGAAGGCCTGATTTCCTTCTTTCGTAATTGTTTCTGTGAACCTGGTGTTCTTTGAGTTGTTGCATGTTTAAACCTTAAATCCTTTAGAAATGGCATTACCCATTCTCGTTGCGCTGGTTGTGTTTGCGGTGGTCTTCATGTGGCTGTTCTTCTATTATGTCCCTATCGGGCTCTGGATAACAGCGATATTCTCAGGTGTTCCTGTAGGTATTGGCGCGCTCATTGGGATGCGATTCCGTAAAGTGCCGCCAGCAGTTATCGTAGGTGGTATGATCAACGCAACGAAAGCGGGATTAAGTGTGGATCGCGATGCTATGGAGGCCCACTATCTGGCAGGAGGCAATGTGCAGAAGGTGATCAACGCCCTTATCTCTGCCGACAAGGCCAACATTCCGTTGGATTTCAACATGGCTACCGCCATCGACCTTGCAGGTCGAGATGTACTGTTGGCGGTGCAGATGTCGGTGAATCCGAAAGTGATTGACACACCACCCGTTACCGCTGTGGCAAAGGACGGCATTCAGCTAATTGCCAAGGCGCGTGTAACGGTGCGTGCCAACATTAAGCAGTTGGTCGGTGGGGCAGGGGAGGACACCGTTCTGGCCCGTGTGGGTGAGGGTGTGGTCTCTTCCATCGGTTCTGCGGAGTCGCACAAACAGGTGCTGGAGAATCCTGACAGCATCTCGAAAGTGGTTCTTGCCCGTGGTCTTGATGCTGGGACGGCCTTTGAGATCCTCTCGATCGACATTGCGGACATCGATATCGGAAAGAACATCGGTGCCGAGCTTCAGATGGACCAGGCCGAGGCCGACAAGAACATCGCTCAGGCGAAGGCAGAAGAGCGCAGGGCCATGGCCGTGGCGTTGGAGCAGGAGATGAAGGCCAAGGCACAGGAGGCCCGCGCGAAGGTGATCGAGGCCGAGGTGCAGATTCCTCAAGCGATGGCCGAGGCGTTTCGCAACGGCAACTTGGGCATCATGGACTACTACAAGTTTGAGAACATCAAAGCCGACACTGCCATGCGCGAATCCATTGCAAAGCCGGGCGGCACAGGTTCTACGAAAGGAACCCAGAAGGGCTGATTCCTTCTTGAAAGAGTAGAATGAAAGGCCGTGGCGCACCAGCGTCACGGCCTTTTCCTTTGAAGTGGTCAGAGGTCGTCCACCAGAAAGAACTCCACCCTCCTGTGCTGACGGTCCGAGTCCATCTGCCGCATGGGAATCCTGCTGAATTCCATAGACGCAGAACGTTTGGAAGCTGCTGCGATGATGTGGAATTCATACATCTCCTCCGGTCTCAGGAACGTTTCTGCGGATACCATCGAGGGTGGCACCAACGAATCCCCGGGCTGCAACTTCTCCACATATTCCTTTCCTGACTCCTGTCCCTGCTTGCCTTTAAGTCTGACTGTGATGGCCTTTGAACTTCGATTCAGGATGATGATGCGCGTTTCCATGGGCACTGCACAAGTGATTGCAACAGGTTTTGGCACATCAATGGGTTCTGCCATGTGGATGAAAGGCGTGGTGGTCATCATATCGTGGCTCTGCTCCGAGCGGTCGGTGATGTTGCCGTCCTCGTCCAATGTCATACGCGACTTGTACCATTGGATTCCTGCATCGGGGGCGGAACTCACATCAATTCGGCTTACTCCACCGTTCGGATGATAGTTGAGGTGCACACTTGAATGGCCTGCAAAATCGCGCCTGTAACCTTCGTATACGAGGTCGCCCTTGCAGTTAAAAATCTCGACTTTCTCACTTCTGAAACGGTCGTTATAAGTTCCGGGCCAGGGTTCTGGTGTTTCCCGGCTGGCTATTTCCCCCGTTCGATAACGTTTGATTATAGGTTGTTGGGCCTGCAAGGAGAAATGAATGCCGATCAAGAATACAAGGGAAAGTAGGGTTCTCATGGTTCCGTTGTGGTATGGTTGTGATTGCTTCCACACTACAGATGCGACCCGATGCCGATTCCATACATTTGGGCAATGTCTATCTCAAGATTTTCACGTTCGATTGCCACGGCCCTGTCCTTGATGGCGGGATTGGGTTCTTCCGGTTGTAAGGAGGATATCGGTGGTTCGACCTGGGATGTGGATCTCCTGGCACCGATTGCCAATGTGCGTCTCACCATGGCCGACCTGTTGGCGGATTCGTTGGTGGAGGAAGATGCGGATGGTCGACTGCGCCTGCGTTTCGAGACCGACCTGATCGGTCTGGAGATTGACTCACTGGTCCGGATTCCCGACACCACCATCACCACTCCCATAAGTTTCACGCAGCCGGTCACCAACCTGCCGCCAGGGTCGGAGTTCATCCCGTTCGTCACGTTCACACGTTTCAATCTGGGCGGAATCGGTCTGCAACGGGTCAGAATGCGAGAGGGCCGCGTGAGGGTGGTCATTCGCAGTGAGCTGGGCACACCGGTCAACTTCAACTATTCCCTTCCGTTGGCCTATCTCTGGGGCAATCCTTTCGCGTATTCGACAAGGGTAGAGGCCGGCAGTCCTTCTTCACCGAGTCAGACGGAGTTTACCTTCGACCTGCGTGGGTATGAGATCGACCTGAGGTCATCCACCCAGACGCAGGTCAATACCATAGAAGGGCGCTACATCATCCGAACCGCAGAGGACGGAGTGCCAGTGTCCATGGCCGCCAATGTCCCGTTCTTCTTCATCGACCTGTACTTTGAAGGGCTTGTCCCGGACTACGGGCGCGGCTACTTCGGTGAACAGCAGGAGACAGTGGAGGAGCAGTTGGAGGATATCGATGTGCTCTCGTCATTGACCGAAGGGGCGCTCTATCTGGACTCTGTGACCATCGACCTCAATATCATCAACGGTGTGGGAGCCGATGCTGCGTTCCGCTTGGGCCACCTGCGTTCGGTGAACACGCGCACAGGCAACACCATCAGTCTACAGCATTCTATTGTGGGAGCCACACAGAATCTCTCACGGGCCATCGACCTCAACGGCACGGCTTCTGGAGTTCAGGCATCACAGCTCAGTTTCAGGCTCGACAACGGGAATTCCAACATCAAGGCATTGTTGGAGAATCTTCCTGACAGGTTGGACTTCGCCTTTGATTTCAAGCTCAATCCCTTAGGGAATGTCTCCTTGGGTAACGACTTCTTCTTTTACGACCGTCCGTTTGAGGCGAAGATCGGGGTGAACATTCCGCTCAGGGCCTCATTTCAGAATCTGACGTTGGTGGACACATTGGAGTGGGACCTTGCTGGCAATGAGGCCGTGGAGAGCATCAACAGTGGTTCATTCACGCTCATCGCCAAGAATGGATTCCCATTGCAAGGCAAAGTGGAGATTGTTCTGCTGAACGAGGCATTGCAACCGGTGGGCACATTGATTGAAGAACTGACTGTTCCGGCCCCATCACTGGATGCGGAGCGCAAGGTCACGGCACCGCTGGAATCGCGGCACATCATTCCTGTGCCGGCTGCGTTGGCTGATCAGGTGGCTTTGGCCAAGTTCGCCCGGTTGAAGGTGACTTTCGATTCACCCTCGCAGCCGGAGCTGATCGACATCTATGCGCACTACGGCATGGATATCAAGCTGATCGCAAATATCAATGTGAACCTTGGAGGGAACGGGAATTGAGACTGCTTCAGCTTTCCATAGTTCTGATGATGATGCTCCCGCAGGTGGCGCGGGCGCAGTTCATGCACGAGGTGTATGATGATACCACGGCCGGATATGCCATCGGAGTGTTCGGGCGCTATCAGATGGCGAGCAATGCCATCAGTGCTTCCATGCTCAATGCCATTTATACTGGCAGCGAATTGACCCGCGACATGCGCGATGGTTCATCCGCGCGACTGGGAGAAAGCAATCGTTTGGGCTTGGATGGTGATTACGGCCTTTTCGTGCGACACCTTCCCGACAGCGTCACGGGGTTGGGTTGGTTCATCCGTATTGCCGACCGCTATCACGCCCATGCCAACCTTTCCCGCGACCTATTGGATCTGGCCATGTTCGGCAACGCACAGTTCGCGGGCCAGACGGCCGAATTGAGCGACCTCTCGTTCAGCTATCTGCAATACAAGCAGTATGAGGTCGGCATCCTGAAGAACTGGCACCGGGCTAAGACCAGATGGTCGTTCGGTTTCGGACTATCGCTGCTCACGGGCAATCAATCGGTCGTGGCCGATATTCCGGACGGAACCCTCTACACGCACCCTGACGGGGAGTATCTCGATGCAGAGGTGCATGGAACTTTGCGCACGTCATCCATCGCCAGCACTCAGTTCTTTGCTGCCAACGGCTGGGGTTTCAGTGCCTCTGCCCATGTTGGAATGCAAGGGAAACGATTCGGCTGGATGCTTCAGTTGGACGATCTCGGTCTGATTTCATGGGGTCAGCGGTTGCGCCATCACGACATTGATACCGTGGCACGGTTTGAAGGGCCGGATATCGACCTCTTCGCCACCAACCCGTTCGCGTCTGTGAATTTTGACACCATTGCTGCCAGAGTGGTCACCTCCCGCGATGGTGACCGTTTCGTTACGGCCATTCCGGGCAGTGTGCGTCTGGAAGGGTTTTATGGCCTGAATGAGAAGGGCTGGAAGCTCTACCTCGGTATTCACCACCGATTTGCGCGGGGCTATTTCCCGCTCGTCTATCTGGGCACGCGTGCGCCATTGCCCAAGCAGTTCTTCATTGATGGGAGATTCGCTTGGGGCGGCTTCGGGTCGTGGAACATTGGCCTTGGACTGGGGAAGAAATTCGGCAGGCATGTGGCGGTGAGGCTCGGTTCCTACAATCTGGAAGGTTATCTGATGCCGGGAATCGCCACAGGGCAGAGTGCGTATGTCGGTGTCACGGGTTATTTCTGAGCGATGGCATGAGATCCGTGCCCATCGGAATTGCTGTTTCACCCTGATAGTAGCTGTTCGAGTATGAGCACTTCATCCCTTTCTTCCCGACAGCTTGTTTGGGTCGGCATGGCAGTTCTGCTGTTCAACCTGGTCTGGAAGGGAATGTTTCTGGGTAGTCAGCCCATTGCGGGGGATGAGCCATTTTCCATTTTCGTGGCCCACAATCTTTCACCGATGGATATTGTCAGCTATCTCTCTACTGGCAACAATCCGCCACTTTGGGAGCTTATGCTGCACGTATGGACCCATCTGTTCGGCATTGGTGCGGTCAGTGTGCGCTTTCTACCGCTGGTGTTCAGTTCTGTTACTGCGCTGCTGCTTTTCAGATTGGGTGCGCGTCATTTCCATTGGCAGACGGGTCTGCTTGCTGCACTATTCGTCACCTTCACCGATTACCACATTCATTTCGCGCACGAGGCCCGCAGCTACGCGCTTTTCGGCATGCTCACATGCGCTTCCATGGCGCTTTTCCTCAGGTTGATGACGGATAAGGCATCCTCCCGATGGATACTTGCGGGCCTTGCTTTGACGAACACGGCCATCATTTACACGCATTTCTTCGGGTTCTGGGTGCTTGGTATTCAAGCGGTTATCGGAGCTCCGCAGCTGTGGGGGAAGGAGGGCTCGGAAAGACGGTTGTCGTGGGTCTTGGGCGTTGTGATCCCGGTGATCGGTTATCTGCCCTATGTGCCTGTGCTTCTCGACAGATGGACGGAATCTGCCAGCTCGGGAACATGGGTGGCCAGGCCCAATGGCATCTTCAGTTTAGTGGATATGCTGCGCACGTTCACCAATGAGCGGTACGGCACTTCGAATTTCTATGGCTCCAAGCCTCTGCTGACCGTGCTTGTTATCGCGGCCGCGCTTTGGGGGCATATCAGGTATCTGCGTGCGAATTTGCAAACGGTCTCCACCGTTCATGTGGCGGTGATTGTCTGGTTCCTGCTGCCATTCGTGCTCATGTGGCTGCTGTCTTTCCGAGTGCCCATGTTCCACGATCGCTATCTCATTTTCGTGAGTGTGGCGTTCGCATTGGTAGTGGCGGTGGGACTAAGGAACTTAATCCCAGGAAATCGTTCTTCCGCATTGGTCATGGTCGTGGCCGCAACGCTGCTGATGCTCACCGTTAATCCCGATGTGAGCAACGGCCGCGACCTCCGTTCCGTGGTGAATCAGGTGAAAGCATGGCAGTCTGAACATCCGGGTGTGGCCGTAGTCATCTGTCCGGAATGGTTCGATCTGGGGTTCCTGTATCATTATGATCAGGAGTGCTTCGCATCACCCACCACGGTTTCTGATTTCTACAGCTATTCGGAATGTCTTCGAGATCAGAACATTGCTGCTGTACGCGGAGCTGAGGCGCTTGCCACCTCAGGAGTGGACATGACCAGCGGGGTGATTCTCGTTGATGCGGACGCGCAGTTCGCTTATCCCGAAAATGGACTGAGCAGTTATTTGGGGAATCGTTTCGAAACAGCGGAGCAGGCTGAGTTCCCTGAAATCTTCAAGCTCACACGCTATCAGTCCAGATCAGGGCAGGTGGATTAGCCGTCCTGTGGCGATGACATCAGCACCTTTCCGGACTCGATAGACGAATGCTCCATGGCCAACATCACTCATATCAATGGTGGTCATTTCGCTTGTCAACAACTGTTGATCGACCAGACGACCGATGGGGCAGTAGACCTCCAATTTGATCTCATCTGAGGCCCAAAGCGAGGCGTCAAGTTTTAGGTTGGTGGTTGTTCGGAACGGATTCGGGAAAACCAGAGCGGGTTCTGTTCCGGTTGTCTGGGCAGTATTGCTGATGCCGGTGAGCACGGAGTTCACGGTGCTGAGCCCGGAAGCATCGGTCTTGATGAACAGCGCGTCCTCCATGCGGTTCATGTAGCCGTCCGTTTTGCCGATAATGGCGTAGCCATTGTCTGCAGTCCGGATGACCTGATATCCGCGGTCATCACCTCCAAGACCATAGGTGGTCTGCAGGTTGGCGAACCATCCGTCTGCACTCACTTTTTTGATGAAAACGTCCTCACCGCCACCACCGATCTCGGTGGTCTCCGAATAACCGATGGCCACAAGGTCTCCGTTCGCCTCCTCCATAAGCCCCAACCATTCATCGTTCTTCGGTCCTCCGAATCGGTCCTCCCACACCTGCTGCCCGCTTGCATTCACTTTCAGCATGTAGAAATCCGCCTCCCCCACACTGTTAGTGTTTGAGCTGCCCGATACGACAAATCCACCATCGGATGTTTGGAGCACTGCGAAAGCGGCATCGTTCTCCTCACCACCGAAGGTTTTCTCCCACACCACATTGCCTGAACCATTCAACCGCACCAGCCACAGGTCGCGTTGACCGGCCCCCGAACTTTCGGTGTGACCTGCCAAGATGAATCCGTCATCGCTGGTCTCGGCTATCGACTCGGCCGCATCGTTGGCCACTCCACCATAAGTGGCCGTCCAAAGTGTGTCGCCATCGGCATCCAGTCGGATCAGATAGGCGTCACCCTGTCCAACACCATAGCTGAACGTTTGTCCCGCTAAGGCATATCCGCCATCGGTCAGGGCGATGGCCTTATTGCAGAGGTCCCACTGCGCTCCTCCGAACTGGCGTGTCCACATAGTGTCGCCATCCGCATTCACTTTCACGGAAAAGACCTGATAGGTGTTCTCCAATGTTTCAGTAATGCCCGCCAGCAGGTAGCCACCGTCTGAAGCAGGGGCCATGCTGCGCAAGGCACTGGAGAACTGCGCTCCGTAATATCTACGCCATTGCTCGCTTCCCCATGCATCGATGCGGATGAGCATAAAGTGCCCGTGGGTAAGGTCGAAACTCCCTGTGGATCCGGCTATTACATAACCGCCATCGGCCGTTTGTTCAAGTCCGCGGGCGTCATCAAAGGAATTCCCGCCATAGACCTTGACGTAACGCTCTTGCGCTATTCCGTCCATTATCAGCACGGAAAGCATGAGGGAAATGCAGGAGAATCGGCACATGGAGTTTATTATTCGAGAACAAAGCTATGGAACACATCACCAGTGATATGCCCGAAGACGTGCACCTTGCGTGTTCCGTCCGTCATCAGGTCGAGACGCATGAAACCGTAGTTGCGGTCGTCCATGAAGCGGGCACCGTTGCGGTCGCGGCCCAGTGAGCTGCGCTTGCTTCCCGCACCGGAGACCAGATGATGGTTCTCCCCTTTTGGGATGTATTGCAGATTGTGATCATGGCCTGACACGTAGATGATGTCCTTGTATCCGTCCATCACGTTCAGGATGCGGTTGCGGATGCGCTTGTAGCGCGGTTGCGGGATGTCCTGCACCAAGGCCCTGTTCAGGCCGATGAGGCCGAAAAGCTGGAACGGGGGTACCCAATTGACCATGAAACGCAGCGGCTGCTTGGGGGCACCATGATGTCCGTTGCTGTAGAGGGGGTGATGGGCTGCAATCAGGACCGGTCCGCCAGCTGCGGTGGCCTTCGCGAGCAGACTGTCGAGGTCGGTGAGGAATTTTCTGGTCATCTGCTTCCGCGACATGCCCTCATGGCGTGGAGTCCGGTGACCCAACTGCGATTGCAGCCACCATTGAATATCTATGGCGATGAGATGCACGCTGTCTGCGAACGTGACGTGGGTCGGGCCGGGAAAAGCGTCCTTGGGGATGAACACCGGGCCGTTCTTATTGACGATGTCCGCATGGTCGCGGTAGTAGTTCTCCACAAATTCCGCCTCCACCTTCACCGTTTCCATACCCTGCCAGCGGCCCGCCTTCCAGTCGTGGTTGCCTGGCAGCCAGTAGACATGGCCTTTGTGATTGTCGGTCTGCGAGAGCTGTGCCAGCAGTTTCAACGAGGCCACACGGAATTTCTCCGATTCTTCCTTGCCCTCCAGACCACGCTGATAGACGTTGTCCCCCAGAAAAATCACTGTGCTGGTGGTGTCCTTCTCCAGTTCGCGGCCCAACATGCGCAGGGCCGGGCCGGGCAGGGTGTCCTTTCCTGCATCACCGATCAGGTAGATCGAATGAGCTATGGTAGGCTGTGCCCAAGCGGGAGAAAGGCCTGCGAGCAAAAGAACCGCAGGAATGCATGTGAAGAGGATTGGTGTTCTGAAAGACATGGGGCGAGGCTGTTCTGCCGCTCTTAATAGGCTTTGACGCGGGCCGTTTCAAAGGTACATGAATGAATTTTGGAGGGGAGGAAAGTTCAGTCGGCCAACTGCAATTCATGGAGTGCCGCGATGGCTCGTTGCAATCTTGTCTCGCCAAGCCCGCTGATCACGTGAAAACGGGAGCCCATTCCTTGCAGCACATGCTCATAACGGTCGAACAGGGCCGCCCTGTCGTGCGGGTTCTCGCGGAGCGGGTCGGGTTCCCAAGGGAGGTCGGGGGCAGTGAGCAGGTGGATGCGTGGGGGCTGTTTTCGGAGGAGTTCTTCAATGCGATGGTCAAGCCGACCATAGCGCACTTCGCTCCACACGCGGATGACGGTCAGGTCGGTATCGCACACCACGATCGGTCTTCCCATCCGCAGGGCCCGCTGTTCATTTCGGAACTGTCCCTCGGCAATAGCCACCAGGTCCTCCTCCAGATACGGACGCCCGATACTGTGCAGGTACTCGCGGGAGTATTCCTCTGCCAATACCCCACCGAAGTGCAGGGCCAACTGTTCGGCCAAGGTGGTCTTCCCCGTGCTCTCAGGGCCTACAACAGCTATGATGAGTGGCTCACGGCCCATGTTTTCCGCCATTGAATGTAACCCCAGAGGGCGAGTATCGCATAGAGTGCATAAAGCCCCGCAGTGATGCCAAGGTCGCGGTTCCAGTATAGATATACATTGAGCGTATCGATAGCGATCCAGTACAGCCAGTTGCTGAGCACTTTTCTGGTCAGCATGAACGTGGCGATGAGACTGAACACCGAGGTGAGCGCGTCCAGATAGGGCATGGCCGACCCGAAGAGGCGCTCGAAGCCCAGTCCGAGCAGCAGGCTCAGGGGCAGTCCGCCCCCGACAATGAGACCATGCGCAGCTATGCTCCATTCCGATAGCGTGGGATGCTCTTCGGACGTGGCGGGTGCCTGCCACTGCCACCAGCCGAACACGGCCATGAACACATAGAAAAGTTGCAGGAACGACTCCCCGACCAGCGATGCTTGCCAGGTGATGAACACAAAGAGCGATGAGCTGAGGAAGGCGAAGGGCCAGCACCAGATGCTCTGCCGCGTAGCCAGCACTACATAGCACAGTGAAAGCGCCACTGCCGTCCACTCCAGGGCATCGGTCATTTCCATGCTCTGGGATTCCAACGGTCGGGCGGCAGATGATCGTTTAGCATCTTGATGGTGACGGCCACTTTGCCGGGACCGATCATACCGTTTCTAAGAGCATTGGTAGTCACTTCCATCACACGGTCGTAGGGGCCGAATACTTGGGTGCTCATGCCGTTCGTAACGACCTCCAGACCGCTCGCATGCATTTCCCTCAGAAAGGCGTTGATCACCGGGAGATGATCCTCGGTGAGCGGATACATGGATATTTCCAACGAGACCTGCATGGTGAATGGGGTCAGATGACCGCCTCTGTCAGATGGGATTTCCGCAGAACGATGATGGCAGCATCAGGAATGCGCAGCGAAGACCATCTCTTCCAGCAGCGCACTCTGCTTTTCAATGGCGTTGCCAACCACCACAATGTCGGCACCTGCCTCGAACTTGGAACGGGCCATTTCTGGGGTGCGGATGCCGCCACCAATAATGAGCGGAACACTCGTGTTCTCTGCAACGGCCGCAATCATGGACTCCGAGACGGAATTCTGTGCACCGCTTCCACCGTCCATGAACACGCATTGCATGCCGAGCATCTCGCCCGCCATCGCGGTGCAAAGGGCAATATCGTTCTTATCGTGCGGAATGGGCTGAGAATTGCTCATGTAGGAGGCGGTAGTCGGACGTCCGCTGTCAATCAGCATATAGCCCGTGGGGATGATCTCCAAACCGCTGTGCCTCAGGCGCGGGGCGGCCACCACGTGCTTTCCGATCAGCATCTCCGCGTTGCGGCCCGAGATGACCGACAGCAGCAGGATCGCATCGGCATTGGGAACCACTTGCATGTTGTCGCCAGGGAAAAGCACCACAGGGATGTTGCAGTTCTCCTTGATGATGCGCACGCAGTCGTGCAGCGTGTCGTTCACCAACAGACTTCCGCCCACGAAAAGAAGATTCACCCCGCTTTTCTGCGCCCTTGATGCCAATTGCGCAAGCTCACTCCCAGCAACCCGGTCTGGGTCAATGAGGAGTGCGAACTGACGCTGTCGTCTGCCTTTCGCGGAGTGTATGCCTTCGAGAACCCCCATTGTCTAAGAGGCTGCAATAATACGGAAATAGGGGCCTCGGCATTTCCTCTGGCCGACCGGACCCGTTTTGGCGGAATTGGTGCGCCCGGAATGAACAAGATTCCGACCACGGATAAGACACACAGGTCAGCAGGAATCAGTCGAAACGCAGGTGTTTCACCGTGAGTCCGTTGTTGATGAGCTGCTCGAGCGAACTGATGCCGATGCGGATGTGCATGTCCACGAAGTCGGTGGTCACCTTCTGGTCGCTCGCCTCGGTCTTGATGCCGAAAGGTACCATCGGCTGGTCGCTCACCAGCAGCAGCGCCCCCGTAGGGATACCATTGTAGAAGCCTGTGACGAACAGTGTGGCCGTTTCCATGTCAATGGCCATGCATCGGGTCTTGCGCAGATATTCCTTGAACTCCTCATCATGCTCCCATACCCTCCGGTTGGTGGTGTAAACCGTTCCGGTCCAATAGTCCTTACCGTAGTCGCGAATGGTGGTGCTCACGGCCTTCTGCAGACTGAACGCAGGCAGAGCAGGTACTTCAGGGAGCATGTAGTCGTTCGATGTTCCCTCGCCTCGGATGGCCGCAATGGGCAGAATGAGGTCGCCCAGCTGGTTCTTCTTCTTCAGTCCACCGCATTTTCCCAAAAACAGACAGGCCTCCGGGCTGATGGCGCCCAACAGGTCCATGGCGGTGGCAGCATTGGCGCTGCCCATCCCGATGTTCATCATGGTGATCTGCCCAGAGGTGGCCGTTGGCATCGCCTTGTTTCTGCCCTGGATCTCCACATTGCTCAGCTCAGCGAACTTCTCCAGATAGTTCTGGAAATTGGTGAGCAGGATGTACTTGCCAAAGTTCTCCAGGGGCACGCCCGTGTATCGGGGTAGCCAGTTGCGGATGATATCTTCTTTCGTCATAAGGCGAATTTAGCGGGCGGTTAGACCCGAGTGAAGGTCTGAAAAGTGTGAGCAAATGCGTTTCGGTCGTCCACAATGCCTTGGGTCTGCTCTGTCAATTCCCACTCGGCACCGAGCTGCGGGAAATGACGGTCTCCTTCGAAGGCGTGATCTATGCGGGTGAGGTACACGCGGTCGGCCAACGGGAGCGCCTGACGGTAGATGTCCTCTCCGCCTACGATGAAGTTCTCGTCATCCGGACTCACCAGTTGCAGCGCCTCATTCAAGGAGGTCACCACCACGCAGCCATCGGCCTTGAAATCAGAGTTGCGGGTGATGATGATGTTCCTGCGGTTGGGCAGCGGTTTCCCGACCGATTCAAATGTCCTGCGCCCCATGATGATGGCGTGGCCCGTGGTCTTCTCCTTGAAATAACGCAGGTCGTTGGGAAGGTGCCAGATGAGGGCATTGTCCTTACCGATGACGTTGTTGCGGTCGGCCGCTACGATGATGCTCAGCATGGGCTACACCGCCACTGCGGCCTTGATGTGCGGGTGAGGCTCATAGCCCACGAGTTCAAAATCCTCGAACTTGAACCCGAAGATGTCCTTCACCGCTGGGTTGATATTCATGGTGGGCAGCGGGCGCAGCTCGCGTGAGAGCTGGAGTTTCGCCTGTTCGAAGTGATTCGAGTAGATATGCGCATCCCCGAAGGTGTGCACGAAATCGCCCGGTCTAAGGTCGCACACCTGCGCCACCATCATCGTCAGCAATGCGTAGCTCGCAATGTTGAAAGGCACACCAAGGAAAATGTCGGCACTGCGCTGATAGAGCTGACAGGTCAGTTTTCCATCGGCCACATAGAACTGGAACATCGTGTGGCAGGGCGGAAGGGCCATGCTGTCCACCTCTGCCACATTCCACGCGCTGACGATGTGCCTTCTGGAATCGGGGTTGCGCTTGATGCCGTCCACCAGTTTCTGGATCTGGTCGATGCTTCCACCATCGGGTTTAGGCCAACTGCGCCACTGCACACCATAGACAGGGCCCAGGTTGCCATCCGCATCTGCCCACTCATCCCAGATGGAGACCCCGTTCTCCTTCAGATAGGCGATGTTGCCTTCGCCCTTCAGGAACCAGAGCAGCTCGTGAATGATGGAGCGGAGGTGCAGTTTCTTGGTCGTCACCACCGGGAAGCCCTCCGATAGGTCGAAGCGCATCTGATAACCGAAAACACTCCGTGTGCCTGTGCCCGTTCGGTCGGCCTTGTCGGTGCCGTTCTCCAGCACATGGCGCATCAGCTCGTGATACTGTCTCATAGGATATGATTACTTGTAGATGGTCCTTGCGTGGAATCGGCCTCCTTTCATCTCCAGTGCGGTGCCGAACCCATCGAACACCGTGCAATGGAACGTGCCCCGTGTCAGCGCACCGAACAGCGGATTGTCGATGGCATTGTGGCTGCTGATGGTGAAGTTCGAATTGCCCGGCTGTGAGCCGAAGAGCAGGTCGCTGCTCCAATCCTTGCCATCCGCATCAGTATAGGCGATGATGGCCCCGTCAATGCCCACGTTGGTACTGTCCGTGTTGTAGGACCCATAACCGAGCGTGCCGGGCGCGAACATCTGGAACTCAGAGGAGTAGGGCGGGGGAAGGGTGTCGGTGAAGAACTTGACCACCTGAATGGACAGTACCGATCTCAGGTTCTGAGTGTCCGCAGGGTTCCTACCGAAGGTGGTGAACTGTCCGTGGAGGCGCCCGTGGCGGTCGTAATAGCTGTTGTAGCCGGGCCCGTTGCCATAGCCGTTCACTGAATCCTCAAATCTCAGGGTGTCCGAGCCGATGACGAATTCCACGAAGATGGTGTTGTCTGTGGGGGTTCCACCGTTGTCATCATCATCATCGTCATCGCTGCAGGCCGTGAATGCCAGCATGGACATGAGCATGACCGGAAGGAGGTAGATGTTTCTCATGGGGAAATCAGGGATGCATATGCGGTGAATGATCGCACCTGCTCAACCTCAAAGATAAACGCCCTGTCTTTCAGTGTCTCCCGACTGACGCGGAAGTTTTCCTCATTTAATCCTCCGCTGCTCCAAACGCAGGATGATGGGCAGGTGATCGGAGAATCCACCGTAATACTTGTCGCCACCGTAGGTCTTGCTCGGGGAGCGGTCCCCGTTCTTGGGGTTCACGTAGATCAGGTTCTCCGCTTCATGTATGGTGGCCGAGGAATCGCTCACGGCCCAGCCCCGCTTGGCTTTCAGTAGGCCTTCGGATACGATGAACTGGTCCAGCATGCCCCATTCGCCTTTATAGTTATAGGAACCCTTGCCCGAGGCATGCAGTGCATAGGTGAGGTTGGTGAGGCCCGATCCTGATCCCGGCACCGATTTCATCACCTCGGTCATGCTCGCATTGTTCGGATAGTCGTTGAAATCGCCCATGATGATGATTCTGGCCTGTGGGTCGATTTTCATGAGGGAATCAGACCTGTGGCGCACGATATGCGCTGGAACGAGTCTTCTGGCCTCGCTTTCCTGCTGTCCGCTTCTGCGGCTGGGCCAGTGGTTGATGAAGAAATGCAGCGTGTCCTTCTTGAAAAGGGTCTTTACGTAGAGGATGTCGCGTGTGCGGGTTTCTGGCTCGAAGTCGAAATGGATGCGGATGGCCTCATGATGGAGTTCCTTCATCCGTGATGCATCGTAAGCGAAGGCCACATCGATGCCACGGGCATCCGGGCTATCGGCATGAACCACTTTGAAGCTGCCTTTCTTCAGTGCATCGGTGGACACGAGGTCTTCCACCACTGCCCGATTCTCTACTTCACACAGACCGAAGGCCAATGGGAGAGCTGGTGCAGAGGCAGCGGCCAGAACGCCCGACAGATCCTTCAGTTTCTTGTGATAACGTTCTGTATTCCAATTCAATTTACCGCTTGGGGTGAAGTCTTCATCCTGTACATCCGGGGTGTCGATGGTGTCGAATAGATTCTCCACGTTGTAGAAGACTACCGTGGTCGGAGGGTCGTTCTTCAGCGCAGTTCTGAACGCGAATGCTGACGTTACGATAGAGAAGGCGATGATGAACGGAAAACTGCGCAGCATAGGGGCTTTTTGGTGGTTTCAAAGGTAGTTCCGTCCTATTACGTCAATGTTGCGTTTGCGACTTGGCACACCATTTGGTTCCGCCAGTTTGAACCTCAAAATCGGAAGTCATGAGAACAGTTGCTTTATCCCTTGTGTTGGCCTTATCCACAGCTGTGGCCATGGCCTTTCATCCCAGTTCATCGGTCCATGTGGTCCTGATGGGACATCATCCCGCGATGACCGTCATCTTCAATGGTCAGGCCTATCGTCCAGGCATGCAGCAGCTCACGTTCTCGGGACTCGCTCCGGGCATCTATCCGCTGCGGGTGATGCGTCCCGGGCATCCGGCCCGTGCTACGGTCTATGCAGGAAGCGTGCATGTGCCTGCCCTTAGTAACGTGCAGGTGAACGTGATGCCGTATGGCGGAGTGCAGGTGCATTCCACCCCGATAGCCGTGGTGCATCCTCTCCCGGCACCCGTACATGGCCCCGGATGGTGTGGCACGCCTGTGCAGGTGGGCATGGCCCCCAATACCTTCGCTGCCCTGATGAACACCGTGGCTGCGCAGGGCTTTGACAGCAATCGTTTGGCCATTGCCATGCAGGGGATCAGGATGAACGGGGCCACGTCCGTGCAGGTGGCCGACTTGATGGGACTGCTGTCCTTCGAGTCGCGGAGGTTGGAACTCGCCAAGTTCGCCTATGCCTACGTGGCCGACCCGCAGAACTACTTCGTGGTGAACGACCGCTTCAGTTTCTCCAGCAGTGTGCGCGAACTGAACCGACACATGCACGGTCATTGAGCCTCATGCTTTGGAATCAGGGCCGCAGGTGGGATTTCCCTTCTGCGGCCCTTTTATTTTTGGTTCAGATGGTCTGATAGAAGTCCACCAGTCTTGCCGTCACTACGCTTCGGTCGAACTCACGGAGGGCCAGTGCCCTTGCCGCATTGCCAATGCGATGCACCTCCTCAGGATGGGCGCGCAACCATTCCATTCGCTCCACGAATGCCTGCGGGGTGTTGGCGATTAGCAGGTCTTTCCCGTCCGTGAAGGGAATGCCCTGCGCACCGATGGACGTGGAGAGCACCACTTTGCCAAGGGCCATCGCCTCCACGATCTTCACGCGCATGCCGCCACCGGACAGCAGCGGTACCACCATGATCTGCGCCTTCCGCGCAAATTCGGCCGCTGCATCGACCTCCCCTGATACGTGCAACGGAGGCCGATGCTGGCCGAGCAGTCGCTCAGGCATGTTCCGTCCTGCGAAATGGGCGGATAGCTCGGGCAATGCCTGATGGAGCGCGGTCCAGATATGGCCGATGAAGTAGTCCACCGCATCGATATTCGGTTGCCAGTCCATGCTGGCCAGATGATAGAGGACCAATGGCCCGGAGGCAGGCGTCTGCTGTTCGAAACTGCGCACGTCCAGCCCCATGGGCACTGTGGTCATAGGCACATGGATGCCCAGTTGACGCAACGCTTTCAGGTCGTCTGCGGTGATGGTGGCGATGCCGTCCACCTGCTGCAACAGGGAAAGTTCCTCTATCCGCAGCCGTCCGGCCATCAGGCGCAGATAGGCCGCCTTCAACGGATTCCTTGCCTGCTTTGCCAAACGTTGCCAGATGCTGTGCTCCACATTGTGAGCCCTCAGCACCACCTTGGCGTTCGAGTGCTGGCGCACCGTGGCCATGTAGGGCGCACAGAAGAGACTCTCCAGATGAACAATGTCATACTGTTCTTCCTCCAACAGCGCTGCCAACCTATGCCCGAAGGCCGAGCTTCTGAACCGGGACAGGTTGTAGGAATCGCTGGAGAACAGGTTGAGCAAGGCGTCCAATGGCTTCACCAGTACATCCAACTGCACCGCCTCCATGGCCGTTGCGGAGAGGATGTGCGGAGGAACAGCCTGTGCAGAGAACGGATGCTTGTGGGTGCTCATGCACAGCACCTTCACCTTGTGCCCAGCGTCCAGTAGACCGTTGGTGATGGCCGCCATGGCCATGCAGCCACCGTCCACAGCAGGGTAGGGGGGCTTGTTACAGACCTGAAGTATCCGCATCGCTGTTCTTTCGGAGGCGTTCCGCCAATCGCTTGAAAGGCCGTAGGTAGAATTCCCATTCGAAGATGGCCGAATCCGTGATGGCCTTGTGGGTGAGGAACAGGCCAACGGGCAGCAGCACCATCGAGGACAGCCACATGCCCCGCCAGATGGGCCAAAGACCCTCTTTGGCGAATTTCTCGCCCGTGATGGAGAGCAGGTAGTAGATGAGGAAGAAGATGATGGAGAACACCGTGGGGAGGCCCAGTCCGCCCTTGCGGATGATGGCCCCCAAAGGCGCACCGATGAAGAACAGGATGATGCACGCGATGCTCAGCGTGAATTTGCGGTGCACCTCTATCCAATAGCGGTTGAGCCGCTGCTCCCGCGACTCGACATCCGAGAGGGTGCTGCTCACATAGGCCCGTCCGCTGCGGGCGTAGTTCAATGCGGCCTCTACGATTCGGCTGCGGTCCTCTGCCGGGAAATTCTGGAGCATGTCCGGATTCACGGCCACCGCATGCCTCGGAGCGATGAGCGAATCGGCAGGTGCCGAGAGGTATTTGAAGTTGCGCTGCACACTTGTGAAATGGCTCACATTCCGTTCTGCGAGGCGCACATTCAGGGTGTCGATGTTGCGCTTCAGTTGCCCGAGGCTCTGCATCTTGTAGTTGTCCTTGAAGATCTCCTCGTTGCTGCGCGACATTTCAAAGCCCGAAAGGTCGAAGCGGATGATGTTGTGGGCGAATTCGTTGCGCAGCTGCGGATAGCTCTTGGAACTGCTGTTCTTGTTGTCCTGCTGGTTGTAGCTGCGGCCGTTGTAGAGCTCCATCTCCAGATAGCGCTCGCTCACCATGGTCATGGTGCCGCTGTCGGCCAGGATCACCTTTATGTTCCCTTTGTTGTCGGTGTGGTCATAGATCATCACCCCATAGAGTTCGCCTTCCTCGCCCTTGTCGGTCACACGGATCACATAGCCGTCTATGCTGCGGAAGAACATGCCCGGCCGGATGTCCAGCGTGGGCTTCTTATGGCGGATGTCATAGAGCAGGGTGCCCATCTTCAGGTTGGCGATGGGCAGGATGTTGTTGGAGAAATAGAACGCCCCCAGGCTCACCACCACCGAGAATACGATGAGCGGATAGAGCACCCTTCCGAGCGATATGCCCGATGCGCGCATCGCCACCAGTTCATAGTGCTCCCCGAAATTGCCCATGGTCATGATGCTGCTGATGAGCACGGCCAGCGGCAGGGCAAGCGACACCAGACTGGCCGAAGCATAGAACATCAGCTCCGCGATGATGTACCATTCGAGCCCCTTGCCCACCAGATCATCGATGTACTTCCAGAGGAACTGCATCAACAGGATGAAGAGCGAGACGAAAAAGGTCAGGATGAACGGCCCGATGTAGGACGTGATGACCAGTTTGTGGAGCTTCTTCAAGGCGCAGGTGGGGTGATGCGCCAAAGATAGCCCAGGCGAGGGGCGCGCCTATGCCACAGCACCCATTTGGCGCTCGGCATCCATCTCCTGCTCGATCTCCACCACGCGGGCGAGGGTGCGGATGATACGGTCGTGGCGGTTGACGAACGGATTCTCCCTGTCCCACACGTAGCCCGCGAGCACAGAGGTGAGCATGCGCTTGAACCGCATGTTGACCTGCGGATGCCAGAAGATCTTCTGCAAGTTGCCCGTGTACCACTCGTTCACATAGGAACGGAACACGCTGATGCCTTCCTCCATGTGGGCCACATATTCGGTCTGCCAGTCCACGGCCTCGCCCTGCAACTGGCGGTGCACGAGTTTGGCGGCCGTGATGCCCGATTCGGTGGCGAAGGCCACCCCGCTGCTGAACACCGGGTCGAGGAACTCGGCACAATTGCCAGTGAGCACGAAGCGGTCACCGATGAAACGCTCCGTGGCGCGGGTATAATCTCTGATGACGTTGGGGCTGAAGCGGAAGGGCATTTCACCGAAGCGGTCGCGGAAACGCTTTGAGCGTTGCACCATGTTGCGCAGCGCCTGTTCATCGGGCAGGGAGCCGAACTCCTTGAAATACTCTTTTCCGCCCACCATGCCGATGGAGGTGATGTCGTTGGAGAACGGTATGACCCAGAACCACAGGTCGCGCTCCAGGATATCGAAGCTGATCTGCATCGGCTCCGGATGCTCAGCACGCGTGGTGTCGTCCACATGGGTGAACACCGCCATGCGTCCCGTGTCGGCCGTGCGTGTCGGAATCTGAAGCATCTGCGCGAGCACGCCACCGTTGCCACTGCTGTCGATCACGAACTTGCAGGAGACCGTTTGCTTCGCACCATCGGCCAGGGCGATGTCCACCTCCACATGCGTGGGCAGGAAGCGGATGCCGGTGATGGAACTGCCGTAGCTGATCTGCACGCCTTTGCGCTCGGTGGCATCGGCAAGGGTCTTGTCAAAGTCGGCACGGGGCACCTGCCAGGTCCATGTCCAGCCCGGAGTGTGATTCTCGCTGAACGAGAGATGGAACGTGCCATCGGGATGGAAGAACTTGGCCCCGGCCTTCACTTCAAAGTTCATCGCATCGAGCGCGGGCAGCAGCCCCACCTCCTCAAAATGGCCCATGCTCAGCGGCAAGAGACTTTCACCGACCACCAGTCTGGGAAACTTCGCGCGCTCCACAATGAGCACCTCATGCCCCTGATTGCGGAGATAGGAGGCGGCCACCGTGCCGGATGGCCCTGCCCCGATGATGAGGACGTCAACGTGTTTCATTCGCTGTGAGATAGGATGCGCTCCAAGAGCTGCTTTCTTCCCACAAATGAACTACAAGTCACGACACTGCTGATGGTGACTCCCGCCATGCCGTGCAGATTTATGTTCTGCCCCGTGAGGTAGAGATTGGGCACCTTGGTGTGGGGTGGGATGAAGGTGCGCAGGGGCGACCGGAAGTCCTTCTCCAGTCCGTACATGCTGCCGTCATCGTTGCCGATGTAATCTCTGAACGTGAGCGGGGTGGTGCAATGCAGGCTCTGGATGCAGCTGCGGATGTCGGGGAACATCTCCTCGGCCGCTGCGATCATCTGCTCGGCCTTCCTGCGTTTGAAATCCTCATAGTCGGCCCCGCGCTGCCCGGGATGCACAATGGTGTTGTGGGTCCCGGCCCAGGCGTCCACCTCGCTGCTGCGCATGTAGGTCATCAGCGTGATGCCCTCTGCATGCGTCTCCGATTTAGAGCTGGCGGGCGTGGACAGCATCAGGTTCAGCGGCCAGTCGTCCTCGCGGTAGTCGGGCTGCGCGAAGGCATTGTGGCTGCGGTGGTGGTAGCGGTTGTGGTTGAGGTAGGGGAAGCTCTCCGGCTTGCAGACGATATGCACGTTGAAGGAGGACAGCGTGTTGGGCAGCGATGCGATGCGCTTGAAATAGGGCCCCTTGCACAGGTCTGCGGACAGCAGGTCGAAGGTGTTCTTGGGGTGGATGTTGGAGATGAAATGCCGCCCACGGAATTCCCTCCCGTCCGCGCAGATGGCGGAAGTGACCTTCCCGTTCTCCGTCCTCAACTCCCTCACCTCGGCCCGCCTGTGGAGCTCTCCGCCCCGCTCGCGGATGCGCTGCGCCAGCACCTTGGCCAGTTGCGACCCACCGTCCACACAGCGCCATGCCCCGTTCATATAGCCGTTGGTGGTGAGCGCATGCACGAACAAAGGGCATTTCTCGGCCGTGGCCGCGTGCAGCAGCGATGAGCCCGCCAGCACCGCCCTGAGGCGATGGTTGTCCGTCAGTCCGTTGATGAACTCCGCAGCGCTCAGGTGCAGCAGGTTCGGGTCCAGATGGTCGTGCTCGCTCAGTTCCAGTCGGTCCAGCGGGAAGCTGTCCACCACCTGCGCTATCGTTTCGCGATACTTGAGGATGGCCTCCCGCTCTTCCGGGAAATGCTGCGTGAGCCGCCTCACGAAACCCTCCCAGCCCTGATCGTGGTGATAGACGGTCGGGTCGTCCGAGAACGAGATGCGGTCGAACCCTTCCTCGTCCATCCGCTTCCATTTCACCCCGTCCATCAGGCCGAAGTAGCGGAAATAGCGGTGCAGCCCCTCGCCCTCGTCCAGCCCACCGATGTAGTGCACCCCTGTGTCAAACACCGTCTTCTCCCGCGCGAACACCTGCAGGCTTCCGCCCAGCTGCTGGTTCTTCTCCAGAATGCAGACGCTGAACCCGAAATCGGCAAGGATGTGGCCGCATTGCAGGCCTCCGAGCCCGCTGCCGAGTATCACAAAGTCGAAGGTTCTCTCCATGGCCACCTGCCGCAAAGAACGGGTGTTTCGGTGGCCGGCCCTGCGACACGGGGGGCTTTTTCACGGGGGCGTTCCTATTGCAGCAACCAGGTGGTTGGTGGTATGCCGCCCGCGCGAGGCTGCGCCTCGTGCGTTCTATAGGCTGACGTCCCCGTCAGCAACCTGTTCATCTTCTCAAACAATGTCAAGTACATCAAGTCTCCGGTCGGGGTGGGCACTGCTATGAAGGTAATGATGCGGCTCGGTAACGATGCCTGCCTTCATCCCGCATGTGCGGGATTGTGCAGGTAGCGAAGTTTCTGCCTGAGGGCTAAAATATGGTTAAATGGAATTTGGAACCGGGGACGGTTCCGAATAGTACGCACGAGGCGCAGCCTCGCGCGGGCGGGGGAGGGCGCTGCCGCTGTTGAGAACTGAGGAATACTCCGCCCCTTACCCTTCCAGAACGCTCCGCAGCGCAAAAATGTAGGGTTTCACCCCGTCTGGCCCTGCCCGTATGCTTCCGGATGAACGAAACGGATAGAACACTATCCAAAATAGACAGAGAACTATCCAAAAAGGATAGTTCACTGAACCAAATGGATATAGTACTGAACTAAACGGATACATGACTGAACTAAACGGATAGTTTGCTGAACCAAATGGATAGTTTGCTGAACTAAACGGATAGTTTACTGAACCAAATGGACAGTTTACTGAACTAAACGGATAGTTTACTGAACTAAACGGATAGTTTTGCTGTCCGAGTGCCTTGCTGCGGCCCACAGGCGCAACGCAGGGCCGCCCCGACCGACCACGAACACCCACTGCCATGCCCACGAAAGAACAGCCCATCTGTGCCCGCCTGCCTCTATCGAGGCCAACCAGGTGGTTGGTGGCATTCCGACCGGCTCTATCGGCACCAACCGAGCGGTTAGTGGCATTCCGACCGGCTCTATCGGCACCAACCGGGCGGTTAGTGGCATTCCGGCCGTCACTATCGAGGCCAACCGAGTGGTTGGCGGCATTCCGGTCGGCTCTATCGGCACCAACCGTGCGGTTAGTGGCATTCCGACCGTCACTATCGAGGCCAACCGGGTGGTTGGTGGTATTCCGGCCTGCTCTATCGGGACCAACCGAGTTGATTTCGCAGCAAGCTTCAATCAACAATCATCAACCCCCACCATCCCTCTGCGAATGCCGACCTTTGCGGCTTATCCCACCGCAGTGACCTTCACCGACCTCAACATCAATGCCCCGCTGTTCAATGCCCTGACCGATATGGGGCTCACACGCCCCACCACCATCCAGCACCGTTCGTTCCCAGTGGTGATGTCGGGAAAGAACGTGGTGGGCGTGGCCCAGACCGGAACAGGAAAGACCATCGCCTATCTGCTGCCGCTGCTGCGGATGCTGGAGTTCTCCAAGAAGAACGACCCGCGCATCCTCATCATTGTGCCCACCCGCGAACTGGTGACCCAGGTGGTGGAAGAGGTGGAGAAACTCACCGCCTACATGACCGTGAGGGTGGGAGGGGTGTACGGTGGCACCAACATCAACACGCAGAAACAGGTGGTGAACGATGGCCTCGACATCCTGGTGGGCACCCCCGGCCGCCTGCTCGACCTGGCCTTCGAGGGTTCGCTGAAGCTGAAAAGTGTGCAGCGGCTGGTGATCGATGAGGTGGATGAGATGCTCGACCTCGGCTTCCGTCCGCAGATTCAGAGCATTTTCGAACTGCTGCCCGAGAGACGTCAGAACCTCATGTTCTCGGCCACGCTGTCGCAGGAGGTGGCCGCACTGATCGAGGACGAGTTCGTGGACCATGTGCGCGTAGAGGCCGCGCCTCCGGGCACTCCCGTGGACCAGATCACGCAGTTGCTCTACCGTCTGCCCAATTTCAACAGCAAGGCCAACATGCTCTCCTATCTGCTGGAGGACAACGAGATGAGCAAGGTGCTGGTGTTCGCGGCCAGCAAGCGCCAGGCCGACATGCTGTTCGACATCATCGCCCCGCGTTTCCGAGAGGAGGTGGGCGTCATCCACTCCAACAAGTCACAGAACTACCGATTCGGGGCGTTGCGCTCGTTCGCCACCGGGGCGCACCGCGTGCTCATCGCCACCGACCTCGTGTCGCGCGGTCTTGACATCGAGGGCGTGAGCCATGTGGTGAGTTTCGATATCCCTGTAGAGCCCACGGAGTTCATTCACCGCATAGGCCGCACGGGCCGTGCCGACCGCAAGGGCATTGCCATCGCGTTCGCCACCGACAAGGAGGAGCAGGCCCTGCTGGCGGTGCAGCAGCTCATGCAGCGCGAGATTCCCGTGGTGCCGGTGCCGGACGATGTCGAGCTGTCCGACCAGCTCATCGAGGACGAGCGGCCCGCAGTGCCCGGCATCCGCTACACGCAGAGCGATGTGCTCAAGCATTCGCAGGGGGCCTTCCATGAGAAGAAGGCCAAGAATATGAAGGTCAACCTCGGTGGGCCCCACAAGAAGGCGGCAGCGAAAACGGGGAAAAAGAGCACCCGCCACAAGGGCAAGCGCTGATCACTTCGCATCTATTACGAACTCCGTTCTGCGGTTCTTGGCCTTGCCCTCGGGCGTACCGTTGTCGGCAATGGGCTTGGTGGCCCCGAAGCCTTTGTGTGTGAGACGTGCTGCGGCCACGCCCTGCGCCACCAGATGGTCGCGCACCGCCTTGGCCCGGCTCTCCGAGAGCGTCATGTTCAGCGAGGCTGAACCATCGCTGTCCGTGTGCCCGTGGATGGCCACTTTCAGCTTCGGGTTGTTCTTCAGATAAGCGGCAAAGGCATCGAGGATGTTTCGGCTGGCCGTGGTGAGCTCCGATTTCTCGAAATCGAAGTTGATGTCGTTGATGCGATAGGCCTCTCCGGCCTTGAGATTCTTCACCTGAATGTCCTCTTTCACCACTCCGCCCAGCTCGGGGTCGTCCTTGCTGAAGTATCGGGAGGTGAAAGCCGCATCGTCCTTCTTCACCGTGAGCATCACATCGGCATCGAGGTTCATCACCGCCACATAGCCGCCCGTGATGCTGTCCACATCCACCTCGCGCACCTCCTTCGTGCGCATGTTGGTGAGCTGCACCGTGCCCGATGTGACGCGGCCGTTCTTCTCGTCCTTCAGCTTTCCTTTCACGAAGAGCACCTTCTCGGGCCGCGCCTCCTTGTAGAGTTCGAAACTGAAGAGGTCCCAGCCGCCCACACCGTCCTCGCGCTCGTTGCTGCTGAAGAAGGCGGTCTTGCCGTCCACGCTCACAAAGAAGCCCACGTCATCGCCCTCGCTGTTGATGGGATGCCCGATGTTCTTCGGTTTTATCCAGTTACCGAGGCTGTCCTGCTTGGTGTAGTAGATATCGAATTTGCCCACCCCGCTGTGCCCCTCCGAGCTGAAATAGAGCGTGTGGCTATCCTCGTGGATGAAAGGCGATTTCTCGTTCTTCTTGGTATTGATGGTGGTGCCCATGTTCTTGGCAGGCCCCCATGTGCCATCGTCCTGCAGGTGGGAGATGTAGAGGTCCATGTTGTCGATGTCACCGATCTCGTCCTCGCGGATGCTTACGAAGTAGAGCGTCTTACCATCGGGTGTCACAGTGGGCTGGCCTTCAAAGGAATTCTTGCCGTTCACACCCTCACCGAGGTTCACAGGGTCGCCCCAACCGGCCGGGTGCCAGTCGCTGTAATAGATATCGCAGTTCTTGTAGCCGGTGGCAAGGTCATCGCAGATGGTGAGGAACATGCGCTTGTTGTCGATGGTCATGCTGGCACTGCCCAGGTTCTCGGTTAGGTTGAAGGGGCGCGGCATGGCCGTGCCGTCATCGAAGGTGCCGTCAGGCTTCCTGCGGCTGATGGTGAACTCCTCGATTTCGCGCGGGGTGAGGTCGTTTTTTCTGCGCACCTGATGCCTGCGGATGTAGAGCGCATTGTCCCCATCGGGCGAGAGAATGGCCAGATAGTCGTTGTTCCGGCTCGATACGCCCGGCACCACTTTCGGGTCGAACGGCACGGGATGGCTGTAAAGCGAATCGTAGTAGGCGCACTTGGGCAGCAGGGCCTCGACCTCCGTGTACTTTTCGGTGTAGTCCTTCGGATACATCCGCGGGTCGGGCAGCTCCAGTTTCAGGAACGCCTTGAAGTGCTGCTCGGCCTCCTTGAAGGTCTTGCGCTCCATGCAGATCATGCCCAGATAGTAGAAAGGGTAGGGGTGATAGTCCGGACACTGATCCACCACCTGTTTCATCGGCTCATAGCCGAATCCGATGCCTTTGCCCATCGGGTTCTTCTCGGCCTGCTTCAGCTGTTCGTAGTATTTGCCGAACAGGGCACCGGGGTGGGAAGGTTCCTGCGCAAGCACCTGGTCATAGAGTACCCTCCGCTCCGAGGGTTTCTTCTCCGCCAAAGCGTCCTCCCAGAGTTTCTGCACCTTCTTGCCTCCGGGCATCTCGCAGCCCTCGGGGTTCTGGGCTGTGGCCGTGGTGCCGAGCATCAAGCTCAGGACAATGAGGAAGTGGAACATGGAAAATGGGGAATGGTGCTTGGAGGGTTCGGGCATTTCAGTTCTTCTCAATAAGGTCATGAAATTCTTTTGGACCCACAATCCGGGTGTCGTGGAACAGATTGAAGTTGAAATCATTGAAGTTTCCGGTGACTATGAAATCGGCTTTGGACACTAACGCGAGTTCAAGCAGTCTATTGTCCGCATCGTCCCGAATCACATGCACCGATTCTTTAGGAGCGAATCGACAGGAACACTTACGGATGCGTTCCATCAGCAATGTGGCTGCGACCTCGAATTCCGGGTACCTGATGAACTTCGGACGGGCAAGAACATCTTCGTACTCCCGAAGAAGCTCGTTGGAAACGTGCATCTCAAACTTTCCAAAAAGGAAGAGTTCATACATGATTCGCCTCGGATAACCACTTCCGAGCACAGCGGAAACAATCACATTGGTGTCAATGATTGCGCTTCGCATCGGCCCTGACGGCTTTCACCTCCTCATCGATCTCCTCCATTGTCAATTCGGGCAGCCCCTGCTTTCTTGACAGCGCGTATGAACTCATCATGGCCTGAATGGTGGCATCCCGATGCAGGATGTCCATCAGCTCATCAATAGAAATGCTGTCGGAAGAGATTCCCAGCCGTTTGAAATCCTCGTCAGGCATGCGCACGGTGACCGTTCTCATGGCTTTTGGTCTTTAATCCTCACAAAGTTATGGTCCGGGTCACTTTTTGGGTTTCCCGAAAATGCCCTTCAGTCTGTCCTCAGCCTCTTTCTTGGCGCGCTTCTCCGCCTCCTTCTTCAATCTTTCCGCTTCGGCCCGTGCGCGGTCCTCGGCCTCTTTCTTCAGGCGGGCCGCTTCCTGTTCGGCCTGATTCTTCAGTTTGTCCACCTCTTCGCGTGCCTTCTGCTCCAACTCGTCCTTCTGCTTGTTCAGCTCATCCACGGCCATGTTCTTGATGCTTTCGCCTGTGCTCGCGCCTCCTGCACTTCCGAAGGTCGGCACGATGACCGGCTTGGCGAAGGTGCCTTTCACCAGCAGGTTCACATCGATCTTGTCACTGGCTCCGAGATTCACACCGAACTTGCTGGCGGCCGATGACAGACCACCGATCACAGCGCCTGCCTGCGCACCAAGGGCCGCGGTCGGAATGCTGGTCTTGACCACATAGTCCATCGTCTCATCAAATCCGTGGCTACCACCGATGTTGGCGGCCACAGGGCCCACTTTCACATCGAATGGTTCGAGGCTCACCCGGCCCTTCTCGAACTTGAAGCTCAGGTTCACGTCCTTCAGCTCCGGATTCTTCAGATAATCGAGTTTGATGACCTCGGTGACCTTGTTCAGCACCTCGGTGCCCGAGATCTTCAGGCTCTTCGACATGAAGCGGCCTCCTCCGTTCAGCGAGTTAAGATCGGCCTCCATGCCTTTCATCAGACCTTGGATCTTGAACTGGATGGTGGCCTTGCCCTCGGCCCGCTCACCGAACGGAGCGATCCTCTTCACCGTGTTGAAGGTGCGGAAGGCCTCCTTCAGCACCACTTCACTCACATTGAGGTCGAAACCGAAACCGGGCTTCTTCTCATCGCGGGTGTCATAGGCACCGCTCATGGCCACAGAGCCGCCCAGCGTGTTGAAGCTGAGACCGTCCAGGTCGGCACGGCCCTCATTCAGATGGGCGTTGCCTTTCACCTGCGTCAGGACCATGTTGTCATACAGCAGCTTGCCGATGTTGAGCACGAGGGCCGCATCCAGATTCTGAGGCACCAGGAAAGGCTCGGTGCTGGCCGGTGCCTGCTCGGCCGGTTGCGCAGCAGCGTTCGGGTCGCTCGGCACGATGCCTATCAGTTGATTCACGTCCAGCAGCGTGCTGCTGATGTTGAATCGGCCTTTGAGCAGCTCATCCTTGAGCGCGTAGCCCAGATAGTTGTCGATACGGCCGCTGGCCTTGATGTCGGAGGAGCCGGCCTTCGCATCCAGTGATGCCAGCTCGAGATGTGTGGGTGCAAAGCGGAACTGCGCATACTTGATGCTCATGGGCACGGCCAGTTCCTTAGTGGCATACTCGAAATCGGTAAGGATGATCTCGCCTTTGGCCACGAATCGGTCATACTGCTTGTTGTCGAGGAAAGACTGACGCCCCTTGAGGTCGGCATCGGCAATCAGGGTGCCGTTGATGCGGTCTTCCTTTTCCAGCGGCATCACATCGGCAATGCTGCTCAGCACGAGTTTTCCCTTGAAGGAGGCATCGATGTCCGGGTCGCTCGTGGGCGTCTTCACCAAAAGGCGGATATCGAACGGATTGCCTGCCATCGCGAAATGGAAGTTCTTGAGGTCGATGATGCTCTTGTCGGCATCGCCCCCGGGATTGCGCACATTGAGGTCGATGGCGATGTCCTCCACCTTCTTGGGCAGGTCCGGATACTGGAACGAAGCGTTGGCCACCTTCAGGTCCACATTGAATCCGGGCAGGTTCTTCTCGTTGTACGTGCCCTTGGCAAAGCCCTTGAGTGTGAGGTTCCCGCTGGTCTTCACCGAGCTGAAATCGGTCATGTAAACGGCCGGGATGAGCGAGAGTATCTCCTTGAAATCGGTCTTCGGTGCTCCGAATGTGAGGTCCATGCTGATGTCATCATCATTGGGCATGCCCACGCTGCCCTGCCACACGAGGTTGAGTCCGTTGATGCGCAAGGAGTTGTCCTTGAGCACGAAGGCCATGTTCTTGAGGTCGGCATCCACTTCTGCTTTCAGTTCTAATTCCGCCTTGCTCAGGTAGGGAATCCCACCACTGTTCACCGACAGTCTCGTCATGTTCACCTCGGTGTCGATGTTGGTGTTGTCGGCCGTGAAATCGCCACGGAGGGTCATGTTGAGCGCAGCGGTGGATACTTTGGTCCCGCCCTCGCGGTCATCGTAGCGCAGTTCCACATTGTCGATGGAGAACTTCTTCATTTCCAGTCGGAAGGCCGTGGGTTCGGTGGCCGGCTTCTCCTGTGGGCCTGTGCTCTCGGGCACAATGTCATAGTTGGCCCGGCCGTCCTTCAGCACCAGCACATTCGCCAGACCATCGGCCAGCCGGATGTGGTTGATGATGGGCGACCCATTGATGGCGCTCATGATGTTCACATCCAATCCAAGCGTTTCAAGGTACACGAGCGTATCGCCCTCGAAGTCACCTATGCCGATGACGCTCAGGTTCTCCACGCCCACGAACAGGTCGGGGAAGCTGCGGAAGAGCGACAGGCTCACATCGCTGAAGTTGACCTTGGCATTGAGGTTCTTGTTGGCCTCCTCGATCACGGCCTTCTTGATGGGCTCTTTGAGAACGATGGGCAGCACGATGGCCGCTGTGAGCAGCAGCACGACAATGATTCCAAGGGCGATGAGGGCTTTTTTCATAGTTCTGTTGGTTCAACAATTGCGGACTGCAAATTTCTTGAAAGTTAAGGCTTCTCACCAGCCCCGATGATGGCCGCCACCGCGCAGTCGCCCGTCACGTTCACCACCGTGCGGCCCATGTCGAGGATGCGGTCCACGGGGAAGATGATGGCGATCCATGCGGGGTTCAGCCCCACGCTTTCCAGTACCAGGATGAGCATGATCAGTCCCGCACTGGGCACGGCCGCAGACCCTATGGACGCCAAGGTGGCCGTGAGCACGATGGTGAGCTGCTGCTGCAGGTCGAGCTCCACCCAATGGAACTGGGCAAGAAACACTACGGCCACGGACTGATAGAGGCTGGTGCCGTCCATGTTCACCGTGGCACCGATGGGCAGCACGAAACTGCTCACCTCTTTGCTCACTCCGAGGTTCTCCTGAACGCATTCCATCGTCACGGGCAATGTGGCCGCACTGCTGCTGGTGCTGAAGGCAAGGAACTGCGCAGGGGCTATCGCCTGATAGAATCTTCGGAATCCGATGCCCTTTGTCATCAAACTGATGAGAAGCGGATAGAATAGGAATATCATGATGGCCAACCCCAGCGCCACAGCAAGACTGTACCAGCCCAGACCCTTGAAGATGTTGATGACGGCCGATGGGTCATCGCCCGCCATTTTGGAAATCACGCCTGCCAACAGGGCGAACACGAAGAAGGGGGCCGCCTTCATCACCACATCCACCATTTTCAGGAACACCTCGTTGGCCCCGTCCACAAAGGCGATCACGGGCGCGGCCTGTTCGGCAGGTATCAGGATGAGACATACCCCGAAGAACAGGCCGAAGAAAATGACCTGCAGCATCAGCGAGTTGTTGTTGAGTGATAGGAAGATGTTGCTGGGCACCATGTCCACCAGAAACTGAAGGGGCCCGCTTTCCTTGTTCTGCCGCGCGGCCTTCACTCGGCTCTGCACCGTTTCATCAGCCTGCTCCATCACCACTTTTCCCCGCGCCTGGGCCACAAGGCCGGCATGTTCGGGCAGGCAAGAGAAGCACTCGGCATCTTTGATGTCATGCCCATTCTCTTCGGCCCATACCTCATAGGCGATGCGGTTGGCAAGGCGTTGCCCATCGTCCACCCTGTTGCCGGGCTGCAGCAGATTGACGATGACCAGACCGAGGCACACCGCCACCAGTGTTGTGGAGAGATAGATGGCCACCGTCCTCGAACCCATGCGGCCCAATCGCCCGATGTCGCTCAGCCCGGCTATGCCCTTGATGATGGACAGTAGCACCAATGGCACCGCGATGAGTTTGAGCAGATTGATGAATATGGTGCCGAACGGATCGATCCAGTTGATGGTGAAACGGCTCAGTCCCAGCGAACTGGACACCAAAGCGAACACCACACCCAGCACCAGGCCGATGATGATTCTCCAATGCAACGCTATTTTTCCCATTACATCCGCGTGTGGGGTCGAAAGTAACGAACCACGGCATGTCCGATTGACGAACGATGGGATACATTTGTACGAAACACCATCTCATGACAACCAACGATACCAATCAGGAGAAATTTGCAGACAAGGCCAAGCGCAAAGTGCGGAACTTCTTCCGTTGGTTTTTCGCCATCCTGCTGCTCATCGTGATCGGATTTGGTGTATTCGTTGTGTATGTGCCTTACAGTGAGGGCGTCCGTGCTGGCACGGTACTCAAGGTGAGCAAGCGGGGAGTGGTGTTCAAGACCTACGAGGGCCAGTTGGACCTCGAGACCTTCGGGGCTGCCATGGACCCGCGCAATCCGCTCAGTCAGGCCTTCATGTTCTCGGTAAGAGATGAGCAGGTGGTGAAGGAACTTGAGGAAGTGTCGCTCAGTGGCGAGCGCGTCAATCTGCGCTACGAGGAGAAGTTCATCAAGCTCTTCTTCCTCGGTGAGACTGAGTATTTCGTGGTGGGCGTGGAGCGCACCGACAAGTGATTCCAATGGCTCCGTTGATGCGTTTGCTTTTCTGCCTCATCGCTTTTGCATGCTGGTATTCATGCAACGAGGGCCAGCAGATGGAACCTGTTGCAGAGAGACCCATCAATCCCAATGGCGATAGCGAGCTGGCCTTGCTCATGCGCGAGATGTTCGCGGACGGGGAGCGCATCAAGGCGCAGGTGGAGCGGGGCGAACAACCCACCGGACTGCGCGATTTCGCGGCCATCCATGCGGCCATCCCGACCGACAGCACCGTGAAAGGCCCCGTCTTCACCGCCTTTGCCGAAGCCTATCTGGAGAGTGTTCGCCAGCTCGAAGCCTCAGATTCCTCGTCCGTGTTCCGATTCAATCGTATGGTGGATCAGTGCATGAACTGCCACTCGGAGTTCTGCCCCGGCCCGAAGAAGCGGATCCGCAAGCTTTATCTCAAAGAGTGACAGTGGGTATGAAGGGCCTCTGCCGCTATGGCAGGGAAACCCTTGCAGATATGCAGACCCCATACCGCTATGCCGGGGAAGCCACTGCAGAAATGCAGACCTCCTCCCGCTATGCCGGGGAGGCCCCTGCAGAAATGCAGGCCCCCTCCCGCTATGGCGGGGAAGCCCTTGCAGATATGCAGGCCCTCTCCCGCTGTGCCGGGGAAGCCCCTGCAGAAATGCAGGCCCTCTCCCGCTATGCCGGGGAGGCCCCTGCAGAAATGCAGGCCCTCTCCCGCTATGCCGGGGAGGCCCCTGCAGAAATGCAGGCCCCCTTCCGCTATGCCGGGGAGGCCCCTGCAGAAATGCAGGCCCCCTTCCGCTGTGCAGGGGAAGCCCTTGCAGATATGCAGACCCCCTTCCGCTGTGCCGAGGAAGCCCTTTTATCTTTGCCGCCCCAATAGCAGCACATGACCGAACAGCACATTCTCGACAAGGCCCGCCAGTGGACCGAGGCCCCGTTTGATAAGCACACCCGCGAGGCCGTGGCCGACATGATGGCTCACCGCCCCGATGAGCTCACCGAGAGTTTCTACCGCGAGCTGGAGTTCGGCACGGGCGGCCTGCGCGGCATCATGGGGCCGGGCACCAACCGCGTCAATGTCTACACCATCGGTATGGCCACGCAGGGGTTTGCCAATTACCTGTTGAAAAGGTGGGCAGATGAAAATGGAAGATCGAAAATGGAAAGTGGGGGTGATGAGGAGAACGCCTCTCAATCATCAATCAACAATCAACAATCAACAATCCCTATAAGTGTGGCGATTGCGCACGACTGCCGGCATAACAGCCGCCTCTTTGCGCGGAAGACGGCCGAGGTGTTCGCGGCAAACGGCATCCGTGCCTACCTCTTCAGCGACCTGAGGCCCACGCCCGAACTGTCGTTCGCCATCCGCCATTTCGGCTGCAAGGGCGGGGTGGTGATCACCGCATCGCACAACCCGCCCGTCTACAACGGCTACAAGGCCTATGGCGAGGACGGTGGGCAGCTCGTGGCGCCCCACGACAAGGCCGTGATCACCGAGGTGCAGGCCGTGCGCGGCCCGCAGGATGTGAAATGGGAGGCCGACAGCAGCCTCATCACCCTCATCGACAGGGAAGTGGACGAGGCCTACCTCGCAGGGGTGCGTTCGCTGTGCCTCACGCCCGAGGCCGTGAAGGCGCAGCACGGCATGGGCATCGTGTTCACCAACCTGCACGGCACGGCCGGCACGCTGGTGCCCCGTTGTCTCAGGGAGATAGGTTTCACCAACGTGCAGGAAGTGGCCGAGCAGGCCTTGCCCGATGGCGATTTCCCCACCGTGAAATCGCCCAACCCCGAAGAGGCCGCTGCCCTCGACATGGCCATGAAACTGGCCGAGGCCACCGGGGCCGACCTCGTGATGGGCTGCGACCCCGATGCCGACCGCGTGGGCATCGCCATCCGCAATGCAGAGGGCCGATTGCAGCTGCTCAACGGCAACCAGACCGGCTCGCTTCTGCTGCACTACCTCATCACGCGCTGGGCCGAACTCGGAAAACTGGACGGGCGGCAGTTCACGGCCAAGACCATCGTCACCACCGACCTCTTCGAGCGCATATCCAAGGTCCGGAATGTGCCCTGTTTCAACGTGCTCACCGGGTTCAAGTACATCGGTGAGCTCATCCTCAAGTATGAGGGCGAGATGCAGTTCATCGGTGGGGGAGAGGAGAGCTACGGCTACCTGGCAGGCGACCTTGTGCGCGACAAGGACGCGGTGCTCTCCTGTGTGCTCATTGCCGAGATGTGTGCGTGGGCCAGACAGCAGGGCAAGACCCCGTACGGGATGCTTGTAGACATGTACCTGCAGCATGGACTGTTCCACGAGGACCTCATCAGCATCACCAAGGCAGGCCGCACAGGCCAGCAGGAGATAGCCGACATGATGGACAGGCTGCGCAACGACCCGCCCCGCAGACTCGGAGGCTCGGAGGTGCTCTGGTTCAAGGACTACCAGCACCAGACCAGCACCTGCCTCAAGGATGGTGCGGTGTCGGGCACGGGCCTGCCGAAATCCAACGTGCTCCAGTTCATCACCGAGGATGGGAGTGTTGTCACCGCCCGTCCATCGGGCACCGAGCCCAAGATCAAGTTCTACTTCAGCGTGAATGCCCCGCTGGCCGCCAAAGACCGGTTCAAGGAAGTGCTCGCAGGGCTACAGTCCAAGGTCGAGGGCATTCAGCACGAATTGGGCCTGCGTTGAATTGAGCAAAAGTTTAATTTTCCACCACATAAATGTTCGGAAAATGAGAAGAGTACTTTCTATTGCGCTTGTCTTTGTATGTGGAGCATTCATAGCAGTTGCTCAGCCCAAGAGCTGTAAGGACTGCATCACCTGGAGTGCCGACCGCTCATTGAAATGGAGCGATTTCAAGGGGCAGGCCGATGCATCTTCCTCCAATAAGGCCGTGACGAACAGTGGCATGTCCATCACTATGAACTGCGTGAACGGTGAAGCTGATGTAGTCATCGGTTGCTTTTTCAACCCATCCAAAAGTTGGACGAAGACCAAGGACAGTGACCGCCTTCTTGCCCATGAGCAGCTGCATTTCGACATCACAGAGCTTTTCGCTCGCAAACTCCGAAAGGAGATATCGCAGTTGGGCACGGGTTGCACTAAGCGATATAAGCCATCAGTTGAGCTTTATGACCGTTTCGATAGTGCCTGCAATGAGTTTCAGGCCCAATATGACAAGGAGACTCGCCACAGCATCCTTGAAGAGGAACAGTTGCGTTGGGAGAAACTTGTGGCCGAGGAGTTGAAATCCTTGGAGGAGTTCAGCTCAGGGAAGTGAGTTCACTCCTTTTCATGCGAAAAGGCCAGAACTCCGTGTCGCGCCAGAGTCCTGAGCCTTTTCTGTGAGAACTTGCGTCCTCAGTAACTGAATATCTGGCTATTGGCTGTTCCGTTCACGTCCCAGCTCACCTCAAAACCATAGGCACAGTTGCCAGTAGCAGCGTTGCCGTTCTGATCCACACCCATGGTCAGTGTGTACTGGTCACCGTTCACCTCATGCACCAGCTCGCCCGACTTGGGTCTCCACAGTCCGCAATAGGTGTTGGAGATGATCTCTGCATTATAGTAGGTGACGAAATCCTGTCCGAAGCGGTTCACACCCCAAGAGTCGGTGGTGGCCTGTCCGTTCAGCGTGGTGTCGCCAACGGCACGGAAAGAGATGAACGGAACCTGAATGCCAGGGGTGCTATTGGCCTGCACATAGCTCCACTCCGTCACACGGGCACTGTTCCAGATGGCCGTCTCGCCATTTTCAAAGGTCACATCGATGTTCAGGGCCCGCTCTGCGTAGGACAGGGTGTTGGTGCTGAGGAAGAAACCGAGCCAATCGTTTCCGTTGAGGTTCTTCAGGGTCTTCTCGCCATCGAACTCAATGGAGCGGTTGTCGCTCAGACGGGTAAGCTTGTAGTCGATGAACGTCTCACGGATCACCGCACCGGCATCATGCCAGCTGGCCCCGCTGATCAATTCCACCTTGATCTGCCCGGAACGGGTGAGGGATGGACTGAAACAGGGCGTGGAACCGTCAAAGTTGAAGAAGATGATGTTCTGAGAACTCTGCGATGCGTCCACAATGCAGCCACACAGCGGGCTGGATGTAAGGGATTTACCGGTCTCGTTCTTACCGAATCCCACATCGCTCAAAGCATCGTTGATGTCGCTGTCGGCCTGGTCCAAGTGGCCTTTGACCTCGTTAGAGTCTTCATTGAACTGCGTCATCTGCGGATTGAGCAGGTCTTTCAGTTTTCCGCAGGAGATGAAAAGCATCAGGAATGCTGAGCCTACCAGCATCGATTTCCGGAAGGAGATGTTCATGGCAATGGGATTTGGGGTTGAGGATTCCGTTAGTTTAGCCGGAACGAAATTATATAGCAAATATGTTATCGACTTGATGAAAATCAGTCAATCGCCTGCGCCTCAGAGGCCTTGCCATCCAGCCTGGTGCCGAATATCACATCCCAGAACTTGTTGCTCACCCCGAATCCGTTCGCGGGATCCTTGTAGTGGTGCAGCATGTGGTGCTTCTTCAACTTCAGGAGCAACGGATGCTTGAAGGTGAAGTGGTGCAGCGCATAGTGTCCGATGTCGTAGGTGAGGTAGCCGATGACGAATCCTGGGAAGAACGCGGTGACCAGCTCCGGACCGAGGATCCATGAGAACAGCGCATGGAATCCGATGGCTATCGGAATGCTGAAAGGCAGGGGCATCACCAATCGGAAACGGTCGCTCGGATAATCGTGATGCACTCCGTGAGCGATGAAGTGGATACGCTTACCGATCTTGCCCGGTGGGCACCAATGGAAAACAAACCGGTGCAGCGTGTATTCTGCGAACGACCATACGAACGCTCCCAGCAGGAACAGCGGTATGAACATCCAGATACTCACACCCACCTCAAACAGGCTGATGTAGGTGTAATACACGAAAACGGGCACGAACACATAGAGCGGCATGGTCCAGTGAACGCGCGAGAACAGGTCCAGGAACTTGTTCTCGAACATGGGCGGACTCTCGTCCCGGTTATGGATGAAATGCTTGGCCATGATGCATGCGATTAGGCGGTGCGAATGTCGTGCTGAAAAGGTGATCCAATGGTCATCAGATCACCTTTATGCCAACAGTCCTGCAGATGCTCATCCTGCGGTCTGTCCCCCCTCGGGAGTGCTTCCCTGAACGCTTTGCGGACGGGGACCTTTGCGCTTCTTCTTGCGCTTCTTCTGTCCTTCTCCCGATTGCGCAGCCACTACGGGGCGGTCGTTCTGTGGTGGTTTCGGGCCATCGCGCCTTGGGGGTTTTCCGTTCCGTCCGGCACCTCTACCGGCAGGGGCCGATGTGGGCGCGAACCGCGACCGCTTCGGGTCAAATTCCGGCCCATCGCCCATGCCCTGCGGCAAAGGCGGTTTCTCAATGCTCCGCTCAATGAGCTTCTCAATGCGGCCGAAGGCCTGCATGTCCATCTCGTTGACGAAAGTGATGGCCCGTCCTGACGCGCCTGCACGGGCTGTACGGCCAATGCGGTGCACGTAATCCTCCGGGTCGCGTGGAACCTCATAGTTCACCACCACTTGAATGTCCTCAATGTCAATGCCTCGGCTCAGAATGTCGGTGGCCACAAGGAAATTCACCCTGCGGTTGCGGAAGTTGTTCAGCACCTCCTCACGTTCGCGCTGTTCCAGGTCGGAGCTGATGGAGGCCGCCTTCCAGCCCTTGCGTTTCAAGCGGCTCTCGATGCTGCGCACATTCTTCTTGGTGCTCACGAAAACGATGCAGCTCTGAATGTCCTGTCCCTCCAGCAGCCGCTCAATCAGTTGCTCCTTCTGCGGGTCATAGACCATGTAGGCCTCCTGCTTGATGTTCTCTGAAGGCTTGGAGATGGAGATGGAGACATTGATCGGGTCCTGCAACAGTTTCTCGGCCAAGGTCCGGATCTTGGGTGGCATGGTGGCCGAGAACATCATGGTCTGACGTTCGGGTCGCACGGTCTCCACGATCTTGATGATATCGTCATGGAAACCCATGTCGAGCATACGGTCGGCCTCATCGAGGATCACGCATTCCACGTGGCTGAAATCGACATAGTTGAAGCCGAGGTGGGCAATGAGGCGTCCAGGTGTGCAGATGATCACATCGGCCCCGCCATTGCTCAGCGCGGTCTTCTCCTGTTCCCATGATAAGCCGTCCTTGCCACCATAAATGGCAATGGAGCTGATGCCGCAGAAATAACTCAGACCTTCCATCTGGCGGTCGATCTGCACGGCCAGTTCGCGTGTAGGGGCGATGATGATGCCCTTGACCCCATTGCGGTCGCCTTTCAGGATGCGTTCGATGAGCGGGATGAGGAAGGCAGCGGTCTTTCCGGTGCCGGTCTGCGCGCATCCGATGATGTCGCGTCCTTTGATCAGATCGGGTATGCTTTGTTCTTGGATCGGGGTGGCCTCCTCAAAACCCATGGAGTCCAATGCCTCCATCAGGTCGCTGTGGAGGCTCAGTTCAGAAAATTTCATTCAGTGCTGTTAGTTTGCGCGAAGGTACGCTTTAGAAAGTAGGCTTTCATCACGTTGATTATGAGGTGATTTGGAATGCGTCCCCACGGTGTCACTCCACCAGACGGATGCCGTTCTCCTCAATGGTGATCCTGCGCTCGCGATAGAGCAGACCCACTGCCTTCTTGAATACTTTCTTGCTCATGCCCAGTTTCTGGCGGATGATCTCCGGGTCGGTGCGGTCGGTGAAGGGCAGGAAGCCTTTCGTGGCTTTCAGCAGGTCGAGAATGCGCTGACTGTTGGGCTCCACGGCCGCATAGCCTATGGGCTGCAGACTGATGTCCAGCTTGTTGTCCTCACGCACCTTGCGCACATAGCCCACATGCTTCTCGCCCACATTCAGCGGTCGGATGACCTCGTTGCCATAGACCACTCCGGTGTGGAGATGGTTGATGATGACCTTGTAGCCCAGCTCGGTGCGCTCATAGACCAGCAGGGCCACTTCATCGCCTTCCTTCACCGTGAGCGAATCGTTGTCGAGAAAGCGGTTGAGGCGGTTCGATGCGGCCACGCGGCCCGTGGTGATGTCGAAATAGAGGTAGACCACATAGCTGCGGCCCTCCTGCATCTTCATACGCTGTTCGCGATAGGGCACGAAGAGGTCTTTCTCAATGCCCCAGTCGAGAAAGGCGCCCACATCGTTCACATCGTTCACCCGCATGAAACCGAACTCATTGACCACCGCATGGGGCGTTAGCGTGGTAGCGATGGGCCGGTCCTCCGAGTCGGTGTAGACGAACACGTCCAGGGTGTCACCGATCTGGGTGCCCTCCGGTATCCATTTGGTGGGAAGCAGCACATCGTTGCCCTCCTTATCACCTAAAAATGCCCCGACACTTGTGGTGCGGAGCATTTCGAGCGTGTTGTAGCGTCCTATTTCCATCGGGGCGAAGGTAGCCCGATAGCGCACCCGAAAGAGATGTGGAAAACGGTTATGACTGTCAGTTGGCGCTCTGAATGCTTAGGGAACGCTTACCCACAGTGAATCCTGCTCCTCCTGAGGTCTTCCTGCATCTTATCTCCACTGTATCGGTAGCACCCAAGGTCACCTTGCCTGTGAGCGTGAAAACGGAGCCTCCAGTGCTGGGAATCTCGAATCTACGCTCTGTGTCTGATACATCAGCGCCTGCTGCACGAACAATGCATTGGCAGGCCGAGCTTCCGTTTCGGGTGATGTCTGCATTGAAGGTCACGAGGTAGGTTCCCGCAGGCACAGAGGCAACGGACATTCCGGCTATGGTCCCAGCATTATAGCTGGCAGGGTTGACAACATCATTTCCCGATGCGGTGACCACAGTAGGCTTGAGAAACGAATCCCAGCTCATCACTCCGGAAGTGGTAGAGGCCAGCACCGCACCGTTCACAACCGGTGCCGCAGTGGGCAATGTGTAGCTGATATTGGCCACTTGAGCCCCAGCTTTGATGGTAGAAGCGAACGTGCCTGCTGGGTTTTCAAGTCGAACACCATACGAGATGCCGCTTGAAGGGGAGATGCGGACGTCACCACCTATTATTTGCAATCGTGAACTGGGCGAAGCCGCCATAGGTCCAATGCCCACATTCCCATCATTGGAGATTCGGATTCCTTCGCCTCCGGCACTGTTTGAAATGATATTGTCATTCATTACCAGAGTTGAGGATGCCTGATGGTCTCCAAGGTCGTCACCGCCAAAAGATTTCCAGACTCCCGAATTGTAGTAGTAGAACGCAGATACACCATCAGTCTGATAGACCAAAAGACCATTGGAGGGAGAGGATATGGCCAATCGTTGCACCTCCGTCATCCTTGGCATCAGAAATCCGGATGATGTGGAACGCAGTTCAAGCACTGCGTCAGATGATGGGCTGAAAGTGGTTGATCCTATCCCAACTCCTTGACCGAGGGCGGGACTGATGCCAAGGGCTGAAATGGCGGTGGCGAATAGGGGGATAATTTTTCTCATCACTACGTGGCTTTTGGCTACAACTGCTTGATTTAACGGGAGTCGAGAAGCCAAGGTTATTGGTGGGGGCGCTTGATTTGATAATAAGAGGTGTATAAATTTAAAATTCAGAATGTAAATTATGCCTAAATTCTTATTCTTTAAAGATGATTATGACTGCTGTTCATTAATATTCAAATTGAGTTCAGCAATCAAGTGTGAAGGTTTTCAGTGCCCTTCATGCTATGTGTTCACATGGACACGGTGAATCTCAAGGTCTGAACACCGTCACCATGGTCGTAGATGAGCAGATAGCTTCCCGGTGCCAACTGCTTGGTGTCAATCTGGCCGCCATCATACCCTTTGAATGGGTGGAAGGAACGTCCCTTCATGTCCAGGATGCAATATCGGTCGCGGGAGGTGGGCTGATATTCATCGCAGAATCTGAGGTTCAGCAGGCCAGCGGTCGGGTTCGGGTAAACGGACTCAAGTACACATGTCTTTTTCTCCGCTATCAGCGGCACGTAGGATGGTTGTGAGCTGTGTGGAATGGTCATGCAGCTCACGGTGATGTTGTCCTCATCGATGATGCACAGGCGCACAGAGTCGTTTCGGAAAATCTCGATCTTTCCGAAGCCGCTCTTGAAGTTGGTGTTGTTCACCCCTTGTCCACCACCGTTCCAAAGGGAATCCTTCACTGTGCCCATGCCGAGCAATTGCATCACCGAGTCGATATACCACGTCAGTTCAGGGCCATAGCCTGCCACTGGGCCGGTATTCAGCTCGGGCAGTCCTGCATTGCGGCCGTCATCCATGACGTTGGTATGCACGTGGCCACTCAGCACGATTACGTCCGTGATGCCATTATCAGCGATAAAATCAAGCAGTCCGCCCTGTTCTTCCGGATAACCGGCCCAGTTGCTGCTGAGCGAGTGCGCCAAGCGGAAGCCTGTACCCACCTCACTTCCCAGACCTACAACAAAACTCTGCAAGCCCATGCCCACATCGATCACCTTCTTGAACTGCTTGTTGAACATCACCCCGCTGACGATGAACTTCCAATCGGCCGTGCTCTGTTGCAGTCCGTTCTTGAGCCATTGCAGCTGCTGGGCACCGAGCAGGGTCTGTCCGGGACGCGGGTCGAAATACCAGCGGTCCTCGGTGGCATCGTAGCGGAACGTGCTGTCCAGATGGTTGCCGCAGTTGCGAACGTCCACGAAGAACACCTCAGCATTACCGTATTTATAGGAGTGGTACATACCATCGTTCGGGTCCACCAACGGGTAGTGGGGGAAATACTCCGAATAGGCGGCCATCATGTTCTCATAGGCACCTTCTGGGGTGGGGGAGATGTTGATGTAGTTGCTGGCCGTGCCGTCACCATTGACCGTGTAACCTGGAAAATGGTTGTTGGTCCGCGCCCAGATGCCATCGTGGTTGTCCACCACGTAGTCGAAGACCGTGCTGCGGATGAGCCGCGGCATGTTGGGTTCCTGCTCTGAGTAGCGTCTTCGGTAAGAGCGTTGCAGTTTCTGCCAGTTCATGCGCCAGTCCATAGGAATCTGATAATCGGGATACGTCCAGTCGCCCGTGTGCAGCACGAGGTCGGGGGCCTGCTCCACCAGGGCGTTGAAGGCATTGTAGGTGCCGAACTCCTGACAGCTGAGCACGGTCCATACATACTCACCCCGCTCACCCTCTTGCGGGAACGTTCGGAAGTGACCCTGCAACGAATCGGCCTCACCGTTGATCATCACGCGGTAGAAGTACTTGGTGTAAGGTTGCAGACCGTTCACATCGATGATGATGCTCGTGTCGCGCTCGGCCACCGTTTCCCCGGGGAAGACAATCGGAGATGTGAACTGGTCACTTGTGGAGAGTTCCAGCTGGAAGGCAGTGGCCTCCGAGGTGCGGAGGAAGACCCTTGCGCTGGTCGGTGTGGCCGCACCGACCACCGGTCCGTGGGTGACGCGCTGGGCCACAACGGTCGTGCTGCCCAAGGCCAGGGAGAGGGTCAACAGGAGTGCGGAGAATGAGTGACGCATGAGGTGTTCTTGATTTTTGTCAAATGTAGGGATGCAGGAAGCCTGTCGGACGAGGCGATTAGCTTGTAACGTAGTGTTAACGAGGGGACAACGTGATCAGTAGTCGAAGTAATCCTTCCTGCGGCTCAGTTTCAGGTCCTGTAGCATGGCCGACTTCACCTTGAGGTCGAAACTCCAACTCTGGTTGCCTCCGAAGGGCACCCAGTTGAGGCTGAAATCCCAGCAGTGCAGGTCGCGGTAGATGCTGAGTGAGGTGTTGGCCACATCGTTGCGAACGAAATCGTAGCCCGTCATGAAACCGATTTTCCATTTCGGGGTGATGTTGATGTCCCCGTTGATGCCGAAGGTCTGGACGATGTTGTCCTTGGGCAAACCCCTACGGATAGTGTAATTGTAGTTGATATTCACATTCCAAGGGATGTTGAAATCCACATAGGCGCCCTTCTGCGCATTGACCATGGCCAATTCTTCGGGCGATCCGCGTTCACTCTCATAGTCCTTGTTCTTGCTCTGCCCATTGAGGCTGAAACTGAGTTGAATAAAAGCATCGGTGAGTCTTGTGAGCTGTCCAGTCTCGTTCACCAGCCATCGGTTGATCTTTCGGCCAAGACTGTCCTGAGCGTAAGGAGATAGTGTAAATCCGAAGTTGACCTGAAACCTATCGAGCAACGTAGTTCGCCCGCTGAAAGCAAAGTCCTGAAGATTGAGCGAATCCGCAAATAAATTGTAGGAGGTGCCAATGTTGAACACCTCCAGGATCTTGATTTTCTTGAACCCCGTGATGGTGTCCTTCTTCGAGCGCACCTTCATCTCCAGGTTGTTGTTCAGATTGATGGTAACGGCCCCGTTGCTGTTCGTTGGCGCCCTTCCGAACAGGCTAAGTTCATCGGGGTGGTAGCTCGCGCGTGCACCGTTCGGTCCGGCATAGGCCCATCGGTTCTCACTGATCTTCGGGGCATAGCGATAACCTATCTGCGGAGTGAACACGTGGCGGATACCTTTCACCGCACCTTTCTTGAACTGCACCAGGCCATAGATCTGCGTGGTCACATTCACGTTGGCACTCACGTCCCTGTTCGAGAAGAATCCGGTGGTCGTGTCCGTGAAGGCCTGCTGCGTCTCGTTGTCCCAACCCTTGTTCACCGATTGGAAGAACCAACGTTCGTTGTAGGTCACCGATGGGGCCACCGTGAAGTGTTTCAGGATGCGGAACGATGTGCTGATCGGGATGGAATGGCTGATGCCGTTGCGCATCGTTTTCAGCGTGTTCATGGTGAAGAAGGTGGAGTCCACCGTGCTGATCTGGTTGCGGGCATTGAAGGCATAACTCAGACCTATCTTCTCATACCAGCGCTGTTTGCCCACCGCATTCTTCCGCGCAAAGGGGAATATCCGGTTCATGTTGAACGACACGTCCGGGAAACTCACGCTCACATTCCGGGTCTGCGTGTTCTGGCTGTGCGAGAGGTTGGTGCGCAGCGTGAAAGGTGTGTTCGCGAACCGCTTCTCGAACGAGATGGCCGAAGTGAAGGTGTTGGTGAGGTAGTCGTTCTGGTTGACACGCAGGCCGTTCGTGAAGTTCGTGGCCGTTCCCGCGTTCACATTGGCGGTGAAGGATGTGGTGGGGTTGGCCTTCGGGTCCTGCGTGTGCTGCCACCGCAGGAAGTAGTTGTTGAGCACGGAGTAATTGGGGAAGTCCGGGTCGCCATTGCGTACACTGTTGTGCGTCACTTCCACCTGCCCGCGAAACTTGTAGCGCTTGTTGTAGTTGGACAGCAGTTTGAGACCGTAGCTGCCCTGCGTGTAGATATCGCCCGTCACGGCAAGGTCCATCTTCTCGCCAAGGTTGAAATAGTAGCCCATGTTGCGGAAGAAGAAACCCTGCGAGGGAGATTCGCCATACTCCGGGAAGATGATACCCGAGCTCCGTCCCTGCTTGTTCGGGAACCAACCGAAGGGCACCACCAAAGGCGTGTAGACCCCCTCGAACATCAGGAAGGCCGGGCCGCTCACCACCTTGTCGTTGGGGATGACCTTCAACTTGTTGGCCGCAATAATGTAGTGCGGATGTTCTGCATCGCACGTGGTGTATCCGCCCTTGCGGATGTAATAGGACCCGGATTCAAGCTTCTTCACCGTAGTTCCCCGCAGATTGCCGTCCCCTTCCTGCGTGACCACCTCGCTGATGCGCCCTTTTTTCGTCTTGAAGTTGTAGCGCATGTTCTGCGCCACGAACTCTTGTTCCCCACTCTTGAACCGCGGCTTGCCGACAACTTTCCCCGCAGAATCGGCCACACCAACGGCATAGACCTCCTTGGTCTCCTGGTCGATCTCGATATAGTCCGCCTTCAGTTCAATGTCCTGATAGTTGATCTGCGCCTCACCGTAGAGATACACCTTCTTCAGGCCTACGCTGAAACGGATGGAATCCCGGGCGTGATATTTCACTGGGGCCTCCAGTCCGTCATCCGCTGCCTTTTTCTTCACCCGAAGCGAATCCCCGTTGAGGCGCAGCGTGTCCGTGAGCAGGAAGGTGGTGTCGTTAAGACTGCTGCGCAGCGAGTCGGAAGTGGGGGTTATCTCCGCTCTGAGCGCTGATTTGCCCATTGTGGGAGCCACTTCCTCGGGCGCTACCTGACCCAGCGATGGCAGGGTGGCAACGAGCAGCAGCAGAAATGGCACTAAAGGCCTTATGGACACATTCATGCTGCGCGATGGCACTGCTCCGTAATTGCAGTAAAATGGCGTTATTTTGGGCCCTCAAAGCTAAACCATTTAGCCCGACCGCCCCAGACCACCACCACATGACGGGAGTCTTCAACCCCAGACGCGCCCTTGCTCTATTATTCATGCTCGTGGCCTTCGTCCAAGTGCTTAAGGCACAGACGGACGGTGGTTCGTATCGCATGAAAACGGTGGTTATTGATGCTGGTCATGGCGGTCAGGACCCGGGCAACCTCGGCACGGGCCGCTACAAGAAGAAGGAGAAGGATATTGCACTGGATGTGGCGCTCAGGTTGGGCAATTTCATCAAGGAGACCTACCCGAATATCAAGGTGCTCTACACGCGCGACAAGGACGTGTTCATTGGTCTGAATGAGCGTGCCGATGTGGCCAACAAGGCCGATGCCGACCTGTTCATCAGCATCCACTGCAATGCGGCCAAGAATACAGAGGCGGCAGGGGTGGAGACCTTCACGCTGGGGCTTCACAAGAATGATGAGAACCTGCAGGTGGCCATGAAAGAGAACCAGGCCATCTTTCTTGAGGATGATTATCAGACGAAATACGAGGGCTTCGACCCCAATTCGCCCGAGAGCATCATCGCGCTCACCATCATGCAGAGTGCGTTCCTTGAGCAGAGCCTGAAAATCTCGTCCTACATTCAGAAACAGTTCAAAGAGAAGGTTTCGCGCAAGGACCGCGGTGTGAAGCAGGCAGGATTCCTTGTGCTGCGCAGAACCACCATGCCCAGTATCCTGATAGAGCTTGGATTCTTGACCAACAAGGAGGAGGAGGATTTCCTCAATTCTGAGAACGGAAGACTTGTGATGGCCTCGGCCATTTTCAGAGGTTTCAAGGACTATAAGGAACGGGTAGAGGGAGGCGCTACCATCCCTTCCGAGAAGGAGGCGAAGCAGCCTGCACCTGTTGTTCCCGAGCAGAAACCTGATGCGAAACCTGCTCCTGCAGAGGTGGCCAAGCCTGTTCATGAAGCCAAGCCTGCTCCATCAACTGCAGATGCTGACAAGGCAAAGGCAGAGCAGGAACTGCAGCGCAAACAGAAGGAATTGGAGGCCATGAAGGCCGAGAAGGAAAAGCTCGAGAAGCTCAAGAAAGAACAGGATGCGGCTGCGAAGCTGAAGGCCGAGCAGGAGGCGCAGAAAAAGGCAGAGGCCGATCGTCTGGCCAAGGAGAGGGCCGAGATGGAGAAGGAGTTGGCAGAGGCCAAGCTGAAGGCGGAGGAGAAAGCCAAGGCAGAGCAGGTGGAGCGGGTGCACCGGGAGGCCATAGCCGAGCAGGCCCGCGTGGAATTCGCGGAGCGTCTGGCCGAACGTGAGAAAGCCAAGGAGGATTCCACGCTGAAGGTGCATGCCGAGCAGCGGGAGCGCAAACAGAGGGAATTGCAGGGAATCAAAGAGAACACGGTGAGCGAGACCAAGGCCGTTGTCCCAAGTCTTGCAGAGAAGCCTCTGACCCCCGAAGAGGCAGAATTGCTGTTCCTCGAGAAAAGGAAACAGGAACTGGAGGAACGTATCTCTAAAATCAAAGGAGCTGCTCAGGATTCAACGGTGAAGAAGGAGCAACCGAAGCCTTCCAAAACAGCGGATGCTGCGTCCGAAAAGCCAGTTGCCAAGGAGAAGACCGTGGCAGAGGCCAAACAGACCGTGGCCGCTGCTGCTGTGAATAAAGGAGTGATATTGTCTGTTCAGATTCTCACTTCCCCCTCTGCGCTTGACGTAAATTCGGCCCGATTCAAAGGAGAGAAGGCCAGGCAGTATGTTCAGGACGGTGTGTACAAGTATGTGGTGGGTGAGTTGAAGGATTTCCAACAGGCCAGTGTGCTACAGACCCGATTGCGCAAGGCCGGATTTGAAGGGGCATTCCTGGTCGCTTTCAAAGATGGTGTTCGGATCACGGTGCAGGAGGCCAGAGGATTGTTGAACCAATAAGAGCAGATGAAGTATTCCAAGGAGATAAGGACTGCGGTAGTGGCATTGACCACGCTCTTCGCCTTTGTGTGGGGCTATAATTTCCTGAAAGGCAATGATATTTTCAGCAAACAGCGGGTGTTCTACACGATTTTCGATGATGCCGGTGGGCTGAACACCTCAGCACCCATCATGGCCAACGGCTACAAGGTCGGACTGGTGAAGTCCATCTACTTCGAGCCCGAGAACAGACGTAAGCTGGTGGTGGAGCTGATGCTCACTGCCGACAATTTTGAAATTCCAAAAGGAACCAAGGCAAGGTTGGTGTCCGATCTATTCGGGACCACCAACATCAATCTCATTCTCGGGGAGGACGTTGGCAATTACGTGGTGGGAGACACATTGATGTCCGAGATGGAGGTGGGACTTACCGAAGAGCTTACAAACGTTTCAAAGAGTCTTATCCCGTTGAAAGTGAAGGCCGAGAATCTCATTCAGAATCTGGACTCCTTGGTTCTGGACATACGGGATGCGTTGGGCAAGGGCGAGCGTGCCTCATCGGTGAACAGGGCTCTGGCCGATCTGGCAGTCACCATGGAGAACCTGAAAAGGGCCACAGGTAAGATTGACGTGCTGGTCTCTGAAGAGGGCGACCTCGGCAGAATCCTCTCGGACGTTGAGGCCTTCACCTCGGTGTTGGACAAGAACAAAGGTGAGATAGACCGTCTGGTGGGCAATCTGGCCACGTTCTCCGATTCGTTGGCCGCATCAGAGCTCACATCCACGATCAACAATGCCAACCGTACGTTCGCAGAGCTGGCCGATGCCATGGAGAAGATCAACAATGGCGAGGGCACGGTGGGCAAGCTGCTCAAGAATGACAGCGTTTACAACAACCTGAATGCGGCCACCGACAACCTCGACAAGCTTTTCATAGACATTAAGGAACGGCCGAGCCGCTATGTGCACGTTTCACTTTTCGGTAAGAAGAACAAAGACTGACTCTTTGGGTTAGGTTCAAACACGTTGACATGCAGTACATCCCGAATATCATCTTCCTCGTAGCCCTCATCGCAGCAGGTGGGCTTTTCGCCAAGAATGCAGGTAGGATCTACCGGAACATCATGCTCGGTCGTAAGATTGATCGCACCGACCATCCGTCCGACCGCCTCAACACCATGCTGCGCGTGGCCTTTGGTCAGAGCAAGATGGTGGTGCGCCCTGTTGCCGCGTTTCTGCACATGATCGTGTATGTGGGCTTCATTCTCATCAATATCGAAGTGTTGGAGATTGTCATCGATGGCATTTTCGGCACGCACCGTGTCTTCGCACCGCTGCTTGGAGGGCTTTACACGGCTGCCATCGGTTTCTTTGAGATTCTCGGTGTGCTGGTCATCATCGCCTGCGTGGCCTTCCTTTGGAGAAGGAACGTGCAGAAACTGGCCCGTTTCCACAAGTCCGAAATGAAGGGTTGGGCCTTTCAGGATGCCAACAACATCCTCATCATCGAGATTGTGCTCATGACCTGCCTTTTGACGATGAATGCCGCGGAGGCGAACATTGAGAGTGACCACCGTGTGGCGCCCTTTGTGGTGAGTCAGTTCCTCGCTCCGCTCTTCGCAGGGCTGTCGCAGTCCACACTCATTGCCATTGAAAGGGTCACATGGTGGGGGCACATTCTCGGCATCTTCGCTTTCCTCAACTACCTGCCGTTCTCGAAGCACCTGCACATCATGCTGGCGTTTCCGAACACTTACCTCTCCAATCTGGAGAAGAAGGGCCGCTTCACCAATCTGGAGAGCGTGACCAATGAGGTGAAACTGATGATGGACCCGAATGCCGACCCATTCGCTGCGCCTGCCGAGGGTGCTGCCGAGCCGCAGCGTTTCGGTGCCAAGGATGTGATGGACCTCTCGCAGGTTCAGCTTCTTAATGCCTACACCTGCACCGAGTGCGGCCGTTGCACATCGAACTGCCCGGCCAATATCACCGGAAAGAAGCTCTCTCCGCGGAAGATCATGATGGACACCCGCGACCGTTTGGAAGAGGTCGGGAAGAACATGGATGCGAACGGAGGCCAGTTTGTGGACGATGGCAAGAGCCTGCTCCACGACTTTGTCACTCCTGAGGAGCTTTGGGCCTGCACCTCGTGCAACGCCTGTGTCGAGAGCTGTCCTGTGAACATCGACCCGCTGAGCATCATCGTGGACATGCGCAGATACCTCGTCATGGAAGAATCTCAGGCACCGAGCGAGCTTACCACTGTGTTCAGCAACATGGAGAACAATGGTGCGCCTTGGCAGTTCTCACCTGCTGATCGGGCTAACTGGATTCACGAGAATTGATGATTGTTGATTTCTGATTGCGGAATCTCTGAAAAAAGACCAATGAGTGAACTACTGAAAGTGCCCACGATGGCCGAGATGATGGCCTCAGGCGAGACCCCTGACGTTCTGTTCTGGGTGGGCTGCTCCGGCAGCTTTGATGACCGCGCCAAGAAGATCACCAAGGCCATCGTCAAGATCCTGAACAAGGTGAACATCAAATTCGCCATTCTCGGCACAGAGGAGAGCTGCACAGGCGACCCAGCCAAGCGCGCTGGCAACGAGTTCCTGTTCCAGATGCAGGCCATGACCAACATTCAGGTGATGAACGCCTATGAGGTGAAGAAGATTGTCACGGGATGCCCACACTGCTTCAACACGCTGAAGAACGAGTATCCCGAGCTGGGCGGCAACTATGAGGTGATCCATCATACGCAGCTCATCCAACAGCTCATCAATGAAGGCAAGTTGAAGGTGGAGGGCGGTGCGTTCAAGGGTAAGAAGGTGACCTTCCACGACCCGTGCTATCTCGGCCGTGCCAATGATGAGTATGAGGCACCGCGCTCGGTGATTCAGAAGCTGGATGTGGAACTGGCCGAGATGAAACGCTCACGCGCCAACGGCCTTTGCTGCGGTGCGGGCGGTGCGCAGATGTTCAAGGAGGCCGAGCATGGCGACAAGGAGATCAACATGGAGCGTGCCGAGGAGGCCCTCGAACTGAAGCCGCAGGTAATTGCCACGGGCTGCCCGTTCTGCAACACCATGATGACCGATGGCGTGAAATACAACGACAAGCAGGACGAGACGCAGGTGCTCGATGTGGCGGAGATGATCGCGCAGGCGGCAGACCTCTGATATTCCTCCGAACGAAAAGAGGGGCGTGGGAAATGATTCCCGCGCCCCTCTCTTTTTGTTCTGAACGCTCAGGCGTATTTCGCTAAAAGCTGCTGTTGTTCCTTCAGTGCTGCGATGAACTCCTGCTTCATCTTCTTCACGAGGTCGGCCACGGGCATGTCGTCCTTGATGGTGGCCACGCCCTGTCCCGCACTCCACAGCGTTTTCCACGCCTTGGCCTCGGCCTGTGCGGCATCGAGTTCCTTGCCGAAGTCGATCTTCACTTTGCGGTCCCACAGGTCCTGTGTGATGCCCATCGCTTCGAGGCTCGGACGCAGGAAGTTGGCTGGAACACCCGACACGGCCGCGGTGTAAACGATGTCACTCGCCCCGCTCTCGATGATCATGTTACGATAGCCCTCGCTGGCGGTACTTTCCTTCGTGTTGATGAAGCGTGTGCCGAGATAGGCGAGGTCGGCCCCCATCTGCATGGCCGAGGCGATGTCGCGGCCGTTGCTCATGCAGCCCGAGAGCAGGATGGTCTTCTTGAAGAAGCTGCGTATCTCCTGAATGAACGGCATCGGGTTGATGGTGCCCGCATGTCCGCCCGCTCCTGCTGCCACAAGGATGAGTCCGTCCACACCGGCCTCTGCGGCCTTCTGCGCGTGGCGCGCCTTCACCACATCGTGATACACGAGTCCACCGTAGGAGTGTACCGCATCCACAAGCTGTGATACTGCACCCAGAGAGGTAATGATGAGCGGCACCTTGTGCTTCATGCACACTTCCAGATCGGGCTGCACACGTGGGTTGGTGGTGTGAACAATGAGATTGACCCCGAACGGAGCGGCCTTCTTGCCGGTCTCCTGCTCAAACTTCGCCAGCTCGGTCTTGATCTGCACCACCCATTCCTCAAAACCCTCGGTGGTGCGCTGGTTGAGGGCAGGGAAGGTGCCTACGATGCCGTTCTTGCAGCATTCGATCACCAGTTCCGGGCCAGAGATCAGGAACATGGGCGCGGCCACCACCGGCAGCGTCAGGTCGTCAAGGAAGGGAGGCTTGTTCAAGGAATTTAAGGTTTAAGGTTCAAGGTTATCAGGTCGTTAGGCAATCAGGTTTTCAGGTAATGGGCGCTGAACACCTGACTACCTGAGAACCGGACCTCCTCAGTTACACTTCTCTGTAAGTACAGTGCGGATCTCCAGTTTCACTTCGGGCCACAGCTTGCTCACACCATCGCTGCCCTTGTGCAGGTCATAGCACACCTTGTTGAGGGCGTTCACGCTCTTCAGGGCGTTCCATGTGGTGAGGTCGATCACGCCTTCCAGCTTCACGATGTTGGCCTCGTTACGAACGGACATGCTCACGGGCACAGTGGCCCCGTTCATGGCGATCTCCACTATGGCGCTGTCCATTCCGAGCGATACCACCCGGCCCTCCAGTGCGGTGGTGGCACTCATGGTTCCGAAGAAATGCTGCTTGATCTTCATGTCGCGGTCTGGCACCGTGCTGTTGATGCTGCTCACGGGGATGCTGAACACGGCATTGGAGAACACCATCGTCCAGTCCATCTGTTCGGCAGCGGTTCCCGTAACCCGAACGGTGTCGAACGTGCCCGATACCCCGGCCTTCTCCGTGAACTTGTAGGCCGTCCATTTCACCGAGGTGGAATCGTGGTTGTAGCTGTACTGGCACACCCGCTGCTGCTCGATGGCCGGCTGCTCGGTCTGCTGCCCACCGCACGAGGCGAGGGCGATCAATGCTGCGAATGGAAGAATGCGGTGCATGTTCATGATGCGTGGTGTTAGTGTTTAGGTGGTCTGCGTGGATGACCGCATGTTGCGGGTGCGGAATGCGGGCACAAAGATGCCCAGAATGTAGGTGCGAATAAGGAACCACCACAGGCTCACTTCGTTCAGTTCCGGCCGTATGCGGTGGGCTATTTCCCTGTGTTTGTCGGGCAGCTTGCTCCAGTGCAGACCCGGATACAGGTGGTGGGCCGTGTGATAGCCGTTGTTCAGCAGGAAGAAGTTGAGCGCCCAGCCCACAATGTTGCGCGAGTTGTTGTACTCGTCCGTCTCATCGGCATGGATGTGCTGCACATAGTTGAAGATGAGCACAGAGAAGAGCGACACCTGCTGCGGGATGATCACATACAGCAGCCCCTTTCTCCAGTCCAGGATCAGCCAGAAGGCCGTCCAAAGCACCAGCGAAACGGCCTGCAACGTCAGCAGCCAGAACTTGCTCCGGTCGTGCTTCCACTGTGCCTTATAGTAGTCCCAAACAGGGCCCTGCTGGTCGCGGCCGCTGATGCTCGGATAGGAGAGCAGCGTAAAGATGTTGTTCCGCTCCGTGTAGCGCCACGTGCGGGTATAGTCGGGCGCGGTGTTCACATGCCGATGGTGATTGTGCATGTGCGTGGGCACCCACGAGAACACCGGGAAACCATAGAACACCGTGAGCCAGTTGTCCGTCAGCACATTCAACCACTTTGGCCGCCACATCGGCACATGCTTATGGTTATGCACCATCACGGCCACCGTCACAGCCATGTGCAGGAACCAGACATACAGCACCACCCACAGCCATTGGGGCATGGTGCCACCGAAGAACCAGAGCGATGCGAAAAGCGATGAGGTGATGATGATGTAAATGACCGATTTGATATCGGCTTTCTCCTTGAGCATGTTAGGGAATTAAGCGGCCCCGAAGATAGCAGGGCCTTCGATATGCGGATTGACGTGCAGGCGCGCGAAACCCAATACAGAAAGCCGAGTTGCCAAACGCATGGGGAGTGCCATTCTCGTGCGATAAGCATGAGGCTTCTCCTTTGCTCCGACTTGCGTATGCAGGAAGGCTAAATGGGTTCCCTTTTGTGGAACCAGCACGCGCAGGTCGGTACCAAGGGTCTCCTTTTGTGCAACCAGCACGTGCAGGTCGGCACCAAGGGTCTCCTTTTATACAACCAGCACGTGCAGGTCGGCACCAAGGGTCTCCTTTTACACAACCTGCACGCGCAGGTCGGCACCAAGGGTCTTCTTTTATACAACCTGCATGCGCATTTCGTTGCCAAGGGCCATTTTAGGCGAAGTCAAGACATGGCCATGAAAATCAACAATCAACAATCATCAATCAACCACCGACCGAACGGAGTTCACTGCTTTTGCGGTAATCATCAATCAACAATCATCAATCATCAATCAACAATCATCAGTCGGACCCTCCCCAGTCCAGCATCACATGCACTTCGGTAGGGGGCATGTACTTCTCGCGCACCACCTCCGAGATGGTGACCCGATAGGGCCTGCCCTCCGTTTCCAGTTGGCGGATGCGGTCGGCCAGCGGTCGGCACAGGATGCCGATGAGCAGGCCCCCATAGCGCACCTGGTAGAACAGCGGCTGCTGGTCGAGTCCGGCCACGGCCTCCAGCTGCAGGATGCAGCCGCTGCGCAGATGATGATAGATGTAGGGCAGTTCGCTGCGGTCCGTGCCGCCCAGTGGGCCGATGAGGCTGTTGGGGCGCATCAGGTGGATGGAGGGCCTGAGCAGGACCTGCGGGTTGGGGAGGTGGTTACGAAGCATGGCGGTAGGTGTTGGTGGTTTGGAAAAGTCCGGTGGAAAGGTTAGGTGAGGCCGTGGTGAGGGCATGGAGCCACGCACCGAGGTCGTTGGTCACCTTGCGGTCGAGGGCCGCATCGCGGGTCACCTGCGCCAAGGAGCGCTGCACCAGAGGGCGCAGGTCGGGGTGAATGAACATCGGGGTGAGCGAGGTCCATTCGCTGCCGCCCTGATGCCATGCCCTGCGAGCGAGCATCGCCTCCGGACTGGTATAGCCCAGAATGCAGGCCCAGGCATCCTTCATGCTGAAATGGACAGGATAGCCCATGTCGTCTGACGAGGGGCGGGAGCAGTCCAACAGGTCCGATTCCTCAATGAAAATCTCGCGGCCCGAGGCCGTGGTGCTGCGGTGAATGGTGCAACGGAATCCGTTGCGCTCCACTTCCAGCAAAAGTTCGCGGTGGTTGTCCCTTCGTGTTCTCATGGCGTGTTGTGTTTGATTACATCGGCAAACCAACACCCCGTGACCGTAACCTATTTACGGTCTAACTTTTTTAGAAATTATTTTCAGACGATACCGTGAGCTCTCCGCCTCAGGCGGATCGGCTACGGTCTGATTTTTTCAGAAATTACCTTCATCAGAGACCGTACCTCGACTTGCTCCCAAGTTGCGGCACAGTCGTCTTACCCCCTTTCAAAGGGGGTGCCCGGAGGGCGGGGGATTTTCTTTTGGACCGAGCATGACACGGATGGGTCATCGCCCGTCAGCAATCCTCAATCAGAGATCGCTCTGTTCCAATGCCATCGCACCACTTCGACCTCCGGGTCATTAAGCACGTGGGGCGAAAGTGGCTTTCCCTTGTCCATCACCACGATGGGATGGTCGGGCAGTGCCTTGCGCACCTGCGCCAGTTCGTGCTCGGTCGGCATCTGCTCCAAGGCCACGTGGTCGGTGTAGAACATGAGCTGGATATGGCCCCCGAAGTCCACGGCCGAGTTGAAGATGACATGCGGGCCGGGAGGCAGCAGTTTCTCCAGGCTTCTTCCCAAGCGTGCCCCTGCCAGCCGTTTCAGCCGGTACTCATTCACATGCCCCTTGTGGTGGGCCGAATGGCGGATGACCGTCTGGTTCATGTCGAGGAACAGCAGCCCCATCGCCCCGACCGCCACCAGCAGCACCGCAAGGTGAAGCCTCCTGCCCAGATAGGGCCGAAGCAGCGCAAGGAATCCCTCGGTCAACGCCCCCAGACCGAGGAACAGGAATGGGACCACGATGAGCGGGAAGGCAATCATCTTGGTGGCGGCCAGCGTGTAGAACCCGTAAACGGCCACCACCGCACCGCCCATGGCCAGGCGCAGGGCGCGGTCGTCCGTCCGCAGCAGGAGCACTGCAAGGCCTATCAGCAGCAGCCATGGCACGGCCTGCCCCGCGCCATAGAGCTTCTTGATGCCCCGGTCGAAATGGTACGTCCAATCGCCCGAATGCTCTTCCACGGCCTCCGAGAAATGCCGGTGCATCATGTCATACTCGTGAGCCGCCTCCAAGGGGAATGCCTGATGGATGTACACCTGCCACGGCAATGCCACTGCCACGCACACGGCAAGGGCAAAAGCCATGGGCAAGAAGGTGGCCACGATGCGCCTGTCCTCTCTCAACCGCCAGAGTGCCGCAAGGCCCCACAGCCCGAACACCAGCAGCCCGGCCAACCATTTCACCAGAATGGCGCACCCGGCCAGCAGACCTACCAGCAGGACCCATTTCAACGTGCCTTTGCGGTGAAACTCGAACCACGCCCAGCAACTGGCAGTGACGTAGAAGAGGAACGCCACATCGTTGTGATCCGTGGCGTGTCCCCCTACAATGAGTTCAAGCGGGAAACTGGTCATAGCGAACAGGAAGGCCGCTACGAATCCCGTTGCAGGATTCACGGCCAAGGCGCCCATGCGGTAGATGAACAGCGGAATGAGGGCATGCATCACGATGCTGGGCATGCGCACGGCCAGTTCGTCCGCCCCGAACAGGTATATGCTGAGGGCCATCTGCCATAGGAACAGCGGCTGTTTGTGCAGCCAGATGTGGTTGAACACCCAATTGCGGTAGTCGAACTCGAACACGGGGTGCTGCACCAGCACGGGGCGCAGCGGGTCTATTGCAAGGTGCTTCGCCACAAGGGCGTGATACTGCTCGTCCCACATGCCCAGGAAGGGGTCGAGCAGGGCGAAGGCCGTGCCCATGGCCAGCGATCCCATCACGAGTGCGGTGAGGCCCAGTTTCTGCTGCCCTGTGAAGAACAGCAGCAGCGAAAGGCCCATGAGCACCAGCGCAGGCCAGAAGGGTACTGACTGCTCGAAGGTCAGGTTGCCGAAGGGGACGAGTTCTGACCACATACTCATGCCATTACTTCCTCCAGCACCAGATGTGAACATATCTCGTGCATGCCCTGCAGATGCCAACGGTAATAGTCGATGAGCGCGCGCAGCAGCGTTCTGCGGTGCTCATTGCTCAGGGCAACGGCCGCATGGCCCTTCATACCTGCCTCTGAGAGTTCTATCAGCGCATCTTTCACCGTTCCCTCCAGATAGTTGGGGTGAAGCGGTGGCAGCATGCATGCCACACCCTCCCGCAGATCGAAGTAGGGCATCTCCTGCGCATCGTCCAGTGCGGGTGCGCATCCGAGATAGCGGCTCAGTTCCAAAAGGAAACTCAGATGGAAATTGGTGCACGGCCTCTGTTCGCTGTCGAGAAGAAGGACGGAATCGCGCACAAAATGGAACATCGGCCCATCGCCCGACTCTTCCTGCATGGCACGGCCCAGCACCTCGGCCATGAAAATGGCGATAGATGCTTTCACTGTATCGAACGGAATGCTGAGCAGGGGCTCGGCACGCTCCAGTGAACGCGGGGTACGAAGCCCTTGCCGGTCATCGTGGTCGAACGATAGGTTGACGAGTGAGAGGGGTTGAAGAAGTCCCACCTTGCCCATGGCCGCCCTTCCTTTGCCAATGCGCACCAGGAAGGCCTTCTGCCCAGCATGTTCTGTGAGTATGCGGGCGATGACACTGCTGTCGGAATAGCGCAGGCTGCTCAGTACGATGCCTCTGGAATTGACCAGCATCCTACTCGATGAATAGGACCTTGGTCACGAAGGTCTCGTTGCCTTCCTCGTCCGATGCGAATACCATATAGACCCCGGACTTTGCACGGTTACCACCGAAGCTGCGACCGTCCCAGATGGCCTGTCCGCCCTCGGCTTTGGTGGCGAAAACGGTGCGTCCGGCCACGTCTGTGATCTTCACATCGGCATCGCGCACCAGCCCTTTGATGGCGATGGGGCCCAAGTAGTCGTGCCGCACGGGGTTGGGGAAGGCATAGACCTTCTCATCCACGAATTCGGGCTCGCCATAGGTGGCTGTGCCGCGATAGGAGATCATGCCTTTGTCCGTGCCTATGAACACTTCACCACTGAGCTGGTCTATTCCGATGGCAGTGATGTTGTTGCTGAACAAAGGGCTGTTGGCGGTGGTGAAATGCAGGATTTCCTCTGTGCCATCGGGCGACATGAGGAACACGCCTGCGCCCTCCGTGCCGATCCACTTGCGGTTGGCCCCGTCCACCTGTATGGTGGTCACCATTTCATTCTCCAGCAGATACTGCACATAGCCGTCCTGCTGCACAAGGATGCGCTGTGAATCGAAGTTGTTGCCACTGAATACGCTCTGAGGGGAGAAGAACACCGAGATGCCATTGTCGGTGCCCACCCACACCTGTCCGTTCAGGTCAGTGGCGATGCAGGTGGTGGTGGTGCTGGCCAGATTGCCGTTGCCTATGCTGGAGTTGAGGCGTTTGGCCTGGTCGTCCGTGGTGTTGGCCAGCGTGCCGTTGTCGTTGAATACGAGCAGACCCGCACCCCGCGGCAGCACCACCCATTTCTGCCCGATGTCATCGATGGCGATGTCTCCCATGGTGATGTTGCCGATCACATCAAAACTGTAGCCGTACCAGGTGCCGTCCGCGGCCTTGGCATAGAGCAGTTCGCCCGATTCAGCGCCTGTGGCCCACAGGGTGCGGTTGCGGTCAATGGCCAGACCGTAGACCATGAGGCGGTCTGTGGTGCCGGCCACGGGGCGTATGGCGCTGTTGGTGGTATCGTAGAGTTTCACGAACTGGTCGTCATAGTATTCCACGAGTCCCCAGCCCCATGTGGAAGCATACACCCTCCGACTGTCGAAAGGGTCGGTGAGCACCCGCACATAGTCGCGCAGGCCATTGGTCTCTGGGAAGGCATAAACACTCACGTTCTTCCACTGATTGTCCTTGAAGGTGTAATATCCGTTGGGGTCGTACTGATTGGACAGCATGACCGTGAAGCCGCCCGAGGCCACATAGCAACGGTTGTCCCACACGCTGATGTTGTAGGAGCGGGTGGAGGAGGGACCATTGACGCGGATTCCGCTCACAGCGAAATCCTCACCATAGCGTATGAGCCCGTGAATGCGGTCTGCGATCCACAGGTCGCGGCCATCATGGGTCGCATGGTTGGGCAAAGCATACTGGCCGCTCACATACTCGAACACGAGTTTCAACCGCTCCAGTGAGGTATTGTATTCGAATGTACTGCCGGTACGGATGACCAACAGGCGATCGTCCGTGCTCTCCAGGTTACGCAGTTGGTCCGTGTAGGTGGTGTCCAGATAGAACCACTGATCGTTGAGTCGGAAGTAGAGCGTGTCGCGGGGGGTGTCGGTCAGGTTCACATACAAACGGCCGTTGAAGTAGGTCCCTGCGTTGTACTTGCCAGCGGGAATGTCCTGATACTTCTGCCAATTTGCGAAGTCCAGCAGATTAGTGCCCGATTTTGGGGCGTGCAACACTCCGCTCTCTGTGCATGCGAAAAGTTCGGTCGGTGAGCTGGACACGTCATACACATTGATGGCCGACCCTCCGGGCCCGATGATATAGGTCTCTTTGATCTCGTTGCGGGCAAGGTCCACCACCACGATGCCGAAACCGCAGGCGAGGTAGGCGAAATCGCCATCGATATGGATGTTGTTGATGGTCTTGTTGCCAAGGATCTGCCTGTCGCGGATGTCAGGCACGTTGATGATGGTGTTTTCCTTGATGAGGTCAATGTTGGTGTTCTTGTAGGCCACTACGAGGGCATTGTTCCTGCCGCTGAAGGCAATGGCGGAATAGCCCACGTCCGACATGCCCTCCACTTTCGAGAGCCGCTGCACATCCCCATCTGCCTTGTGGAAGCTGAAGAGTCCGTCCTCGCCCGCATAATAGATGAGACTGCCCGCATCGGCCACCATCCTCCCGTTCTGATAGGGCAGGTGGTCACGCCATTGTCCCACCGCGATCTGGGCGTTCAGCGGAATGTTCACCACGATCAGGAACAGCAGGGATAGAAGGGAATGATGCATCAGGCGATGGAACATGGAAGGCTTGGTAAAAGTAGGTTTCGCGGGCGAAGTAACGCGAAACGCCTGTGATTATTGCCTGACCGGCCCGACCGATGGGCAAAGAAAAACCCCGTGGAGAAGTAGCTCTCCACGGGGTCCTCTTCAGTTCGGTGATGCTCAGTTAAGGATAACGCGCTGCACTGTGAAGGCATTGCCGTTGCTCACACGCACAGCGTAAACGCCCGGTGCGTTGCCGCTCAGGTCGATGCTGCCGTTACCGTTCACGCTGGTGGTGAGCACGTTGCTGCCCAGCACGTTGAACACTTCCACCATGTGGCGGTCGCTGCTGGCCGTGGTAAGGTTGAGGATACCATTGCTCGGGTTCGGGAAGATGGACACCCCTGAAAGGGTCTGCTCCTCGTTTATGCTCAGCGCAGGGTCTACTACCAGACGGATGGCACTTGCGTTACCGTTGGTGTAGACCTGATCGTCCGGAATGTAGATCATGCTCGCCAGTGCAGGCTGTGGCACGGTCAGGTCGTTCAGAATGCGGATGTCAGATTCATTCGCACCACTGAACAGCTCCACACCGGCATAGTAGCCGCCCGGAGTGAGTGATACAGGCTCGTCAAAGATGACGCGCACCACACCTGCCACAGTATCGGCCTCTGTGATATCGAAGAGGTCGCTCTGGAAGATGGGGTTGGTCACCACGTCTCCACGCACATCGGTAGAGTCGTGCAGGGCCACGATGTAACCACCGCCCACACTGGTGGTGCTCTGCAGCAGGAATTCGATGCCGTAGACGTTCAGCTCGCTGGCCACCTCATAGTAGGCGAACACCATCAGACCGTCAGCCGCGTCCGTGAAGCTGTTCGTTCCGATAGAGCCCAGCGCCTGATATCCTTCAGGATGCTGACCGATGCCGTCGATGGCATAATACTCGTCTGTGATGGTGAAATTGCGCAGATGGTCGTTGTTGCCGAAGAACAGACCATCCTGCTCCTCCGCAGATGTCACGGTGCTCACTGCCCGGTAGAGACCGTTGGTGAGGGTGGGGATGGAGATGTTCTCCTCCAGCAGCACGGTCTGCTCAGTAGGGATGGAGGCCTCTGCCCCGTTGTAGGAGAAGACCACCTGATTGTTCTCATTGAACACCTCGGTATTCAGCGCGATATCAGACTGGGTCTCAAAGCCGAAGTTGTAGACCTCACCACCTACGAGCATCGTGCCGCTGAGCTGCGATGCTGGGATATGGCCATACTCCTCGCCATTGCCGGTGTGCGACAGGAAAGAGTAGTTCAATACCACGTCATTGGCGGGCTGCTCGATGATGGCGGCATCATCCACGAACCAGGAGTAGCCGTAGGTGCCGGTCCACACGAAGCGCACCCATACCTGAGGCTGGTTGCCTGCCACATCAGAGATGTTGATGCGCACCAGCGTGGGGTTGCTGATCACGGCCTGCACCTCCATGTCGGGCCAAGCATAGAACACGTTCGGCAGTGTGCTGATGTCGCTGTCGGGCGTCAGGTCTGGCCAGTCGGTGTTGTTGGTGCTGATGACGATATAGCACTCCTCGCTGGTCCATTTACGGTAGAAGCTCTCGAACTGGAGCACCACATTGTCCACTCCGCTCAGGTCAATCGGGTTGGCAGTGGTCATGTAGCTCTTCTCCACGAGGCTCTGGTTGGCGAAGCCGTCAGAGTCCAACATGGCGTAGCCATTGGCGGCCGTGGTGCTCTGGATCGGGGCGGTGGGGAAATCACCGGTGTTCTCCAGTCCGATACCTATCTGCCAGTTGAGGGCAGGCGCACCGGCCTCATAGGTGAGCACCCAGGTGCTGGGGTCTGAGAAATCATCGCTCCATAGCGGGGTGACGCCACCACGGCTGGTCTGGAACTGATGAGGCTGCTGGTCCAAGGTGGCCTTCACGCGCTGACGAAGCGGCATCTGGCTCTTGGACTGTGCGAATGCACCTCCCGCAGCGATGGCCACGGTCAATGCTGACAGGTAGAATTTGTTCATGATGATTGGTTTAGGTGAGTGAAACTTCGGATGTGACAAATAAAGCCAAAAAACCTTGAGTTGGTGTGCTTGCGAAAGACATCGGAACAGGAGTAAAACAGCTTCTAACCGTATGCTAATGCCCCATGGGAGATGCGCGGTACCCGAAGGCCATCTGCATGTGTTCACGGGGTTCTTTTCAGTGGGTACAGGGTGGCCAAAAGTGTTCGCGGGATGCACGCAAGTGTTCACGGGGTAGCCGATAGTGTTCATGGGGTAGCCGATAGTGTTGATGGGGTAGCCGATAGTGTTAATGGGCTGAACGCAAGTGTTCATGGGCTGCCTGAAAGAGGTCACAGGCTGCCTGTAAGTGATTATGGGCTGCCTGTATGTGGCGATAGGTTGGCCGAAAGTGGTTACAGCGTGACCAGAAGTGGCTACGGTGCAGCCGATCGTGGCGATAGGCGGGCCGCGCTTTCTGCGGTGATTATAAGGTTGCACAGGTACGTGGGAGGCATGAAAAAGGGCCGCATCCTTTCGGAAACGGCCCTTTTCTATAGGGGTAAGAAAGTTGATATGCCTGCTTATGCCATCTCGTACTCCTCAATGCTCGGGCAGGTGCAGATCAGGTTCCTGTCGCCACGGGCGTTGTCCACACGGCCAACAGGAGGCCAGAACTTGGAAGCGGCCACGTAGGGCAGCGGGAAGGCAGCCTTCTCGCGGCTGTAGGCGTGGTTCCAATCTGAGCTGATGACCATGCGCGAAGTGTGGGGCGCGTTGTGCAGCACATTGTCCTCGGCATCGGCCGCACCGCTTTCCACCTCGGCTATCTCTTGACGGATGGATACCATCGCACTGATGAACTGATCGAGCTCGTGCTTCGATTCGCTCTCGGTAGGCTCCACCATCAGGGTGCCTGCCACAGGGAAGGACACCGTTGGGGCGTGGTAGCCATAGTCCATCAACCGCTTGGCTATGTCTCCGGCCTCTACTCCGAACTTCTTGAAATCGCGGCAATCGAGAATCATCTCGTGGGCCACGGTGCCGTTCTTGCCCGAATAGAGCACAGGATAATGTGCGCCCAGTTTGGTCTTGAGGTAGTTGGCGTTGAGGATGGCGGTCTCGGTGCTCTTTTTCACACCCTCAGCGCCCAGCATCTTCACATACGCATAGGAGATGAGCAGAATGAGCGCACTGCCCCAAGGCGCGGCAGACACGGCCGTGATGGCCTGATCGCCACCGATCTTCACCACCGAATGGCCAGGAAGGAAAGGCGTGAGGTGCTTGGCCACACCGATAGGCCCAACGCCCGGGCCGCCACCACCGTGGGGAATGGCGAAGGTCTTGTGCAGGTTGAGGTGACACACATCGGCCCCGATGCTGCCCGGGTTGGTGAGGCCCACCTGTGCATTCATGTTGGCACCGTCCATATAGACCTGTCCGCCATGTGCATGGATGAGGGCCGTTATCTCCTGAATGGATTCCTCGAACACCCCGTGGGTGGAAGGATAGGTCACCATGAGGCACGACAGGTTGGCACTGTGCTCCTCGGCCTTGGCGCGGAGGTCGGCCACATCGATATTGCCCATCTCATCGCACTTGGTCACGACCACTTCCATGCCCGCCATCACGGCACTGGCAGGGTTGGTGCCGTGGGCCGATGCGGGAATCAGCGCCACCTTGCGATGACCCTCGCCACGGCTGCGGTGGTATTGGTCGATGACCAGCAGCCCGGCATATTCGCCCTGAGCGCCAGAATTGGGTTGGAAGGTGATGGCATCGAAGCCCGTGATCTCGCACAGCGCCTTCTCCAGTTCATTGAAAACCGTCTGGTAGCCCGTGGTCTGATAGAGCGGCACGAACGGGTGGATGCTGGCAAACTCTGGCAGGCTGATCGGATACAGTTCGCTGGCGGCATTCAGTTTCATGGTGCAGCTTCCGAGCGATATCATGGAATGCACGAGGGAAAGGTCCTTGTTCTCCAACCGCTTGATGTAGCGCATCATGTCCGACTCCGAATGGTAGGAGTTGAACGTGGGGTGCGTCAGGATGGCATCGGTGCGGAGGTGTTCTGACGGGATGTTCACAGCAGATGCTTCCAACTCGGCCTTGGTGATGGAATCCTTCTTTCCGGCCACGGTGGCCAATATCTCCAACGCCTTGTTCAGTTGCTCCAAGGTGGTCGCCTCGTCAATGCTGATGGCCACGGAGCGTTCTTCCACATAGCGGAAGTTCACGTGCAGTTCCTCGGCCTTGGTGCGGATGTCCGTAACGGTGACGCCTGATGGCGGGGTCACTTTTATCGTGTCGAAATAATGCTCGCTATGAAGTCCGTAGCCAAGCGCCTTCAGTTTGGAGGCCAGCACGTTCGACTTGCGGTGGATGTTGGTGGCGATGTTGCGCAGTCCAACGGGGCCATGATACACGGCATACATGCTCGCCATGATGGCCAACAGTGCCTGCGCGGTGCAGATGTTGCTGGTGGCCTTGTCGCGCTTGATGTGCTGCTCGCGGGTCTGCAAGGCCATGCGCAATGCAGGGCGGCCCTGCGAATCTTCACTGACACCGATGATACGACCGGGGATGATGCGCTTGAAATCGTCCTTGCAGGCAAAGAAGGCCGCATGGGGCCCGCCATAGCCCATCGGAACTCCGAAACGCTGGCTGTTGCCCACCACCACATCCGCACCCCACGAACCGGGGCTTTGCAGCAGCACAAGGCTCATGATGTCGGCAGCAACGGCCACGAACGCACCTACGGCATGTACCTTTTCGGTGAAGGCGGCAAGGCTTTTCACCTCTCCGTTCTTGGCCGGATATTGCAGCATGGCTCCGAAGAACTCCTCGGTGATGTGCATCTCCTCGTGGTCACCGATCACCAGTTCGATGCCCAACGGACGGCTGCGGGTGACCAACAGGTCGATGGTCTGCGGGAAGCAATCGGTAGAGACGAAGAACTTGCTGACGCCTGCCTTCTGCTGTGCCCTTGACCGTGCGTTGAACAGCACGGTCATGGCCTCGGCGGCAGCCGTGGCCTCGTCAAGCAGCGATGCGTTGGCGATCTCCAGCCCGGTGAGGTCGCAGACCATCGTCTGGAAATTGAGCAGTGCCTCCAGGCGGCCCTGGGCTATCTCGGCCTGATAGGGCGTGTAGGCGGTGTACCATCCCGGATTCTCGAGCACATTGCGTTTCACCACGTTGGGAACGATGCAGTCGTAGTATCCCAGCCCGATATAGGAGCGGTAGAGCTTGTTCTTGGCGCCCACCTCGCGGATGTGGGCTGCGAATTCGGCCTCGGTCATGGCCTCTGGCAGGTCGAGGTCCTGCTTGAGGCGGATGGACGCGGGAATCGTCTTGGCGATCAGTTCCTCGATGCTGGCCATCCCGATGGTGGCGAGCATGGTGTCAATGTCCTTCTGGCGTGGGCCTATGTGGCGGTCAACGAAACGGTCCTGTTGCATGGTGCTGGGCTTGATTTGGAGGCGCAAAATTACCCCACCCTTCAGCACTTGCACCGTCCGCGGCACTCCATTTCCGAACAGGAGATGAACAGGCAATCTGGGCGTCTCATGCAAGATAAGCCCTTGTGAACAACCCTGCTCACAGTTTTAGCAGGCAAGGACACCTCAAGCGCTTGTTTGACTTTCCTTTGCACGTGATGATACGCTGGTTGCTTTTGATCATGTTCCTTGTTCCGCTGCAGTCGCATGCACAGGACGTGCTGCTGCTTACCAACGGCAAGTACAGGAATATCAAGGGCAAGGTGTTGGGCTCGGACTACGACCGGGTGGTGTATCAGACGCCTGCTCAGGCCAAGCGCGAGCAGGCCTATCTGGATAAGAATGGGCAGACCGTAGAGGAGTTCAACGCGGAGGAGAGCGCACGCACGGCCTCGGCCAAGGAGCGGATTGCCCAGAAGCGCAAGGAGATGGAAGCGCAGATCGTGACCAAGATGGAGGAGCTCTCTGCCGAGGACTTCACGAAGTGGAAGAACGATCAACTGCTGAAACTGGCTGAGGCGGAGGCTTCGGTAGGGACCAGAAAGGAAAGACGCAGCAAGAGACGGTTCACGAAGATCATCTCGCGTGAGCGGGTGTTCTCCATTGTTCACCCCGACAGCACGGAGACGGTGGTCTACAGTGCCGACACACTCGGTTTCCTTGCTGATGGCGATGCCGAGGTGGAGTGGGGCGTGGAGGACATGCGCAAGTACATTCAGGGTCGGCAGGACGGACGCAGGCATCCTGTGGGTTTTGATGCTGCGCTCGGGGCTGGCATCGGCACACTGGGTGCGTTCTTCGGTGCCTTCTGGGGGCCGTCCGTGCCAGCAGGCTATGTGCTCATCTCATCCATTGCGAATGTGAAGGTGAAGGCCCGCGCCAAGAACATTGACCCCGACCTCATCACACATCCGGCCTATCTGGACGGCTATGAACGGTCGGCCCGAAATCGTAAGACCATGACCTTCGTGCAGGGCGCGGTGGCAGGGCTGGGTTTCGGTTTCATCATGTATCAGGGCGTGTTCCGTCAGTGAATGCGGTCGGATGCCGGTGCTTGGCGGGAATAGTCATCCCAAATGGACATTTTGCATGCCTGCACTCAGGCATTTGAGAGGCTGAGGTACTTTTGCCCGGTCAGTAGAATTATCGATGAAAGAACTTTTGGATATCGCTCCCACCTCTACCACGCCTTTGGTCCATTTTGACCTGTTGAAGGAGGAATTCCGCATCAAAGGCCGGTCCATGCCCGAGGATTCTGAAGGATTCTATCACCCCATACGCCAGTGGATGCGCACGCACCTCAGCGGCACCCGGCTCAAATGCACGCTGGACATCCAGTTGGAGTATTACAACACAGGGTCGTTCATCCGCCTCATGGAGGTATTCAATCTGCTGGATGAGCTCAACCGGGGTGGATGTCAAATCACGGTGCGGTGGTTCTATGAGGAGGACGATCTGGACAGCAGGGACGATGGGGAATCGTTCAAGGATGTGGTGAAAGTGCCGTTCGAGATTCTTGCCGTGAGCGAATAGACGTGAAGATATGGAAGCACCACTGAGGACCATCGCAGTATTTACAAGTGGGGGCGACTCTCCTGGCATGAACGCCTGTATCCGTGCGGTGGTGCGTACCGCGACAGGTCAGAATATCCGGGTCTTCGGTATTATCCGTGGGTTTCAGGGCATGATCGATGGCGACTTCCGCGAGTTGCAGAGCCACGATGTGAGCAATATCCTCCAGCGGGGCGGCACCATTCTCAAAACCGCTCGCAGCAAGGAATTCATGACCTCGGAAGGACGCGTCAAGGCGTTCGCCAACCTCCAGAAGTACGGCATCGATGCGGTCATTGCCATTGGGGGCGATGGCACGTTCGCAGGTTGTAAGGTGTTCAACAAGGAGTTCAACATCCCCTTCATCGGGCTGCCGGGCACGATCGATAACGATCTGATAGGCACGGACTTCACCATCGGCTATGATACGGCCATCAATAACGTGGTGCAGGTGGTGGACAAGATCCGTGACACGGCCGATTCGCACGACCGTCTGTTCATTATCGAGGTGATGGGCAAGGATGCCGGATTCATAGCCCTTCGTTCGGGCATAGCCTGCGGTGCAGAGGCCATCCTGGTGCCCGAGACGGTTACCTACATGGACGACCTCATTGCAAAGTTGCGGGCCGGATGGAACCGCAAGAAGAGCAGCAGCATTGTCATCGTGGCCGAGGGCGATGATGCGGGCGGGGCCTATGCCGTGGCCGATCGAGTGAAGGCCGAGTTGCCGCATTTTGATACCCGTGTTTCCATTCTCGGTCATCTCCAAAGGGGCGGAAGCCCTACCGCTATGGACCGCGTATTGGCATCGCGGTTGGGCAATGAGGCTGTCAATGCATTGTTGGCTGGCCGTCACAACGTAGCTCTTGGCATCGTCTGCAACAAAGTGGAATTCACACCTTTTGAAAAGGCCATCAAGCATCACACCGCGCTCAGCCCTGCGCTCCTGAAGCTTGCGGAGATTCTTTCGGCCTGAGTGGCTCGATTTTCCATTCTCAATCTTCTTTGACCGTGTCAGCCAAGGGTAACTTTACCCCGTGAGCACTCCCACGCTTTTCGTTGACCTTATATTGCCGCTGCCGTTGCACGGTCTGTTCACCTACCGCGTTCCGCGAGAAATGAATGGGCAGATGGAGCAGGGCAGGCGCGTGGTGGTGCAGTTCGGCAAGAAAAAGCTCTACACCGGCATCATTCATACCGTGCACGACCGCCCACCTCAGGGCTACACGGCCAAGTATGTGCTCGATGTGCTGGACGACCGGCCTGTGATCACCGCTGCCCAGCTCCAGTTCTGGGAATGGATGCGCGACTACTACCTCTGCCATTTGGGCGATGTGATGCAGGCGGCCATTCCGTCCGGCCTCAAACTGAGCAGCGAGACAATGATCTGCGCGCATCCCGACTATGCGGGTGAGACCGATGATCTGGACGATGAGGAACTTCAGGTACTTGAAGCCCTTCAGGAGAAGGAGAGTCTGAGCATGGAAGAGCTCGCAGTCGTTCTTGGCAAGCATCATGTGCTCACCCTTATCCGGAGAATGTCTGCACGCAGGCTGGTGATGCAGGTGGAGGAATTGCAGGAGAAATTCAAGCCCAAGACCCGATCGATATTCAGGTTGGGGGCGGAGTTCATGGAGGAGCTGGCCATGGAGACCGCTTTCGAGGCCTTGGCCCGTGCGCCCAAGCAGTTGGAGGCGCTCATGCAGTTCATCCAGATCTCGCGTGCCTATGGTGACAACGCGGGGCAGGTCAGTCGCGAGCGGTTGGTGGACGACCACGGAATAACACCCGCAGCCCTCTCCGAACTGGTGAAGCGCGGCATTCTGGAACGGGAGGAGGTGGAAGTGGCCCGATTGAAGGACACGGAAGCTTGGGCCGAGGGCCCCGTCATCTTGACAGAGGGGCAGGAAACGGCCCGTTTGCAGATCATGGACGCCTTCGCGGAGAAGAAGCCTGCCCTGCTGTTCGGGGTCACAGGTAGCGGCAAGACGGAGGTCTACATACGCATCATCGATGAGCAGTTGAAGAAGGGCGCGCAGGTGCTCTATCTCCTGCCCGAGATTGCTTTGACCACACAGATCATCAGCCGATTGCGCAAGCATTTCGGGGAGCGGGTAGGGGTCTATCATTCGCGCATCTCCGACAACGAGCGGGTGGAGGTGTGGAAGAAGCAGATGGGGCCTGAACCCTACGATATCCTGCTCGGAGCGCGCTCGGCCATGTTCCTGCCCTTTCAGAAACTGGGGCTGGTCATTGTGGACGAGGAGCACGAGCAGACCTTTAAACAGCATGATCCCGCCCCGCGCTATCACGCCCGCGATAGTGCCGCCATGCTGGCCCGCAGGGATGGTGCCGACCTCCTGCTGGGCTCGGCCACGCCATCGGTAGAGGCCTATCATAATGCCTTGCGAGGAAAATTCGTTCTGGTGCCGCTCACCGACCGCTTCGGAGGTATCAAGATGCCGCACATCGTCATTTGCGACATCGCCAAGGAGAAGAAGGACCACACCATGAAAGGGCCGTTCTCCGAACTGCTCCTTCAGCATATGCGTGATACTTTGGCACGGGGCGAGCAGGTCATCATTTTCCAGAACAGGCGCGGGTTCTCCTCGTTCGTGCAGTGCGCCTCGTGCGGCCATGTGCCCGACTGCGAGCAGTGCGACATCACGCTCACCTACCACAAGTTCAGCTCAGAGCTGCGCTGCCATTACTGCGGATTCCATCGGCCCATGCCGCGCATCTGTCCCAAGTGCCATGGCACCTTCTTCCGCACCATCGGCTTCGGGACAGAGCAGATAGAGGAGGAGCTGGAACTGCTGTTCCCTAATGCCGGCATCGCCCGCATGGACCTCGACACCACCCGCGGAAAGCACGCCTACCTGCGCATCATCAACGATTTTGAGGAACGGAGGGTCAACATCCTCGTTGGCACACAGATGGTGACCAAGGGGCTGGATTTCGACCACGTGGGGCTGGTGGGCATTCTTAATGCCGATCAGCTGCTCAACTATCCTGATTTCCGCGCCTTCGAACGGGCCTATCAGCTCATGGCGCAGGTGAGCGGCCGTGCGGGCCGCAGGAAACGGCAGGGCAAGGTGGTCATCCAGACCACTAACCCCACTCATTTCATCATCGACAAGGTGGTGCAGAATGACTATGCGGGCATGTTCGAGAACGAATTGCAGCAGCGCAGGCAGTTCCGTTATCCGCCCTTCGTGAAGATGATCCGTATCACTGTGCGACATACCGACCGCGACAAGGTGGAACATGCGGCTGAGGCACTCCGCAGTGCTTTGGACGGGATTCCCGACACTATCCTCCTCGGTCCCGAATTCCCCATGGTGGAACGCATCCGCAACCGCTATCATAAGCTCCTGGTGGTGAAGATGGGAGGCAACAGCGTGGCGGTGAATAAGGCCGAGATCCGTGACCGCATCTGGAAACTCGCTCAGCAGCCCGAGTTCAGACAGGTCCATTTTCTGCCCGATGTGGATCCGATGTGAGCCGCAGGCAGCGTCCCCACTCCTTTTGAAGGTATTTTCGCGCAATGATTCTCTCCCGCCTCAGCGATGAACAGCAGAAGATGCTCGATGGTGGGCTTTCACTGCCGCTCATGGAGCAGTTCTACACCATTCAGGGCGAGGGATTCCACACGGGCCGACCGGCCTATTTCGTTCGAATCGGGGGCTGTGATGTAGGCTGCCATTGGTGCGATGTGAAGGAAAGCTGGGATGCCAGCATCCATCCGCTGACGCACGTTGATGAGATTGTCCGCTCCGCCTCTGATCAGCCTTCGGGCACGGTCGTCATCACCGGTGGAGAACCATTGACATACAACCTCGGACCACTCACCGACAGGATGAGAGCAGCAGGGCTTTCGGTGCACATTGAGACATCGGGTGCCCATCCGCTTTCGGGCAAGTTCGACTGGATCTGTCTCTCGCCCAAGAAGAACATGCCGCCCAAGGATGAGTTCTATCCGATGGCCGATGAGCTGAAGGTGATTGTGCACAATCGGCACGATTTTGAATGGGCCGAACAGCATGCGGCCCGAGTGAAGGATGGATGCCGTCTCTATCTTCAACCGGAATGGAGTAAAGCTCAGGGAATGACTTCATTAATAGTGGATTATGTGATGCAAAATCCGAAATGGAACATCTCCCTCCAGAGTCACAAATACATGGGCATTCCCTGAATCCACCAACATTCACAGTCCCTGACCACATTTAGGCAGCCCGCTCATGATGACGCTCCGAATCCTGCTGACCACACTCGCAACAGTGATGATGGTGGTCTGTGCGCAGGCGCAGATGAAGTATTCCACCACTTCGTCCCGGGCCATCAAGTTCTTTGAGGAAGGACTGCGCTTCTACGATGCCAAACGCAACACCGAGGCCGAGCAGTTGTTCCTCAAGGCTATCAAGGCTGATGGGAAATTTATCGAGGCCCACATTCTCTTGGGCGACACCTATTTTGACATGGGCCGCAAGCGCGAGGCCATCGACATGTACAAGAAGGTGGTCTCCATTGACGACCAGTTCTTCGCCAATACCTACTTCCAGCTCGCACAGATGGAGATGGCCACGGGCGAGTACGCAGAGGCCGTTGAGCATTTCAACAAGTTCCTGGAGCGTAAGCGAATCAATCCTCAGACGAGGGCCAAGGCCGAGCAGCAACTGAAGAACTCGGAGTTCGGGGCGCAGGCCGTGAAGAACCCTGTCCCTTTCAATCTAACCAACATGGGGCCCAATGTCAATACGCCTGACTTTGAGTATTTCCCTGTGCTGACGGCCGATGGGCAAACCCTTGTTTTCACGCGTAACAAGAGGCGCAGCGAGGCCATGGACTACCAGGAGGACTTCTACATCAGCCTGCTGAACAAGGAAGGCCAGTGGGGACTGGCCATGAATATCGGAGACCCTATCAATACCGATGACAACGAAGGCGCCCAGACCATGACGGCCGATGGCCAACAGTTGTTCTTCACCGGATGCAATAGGAAAGGAGGTCTTGGCAGCTGCGATATCTACCGTTCGCTGCGCGAGGGACGCTCTTGGAGCCGACCGGAGAATCTCGGGCAGCCGGTCAATTCCAACAAATGGGAGTCGCAACCGTCCATCTCGTCCGATGGCAACACGCTCTATTTCTCCAGTAACAGAGCAGGAGGGAAGGGCGGTTCCGACATCTGGGTCACGCAGCTCGCTCCTAACGGGGTATGGTCTGAACCGCGTAATCTTGGAGACAGCATCAACACGGATGGGGCCGAGGAGACCCCGTTCATTCACCCTGACGGTCGCACACTTTACTTCACGAGCAATGGCCATGTGGGCTTGGGCGGCAAGGATATCTACGTTGTACGCATGAAGGCCGATGGATCGTGGGGCACACCCAAGAACCTCGGATATCCCATCAACACGTGGCAGGATGAGATGGGCCTTTTCGTGGACGCGTCAGGGGCGTTGGCCTATTTCGCCTCCGACCGTGAGGGAGGCGTGGGCAATCTCGACATCTACTCCTTTCCGCTCTATGAGGCTGTACGTCCCGTGCCGGTCACCTATGTGAAAGGCCTTGTGAAGGACATCAACACCAAACGACCTCTGGGTGCCAAGTTTGAACTTATCGACCTCTCCACCTCGAAGACGGTGATCGAGTCGCGCTCGGACCGTGTTACAGGCGATTTCCTGGTCTGCCTGCCCGTGGACCGCGACTATGCCCTCAATGTCTCGAAAGACAACTATCTGTTCTATTCGGAGAACTTCTCACTGAAGGAAAGAGCATCCGTTAACAAGCCTTTCACCATGAACGTGGACCTGCAGCCCATAGAATTCGGGAAGACCGTGGTGCTGCGCAACATCTTCTTCAACACCGCGTCCTTTGAGCTCAAGGCAGAGTCAACGGCCGAGCTGGAGAAGCTGCTCGCCTTTATGAACAGTAATCCCAAAATCGCCATTGAGATCGGTGGGCATACCGACAATGTGGGGCAGCGCGTGGATAATCAGCTGCTTTCGGAAAATAGGGCCAAGGCAGTTTTCACCTACCTTAAGGACCGTGGGGTTGCCGAATTGCGCATGCAGTTCAAAGGCTATGCAGACCTGGTGCCCGTGGATACGAACGATACCCCTGAAGGTCGCGCAAACAACCGTAGGACAGAGTTCACTGTCCGCGAATTCAAGTGATGTTTGAAGTGAAGGATTGGTCCTGAGAACCCTTGTCAGACCATTTCGCGTGGTGGATGACCGCTTGACAGAGGTCAGATCGGCACGAAAATAGGAGGCCGTCCTTTGAGCACAGAAAAGGCGGTCTTCCATGGGAGCAACTACCTTTGTTCTGTTGAACTTGGACTCTTGACGCGTTTTAAGTTCACAATCAGAAGATCAGAGCAATGATGGAGAGGGAAGCAAATCAACCGGAAGGAATGGTGTCACTTAGGAACTACGTTCAAGGAGTGGTGACTTTCGAGGAGAAGGAGTTGGCGGACATACTCTCTCATTTCCAGCCGATGCATCTGCCGGCAGGAGAGTATTTCGTGGATGAGGGAACGGTGTGCGAACACATCGGTTTTATCACCAAGGGCTACATGCGGTCCTATTATGAGATCAACGAGGTAGAGGTGACCAAGACTGTGCTGCCGCGTCACCATATCGTTACCGCACATGCCAGTTTCAGCATGAAACGGCCCTCCATGGAATACATCCAGGCTATTTCCGATACCGACATGTTGGTCATCGATCATGCCAGCATGTATGCGCTGTATGACAAGTATCACAGGTGGGAACGCCTCGGGCGGCTTATCATGGAGCAGGTCTACGGACACACCGAAGGCCGCGTGGTGGCCTTTCTCACCCTGAGTGCCGAGGACCGCTACCGTAAGCTGTTGGAGGACGACCCGCACATCTTCAAGAAGGTGCCCTTGCGCTACATCGCCTCGATGCTCGGCATCACGCCCGAGACCCTCAGCCGTATCCGCAACAAGGTGCACAAGGCCAAGGCCGAGTAGGACTCTGACTGTTCCCGTTTCTATACTTTGGTGGCGTGAACATTGTCCAGGCCATAGAACGCGCGTTCCGAACGCTGCTGCCTGCACCGTTCACCATTGCAGTGCTGCTGACGCTGCTCACCATGCTTCTGGCCTTCCTGTTCACAGGCGCAGAAGGAACCGCAACAGAGCGCGTAGCAGAAGTTGTAGCTCTTTGGGAGTCTGGCCTTTGGAACCAGCCGATGCTGGTCTTTGCCATGCAGATGATGCTCATGCTGGTGTTGGGGCATATCCTTGCCCTGTCCGGTCCAGCAGAACGCGTCATCGGTGTGGTGGTGAGGTTCTGCAACTCCACGGCTCAGGCAGCCTTCTGGGTCACCTTGCTCACGGTCACAGTCTCGCTTTTCAATTGGGGTCTGGGACTCGTCTTCGGGGCCATTTTCGCACGGAAAGTAGGGGAGCGGGCCGCTCGCGAGGGCATCCGTCTCAACTATCCGCTCATCGGTGCAGCAGGTTACTCGGGCATGATGACCTGGCACAGCGGCATTTCGGGTTCTGCGCCCATCAAGGCGGCAGAGGAAGGCCATCTGTCGCAATTGCTGAGTTCAACGCTGAGCGAAGAGGCGCTGGCCGCACTTCCATCCGCAGTGCCGCTCTCTGAGACTGTTTTCGGTGCGATGAATCTCTTCACGGTGGCCCTGCTGCTCGTAGTTCTTCCTTCGTTCATGTATCTGCTGGGAAAGCGATTTGACCAGGGCACGGAGCTTCCAACCGCGCAGATTTTGCCAGATATGATGCACACGGCTGCTGAGGCGAACGGTGCCGAAAGGCTGGACCGCTCAAGGATGTTCACCTCCATTATCGGTCTGAGTGTGATAACATGGTGCGGATACACGGCACTGGGGTCGTTTTCGGTCAAAGGACTCGGATTCATCACTCCGAACTTCATCAATCTGCTTCTTCTCGGACTGGGCCTTTCCTTGCACCGCCATGTCAATGGTTTTCTCGCGGCATTGGACAATGCCATAGGCGGTGCATCCGGCATCCTTATCCAGTTCCCGCTCTATTTCGGCATCATGGGCATCATGGCAGGCTCAGGGCTGGCCGCTCAGCTTTCCGACTTCTTTGTGAGCATCTCCGGTGTCCAGTCTTTTCCGGTGCTGACGTTGCTCAGTGCCGGCATTTTGAATGTATTCATTCCCAGTGGTGGCGGTCAATGGGGTGTTCAGGGGCCTATTGTGCTGCAGGCCGCCATGGAAATCGGTGTGTCCATCCCGAAAAGTATCATGGCGTTGGCCTATGGCGACCAGTTGACCAACATGCTCCAACCTTTCTGGGCACTTCCGTTGTTGGGGGTCACTGGGTTGAAGGCCAAGGAGATATTACCGTATTCATTGTTGGTGATGTGCCTCGGTACCGTCATCTTCACTGTGGTGCTACTGATTTTCTGAGATAGCGCTGATGGAGGGAAGATTCTCACGCTTCTGGAAGACGTTGGGGCCCGGTGTGCTTTTCGCAAGCACCGCCATCGGAGTCTCGCATCTGGTGCAAAGCACCCGTGCCGGTGCCGATTATGGATTTGCCCTTGTCGGATTTGTGGTGGCGGCCAATCTGTTCAAGTACCCGTTCTTCGAATTCGGGTCGCGATATGCGAATTCCACCGGTGAGAGCATCATTGACGGTTATGCGCGCATCGGTAAATGGATGCTGTTGCTCTATGCGGCCATCACTGTGGTCAGCACCTTCCTCGTGTCCTCGGCCGTGGGCGCGGTCACTTCAGGCTTCCTACAGAATCTATTCGGCATTTCCGCATGGGGTATGAAGGCCACCTTTCTTCTCTTCGCGGTCTGCGTGCTGCTCCTCCTGTTGGGCAGCTACAGGGCCTTGGATGCGCTCATCAAGTTGATAGGTGCGGTGCTGCTGGTTTCCACGTTGGTCGCATTCGGTCTGGCGCTGCACAAGGGGCCGAGCCTGATGGTGCAAGGTTTTGTGCCTATGCAGATATGGGATGATGCCGGGATACTGTTCATCATCGCGCTGATGGGGTGGATGCCAACGGCCGTGGACCTCAGTGCCTGGAACAGCCTTTGGACCATAGAACGCATCCGCCAAACAGGCTATCGTCCCACGTTGAAAGAGACTTTGGCCGACTTCAATCTCGGATATCTCATATCGGCCCTGTTGGCCCTCTGCTTTGTTACTCTGGGGGCCTACATGCTGCATGGCACGGGCACCGTGCTGCCCGATGGGAGCGCAGGTTTCGCGAGTGCCGTGGTGGGCATCTACACCAACTATATCGGAGATTGGAGCACGGTAATCATCGCTGCTTCGGCATTCAGCATCATGTTCGGCACGTGCATCGCTGTGTTTGATGGATATGCGCGCTCGGTGCAACGCGTTTTCGAGCTCCTCTTTCTGCGAAAGGAGGCCAATAGCCGTGCGGTATACAACAGCATGCTGCTGGTGACGGCCATAGGCGCCTTTGCTGTCATAGCTTTCTTCGCTGACCGTATGAAAGAACTGGTGGACCTCGCTACTACGGTCAGTTTTCTGGTGGCACCAGTGATTGCGGTGGTCAATTTCCGATTGGTGACAGGGCCTTATCTCCCTGAGGCGGCAAGGCCTGGACCCTGGCTAAGGATTTTGAGTTGGGCGGGGATTCTTTTCTTATCAGGCTTCGCGCTTTACTACGCCTACATACGTTTTGCCCATTGAATGCACATCTTTTGTGACGGGCAGTGCTTTGGAATTGCGAAATTCGCGGCCCACGCCTCCTTAGCTCAGCGGTAGAGCAGCTGATTCGTAATCAGCAGGTCGCGGGTTCAAATCCCGTGGGAGGCTCTCCTCAGGATTTCCAATCTGTTTATTTTTCAAAATGTTTTATTAGAGGAGATTAAATCAAACTATCAATAGTTCACTTTAACAAAGAAAACCCGTTCATGGGAAAACTCTCTCACCGCATACAGGCCCTTGCCGAGTCACAGACCATTGCCATGGCACGCAGGAGCCGCGAATTGCAGGCGCAGGGCATTGATATCATCTCCCTTAGTCTCGGAGAGCCCGATCTGAATGTGGCCGAGCATGTGAAGCAGGCCGCAAAACAGGCCATTGATGACAACTACAGTCATTATCCGCCCGTGGCAGGCTATGCCGATGTGCGAAAGGCGATCTCCGACAAGTTCAAGCAGCAGAATGGTCTTGATTACTCGCCCGACCAGATCGTGGTGAGCACAGGGGCCAAGCAATCCTTGGCCAATGTGGTGCTGAGTCTTGTGGATCCGGAGGACGAGGTCATCATCCTCGCTCCCTATTGGGTGAGCTACCTCGAACTCGTGAAACTGGCCGAGGGCAAGCCGATCATTGTCCATTCAGACATTTCGACCGATTTCAAGGTGACGCCAGCCCAGCTGGACAATGCCATCACGGCCGACACCAAGCTCATTATGTTCAGTTCACCGAGCAATCCTACGGGGTCGCTCTACACCAAGGAGGAGCTCGCTGCCTTCGCCAAGGTCATTTCGCGTTATCCTAAAGTGGTGGTGGTGGCGGACGAGATCTATGAGCACATCAACTTCATAGGGAAGCACCAGAGTCTGGCGCAGTTTCCCGAGGTGTACGATCAGGTGGTCACGGTCAATGGCGTTTCGAAGGCCTATGCGATGACCGGCTACCGCATCGGTTATCTGGGCGCACCGCTCTGGATTGCCAAAGCCTGCGACAAGATGCAGGGACAGTTCACCTCGGCTGCAAGTTCCATTGCCCAACGGGCCACCATTGCTGCGCTTGCCACACCGCAGAAGGATCTGGATGCCATGCGCGATCTTTTCCGCACCCGCAGGGACCTCGTGTTGGAGCTGTTCCGCAGTGTGGAGGGGTTCAGGACCAATGTGCCCGAAGGGGCGTTCTACCTTTTTCCAGAGGTTTCGGCTCTATTCGGTCACAGCTACAATGGTCATCAGGTGAACGATGCGAACGACCTGTGCATGTATTTCCTCAATGAGTGCCACGTGGCCATGGTTCCAGGCGAGGCGTTTGGTGCACCCGGATATGTGCGGCTGTCCTACGCCACATCGGAGGACAACCTGAAAGAGGCGGTCCGGAGAATCAGAGTAGGGGTGGAGAAGCTACTGCATCATTGACATAGGTTAGAAGTCATAAGTCTTTGTTGATTAGATAGTTGATTGTCTATGGCGCGCACACCGACCTATCAGATACCGTTGGGTTTCCAAGCTCCAGATTTCACGTTGCCCGAAGTCGTTTCTGGGCGTGAGGTGACACTCAGCGAATTACAGGGCAAGGTGGCCACGGTGATCATGTTCATCTGTAACCATTGCCCGTTCGTGGTGCACGTGGAGCAGGAACTGGTGCGCATTGCCAATGATTTCAAGTCCAAGGGAGTGAACTTCATCGCAATCTCGAGCAACGATGTGGTCCATTATCCGCAGGACGGCCCTGAGCAAATGAAGGCCTATGCCGAGCGACTTGGATTTCCGTTCCCTTATCTCTTCGATGCCTCGCAGGAAGTGGCCAAGGCCTATTTCGCGGCCTGCACACCCGATATCAGCGTGTTCGATGCTGACATGAAGTGCGTCTATCGCGGTCAGCTGGACGGTTCGCGCCCGGGGAACGATATTCCTGTGACTGGCAGCGACCTGCGCACAGTGTTGAACCACTTGGTTGCTGGACGGCCTGTTCCATCGGAACAGACTCCGAGCATCGGCTGCAACATCAAGTGGAAAGCGGGCAATGCGCCTTCCTACTTCTGAGCGTTAAGCGAAACGCTTCTCCAATTCGTCCAGGCTCAGCGTCACCATGGTGGGTTTGCCGCTTGGTGAGGCATAAGGCTGGTCGCAGGCGAAAAGTTCATCGATAAGTTCGGCCATCTCCTCCCGTTGCAGGGTTTTTCCATAACCTATGGCCGATCTGCGCGCCAATGCATGGGCCAACCGCTCCTGACGTTTGGAAGTTCCCACAGAACCCGATTCGCGGTATTCGTTGATGAGTTCGTCCAGCACGCTGTGCACCGCGCTCTCGGGGATGAACGGGGCCAGTCCCTGAACCACGAAACTGTTCTTTCCGAAGGGCTCGATGTCCATGCCCATCACGCGCACCTCGTCCAGCATGGCCGACAGGGTCTGCGCATCGCCAGTGCCCAGTTCTATGGTGATGGGGAAAAGGCGCTGCTGTGAGGGCGTCTCGCGCATGGCCAGCCCGCGAACCACCTTCTCATAGATAACCCGTTCATGGGCCCTTTTCTGATCGATGAGCACCACGCCCGATCGTATGCTGGCGAGAATGTAGCGCTGATGCACCTGCATGGGGTGCTTGTCCAGTTCCGTGTCGGGAATCAGCTCCTCCTGCGGTTGGGACGGGTTTGGCAATGAGGGAGGCACGGCAGTCTCCAGAAGACCGTCATAGAGCTGCTGCCATTCCTCTTCGCGGGGGCGTTGCCATTGTTCCATCGAAATGCCCTTCTGTGGCATGGCATCCTTCAGCGTGGGCATGGTGGGCCGGATGCGTATGGGAAGCTCGGGTTGGATGACCTGCACATTCCGGGGCGGCAAGGGTATCTCGAAGCCCATCTCTTGCTCGAAATCGAGGGTAGGGGCGATGTTGTATCTGCCGAGCGACTGCCGAACGGCCGAGCGAAGGATGGCGTACATCGACTTCTCGTCCTCAAACTTCACCTCGGTCTTCGTGGGGTGGATGTTGATATCGATGGCCTTCGGGTCCACCTCCAGAAAGATGAAATAGGCCGGATAGCTGCGGTCCTTCACCAGTTCGTCATAGGCCACGCTCACTGCATGGTTAAGGTAGTTGCTGCGGATGAAGCGCCCGTTGACAAAGAAGAACTGCTCGCCCCTTGTCTTCCTTGCGAATTCCGGTTTGCCGATGAACCCGTGAAGCGATGCGATGGAGGTCTCCTCGCTTATGGGCACGAGCTTCTCGTTGAAGTTGGGTCCGAAGAGGGCCACTATCCTCTGCCGCAGATTCGATGCTTTTAGGTTGAAGATTTCCTCATCGTTGTGGTGCAACGTGAATTCGATGTCGGTATGGGGTAGGGCCACCCGGATGAACTCGTCCATGATGTGGCGGAACTCCACAGCATCTGACTTGAGGAAATTGCGTCTGGCCGGCACATTGAAGAACAGGTTCTTCACCGCTATGCTGGTGCCCACGGGGCAGGGGCAGGGTTCCTGCGCCATGATCTTGGACCCCTCAATGCGCAGCAGCAGACCGGTGTCACGGTCGTGCAGCCGGGTCTGCATCTCCACCTGTGCGATGGCAGCTATGGAGGCCATGGCCTCGCCTCGGAAACCCTTGGTGCGCAGGGCAAAGAGGTCGTCTGCGCTACTGATCTTGCTCGTGGCGTGCCGCTCAAAGCACATGCGCGCATCGTTCTCGCTCATCCCGCAGCCGTTGTCCATCACCTGCATGAGCGTGCGACCGGCATCACGGACAATGAGCCGGATGCGCGTAGCTCCCGCGTCAATCGCATTCTCCAACAGTTCCTTGACGGCCGATGCGGGCCTTTGCACCACCTCGCCCGCTGCGATCTGATTGGCCACCGAGTCCGGAAGCAGGCGTATGATGTCGGCCATGTATCCTCTTTCCTAACCCCAGTTGAGGAACAGCCAGACCAGACCCGAGAGCACCGCAGCGATGAACATGAAGCGTATGCTCTGGTTGGCATTGGCCCCTTGACGAACGGTGCGCCTGCCGTTCCATTTGTTGCCCATGTTCTGGCGCATCCGCTCCAGTCTGCGCTCGTCCGTCATCTGGCCTGTGCGCGCCTCCTGCACCATCTGCTCCAGTTCGCGTTTGCGCTCCTTCTGCTCGTCATAGTAGCGCGGACGATAGTCGAAGCCCCGTGGAGCGGGCGTTTTGAACATGCTTGGCAGCCCCATTTTCATAGCGCGAATTTACGGCCTATGGACGAAGTGCCGCCCCAAGAAGTCCTTTCTCTAAGTTACCGGAAGGTTGGATATTCACTGTCATTGCTCCATGAAGAAATCCTCATCCAACTGCTTCACTTGGTAGGTGGATTTGATTTGAACGCCCACGTTGAATTCGTGCATCAGGTCCACCAGTTTGTTGCCATCGATCAGAATGATTTTGTGATGTGCATTGCGAGCTTTTTCCTCGGCTCCTTTGTCGAAAGCAGATGTGGTCACAAAAACACCCTTATTCGTGTCTCCACTCATGGCTCCGATGAAGTTGCGGATGTCTTTTTCCCTGACCTTTCCTTCCGTGAACCGTTTTGCCTGGATGTAAATCCTGTCCAGACCAAGCTTGTCCTCGTTTATGATGCCGTCAATACCTCCGTCTCCAGATTTCGGTGTCTCTATAAAATCCCCATAACCCATTTTCTTTAGCAGAATCAAGATGACTTTCTCGAAGTAATAAGGGTCTAAGGCCTTAAGTTTACTTAGAAGATCGTCTTTGACAGCCCTTTCTATTTGGTTGAAGCCTTCATCTATCAGGTCTTGAGGTGAAGCACTGTCAATTTCTTTGAAACCAGAATCTCGGATGTCACTCTTTCCGCTCTCTTCCGAATAGAACTGGGCAAGTCCTTCACTGTCTTGAACGTTCTGGAGTGTAAGCTGAGATTTATTGTTCTGTCCTTTTTCCGTAATCTGAACGTATCCGCGACTGGGGTAGTGAATGTAGCCCCCTTTCTTGAGATATGACTTACCCCAAGCTATCCTGTTGTTGATGAGTATTTCCCCTGACTTCGTCTTTTCCTCCAAAAGTTCTTTTGGTAAACCGGAATAAAAACGCTCCATTACCAGCCGCTGCATTTCTCTCGAATGGATGATTTCACCATCACTGAGCACAGTCAGAATCGGCATGAAGGTTTCGTGAAACTTTGGGATTTCATTGGTCATTATCAATCGTAATGAGTGTAAATCTACTTGTACAGTTGGTGCAGGTGTTGAATATCACCCCAGCACATGCCTTTTCACGGCCCTGCCAATGAACCTCACCTTCTCGCCCAATGGGAAACGGCTGAGGTTGGTCTTGAGCACGCCTTTGGTGAGCATGGTCTTCTTGCTGTAGTCGATATGCACGTCCACCAGCACCACCTTGCCTTCCTTTGAGACACGGATGGCCTCTTCGATCACGCTGTCTATACTGGCATCGTTGGGCATGGAGATGAAATGCGCACCTGTGGCAATGGCCACACCCTCCACATTGAGCTGACCGAGTACGGTGCAGGTCTTACGGTTCATCGGCACAGCCTGCAACTGGCTGATCTGCCCCAGTTCGCCATCATGGAACACGAAGACGATAGGCGCAATGCCGTAAGTCGCAGCGGTGATGAGTTCCATTCCGGTCATCAGGAACGCGCCATCGCCCACAATCGCAAGCACCTGCTTGTCAGGATGCGTCAGCTTGGTGCCGATGGCGGCCGGAACGCAGTAGCCCATGGCGTTGTAGTCCGTTGGCGAGATGAAATGGCGGGGGTGATAGACATCGAACAGTTCGGCCGCGAGGAAGGTATGCGCGCCATCGTCCACCACCATATAGGCATCGTGCTCGGCCTTGGCGCGCAACGCCTTGAAGAAATGGCCGGGCGAGACAACATCGGCCTTCTTGGACGGCAGCCATTCGCTGTAATAGTCCGCATTGTCCTTCTTGATCCTGGCAGACAGCGCATTCGCATCGCGCGGGGCAATGAACTTGCGGCTCTCCAGCTCCTCGGTTATGGCCTTCAACAACAGTGTGGCATCGCCCTCAATGGACAACTCACTCTTGTAGTTCTTGTCGAACACCTCCGGATTGATGTCGATATGGATGAGGTTCTTCGGTTCCTGAATGCCGTAGCTGCCGGTGGCCAGTTCGGAGAAGCGAACGCCCACGGCCAACATGCAATCGCAGTCGGCAAAGGCGCGCTGGGCCGATGGTTTGCCTGTGGGGCCAAAGCTCACGCTGGTATGCAGTGCATGGTCGGCCGGGAATGCGCTCTTGCCTTGCAGTGTGGTGGACACAGGTGCCACAAGGATGTCGGCAATGCGTTTGGTGTATTCTACTGCGTCCACTGCGCCCCAGCCCACATAGATGCCGGGATTCTTAGCGGTGAGGAGCATATCGACCGCACGTTTCACCTTGGCGGCATCCACTTTTGGTGGGAACTGATTGCGCTGATAGGTGGGCATTCCGCTCACCTCGCCCTGAAAGAGCTGCAGGTTCACAGGTATTTCAACGAACACTGGTCCAGGCTCGCCTCCCGTGGCGATCTCATAAGCCTTATATATGGTGGGGATCACATCCTCGTACTTGTCCACAAGGAAGAACGCCTTGGTGACAGCCTGCACCATCTTGCTCTGGTCCAACTGATGCAACTGGTACGAGCGGCCGCTGTCTGTGCGCGTTCCACCGCTGATGATCAGCATCGGGATGCCGTCCAAGAATGCCTCTCCGATGCCGCTCATGGCGTGACTGGTGCCCGCTGCGGGAACGATGACCAAGGTGCCGATGCTGTCCGAAGTGCGCGAAACGCCATCGGCCATGAACGAGGCAGAGCCTTCGTGGGTCACAAGCATCGGGGTGATCTGCTCACTGCTGTTGAGCGAATCATACAGCTCGGTGTTGTGTACGCCCGGAATGCCGAAGGTGTGCTTCACTCCGATCTGTTCCAATGCGAATACGGCCAGCTCGGCCCCTGTCTTTTTCATGGATATGGATTTTGAGGCGGAAAGGTACGAAGGTCCGTAAATGAGGCCATGGGTGCAGAAGGCTTGGAAGCGCCTGTCATGTTAACAATGGCTTAACGGATCGGTCATTCAACCATAAGAGTGCGTGCGACTCACCTTAACAGTGGGGGTGTTTGTTTGCAGCCGTCAAGAACATCAAACCAAAAAACCATTCGACACCATGAAGACTTCCCCCTTCAAATTTTTCACCGCAGCAGCGCTCTTAGGTTCTGTTGTCACATTCTCATCCTGCGATACGGATCCTTGCGAGGACGTTACCTGTCCTACAGGTTTTGTTTGCGTTGAGGGCGACTGCATCGAGGTCGGAAACTCCGGTAACGTTGTTGTGACTTCTAACATCTCTGAGAACACTACATGGACCAAGGATAAGGTATACCAATTGGGTGGCCGCATCACGGTGCTTGACGGTGTGACCCTGACCATCGAGGCAGGAACCATCATCAAGGGTGAGGCTGGAACAGGAGCCAATGCTACTGCTCTTCTCGTTGCCCGTGGTGGACGTCTTGTTGCCGAGGGAACTGCTGCTCTTCCGATCATCTTCACTTCAGTTGCTGACGAGCTTTCGCCTGCCAACGTTGCAGCAGGGAACTTTGCAAGCCCAAACCTTGATGCTACTGTCAACGGTCTGTGGGGCGGTGTGATCGTACTTGGCCGTGCCCCGATCTCTGCTTCATCTGCCGAAGTTGCTATCGAAGGCATCCCTACCACGGATGCGAATGGTCTGTACGGAGGCACAGATGCTGCTGACAACTCAGGTATCCTGAAGTACATCTCTATCCGTCATGGCGGTGCCAACATCGGCAACGGTAATGAAATCAATGGTCTAACCCTGGGTGGTGTAGGTTCAGGCACTGTGATTGAAAACATAGAGATCGTATCCAATCAGGATGATGGTATCGAGTGGTTCGGAGGCACAGTGGATGTTAAGAACATTGTTGTTTGGAATGTGGGTGATGATGCTCTGGACACCGACCAGTCTTGGGCCGGTACAGCGGAGAACTTCGTGATCATTCACCCTGCTGGTCATTGCTTTGAGCTGGATGGACCGGAAGGTTCTTTGGTTGCAGGCCACACTATCAAGAACGGTGTTGTTTATGCCTCTGGCGATGATCGTGTGAGTGAGGACCTCATTAACACAGATGACAACTCTGTTGTGAATCTAGAGAATATCCTGATCACAGGTATAGCTGATGGACAGAAAGTGAACCGTGTGGCACACACTGTAGGTGTGGTCAATTTTACCAACATCAAGTTGGATGTGGACCAGGCCAACTTCGCCAACTATTTCCCTGACGGTGCAACCATCCCGGCCGGTTTCTCTGTAGGTTCAGCTGCTCCTACCCAATTCAATGGCGGTGTGTTCGGTTGGACATGGGCCAAGCAATCAAGTGCATTCTGATCTGATTAAAGTTGAACAATTGGAAGGCAGGCCCGCGACTTCGGTTGCGGGTCTGTCTTTGCATTTCACCCAAACTCACAGCAACCTACCAATGAGACTGTTCATTGTTGCAATCCTGAGCTTTACCTCCCTCTTCAGCTATGCCCAGAAAGGATTCATCCGAGGGACTGTTTCCGATGATGCCAATGGCGAGATGCTCATAGGCGTCACCGTGGCAGTGGACGGCACTTCCACCGGAGCAAGCACCGACTTGGACGGGAAGTTCTCCATAACACTCGATCCAGGCACTTATACCTTGAAGGTGTCCTACATCTCCTTCCAAGGTCAGACCATCGAGTCGGTGGTGGTGAAGACTGGTGAGGCCACGGTGCTCAACAATATCCGGCTCAAGCAGGCCACGCTCGAATTGAGCGAGGTGGTTGTGAAGGCCGAGGCCGTTCGTACCAACGAGGCCTCCATGCTGATGATGAAGCAGAAGTCGGTCGCCATGATCGATGGTATCTCATCCGAGAAGATGCAGCTGATCGGTGATGCCACTGCGGTGGAGGCGGCCAAGCGGGTGACGGGTGTTTCCATCGAAGGAGGCAAATACGTGTATGTGCGTGGTCTGGGCGACCGTTACAGCAAGACCATGCTCAACGGCATGGACATCCCCGGTCTCGACCCCGACCGTAACAGCTTGCAGATGGATATCTTCCCCTCGAATCTGGTGCAGAACATCACCGTGAGCAAGAATTTCACGGCCGACATGCCTGCCGACTTCACAGGCGGCATGATGAACATCGAGACCAAGGATTTCCCGGACGAGCGCATCCTGAGCGTGTCACTGGGCTTGGGGTATAACCCGTTCATGCACTTCAATCCCAACTATCTGAGCTACAAAGGGGGAAGCACGGATTATCTGGGCTTTGATGATGGTACGCGCGCATTGCCCAGTCGTGCCAACAGTGCTTACATCCCAACACCCACCAGTGGTGCATCTTCAACAGAGGTAAACAGTTTCGTGCGGAGTTTCAATCCCACACTTGGTGCGAGCCGCACCACGAGTCCCATGGATTTCAGCGGCAGCTTCACCTATGGTGACCAGTTTGCACTGAAAAACGGGGGCGAGAATTCAGGTCGTTCACTCGGTTTTATCATGTCGCTGTCCTATAAGTCCGACTACAAGTACTACGATGATGTCCGCTACGGGGAATATCAGCGTTATAGTGACCCGACCATCAATGAGCTGCGCTATGCCACGGTGCAGGACGGTGAGATAGGGGAGCACAGCGTGCTGCTCGGTGGACTGGTAGGACTGGCCTACAAGAGCCGCAAAAGCAAGGTGAAACTCACCATGATGCATCTGCAGAGCGGGGAGAGCAGGGCAGCCAAATTCAACATCGACAATGACGGGGAGGCTGTCGGACAGTCTGGCTACATTTCCGCCTCTGACAATCTGGAATATAACCAGCGCTCGTTGACCAATGTGCTTCTCGGTGGGGCTCACGTGCTGGACAAGGGTTGGAATCTGGACTGGAAGGTATCGCCCACGTTCTCCTTCTCAGACGACCCGGATATCCGCAAGACCGCTTTCACCATCACACCTACCAATACATTCTTCAGCGCAGGCGCTGGGGGCAATCCTTCGCGCATCTGGCGCTCATTGAGCGAGGTGAACGTGTCTGCCAAGGCCGATGCCACCAAGAAGTTCAAGTTCGATAAGATGTCCCTCAATCTCAAGTTCGGAGGCCTGCACACCTTCAAGAGCCGCGACTATGAGATCCTGTTCTACGACATTCAGTTCTTCGGTGGACAGTCATGGCCAGACCCATCTCCAGAGAACGTGCTGACACAAGAGAATATTTTTGATGGTTCCTCAAAACCCAATAACATCTACTATCAGTCGGGCAATAGGACACCGAATCCCAATCAGTACAGCTCCAACATCAACAACACGGCCGGTTATGTGTCCACCGAATTGGACATTCTGAGCCGCTTCAAAGTGATTGCTGGGGTTCGATTGGAGTATTACGTGCAGCGCCACACGGGCCGTGACCAGGCGTTTGCCAATGGCGATGTGCTGAATGGACGGAACCTTGTGGACGAGAAAGTGCTCGAGACCGTCAATCTGTTCCCATCTGTGAATTTCATCTACAACATCACCGAGAAGCAGAATCTGCGCTTGGGCTACTCGCGCACGGTGGCCCGACCATCGTTCAAAGAGATGTCGTTCGCGCAGATCATCGACCCCATTACCAACAGAATCTTCAACGGCAGTCTTTTCAGCTACACCAACTCCGCAGGTATCACCAGTTGGGACGGCAACCTGAAGGAGACCGACATTGATAACGTGGATCTGCGCTGGGAGTATTTCGGCAAGGATGCACAGATGTATTCTGTGAGTGGCTTCTTCAAACACTTTGAGAATCCGATTGAAATGGTGCGCATTCCGGAGCAGCAGACCAGTACGGAGTTTCAGCCCCGTAATGTGGGCACTGGAATGGTGTTCGGGTTGGAGGTGGAGGGACGGACCCCTGCGATTGCGGGCATCTCAGCCACAGCGAACATTACCGTGGCGCATTCCATCGTGACCATGTCACAGGTGGAGTTCACGGCACGCAGCGAGTACGCCAGAAATGGTCAGACCGTGAGCGACCAGCGCAGAATGGCCGGTCAGTCACCATACGTCATCAACGCTGGTCTGACCTATGGTAACAAGAAGCTGGGCATGGACATCGGCCTGTTCTACAATGTGAAAGGCCCGACCCTTGAAGTGGTAGGTATCGGTCTGTATCCTGACGTGTTCAGCGAACCTTTCCACAGCCTGAACTTCAGTTTCAACCAGAAGGTCGGAAAGAAGAAGAACACAGTTATCGACCTCAAAGTGGCCAACATTCTCAATGACCGCATGGAAAGCTTTTATCACTCCTTCAATGCGGAGAAGCAGGTCTTCAGCAGCATGAATCCCGGAGTGAGCATCGGTCTTGGCGTGTCTCACCGGTTCTGATCGAACACTTGATCCACAAGATGGCGGTGCCGAAATGTCATTTATCAGCGCCAGAGATTTCAAGAGCTCGTTAAAAAGGGCTGAGTTACGCCAAAAATACCCTGTTGATATGTCTGTAATTGATTGTGAAACAGAAAGATAAATCTGTATTATTTTTTTTCATTTTTTCTTAATGTTAGTTAAAATCGAGTTTTTCCCGTTCTACATTTGACCTCGCAATCAAACCTAATCTCTCTCACCCTTTTACAATGAAAAAAGTATCCTTTTTCGCAGTTGTTGCCATCGCTTCAACCTTCTTCCTCGCCTCTTGCGGAAGTACTGCCACTGAGACTCCAGCCGAAGAGACTGTAGTTGAAGAGGCTGCTCCAGTTGAGGAAGTTGTTGAAGAAGCTCCAGCTGACACTGCTGCTGCGGTAGCACAGTAATTCTTACTGAACCCAGAACGACCGCCTTCCGATTCTCGGAGGGCGGTTTTTTTTTGCCCTTCCATCACCTTTACCTTTCCGGAATAAACTTATGACTGCCAAAATGCACAGCTGGAGAAGAGGTAGGACGCACAGCTTGGTTCTTTTCGTCCTGGCCCTGTCGTGCATAGTGGTCTCATGCAGTCGTATCCGGCCTTATGAAGGCTGTAGAAGGATAGTGCCAACAGGACCAGGGCCCGAGGACATTGCTCTGGACACCTCGTTGGGCCGATCTCGGATCATCATCTCCTGCTCACAGCGCAGAACCGGAGACCGTTCACAGAATGGCTACCGAGCCTACGATATCGCCACAGGGATGCAAAGCGATCTTGTCATTTCCGGCCTTCCCAAGGAAATTGTGCTATCTCCGCATGGCATAGATGTGGCCACTTTGAACAGCGGAACATTGCTCTATGCGGTGAACCACGACAGGGATAGGGATGTCCATGGAATCCTTGTTTTCAGGTTGGGGGAGGATACGCTTCACTTTTTAAGCGAGCTCACAACACCACTCCTATTCTCCCCGAACGATGTGTGCACGGACCATCGGGGTGGTCTGTATGTGAGTAACGACTGTGGAAAGCGCAACAGCATCTGGGAGAAGCTCTGGGCCTTGAAAAGAAGCTACGTGGTCCATTACAACGGCACGGATTGGAAGCGTGTGGGCGAGCCGTTGGCCTATGCCAATGGGGTGGGAGTGAAGGGCGACAGACTCTTCGTGACTGGTACTCAGGAGCGGACGTTGCACAGCTACCGGATAACCGCTGATGGACCAGGTGGCCGAAGCGACATACAGGCCTTAAAAGGAAATGACAACATCACCTTTCACAGAGGCAAGTTGGTCACCACGGCACATACGGACTTCATGGCGTTCATCCGCCATGTGAAAAAGGACAGGAAACCGTCCCCGTGCGTGGTCTATTCCGTTGACCTGGCTACCGGCAGGTTGGACACGCTCTTTGCGGACAACGGTGGCACGTTCAGTGCGGCCAGTACAGGACTCATCGTTGGAGACAGCCTATACATGGCGCAGGTTTTCAATCCTTTTCTGATGGTTGTGCCGTTGGCAGGAAGTACATTTCCGGGACACTGATCAATGTTACAACATTGTTATCTTTGCCCCCATCATGGAGACACTAATTCTTAGAAAGGAGGATCAGGCGCAAGGCGCGTTTGACGGAGGCCGCATCCAGGAACGCAAACCCATAGGTTTTCCGCAGGATGGGGGCAAACTGCGCCCCTATGGCAATCTGTTCTATTGGGCGCATGCATGGGCCAATGCCGACAGCCTCATCGGAGAGCATCCGCATAAGGGTTTTGAGATCATGTCGTTTGTGCTCAAGGGTGATATTGAACACTATGACAGCCAGTTGCGTGGCTGGAAACCCTTGAAAGAGGGCGATGTGCAGATCATCCGAGCCGGAAGCGGTATCACACATGCGGAGCGCTTGGCCTCTGGGGCAGTGATATTCCAGATCTGGTTCGACCCAGGACTGGAGAGAACTTTGGGTAAACCAGCCACTTATGACGATTATCCGGCCTCGTCCTTTCCGTGGGAACCGAGGGTATGGGGTGAAACCATGGAATATATCGGTGCATCGCAGCGAATCGCATTGGATAGCACCCCTTTGAAGGTGGAGCGGCATCGGTTTCTGGACGGCAAGCACACTATCACAGTGGAGCAAGGCGAGTTACAATCGAATTTCATTCTTCGCGGCACATTGTCCGTCAATGGGCAGCAGTTGGCAAAAGGAGATTTCTTCCGTGTTTCGGGGGAAGGAGAGACAGAGCTGGAGACCACTGAAGCAGAGCTGTTCACCATTACCAACGTCTCCCGTCTTGATTACCGCACCTATCAGGAAATGATGCGATCACGCATGCATTGATTTGCAACAGCAACAAGCAGCCCCATGAAACTTGAAGAAGAATTGAAGCAGGTAAGGCCGTTCAGCAATGAGCGTCAGAAGGCGATGGTGAACATCATGTTCACCAACGGATGGGTGAACGACCAATTCCGGGACTTCATGAAAAGCTACGACCTCACGCAGCAACAGTACAATGTGCTGCGCATACTGCGAGGCAGCGAGCCTAAACCGTTGAGCACCTCATGTATCCGTGACCGGATGATAGACCGCATGTCCGATGCGTCCAGAATTGTGGACCGATTGGTCAAAAAAGGACTGGTGAACAGGGTGCAATGCCCGCGGGACAGGCGTTTGGTAGAGATCAGAATCTCTGAGAAAGGCTTGGAATTGTTGAGCCAGATCGATGCCAATCAGGAAAGCATGCATCACAGTTTCAGCTCGTTGACCGATGATGAACTGCGACAGTTGAACGACCTACTGGACCGGTTGCGGGGCTGATCTTACTGGCCGATGGCCATGTTCACCCGCATTTCCAATACTTCTAAAGGCATGGCCCCACTGCTGATCAGCAGTTGGTGCAAATCTCTTGGGTCATAGTCTGCTCCTTTCGCAGAGCGATACCGGTTCCTCAGTTCAAGGAACTTCATCTTTCCCACCTTGTAGGCACAGCCCTGTCCAGGCCACACGATGTAGCGGTCCACTTCGTCCTCTGCCTCCTGTGCGCTAAGGCCTGCGTTCTCCATCATGAACGATATGGCCTGCTCGCGCATCCATTTGCGGTGGTGAATGCCGATGTCGGTGACCATACGGGCCGTTCGGAAAAGGTCGGACTGCAACTGGCCGAGGCGGTCAAGCGGGTCGGTCGTTCCGGTCATCTCGTGCCCCAGGTCTTCCGCATACATGGCCCAGCCCTCCGAGAATGCCTCGAACGGCAGGAATCTTCTGAACTGAGGAGTGCTGGTCATTTCCACCTGAATCGCCTTCTGCAGGTGATGACCAGGAATGCCCTCGTGATACGCATAAGTAGTTGCTAAAAAATATGTTAGTTTATTAGATTTCAATGTATTGATGAATATTCGTCCTGCTCCTAATGGTTGTCCTTTCGGGGGGAGATAAAAGGCCATGGGCGAACCTTCTGCACGGTAATCCGGCACTTCGTGAATCTCCAGTGATGACTTCGGCAGGTCGTGAAAGTGCTGTTCCAACCGCGACCGAATGATGTCGATACTATTTCTGAAGTGGTCCAGACACGACTGCCTGCCCAAAGAATCGGGGCCGAAGGTCTTCGATGTGTCTTCTTCGAGTTTGCTGAGAATCTCTCGGATTGGCATATCGTCTGGATAACGCAGCATGTTCAGCAGAATGCGCATCTCGCCCTCAATGCGGGACATTTCCATGCGACCAAATGCGTACATCTCCTCCGGGTCGATGGGAAGTGTAGTCTGCTGGAGCAGGCAGTAGCGGTAATAACTGTCTCCCCGAGGCAGATGCCACACGCCAGCGATGGACATGGACTGCGCCTCCAATGCAGCCATGAAAGCAGAAAGGCGCTTGAAGGCGGGATGCACATGGTCGATGATATGTTGTCGGCATTCCGCGGTCAATTGCGCCTTCCGAGTCTCGTTGACACCCTCTATACTGTTGAGTTTTTTGACGAACGAGGTGAGCAACGGATTCTCATCAATGGGAATGGCGATGAAATCGTCACACTGCCGTATGGCCTTCTGTAGGATGAAGGTAGGGGCAACGATGCCCGAGTCTTTCCGATGCGTCAATGCATCGATGGTCTGTCCGAATTTCGTTCCGAAATGCGTCAGTCTCTTCAGATAGTTCTCTGCATCATCTGCGGTTTCCATAGGATGTGAGTGCATCATGAACTGTGGAAGCTCGATATGAGGGCCTGAGATGTGCGTCACTGGATAGTCGTGGAAGAGATAGGGTTCTCCGGCCACCCCTGTACGAAGGAACCATCGGAACACATCAAAAGAGACCTGCTGCTCGGGATTAAGGTCATCACGGTCATAATTCTCGAGGATGCTCAGATTCCGTCTTCCAATGTCGGCCAGCTCGAGGGTTCGGGCAGGGGAGACATCGGTAAGTTCGGACTCGTGTCCGGACAGGCCGTAATCTTTCAGAATGCCTGTAAGCGTGAGGGATTCAGGGTCATTCCACAGAAATTCGATGTATGCCCGCTCAAAGAAGTGGTCGATATTGAACGGCCGCAGCCACACCATCCGCACGGCCCAATAGCTCACCAGCAGCAGAACCACTGCGGAGAGGAAGACGGCTATGATGCGTGGGGACTTCACGCATCAAAGAAAGCACATAGCGCATCCCCCTGGTGTCATTGCTCATTGCGAGAGGCGATTTGCTGAGATTCACGAAATGTCACTTCAGCAGGGCGGACAGCCGTTGAGGGCTGATGTCTGCGCACCTGAAGTGCCCTTCTGGGCAGGATCGATGCCCATGAATGCCGCATGGCCTGCAGGATAGCTTCTCAGCAGTCTCCACGATAAGGGCAACCTCTGAAAGTGGGGTGAATCCGAAGCTGGGCACAGTGCTGCAGAACACCTCGCAGATAGGGGCATTCATGGCCGATGCCATGTGTACTGGGGCCGAATCATTGGCATAGTTCATCGTGGCTTTCGACATCAGTGCTGCGGTCTGAAGCAAAGTGAGCTTACCGGCAACAACAATCACGCGTCTGCCAGCGTTGGCGCCAACGCGCTCGCAGAGCGTCACATCACCGGGTCCTCCTGTTAGCAGCACATCGTATTGTTCTGGAACTTGACGTATGAATTCCGCCCATTTCGCCTCGGGCCATTGCTTGGTGAACCACACGGACGCAGGGGCCACCGTGATGAATGGTGACTTTATGTGAGATGCTACAATACGTTCATCCTCAGCGGATGGATAGAGTCTTGGGAGGAATCGTTCTTTCCCCGAAGGATCGGGAAGGAGTTCAAGAAGGCGGTCGACCTCGTGGTTTCCAGAGATAGCATGGGCTACTTTGCGACCGAAGAACATGGACAGAGGATTCCGGTCATACCCTACCGTGTGCTGTGCGCCCGAAAGCACTGTGAGCAGGCCGCTGGATGCGAAGCGCTGCGCGTTGACCACCATATCGTAACGCGCAGTCCTGATGGCAGTGATGAGGCGCCATAGCTCAGCGGCCTTCTCCGACTTATCGAACGTCAATACCCGATTCAGGAACGGATGACCAGCGAACAGACCCTCGTTGCCCTTACGCACCAGATAGTCGATCCGGCATTTCGGATGCTCTGCGTGAATGCGCTCCAAAAGGGCCGTGCCCAGGATGGCATCGCCCAGAAATGCGGTCTGAATGACCAGTGCCCGCTCCATCAGACAGCCACTCCGTAGTCACGCAGGGCGCTGTTCAGCGATGTCTTCAGGTCGGTGCTCTCCTTCCGTCTGCCAATGATGAGGGCACAGGGCACCTGATACTTTCCAGCAGGGAATTCCTTTTCGTAGCTGCCCGGAATCACCACAGAACGGGGAGGCACAAATCCTTTCATCTCAATGGGTTCGATGCCCGTTACATCGATGATGCGCGTGCTCATGGTCAGCACCACATTGGCCCCCAGAACGGCCTCTCTGCCCACACGGACACCTTCTACCACGATGCAGCGTGATCCGATGAAGGCATCATCCTCAATAATCACGGGTGAGGCCTGCACGGGTTCAAGCACACCGCCTATGCCCACGCCACCGCTCAGGTGAACATTACGACCTATCTGTGCGCAACTGCCTACGGTGGCCCAAGTGTCCACCATACTGCCCGCGCCCACATAGGCTCCGATGTTCACATAGGAAGGCATCATGATGACACCCCGCTCCAGAAATGCACCGTAGCGTGCGATGGCATGTGGCACCACGCGCACACCGGCTTTTGCATGACCGGTCTTCAGGGCCATCTTATCGTGAAATTCGAACGGTCCCACCTCGATGGTCTCCATCTGTTGAATGGGGAAATAGAGAATGACCGCCTTCTTCACCCATTCGTTCACCTGCCAACCTTCTGCAACTGGCTCGGCACAGCGCAATTCACCACAGTCCAACAGCGCGATGACCTTCCGTATGCTCTCTTGGATTGAGGTCTCTTTCAGCAGCTCCCGGTCGGCCCAGGCGCTCTCCACAGCAGATTTAAGTAGGTCAAGGCTCATGCCCCAAAGATAGCGGCTACCTTCGTGAGCACGGTCCTTGCACAGTCTTACGTGCTTGACGGATGAAGAACTTCAGCATGGCGCGCATCATGGCATTGGATTACGGCACGAAGCGGGTAGGCATTGCCGTGACCGACCCCATGCAAATTATCGCCACGCCTCTGGACACCGTGCATCCCAACGAACTTATGGATTTCCTGAAGCGCTACATGGCCGAGCATCCCGTGGAGTGCATCGTGGTGGGAGAGCCTAAGCGCATGAACAATGAGCCTGCGCAGGCCGCTGCCGGGGCCGATCAGCTCACTGCGAGGATCGCCAAGGCCTTTCCGGACTTAAGACTGGAACGCGTAGATGAGCGTTTCACCTCCAAGATGGCCTTCGCTGCTATGATCGAGGGGGGGCTCAACCGCAAGCAGCGGGCCGATAAGGCGACTGTTGACCGGGTGAGTGCCACCATCATTCTGCAGACCTACATGGCCATGCGGGCATAGCTGCCGCTTCTCTTGCCCCATCAGTTGGCAAGGGATCCCAGAAATGCTTCGGGGATGCTCCATGCGGACTATTTCCCCGAACTTTGCAGCCCATTTGAAGCACTCGCATGATTTTACCCATCGTTGCCTACGGTGACCCGGTATTGAAGAAGGTTGCAGAAGAGATCGAGTCCGATCATCCCGGGCTGGAACAGTTCATCGCCAACATGTATGAGACCATGGATCACGCCCATGGTGTCGGACTGGCCGCACCTCAGGTGGGACAGAGCATTAGGCTCTTCGTGGTCGATGCAAGTCCTTTCGCAGAGGACCATCCCGAGCTGGACGGTTTCCGCAAGGTGTTCATCAATCCCATCATCCTGGAAGAGAGTGGCAAGCCATGGGCCTTCAATGAAGGCTGTCTCAGCATCCCGGGTATCCGTGAGGACGTGATGCGGAAACCGGAGATTCTCATCGAGTATTATGATGAGAACTGGGTGCTGCATGAGGAAAGGTATGACGGTCTTGTGGCCCGCGTCATACAGCACGAGTACGATCACATCGAAGGCATACTGTTCATTGAGCACCTGCCAGGACTTCGTAGAAGACTGCTGAAGGGCAAGCTGGCAGATATCACGAAAGGACTGGTGGACACAGACTACAGGATGCGTTTTCCCAAGTAGTCTCAGGGCATCTGGTCGAGTTTTCCTTTCTCAACCATGTCTGTGAATACCTTCCAGAGATTCTCGGACGGGGTAGGGGCGGTGATCACCAAAGGTTCCTTCCGCACCGGATGTTCCAGTTCGAGCCTACGGGCATGCAGGTGAATGGAGCCATCAGGATTTGAACGCGGTGCACCATATTTCAGGTCGCCACGGATGGAGCAGCCGATCTTTGAAAGTTGTGCTCGGATCTGATGATGACGGCCTGTTTTCGGAAGCACCTCCAGAAGGGCGTAATTGTCTGACGTGGCCAGCATGCGATAGTCCAGTTCACATTCCTTGGTGTGCCGCTCCTCCTTGTTGAAGGCCTTGCTGATGTTCTTCTCCTCGTTCTTGCGGAGCCAATGCACCAATGTGCCATTCTCCATCTCTGGTCGATTCACCACCACGGCCCAATAGATTTTGCGCACCTCACGGTCAGCAAACATCTTGTTCAGTCTTATCAGGGCCTTACTGGTCTTGGCGAAGAGCACCACACCGCTCACCGGACGGTCGATGCGGTGAGCGAGGCCGAGATAGGCCTCACCAGGCTTGCCTTTGTCGGACCGTATGTAGTCTTTTACCAGTCGGTCGAGCGAAACATCACCGGTGTGATCGCCTTGCACCAGAAGACCTGCAGGTTTGTTCACGGCTATGAGGTGGTTGTCCTCGTAAAGTATGCTGATGCTAGTTGCCGCCATGATTCTGTTTCGTGGCTGCAAAGATGGCCTCTAATCGCAGAACGGGGGAGAACAACATGTGAGTGCGATTCCCTAGCGCGGGCCTCGCAATGTATCTTTGCCCGCCATGAGTGATGATGTGCACGAGGATGATGTGATGGAGCAGGGCGAGATGTCGTTCCTCGAGCATCTCGAAGTGTTGCGATGGCATCTGGTACGGTCTGTTTCGGCCATTGTGATAGCGGCCATCGGTGCTTTCCTATTCAAGGGTTTCGTTTTCGATACCGTGCTGCTTGGGCCCATGAAGCCCGACTTCTGGACCTACCGCATGATGTGCGGTGCATCACAGCGTTTCGGGCTCAGCGACCTGCTCTGTCTGGGTGAGATGAACTTCCAGCTCATCAACATCACCATGGCAGGTCAATTCACGGTTCACATCTTCGTTTCGCTCATCGCGGGGCTGGTCATGGCATTCCCTTATGTGGTGTTCGAGCTTTGGCGTTTCATACGTCCAGGGCTCTATTCGCATGAGAGAAAGTATGCCAACGGCATGGTGTTCTACACCTCTGCTCTGTTCATCATGGGTGTGCTGTTCGGCTATTACATCATTGCCCCGCTGTCGGTCAATTTCCTTGGGAATTATCAGGTCAGTGCTATGGTTGTCAATACAATAGATTTAAACTCCTATTTCAGCACTTTAAGCACTTTGGTGCTCGCCACGGGTCTCATCTTCGAACTCCCCATTCTTGTTTATTTCCTCACCAAAATCGGTGTCGTCACTCCGGAATGGCTGCGCACCTATCGCAAGCATTCTGTGGTGGCCATTCTGATTCTTGCTGCGGTGATAACTCCTCCAGATGTGGCCAGTCAGATTCTCGTGGCCATTCCGCTCCAGGTGCTGTATGAGGTGAGCATTCATGTTTCGGCAGCGGTGCTCCGGAACAACGGGAAGAACGCATGATGAATGACTATTTTCGCGGGGCTTAGAAACAGGCTTGATGCGTTGATGATTCTGGGGATGAGAAGTCTGTTTCTGTTCGTTTTGGCCTTGCTGCCCTTTGTTCTGTCCGCTCAGGACAAGACTCGGGTGAAGGGAACCGTGACGGATGCCGAGACAGGCGAACCGTTGCCCTTCGTCAACATCAGTTTTGTGGACAAGAGTGTGGGCACCACCACGGATTTCAATGGGAAATACTCCATCGAGACCAATTGGGCCGGAACCAGACTGCAGGCCTCCTTTCTTGGATATGAGGTCGTAGAAAGACCGGTGGTCATCGGCAGTAGCCAGACCATCGACTTCAAGCTGCCGAGCAAGAGCATACGTGTTCAGGAAGTAACGGTCAAAGCCGGGAAACAGCGTTACCGTAATAAGGACAATCCTGCGGTGGAGCTCATCGAGCGCGTCATCGCCCACAAGGACTCCAACAGGAAAGAGGGCTTTGAGCACTATCAGTATGACAAGTACGAAAAGCTGAGGCTTGACCTCAACAACATCACCGAGGAATTCATGAATCGGAAGATGTTCAAGAAGTTCGCCTTCATGTGGGAGTACATTGACACCTCCAAGGTCAATGGGAAGCCTTTCCTGCCGCTCTATCTCACCGAGAAGAAATCGCGCGTTTTCATTCGCAGCAATCCGGCAGCGAGCAAAGAGTTCGAGTATGGCAAGAAGTCGGTGGGATTTCAGGACTTCATGGACGAGGAGGGGATTGGCTATTTCCTTGATAAGATCTATCAGGACATAGACATCTATGACAACACCATTCAGTTGATGGAGAAGGACTTTGTCAGTCCTATCAGCAACCTTGCACTCATCACCTACAAGTATTTCATCATGGACACCACCGATGTGGAGGGTGTCAAATGCATACGGTTGGCCTTTCAAGGACGCAATCCTGCCGATCTGGCCTTCCGGGGCGACCTGTGGGTGGCCATGGACTCCACCTATGCGGTGAAACAGGTGAAGATGAACATCACCCGGTCGGCCAACATCAATTTCGTGAGCGACCTGGAGATCTCGCAGACGTTCAACCGGAGCGATTCAATAGGTTGGTACATCGCCCGCGACCAGATGACGGTGGACTACAACCTGCTGAGCAGCAGCATGGGCATGTTCGGACAGAAGACCGTGTCGTATGAGGATATCCGCGTGAATGAACCTGCCCCCGACAGCGTCTGGGCTCGCCCGGGCGGATACATCATCATGGAAGAGGCCGACAAGAAGGACGACAGCTTCTGGGCTGAGGCGCGGCATGAAGACCTGAACAAGAATGAGGAGGGTGTCTATGAGATGACTAAGACGATGAAGGAGCTGCCGGCCTTCAAGCGTGCCATGAACATCCTTTTCCTGCTCATCTCCGGGTTCTATGAGGTGGGACCGGTGGACGTTGGTCCGCTTTACTCCGCCATCAGCGCCAATCAGGTGGAGAAATGGCGATTCAGGCTCGGCCTGCGCACCAACAAGAAGTTCAGTGAGAAAGTAATGCTGGAGGGCTATGGTGCCTATGGCCTCGATGACCGCATTGACCGCAGGGCCAAGTTCGGGGCGGCAGTGACCTACTTCTTCAGCAGAAGACCCTATCATCAGATTGATGTGGAGTTTCAGCGTGATATCAAGATGCCCGGTCAGGATCTGATGATCGCCACAGACGACAACATCTTCCTGTCGTTCCGCACAGGTATCGCCAACCTGATGATCTATTACGATTCGTACAGGGTCAGCTACCTCAAAGACTGGGATTTCGGACTTGGCGCATCCCTCAATCTTGAGCACCGGAGGATACAGCCGGCAGGGGCATTGAAGTTCACTCCGGTGGATCATTCACTTCTCGCACCGCGTGAGGTGGTGACCAACGAAGTGGGCGTCTCAATGCGTTATTCCCCTAACGCCCGTTACTATGAGGGTCGTTCCAAAAGAGTTCCCATCAAGAACAAGAATCCGATCATAGAGGTGAATTACACCTACGGCATCCCAGACCTGCTTGGAAGCGAGTATGAGTTCCACAAGATCGGTCTGCGGGTGTTCAAGCGCAGTTTCATGGCCCCGATCGGCTTTGCGGACATTCAGTTGGAGGGCGGCTACATGTTCGGCAAGGTGCCTTTCCCACTGCTTTTCATTCACAAAGGCAACCAGACCTTCTTTGCCGATCCTAACAGCTTCAATCTGATGAACTGGTTTGAGTTTGTGAGCGACAAGTACATTTCGCTGGACTACTACCATCACTTCAATGGGGCGCTGTTCAACAAGATTCCATTCCTCGCCAAGCTCAAGTGGAGAGAAACAGTAGGTGTAAAGGGCGTTTGGGGCGATGTGAGCGGTCGCAACAATCCGACCGCTCGTAACTTCAATGGGGATACGGAGCACATCTTCGACTTCCCAACGCGCGAACTGCAGGACAAGGATGGCAATGTGATCTTGGGCAATGACGGAAGGCCTCTTACAGAGGAAGTGACTCAGACCCTGCGCAACATGCCATACATTGAGGCCAGTTTCGGCATTGAGAACATCTTTAAGATCATCAGCATCGATGTGGTGAAAAGATTCACCTATCTGGATTCGCCCAATGTCCCCTCGCTCGGACCGTATGCGGCAGGCCGCGGATGGGGTGTGAAAGTGCGCTTCGCGATACGTTTCTGATGCATAGACAGGGATGAGACTCCGAGCGGACAACATAGTGAAGCGATATGGTAAGCGTACTGTCGTGCGCGGTGTCAGCATCGAGGTCAACCAGGGTGAAGTGGTCGGACTGCTGGGCCCAAATGGTGCTGGGAAAACGACATCGTTCTACATGATCGTAGGGCTCATCCGCCCGAACTCAGGTCAGATCTATCTGGACGACCGCGACATCACGGACCTGCCCATGTACAGGCGGGCGCAGCTGGGCATCGGATATCTGGCTCAGGAGGCCAGTGTGTTCCGTAACCTGAGCGTGGAGGACAACATCCTGGCAGTGCTGGAGATGAAAGGCGTCTCGAAACAGGAACAGCAGCGCAAGCTGGAGGAACTTCTGGAGGAGTTCGGTCTCAATCACGTGCGCACCAACCGGGGCGACCTGCTTTCAGGAGGAGAGAGACGCAGGACCGAGATAGCCCGCGCCTTGGCCGTTGATCCCGCTTTCATACTGCTGGATGAGCCCTTCGCAGGGGTCGATCCCATTGCAGTGGAGGATATTCAGGAGATTGTTGCGAAGCTGAAGCACCGGAACATCGGTATTCTCATCACCGACCACAATGTTCACGAGACACTCACCATCACCGACCGTTCCTATCTACTTTTCGAGGGGTCGATATTGAAGGCGGGTACTGCCGAGGAACTTGCCAATGACGAGCAAGTACGCAGGGTCTATCTCGGGCAGAATTTCGTGCTGCGCGGATAGCACAACAGGTATTCAGTGCATCAGGGTATCAGTTACTTGCTGATTTGCTGACGACCTGAAAACCTAGTCCGCTCTTCTCAAGCTGTGCGCAGCTCGAACCGGTAACTCTCCATGATCCGGTTGTGCAGCAGTTCCATACAGGCCTTGTCCACCTTCACCTTGGCATCGGCCTCGGTCGCTGCTTCCACCTCCAGCGAGATATGCTTGCCGATACGCACATTCCCGATCTCAGGCAACCCGAGATTCTTCATGCTTGACGTGACGGCTTTTCCCTGTGGGTCAAGAAGTTCTTTCAGGGGCATCACGTCTATCTCGGCTATGAATTTCATGCGGTCTTCGCTTGGTTGTGAACGATGGAAACTATCACGTACAAAAGTAGGATGACGGGCAGGGCCACCGTCTGCAGAATTATCAACAGCAGCAGGGCACTTATCAAGAAACCGTAGCGCAATCCGTTGCCTTTCCATCCGAAAGATTTGAATTTCATGGCCATGAGCGGGATATCGCTCACCATGAGGGCAGAAAGGCCGATGCTGGATGCGATGATGAATGCCGAAGACGTCAACAATGTGCTCGGATTTGGCAGGTAAATCGGGGTGTACCATTGGATGAGTGGCACAGAGACGCACCAGAGCGCCATGGCCGGTGTGGGCAGCCCGTGAAAGCCGAGGGCCTGTCGCTCATCCACATTGAATTTGGCCAACCTCAGGGCCGAGAACACTGGAATGAGCAATGGGATGAGCAGCACAGGCGAGGCCATGAATGCGCTGAGCACCACATTGTCGGGCAGATACAGACTTCCGGTCAGGGAGGGGATCTCGTTAAGGCTCTGAGAGAGATAGAACAGCATGATCATGCCGGGGGCCAGCCCGAAGGTGACCACATCGGCCAGCGAGTCCAGTTCCTTGCCAATGGGTGATGACACATGCAGCAGGCGGGCCACAAAACCGTCAAAGAAATCGAACAGCGCACCCAATAGAATGAGCAGCGCGGCCGTCAGCACATCGCCAAGCAGAGCGGACATCACCGCAAAACAACCGCAAAGCAGATTGAGACAGGTGATGGTGTTGGGTAGGTGGCGCACAATGTTCATGGCCGCGAAGGTAGTTGGTGACTCTCGTCCCCTTTCCCTGAATAGAAATGTCGCTTCAACCGGAGGAAAGGTTTCTCGAAATAGTTCCAGCTGAGGTGGGCAAAGGGCAGGATGAGAACGAGAGCGATAAGCGGCTTGAGCAGCAGGAACGCCAGCACATCATCGCCCAAGTAGAAATGACGGAGCAATCGCCCGGCCGCAAGCAGCCCGATCTCGTGGAAACAGAACAGGCCGTAGCTGATGATGCCGAGCCATGTGACCCATTTCAGCCTGCCGAATTTGAAGAAGCTGTTGGGACTGAAGTTCTGTTCGAAGATGATGTAGCCCAGCAATAGCGCAAACAGCAGTTTCTCCAAAATTAGCATGCCTGCGCTGGCAAGGGCTTCGTTCTGAAAGATGTCATTGTAAAAGACCAGACAGGTCCAAAAAAAGCCATAGATGGTCGCAATGACCGGTCGGCCCAGATTCTGCAGCCAATGAAACCCCCAATTGCGATGAAAGGAAATGAAGGCGAAGATGGCCCCGATGCAGATGTCGCTGAGCAGGAAGAGCGTATGGAACCACAGGTGCACATCGGTGTGGAAATAGTGGACGGTGGTAATGGCAAAGACCGCCAGCAGCGCGGCCATCATCCATTTCTCCCTGCCTCTGAAAACGATGAGCAGAAAGGGCCAGAAGATGTAGAACTGTTCCTCCACACTCACGCTCCACAGCACGGAGATAATTGGACTGTGCGTCCAGCCATGTTCTATCAGATAAAAATTACCAACGAAAAGCAGGAAATGCCAAGGGCTGCCTGTTTCCTCATAGGGTTCGCCCAAATAGACCATGAAGGCCGGCAGCACCACGAAACCGATGAACAGCACCAGGAAATAGAGCGGCCAGATGCGCAGTGCGCGCCTCACGTAATACTTCCACGGACTGAAACTGCCCGCGCGTTCCCTTTCTTCAAGGATCACCCACGTGTTCACATAGCTCGAAAGCACGAAGGCGAAGCTGAATCCCGTGGTGCCGAAGATGTAAACGTAATGCCGCACCCATTGGTAGATGGGCGAATCGCGCACTAGGGCACTGTCGGTGTCGAGCGCATGGCCAAGAAAGATGAAGATGAAAGCAATGAAACGCAGCGCGTCCAATTGCTCGAAATAGACCTTGGGTCGCAGGGTTCGGTCGGTCATGAGGGGCATTGCAGGTCCAAACCTAAGTCAAAAGCCCTGCGCAGGCGGAAAAGCAACCACTCAGTGCTTGCGAAGCACCAAAAGCGGCCGGTCGGTGTGGCCCGCAAGCTCCTCGGTGATGCTCTCGTTGAAAAGGAATTCGAGAATACCGGTCTTGTATGTGAACATGGCCAACATATCGGGATTCTGGTCTGCGATGTAACTGTTGATTCCTTTGATGATGTCCGAGTCCATCACAGCACTGAAGGTGAGGTTCGGATAGTCAGTTTTTGCAATGAGTTCCATTTGCATACGTTCCTCGTCAAAGGTGTCGGCCTTCAGGATCTCAGGATAGACGTGTACCACGTTGACCTTCGCCCCGAACATGCGCGCAAAGGCGATGATCTCTTTCAGTTCGCGGTCAAGGTCGGTGAGGTCGGTGGCGAAGAGAATGCTCCGCGGGGATTCCGGTTCTGCGGCAGCAGGTACGAAGAACACCGGGATGGTCACATGCTCCATGACCCCACTGGCCACCGAACCGAACAGCCGGTTCTGAATCACCGTCTCGCCTTTGGTACCCATCACCACAAGGTCTATGTGATGGTCCTTGCAGTATTGTTCCAGGGACGAGATGGGGTCTCCGAAGATGAAGTCGGACGCGATGGTGGCATGAAGACCTGTTTCCTGTTTCACGGAATCTGCGAGCTCGTGCAGGTTTTCCATGGCCTCTTTGCGGATGATATCATCCAGCTTCCCGACCATGGCATAAGCGGGGCGTGGTTTGTTGTCACAATGCAACAACACATATTCCGCATCGATGTGCTGGGAGAGACGATGTGCGAAAACAGCCGCTTTACGGGCCAGAAGCGAGAAGTCGGTGGGGATGAGGATCCGGAGCATACTGTCTGTCTATTGCGATTTTGAACTGAGGTTGCGCGAAGGTAGGGCGCGTGATGCGATAACAGGAGATGAGCTTGTCAGCGTTGGACAGGTCATGATTTTCCGGCTCAGGCCGTCAGCAACCGTATGGCAAGGTCAGACATAGGTTCATTCTGCTCAGGGATAGCGGATGATGTAAGTTCGCAGCCCAATTCACGCCATGCTCCGCAAACTCATCTTCCTGGTTGTCCTGCTCATCGCCATTCCTCTAGCCTTTGGTCTCCTTCGGCCCGACCTCACCTTGCGCAAGGAGGATGTGAAGGCTTCATACAGTCTGCCCAACTCACACTTCATCCCGTGGAAAGGAGGGGAGCTGCACTACACGGAGAGTGGCAGCGACACGAACATGACCATCCTCATGGTTCATGGTTTCGGGGGCAGCAATCGCGACTTCCTGCCCCTCGATTCACTGCTTAACGACAGATACCGCGTGATTCGTGTGGACCTGCCCGGTTTCGGCCTTTCAGACTTTCCGTTCGAGTATGGTACCATCGGATTCCGACAGGCCTATTCCGAATACTTCCAATTCCTGATGGATACGTTAAGCATCGATTCCTGCTATGTGATGGGCAATTCCTTGGGCGGCCTCATGTCGATGGAGCTTGCCGTGCAGTTTCCCGAGCGGGTGAGGAAGCTGGTACTGTTCAACAGTGCCGGATATGAGATGGAAGAGGTGATGAAAAGTGCGAACGCTCATGTGTTCCGCAATCCGTTGGTGAGAGCATTCACGGCCAAAGGAATGCCTGAATTCATGACATCCAAGGGCATCAGCCGCGTGATGTATGTGGACACGATGCTCACACCACAGAGGGTGAAGCGGGTGAACAGCATGTGGAACAGGGAGGGCAACCTCAGGCACATCGTGGAAATGGCCAATTCCACAGAGCCTGTGGAAGAGGACCTGATCCGCAGCATCTCCTGTCCAACGCTTATCATCTGGGGGCGCGAGGACAAGATTGTGGATGTGAAGTATGCTGAACGCTTTCATCAGGATATCAAGGGCAGTCAGCTCATCATCTATGACCAATGTGGTCATGTGCCCATGGTAGAGAAGCCGTCAGAAGTGCAGCAGGCCGTGTCGCGCTTCTTGGACGAAACAACCCTCTGAGACCTTCCCAATGTTGAGCATGGGGTTGTTAACACCCTTGTGCTGAAAACCTTCCCAATGGCCCATGAACAGGCCGTTTCAAGATGTATAAACTTGAATTGGGATTCTGGACAGGACCAGAAGGCCTATGCAAATGGGAGCGTATATCGGAGACGAAAAGGATTCAACAGCCGCTTGGCGAAGTATCTGTCTTAGGAGTCTGCCATACGGTGTGCTGGGAGCTTTGCTGTTTGTCCTGGTCAGCAGCTCGGTGAAGTATGACGAGGAGTGCATGGAGGCTGTGATTACGGTCAACAATCATCCGTCCCTTGCAGATGTGCATCCTATGGTGCTGCTCAAGACCGATTCGCTCATCTTCACTGCCGACCATTGCAATGCGCAGTTGCGTGTCTGCATGTTCGAGGTAGTGGTGCATGGCCGCACCTTTAAATCCTATAGCAACAGGGTAACGAAGGAAATGCGGCAGGCCTTTGTTCCGCTGCGTAGAGGGGAGAAGATTGTCTTTCGCAACATGAAGGCGCGAGACCGTCAGTTTCCGGAGATTGTCCGTATCCTTCCCGAACTGACCGTTTACGTGAACGGTTGACGATGACCCGTTTCATGGAGATTCGGAAACGTTAATCGATCTTTATTGCTGTTTGGCCGGTGAAATTTTACGATTCATCGATGATTTGTTCTGCATTCGTGATGACAATATGTGTAGGTCACAACAGAATCACGGATGGAAAGAGCACTCACATTCATTTCAGCCATGCTTCTTGCGGTCAATGGCTTTGGAGCGTGTTTCGGGGGCATCATGCTCATGAGCGACCCTTCTGGGACATCCATTCATCTTCCCATAAAACATCTGGCGCACTCACCGTTCACGGACTATTTCATTCCCGGTTCGGCACTGTTTGTTCTCAATGGGCTGCTCAGCCTTCTGACCCTGTGGGCGATTTTCCGCAATTGGGTCTCCGCACCCATGCTTATCATGATCCAGGGATTTGTGCTGGCCATCTGGATCACTGTGCAGATTCAGATGCTTCAGTTGTGCTACCTGCCATTCCATCTTCCCTTCATGCTCATGGGGCTGGTCTTGGCCGTTATCGGTTATTGCCGTTGGACGTCTGTTGACATGCTCGTCAAGGCATGACCGGCACGCATCTTTGCGGGCCGAAAGAAAAACTGCATTCATGCGCGCTTTACTGTTCTCCCTGTTCGTTCTTCAATTCAATTCAGTACTGTGGGCTCAGGTGCCCGCAGGCGCACTTTCTCCTCGAAAGCGGGCGTTGTACGATGAGCACGTGTTCGGAGGTCAGCCCGATACCACCCGTGTGCTGGTTCGGAACGCCTACGTGAGCAGCTATAATCCCGTATGGCGAATTCCGAACTGGTGTGCCTATCACATCACACCCGACTACCTGAACACCCCGAAGCGGGAGGGACGTTTCAGTTCGTTCAGACGCGACCCTGAGGTGGCCAACCCCGTGAGGGATGAGGATTATGTGGGCATGTTGGAGCAATGGGGCTATGCACGTGGGCACTACGCCCCATTCAAGGTGTTGGGCGGTGACCGAGACAGGGATGGTGTCTATGCCAACATCACCACCTCAAAGACCGACCGTGATGATGACACCACTGTGTTTCAAGGGAATTACATGACCAATATCGCTCCGCAACTTCACGATGGGTTCAACGGGGGCGGTGGTCTATGGTACAATGCCGAGCGCTGGGTGCAGGAGGATGTGGTGGAGAAGGCAGGCATCGAGGTCTGGGAATTCAGCGGAGCGCTCATCCATGATGACCGAACTATGGAGAAGGTAGGACCTCAGGGCGATATTGCCGTGCCCGACCAGTTCTACAAGGTCTTGATCAAGAAAGACACAAGTGAATTCCCAGATGTGCTGGTCTTCCTATTCCCCCACTGCGACCATAAGGATGATGTGAAGGAGAAGGACATCTTCCGCTACCTCGTAAGTGTAGACTATCTGGAGGCCATCAGCGGGCTCGATTTCTTCAATACATATTCAAAGGCTGCGCAGCAAAAGCACGAACGCACTGTTCACATCGCCCCTTGGGAGGCGTTGATGGATTGACCTTTAAGTCCATGGACCACGGTCAACAGTCCATTGTTCAAAGTAAATCGACCATGGTCTGTGGACTATAGACTATGACTTTCAGCTTTTCAGAAACCGCTCCAACAGCATCAGGTCCTGCTCGTTCTTGATGAGACTGCCCAAATGTGGCGGAAGCTTTGATGGGGCATCATCGCCCTCGTTGCGCAGCAGGTCATCCCGCAGCAAGAGGCTGATCCAATCTACCAGTTCGCTGGTGCTGGGTTTCTTCTTGATGCCGTTCACTTTGCGAAGGCGGTAGAAATGGCCGAGGGCGCGGTCCAGGAGCTCCTGTTTGAGGTTCGGATGATGCACATCCACTATCTGCCTCATCTGCTCCTCTTCCGGAAAACGGATGAAATGGAACAGGCATCTGCGCAGGAACGCATCGGGCAGTTCCTTCTCGTTGTTCGATGTGATGATGATGATGGGGCGGTGCTTCGCCACGATGGTGCGGTTCAGTTCATAGCAGAAGAACTCCATCTTATCCAGTTCCAGCAGCAGGTCGTTCGGGAATTCGATATCAGCCTTGTCAATCTCGTCAATGAGAAGCACCACGCTCTCATCGGAGTCAAAAGCCTCCCAAAGCTTGCCTTTGATGATGTAGTTGGCGATGTCGTGCACCTTGTCGCTGCCCAACTGACTATCGCGCAGGCGGCTCACGGCATCGTACTCATAAAGTCCCTGCTGGGCCTTGGTGGTCGATTTTATGTGCCAGGTGATGAGCCGCTTGCCCAGTGAACGGGCCACCTCGTGTGCCAAAAGGGTCTTGCCCGTGCCGGGTTCACCCTTGATGAGCAGGGGTTTCTGCAAATGTATGGCCGCATTTACCGCCACTTGAAGCTCCTTTGATGCGATATAGCTCTCCGTTCCTTGAAATTGCATGGTCTATGGTCTGATGGGCCGCGAAGTTAGCCCCGTATCTTCGGCCCGTGTCGTCAGGACATGCTTTTGCTGATGCGGTATTTCCTCGAATTGCAATACAACGGTGCCGAGTTCCATGGTTGGCAGATTCAGCCCAACGGCAACACCGTGCAGCAGGAACTCACGGACAAGATCACCCTGTTACTGCGAACGCCCATTTCCATCATCGGCTGTGGGCGCACAGATACCGGAGTGCACGCAAGCGAATATTTCGCCCATTTCGATGCTGCAGAGCTTTCGGATGGCGCGGCTCAGTTCATCTTCAAACTCAACAACATGCTGCATCCGGGCGTGGCGGTGCGGGCGGTGCATCTCATGCAGGACAACGCTCATGCGCGTTTCTCGGCACGCTGGCGTAGCTATGAATACATCATCACCCGAAGGAAGGACCCTTTTCATCAGGGCCTTTCCTGGCGATGCATGTATGCTTTGGATATTGAGCGGATGAATGCGGCCGCACAATTGCTGCTGGGCGAGCGCGATTTCGCTTGTTTCTGCAAGTCGCATGCGGCCAACAATACCAACATCTGCACGGTGACCGAGGCTTACTGGACCTCCGATGGGGACTTTCTGCGCTTCCATATCACCGCCAACCGCTTTCTGCGCAACATGGTGCGGGCCATCGTGGGTACATTGGTGGACATTGGCCGCGGCAGGTATGAGGTGGGGGAGATGCAGCGCATTCTTGACAGCGGCAACCGTTCAGAGGCGGGTACTTCTGCGCCTGCCCAAGGCCTTTATCTCTGCCGCGTGCAATATCCCATGGCGATTTTCCAAGAGTGCATGGCCCGAACCGATGAGCCCGTGGAAGGTTCCTAACTTTGCGGCCATCATGGGTAACATCCTCCTCAAGATCGTCATCTCCTCGTTGGCTGTTTTCTTAGCGGCCTATCTGCTTCCGGGCATTCACGTGGACAACTATGTCGAGGCCATTCTGGTGGCAGTGGTGCTGGCGCTGCTCAATGGGTTTGTGAAGCCCGTGCTCATCATTCTCACCATTCCGTTCACCGTTTTCACATTGGGACTGTTCCTCTTGGTGATCAATGCGGCCATGGTGCTATTGGCTGCTCATTTTGTGGAGGGTTTCCATGTGGATGGCTTCTGGTGGGCGCTGCTGTTCAGCATTGTGCTATCGGTCATCACCTCCATCATGGAGGGGCTTGGAAAGTCTGGCAAGAGGCACTCAACAGAATTGGATCACTGATGGCAGTCCCACGGAGGTCAGCTGTAGAATGGGCCACGTTACTGAACATGGCCCCGCATCCGGAGGGCGGTTGGTTCAAGGAGACATATCGGTCGTCCGGACAGATTATTGATCCACAGGGCTTTGATGATCCAAGAAATTTCTCCACAGCCATCTATTTCCTGCTCACGACCGAGTCGTTCTCCGCGTTCCATCGCATCAATTCGGATGAGGTCTGGCATTTCTATTTCGGAGATGGGATCACCGTTCATGAGATCGATGTGGATGGACTGTACACCGCACACCGATTGGGGGCAGACCCTGCCAAGGGCGAAGTATTCCAACTGGTGATTCCGGCCGGAAGCTGGTTCGCATCAGAGGTGAGCGCGGGAGGCGAATATGGACTGGTGGGCTGCACCGTGGCCCCCGGCTTCGACTTCCGTGATTTTGAAATGGCACAGCGCGATGCGTTGATGGCGGAGTACCCGCAGCATTCAAAGGTCATAGCGCGTCTTTGCAGGGACTGATAACACAGACAAACACATGAAAATCAAACTCTCCCGCCTCAACAGTGACTATCATTTCGAAGCCCGCAACGACAGTGGCAACACCATTCAGATGGATGGCTCGCCCGAGATCGGAGGCCAGAATCTCGGTGCGCGGCCCATGCAGGTGGTGCTCATGGCCTTGGCCGGTTGCAGCTCGATAGATGTGGTGAGCATCCTCCGCAAAATGAAGCAGGAGCCGACCTCGTATGATGCCGAAGTGGAGGCCAAGCGCGAGGAGAGCAAGGTGCCATCCCTGTTCACAGAAATTCATCTGCGTTTCATTCTTAAGGGCGATCTGGATGTGGAGAAGGTAGAGAAGGCCGCACGCCTATCTGCCGAGAAATACTGCTCGGTCTCCAAGATTCTGGAGAAGACCGCCAAGATGTCGTGGAGCGTGGTGGTGAACGGGGTGGAAGGCCAGCGGCACGAGGGCTGAGTGCCTAATTTCCCAAAAGACCGGAAACGGGCAGCAGCCGCAGTTCTTGCCCGTCCCAAACGGCATAGTGTGGATTTTTGAACCAAGCACCGAGGTTGATGTAGCGCGAGTCTTCGCCCACCTTCACATCAAGCACCAGATGCCGATGGCCGAAGATGAAGTGGTCGATATGCTCGGTCAGGAGCACTGACTTGGCATATTGGATAAGGAACTCTTTGTCCTCGCCATTGAACACCTCATCCAACGGGGCATGGGCCTTTCTGCTGAGACCGGACCAGAAATGGGCAAGCCCCTGCCCGATGTCCGGATGTATCCACCCGAACAGCCAGATGCAGAGCGGATTGGCGAACACGCGCTTGATGACTTTGTAGCTGCGGTCGCCAGGTCCAAGGCCGTCACCGTGACCGATGCGGAATCGCTTGCCGTTCCAGGTCCTGTCCACGCATGCACGGTGCATGGTCACGCCCAGTTCCTGCTCAAAATACCGGAACATCCACATATCATGGTTCCCTGTGAAGATGTGCACGGCAATGCCCCGGTCGCATAGTTCTGCGAGCTTGGCCTGAAAACGAACAAATCCTTTGGGTACAACGGTCCCATACTCGAACCAGAAGTCGAACAGGTCGCCCAACAGGTAAATCTCTGCGGCATCTGCCGATACTTGGTCAAGCCACTGGACGATGAGCCACTCGCGGTCACGTGAACTGGCCCCGGCCGGAGCCCCCAAATGGAAGTCGGAAGCGAAATAGATGTGCGTGCGGTCAGCCATCAGCTCTGCAAAGAAGGGAAAATTCGCAGGGCAGCGGACATCCGTGGTTGCACCATCTTTGCGGAAAGCGGCAGCCCTTATGTTCCGACCCTTGTCTTTCCGAACGTTGACGGTGACACTGTTGATGATTGCGCTGCATGTGCCGTTCCTGCTCTCTGACCCGGACCCCACGGTAAGCCTGCTGAGCCGTGGACCATGGACCGATGAGGGACTCAACACCTCGCAGGTGCGCAATTTCGTGAATCACGGTGCGATTGATGTGGCAGAGTGCGACAACCTCATCAAGACCCCGTTCTTCGGATTCGCGTTGGTGCCCTTCTACATGCTTTTCGGAACGCACATCGTTGTGGGCAGAGTGGTGGTGCTGATGGTAGTGCTTCTGGTACTGTGGTCGTTGTTAGCCTACAGGCCCACACGGTCTTTCGCCATTTCGTTCGCTGTGTTGGGACTGCTGCAGTTCCATCTCTTCCATTATGCGCACTACAGCATGGCCGAAATGATGGGTGTGGCCTTCATCCTCCTCGGCATTTTCATGCTCCGTCTGGCCCATGCACACGAACAGCGTGCATGGCACTTGGCGGCCATGGTGGCTTTTTCGCTGGCCTTTCTCAGCAAGGTGACTTTCGCCTATTCGCTTCTGCTGCCGTTCATCGCGCGATACTTCCTCTTCCTTTCAGAACGCACTAAAGGCCGCGACAGTGCGCGGAATCTGCTGGTGGACACCTCCGTCATGGCCAGCGTGGCCGCATTCTTTGTCGGAAGCTTCTATTTCAAGTGGTATCGGGTTCACAAAACCGTGTTCGATGCGGTGAAGGCCGACCAGGGCAACGACCGTTTCGACCTTGCTACCGCATGGGAGCGGGTGCAGTTCAATTGGGACAACTTCATTTCGGTGGAGGGTTTTGCGCCTTTCGCTGTTCTGGTAGGGTTGGCATTCGTACTTGTGGTCCGCACCTCTGAGCGCGGCAGGGGAGACCGCGCCATGCTTTTCGGGCTGTTGGCGTGGATGCTGTTGGAAAGTCATCGTCTGCTTTTGGTGAATCCTCCTTCGCGCTATCTGGTGCCTTTGTTCGCAGCCATGCTGGCCTTCGCATCGTTCGGCATCACCCAATGGAAGGAAGCGCCCTCGCGCAGGTTCTTCGCCATCGTGTTCATAGTGGGGTTCGGCATCTACAATCTGGGCCATTACTTCGACAGCCTGAACCGCAGGACCTTCATGATGGAGGATATCCGCAGCTATCTGTCCGCTTATGACCTGCGCAATGAAACGGTGCTTGGTGTATGGGGCACAGGTCTTGCCGCAAGCACTGGTGCCAAGGTGTTGCCCGTGTGGCACGGCTTCATGAACCATCAGGACCCAATAAACACCTTCAGGCCAAGAGTGATCTTTGCCGAGGACACCGAGGCCGATGGCGGTGAGGCCTTCCGCAAGCAGGGCATCGACCTTCATGCAATCTCGGACAGTGTGCGCACCTACGATATCTGGCGCTATCGGGTCAATCTGTTCTGGTTGTCCCGAAATGAGAAAATGGAGAATTGATAATGGAAAATGGTCAGCCGCACACGGTCTGATTTCACCTCACCATTTTCCATTATCAATTCTCCATTTTCCCATTTCCCCCATCACTACTTTCGCTTCGTGCTACTCCGGTCCCTCCTTGCGCTGACACTTCTTCTTGGAACACTCTCTGCCAATGCGCAGCGGCTTCATCTCGACCGCCTCAACTACAAGGCCTATTCTGACACTATCCGCAAGGGCCGCGCCATAGGTCTGGGTGCCGGAACGGCCGCGCTGTGGGTGGGCTCTGTGGTCGGGCTGAACGAACTGTGGTATGCCAACGAGCCGCGTTCCGCCTTCCATTTCTTCGATGACAGTGGCGAGTGGATGCAGCAGGACAAGTTCGGCCACTTCCTCACCAGCTACGCCATCGGCAATTACTACACGGATATGATGCGCTGGGCCGGTTTCAACCGCAAGACCAGCATCTGGACCGGTGGTTTCATGGGCAGTTTCTACCTCTTCGGCATCGAGATGCTGGACGGGTTCTCGGCCGAATGGGGCTTCTCGCTCAGCGATTTCGGGGCCAATACGGCCGGTTCGCTGCTTTTCATCGGCCAAGAGCTGTTGTGGAACGAGCAGCGCATCATGCCTAAGGTCTCCTATCATCCGACCCATTACGCCCAGTATCGCCCCAACCTGCTGGGGTCAAATTTCGGAGAGAGCATGATGAAGGACTACAACGGCCATACGTTCTGGCTCTCTGTCAACATCTATTCGTTCCTGAAGGAGGATTCCAAATTCCCGAAGTGGATCAACGTTGCCATAGGGCATGGGGCCACCGGACTGCTGGGCGGTCATGCGAATGTGGACAATGACGGGAATCCCATCATTCCCCGTTTCCAGCGGCAACGTCAATTCCTGCTCTCGTTGGATGTGGACCTCACCAAGATACCCACAAGGAAGAAATGGCTGCGCTCCATCTTCAAGGCCGTGTCGCTCATCAAGATGCCTTTCCCTGCCATGCGCATCGGCACGGAAGACGGGGTCAAGTTCGAACCCTTTTATTTCTGAGCCATGCAGCCGGGAGACCGTGTACGTTTTCTCGACCACGTGGGCGAGGCCGTGGTGGTCCGGGTGCTGGCAGGCGGCAGAGTGGTGGTGGAGGATGAGTTCGGCATCGTGGCCGAATATGCGCTTCGCGAACTGGTGCCCATAGGTGGCAAGGCACCGCAGCAACCGCCCCGACCTGTGGCGCAGCCCATCGCACCAAAGCCCGAACCCGCGAAAGAAACCATTGCGAGACCTATGGAGAAGGAGGGACCTCTGCCCAAACTGGCCCTCGTGTTCCGCTTGGAAGAGAACGGGGATGGCGTGGAGCTGCATTTCCGCAACGGTTCGGAGCACGACATGCTGCTGCATGTGGGTGCCAAGGAGGAAACAGGGCTCTTCAGCGTGTTCAGAGGCGAAGTGCGCGAGGGTGAGATGAAATACCTGCGTTCCTTCCGCAGGCAGGATGTGGACATTTTCGGACTCACGGCTGTCGATTGCATCTTCTTCAAGGAATCCGATTATCAGCACCGTGAGGCGTTCTCTGCGCTGCTCAAACTCAAGTCCACGCGGTTTGTGAAGGAGGGCAGCTTCGTCCGATCGAACAACTTGGGCGGCATGGTGCTCGTGGTGCCCGTGGAGCCCCCGAAATCCCGCTCCGTTGCCCAACTTACTGACCATTTCCCTCGCCCGGTGATCAAACCTCTGCCCAAGAAGCCGGAGGCCGTGGTGTTTGACATCGAGGTGGACCTGCACATCGAGAAACTGGTGACAGACCATGGCTCCCTGTCTGATTTCGAGATGCTCACCTGCCAGCTGCGCTGCGCCTCGGACCACATTGACCGCGGGTTGCGCAGCGACCTGCTCAGCATAACCTTCATTCACGGGGTGGGGTCGGGAAGGCTGCGCGATGAGGTGCGCAAACTGGCCGCAGAGTATGGTCTGCGCTGCGAAGAGGGCGATTTCAGGCGCTACGGGGCGGGTGCCACCGTGGTGTTGATGGATCGGGGATAATCCACCGTTGTTCGGGTGTCTTCTTTTGCCATTCGCCCTACATTTGCTCATTCATCATCTTAAAAACATTGTACCATGTCGCTTGAATTGAATGGAAAATTGAAAGTGCTTTTTGACACACAGAGCTTCCCCAGCGGATTCACCAAACGAGAATTCGTGGTCACCACAGAAGAACAATATCCGCAGGATGTGAAGTTCGAACTGGTGAAGGATAAGACCTCCATGATCGACAAGTTCCGCGTGGGCGACCAGCTGAAAGTGAGCTTCAATGTGCGCGGCAACGAGTATCAGGGCAAGTATTTCGTGAGCCTGCAGGCATGGAGGATTGAGAACATCGGTGCCGCCACTGCCCCGAGCATTCCGACCCCGCTCGACCCGATGGCTGCACAGCCCCGCGCTGCCGCCCCGGCACCGTCCGCTCCTATAGACGACATAGGAGAGGACGACCTGCCTTTCTAAGGCAGCCGCTCCGAACGGAATGACAGTTGTTTTCCGCTGACGAACAAAAGTTCGGAGGCGAAAGACAAAGAGCGGGAGACGAAAGACAAAGAGCAGGAGGCGTTCGACTTTTGTCGGGCATCGAGAGACAAAGAGCGGGAGGCGAAAGACTTTTGTCGGGCAACGAAAGACAAAGAGCGGGAGGCGAAAGACAAAAGTTCTGAGACACGGACCACTCAAGGAATAAAGGCATGAGAACCTGCAGCGCAGTCCTATTTCTGCTCCTTTCTGCGGCCGTTTCGGCAAGCGCCCAATCCGTCAGCATTCTTGAAGGAAGCTGTTTTCACCGCGCAGTGGTAGGGCAGACCTTCGGGGTGCTGGAGTCCGACCCGGCCACTCTAGACAACGGAGGCGTGCTCTACGTTTTCGTGCAGAACACGGGCGCAGCACCGGACGGAATCGACAGCATCACGGTCTATAATGGGGCAGGGGAGATGGTCATCCCTGACGGATGGCTCGTGTGGCCGCCCGTGATGGACGATGCCAACGCCAACATGAGCACCGTCACCATCAAAGGCATCGGTTCGCCATTGGCTGAGGGCGATGCTGTGAGCGTGGTGGTGCATTCCACCAATGGGGCGAAGGACAGCATCTTCATCCCTGCACTTGAGACTCCCAGGCTGCGGTTGGCTAACGCGATTCCTTCGCAGGACGGGGAGACGCTGTTTCTCTATCTCAGGAATGACGGGAATGAGGAGGTTTCCGTGGAGGAGTTTTTCATCAACGACCAGTATTGGAGCTTCCCGGAGGCGATGACCCCTTTGATTGGGGCCGGCAAGGTTTACATCCTTCCAATTTCGGGAAATTTGGATTTGAGTGAGACCGCGCCACTGGCCATCCGGGTGAAAAGCGGTGCCCAGTGGGTATCGGCTGGCATCCGCGTGGTGGCGCCCAACCTGTCCGTTGGCACCTGGCACAGCAGTGGCCTCGCGCCAGAGAATGAGGAAGGCCGAAAGCGGCTGCGCAGAATAGGCGTGGAGATGCTGCACGGCCCGGGCGATGCGAACCACATGGCCGATGGGTTCCAACGTTACCACATCAGCACCATCAAAGAAGCGGGTTTCGGAGACCCGTTCGACCCGGCCAATGCGGCCAGTGAGGTGCAGACCCTCGGTCAGCAGGATTTCATCAAGGTGTGGAGCGTGGACGATGAGCCCGACCTCAACGGCAAGCCCATAGATCAGCAACTGCTCAAGGCCAAGGCTTACCGCGACAACGACCCCACCACGAACACCTATGTGAACCTCGCGGTGCAGAAGAAATACCAGCGCTACGGCTACTACACCGACATCGTGGGCATGGACCACTACGCGGCCCCCAGCGCGCCCAACGTGATCCCGCTCACCAACGTACCTGTGGTGGGCCGTATGTCTGAACCAAAAGAGGCACTGGAGTACAGCGATGTGCTCAAGTGGAACACCGAGCCACGCAGGAACTGGAGCTGGGTACAACTGGCCGGGAGTGTCTGGGACCATCAGGCCCATCCTGCGGCCATCAACTACCAGTTCTGGGCGCACTTCATGGCGGGTGCCAAGGGTCTGGAATACTTCGTGGCGCAGAGCCAGACGGCAGATGACTTCCCCGAACAGTGGGAGGAGGGCGTCACCTGCTTCAAGGAATGGAAACAGATCCGCAACCTCTGCCTCTATGGTGAGCCTGTTCTCACAGGAACTGTTACGAGCAATGAGGACGCGCTGGCCCGCACCCTCGTGGGGCCGGAGGGCATGGTGGTCATCGTGCTGAACAACACCCTGCGGTTCACAGGCAATTCGCTCACAGGTTTCAACACGCTGTTCGACCCGGTGAGCTACAACGTGGAGTTCGATGTGCCGTCATGGCTCACTGGCGTTTCGGCTTATTTGCTCACGGACAGCACGAAAACTCCTGTTAGCATCCAGCAGCTCGGCAACGGGCGGGTGCGCATCACCCCGCCATCATCCTTGAATGCGCGAAGCCATGTATTCGTTGTCGCTCCTGTTGATACCGAAGTGCCCAACGCTATCGAGGGGCTGAACGTGGCGGAGTACATCGACTCGGCCAACTACACCTTCAGTTGGAAGGAGCCGTGGGACAATGTGGGCGTGCAGGGCTACAACGTCTATTTCAACAACGTGCTGGTGGACCGCACCCACGCTCCCATCTACGAGGTGAAGGAGCAGGCACTGGCCTGTTCTGGCTACTGGAAGTTCGCGGCCTATGACAACAGCGGCAACATCGGCCCTGCGGATTCGGTGATGTTGGTTTTGAGTGGTGGGGAGGAGCCGGTGATTGCGGAGCAGCCCAGTAGTTATGTTGATGGTAATCCTTTGCTCGCAAATTCAACGGTCGCTGTGAGCGTCAGTGTCAGTGGTGTTGCAGGGAAGCAATGGCAGGTTTTGGATTTTCCCAATTCCATATGGATTGATCTTGATCCATTGGTTTTTTCAGGTGCTCAGGACACAACGTTGTACATTTTACCCCTGCAGCTTGTGAGTTCTGTTTGGGCTGAAGTTATGGGTGTCGTTGTAACTCACTATTTCCGATGTGTTATATCTGACCCATGCGGAAGTGATACGTATTCTGATGAGTCCGCGGTTGTTATGGTATTCTCCTCAATAGAAGAGTCTATAGTCGCGTCCTTGTCGTTGTTTCCTAACCCCACCCAAGACGGCCGTTTCACCATCCTGATGCCGGAGCATCTGCGCAGCGGTGAGTTGACCGTCCATTCCACTTTGGGCCAGTTGGTGCATCGCAGCGAGGTGAGCGGGCAGCAGTCGCACATTACCCTCGACCTGCATGTGTCATCAGGGCTTTACACCGTGCGTATTGTTGCTGAGGATGGAATCTGGCAGGGGAAAATAGCGGTAAGCAAATGAGTTTAAGGTTTAAGGTCCAAGGTTTAATGTTGTCACACGCTTGCACCCTTTCCTTAAACTTGAAACCTTAAACCATAAACCAAAAAGACCATGTCAACCAAAAAACTTGTCCGCAAAGAAGGTAAGATCCTAGGTGTGTGTGCCGGCCTTGCCGAGTATCTGGATGTGGATGTCACCATCATCCGCATCGCGTTCGTTTTCAGCGTCATCTTCGCTGGCTTCGGACTCATTCCCTACATCATCCTTGCGCTCATCATGCCAAAGGGCTGAGAAAAGCGAATCAGGCAGTGAGGCGTTCAGGTTCACAGCGGACGACAGCGCCCGTTGCTTGTCGCTCTTCACTCGTTACTAATCGACCATGGAACTCTCCGCAGCCATCATCGTGTTCTTTGCCGGCCTTGCACTCAACGGGTTGGGTATCATAGGCGCCATTCTTCCCGTGCTGCCTGGGCCGTTGTTCAGTTGGCTTTCGCTGCTGTTGTTCTTCCTACTTCCGGATCATGAAGTGGGCCCATGGACACTTGGCATCACCTTCGCGCTGATGCTGGCCGTGAGCGCCATTGACCTCGTCATACCCATTCTCGGGGCCAAGCGGTTCGGGGCCTCACGGGAAGGCATTGTGGGCGGTGCGCTGGGCATCGTCATCGGGCTGTTCTTCTTCCCGCCTGTGGGCATCATTCTCGGCCCGCTCATCGGCACCATTGTGGGCGATATGATCGCGGGCGGCACGTTCGCAGCGGCCGTCAACAGCGGGATGGGCTCGCTCATCGGTTTCCTGGTGGGCACATCCCTCAAACTGGCCTACAGCATCGGCATCATCATCCTTTTCACGGTGAAGATGGGCGCTGCCATTGGCGATGTGGTGGGGAGTTGGTTCGTGCAGTGAATGAACGTCACTTAACAGGAAGTCATGATGCGGTCAGTCGGAATGTTGTTGATAGGGGCACTCCTGCCCGTTGTGACATGGGCGCAGGTCACCCTTCCCGACCACCGCAGAACGGACTGGCACCGTGCGGGCAACACCGTGAGCATTGCGCCATCGGCCAATGAGGTAAACATCATGGACTTCGGGGCGGTCCCTGATGCCACCACGCCTTCCAATACGGCCTTTGCTGCGGCCCTTGCGGCACTGGGCGGTGAGGCGGGCACCATACGCATCCCTGATGGACAATTCCTTTTCAACGCCACCATTTCGCTGCCCGATAGCGTGTTTCTTGTGGGCGATTCGCCCAATGCCACGCTGATGTTCGAAATGCCGGCACAAGCCGACCTCATCCGGGTGGCGGGTACGCTTTCAGCTGTGGCTCTGCCTTTTGCTGTGCCTGCATCGCGCGGTGAGCACACCATCACCTTGGCGGACGCTTCATCGCTATCTGTGGGCGATGTGATCCGTTTGAGGATGGACGATGAGGACTTTGTCTTCTCCACTTGGGCCTACGGCACGGTGGGGCAGGTGGTGGAGATAACCGCCATCGAGGGCAACACCCTTACGCTGGCCGACCCGCTGAACACCTACTACCCGATGACGCGCAACCCAAGGGCGTTGAGGATGGAGCCCGTGCGCGGTGCCGGGATTGAGTGCTTGAAGGTGTGGCACATGAATACGGGTCATGCGCAAGCGGCCAGCATTCTCTTTCAGAACGCCTACAACTGCGTGGTGCGCAATGTGCGCAGTCATTCCACAGACTTTGCGCATGTGGACATCCGTTCGAGCGCTCATGTCACGGTAGAGGGCTGCTATTTTTGGATGGCATTGGGCTATGGCAGCGGTGGGCAGGGCTATGGCGTTATGGTGGAGGACGCGTCCAGTTTCAACCGCGTGGAGAACAACATCTTCCGCAATCTGCGTCATTCGATGATCGCTCAGAGCGGGGCCAATGGCAACGTGTTCGCCTTCAACTACAGTCGTGAACCGTATTGGACGGACGTGTCGCTGCCCGCCAACTCGGCCGGAGACCTCGTGATGCACGGCAACTATCCCTACATGAACCTTGCGGAGGGCAACACGGTGCAGCACATGGTGGTCGATGCCTCTCACGGCACCAACGGCCCCATGAACACCTTCTTCCGCAATCGCGCCCAGCTCTATGGCTTCTTCTCAGACTCGGGCACACCAACGGACAGCATGAACCTCATCGGCAACGAGACCACCAACACTGGTTTCCTGATGGGCAATTTCATTGTGAACGGGGCGGGCCAACTCAACCATGGTAACAATGTGCGCGGCACCACCACACCCGATGGCACGCAGGACATCGGCATTACGTCTTTGCTGTATACGGATGGGAACTATCCGTCCTACATGAACGGCACCTTGCCCCTGATAGGCTATCCCAACGCAATGAATGCCAACACCACGCCCGCCCATGCGCGCTACGATTCCGGTATCATGGTGGCCTGTGTGGATGAGGTGGTCACGGTACCCGTTGCAATGGTAGAGACACCGCTTCCGTGGTTGCATGAACGCGTGCTTACCGTGCCATCGGGGCTGTTGCCTGCTGAGTTAAGGGTGATTGGGATGGATGGACGGACGCATCTCTCCATGTCAGTGACGGATATCCGAACCGTTCTTCCACTTTATGCCTGCACCGGTGTGTATGCCTTGCGCCTGCGTGATGCCGAGGGAAAGGAGTTCAACTGGAAAATGCTTCTGGAGTAACGCATCACATTTGCCCTGCATTCCATGCGCTTTTCCATCGCAAGGCGACAGGCGTCACTGTCAACATCGGCCCGTTCATTAAACCCTTACGCCCACACGGACGCGGGCACTGCTCCACCTACATTTGCCCATCATGAAGCGTTTTCGGCAGACATTGGCATGGGCCTATCCGCACCTGCGGAACAAGTTCATATTCACCGGCCTGCTGTTCATCATCTGGGTCGGGTTCATAGACGACAACAACATCATCGCCCAGGTGGAGGCGCGCATGAAACTGGCCGAGGTGAACCGCGAGCGCGAGTTCTACCTGCGCGAGACGCAACAGAGCGTGGAAGACCTCAAACTGTTGCAGAACGACCGCGAACTGCTTGAACGCTTCGCCCGCGAACGCTACCTGATGAAGCGTGAGAATGAGGAGATATTCGTCTTCACTGAGGAAGAATGAACCCATGCAACTGCTGAAGCGACTTTGTGAGGTGCATGCCCCATCAGGGGACGAGGGGGCGATGACCGCTTTCGTGCTGAATTACGTGCAGAAGCATTGTGCCGATTGGGCCGTGCAACCGCAGGTGTTACACGGAGGGCTTTTTCAAGAGAATATCATACTTGTGTTCGGTCAGCGGCCGCGTACGGCCATCTTCGCCCACATGGACAGCATCGGGTTCACGGTGCGCTATGGCAGCGAACTGGTCAAGATCGGTGGGCCCGTCACCGAGACCGGCATCCGGCTCGTGGGCCGCGATTCGCAGGGCGACATCACCTGCACGCTGGAGGCGGATGAGGACGGCCGCGAGCTCTCCTACCATGCCCATCGCGACCTGGACCGCGGCACCAACCTCACGTTCGCCCCCGATTTCCGCGAAACGGAGCACTCCGTGCAATGCTGCTACATGGACAACCGCCTGGGGGTCTGGAACGCCCTGCAGGTGGCCGAGACCCTCACGGAGGGCATCATCGTGTTCAGCACCCGCGAGGAGCATGGCGGTGGGGCGGTAGGATATCTGGGCAAGTATCTGTTTGAACATTACGGGGTGCACCGCGCCCTCATCTCCGACATCACATGGGTCACCGAAGGGGTGAGGCCGGGCAAGGGCGTGGTCATCTCCATGCGCGACCGTGGTCTTCCGCGCAGGGCCTACCTCAACGAGGTCATCGGCCATGCGCAGCGCAGCGGCATCCCCTTCCAGTTGGAGGTGGAGGGCTCGGGCGGCAGTGACGGCCTCGAACTGCAGGCCAGTCCCTATCCATGGGAATGGGTGTTCATCGGTGCCCCCGAGGACCACGTGCATTCGCCCGATGAGCTGGTGCACAAGGCCGACATCCACGCCATGGTAGAGCTCTACCGCTACCTTATGAAAGCGTTGTAGATGACTCCCGCAGACGCATATAAATCAATATTTTACCACGCCCATGCGATTTGAGAATCCCCTTACCTTGCAGCTGCTGGCCCAGCGGATAGGGGTCAGGGCGGTGGGCAACCCCGACCTGCCCATCACGGGGCTGAACGAGATCCATCGCGTGGAGCCCGGTGACGTGACCTTCTGCGACCACCCGAAGTATTACCAGAAGGCACTGGCCTCCCTTGCCACCGTGGTCATCATCGACAAGGAGGTGGACGTGCCCACAGGGAAAGGTCTGCTGGTGTGCGACAATCCTTTCACCGTGTTCACCGAACTCTGCCGCCAGCTGCGCGACCTGCAAGGCGCCACTGTCCCGGTTTCGCCCTCGGCAAGGGTGGGGGAGGGCACTGTGCTCATGCCGGGCGTGTTCGTGGGCAAGGATGTCGTCATCGGCAGGGACTGCTTCCTTCATCCCAACGTGACCATCTGCGATGGCACGGTGATAGGCGACCGGGTCATCATCCATTCGGGGGCGGTCATCGGTTCCGATGCGTTCTACTACAAACGCAGGTCGGGCTATGAGAAGCTGCATTCCTGCGGCCATGTGCGCATCGGTGACGATGTGGAGATCGGAGCAGGGTGCACCATCGACCGGGGCGTGACCTCCGTGACCAGCATAGGCAGTGGCACCAAGATGGACAACATGGTGCACATCGGCCACGATACCATCATTGGCCGCAACTGCCTCTTTGCAGCACAGGTGGGCATTGCAGGGGTGGTCACCGTGGAGGATGACGTGATACTTTGGGGACAGGTCGGGGTACAGAAAGATTTGACCATTGGAAAAGGTGCTGTGGTGCTCGGCCAATCGGGCATCGCCAAGTCGCTGAAGGGCGGCATCACCTATTTCGGGAGTCCGGTGCGCGAGGCGCGGGAGAAGATGAAGGAACTCGCTCTGATCAAACAACTTCCAGAGATTGTTCGCAGCATCCGTTGAGCAACCACTACGCGAATCACGTATTTGGTCGGTCGTTTCCCGCAGTTGGTCTAAAAGTCGAACAAAGCGTTCATTGTGGGGTTACCTTTAGGAACCCCAAAGTACCGTATCGTGTCGAGCATCAGCACCAGTAAGAACGAGCAGCTCATTCTTGAGACCCTCAAGATTGCCAATTCTGCGCTGAAACTCAAGAACCTCAAGCTCAATTCACTGCTTGAGATCACGAATGCCATCAACAGCAATTTCTCCAGCCAGCAGTTGCTCAAGATTTTCGAATTCGTGCTGCGCAACCAGCTGAACATAGGTCGTCTGCTCTTCTACTCCAAGGAGGACGAGCATGCATGGACCATCGCCATAAAGCATGGCCTTCAAAGGGATATGCCGATGCCCACGGTGGAGAATGAACTGCGGGGACTCACTAAGATACAGGAACAGAAGGAGGGAGAGCCTCTGATTTTCGGCCAGTTTGAGGTCATCATCCCCGTGATGCACAAAACGGAGCCTTTGGCGTACCTGCTTCTGGGCGAGGTTAATGAGGACCTTATCGAGAACACGAAGACCAAGCACGTTCCCTTCATTCAGACCTTGGCCAATGTGATCACCGTGGCGGTGGAGAACAAGCGTCTGTTCCGTCAGAACATTCTTCAGGCCGGAGTGCGCAGGGAAATGGAACTGGCCAGCGAGATGCAGTCCATGCTGTTCCCCAGAAAGTTGCCTAACAACGGCTATCTGGAGATGTCCGGGCTTCACCAGCCGCACCAGGAAGTGGGAGGCGATTATTACGATGTGTTCGACCTTGGGGGCAACGAGATAGCCTTCTGCATGGCAGATGTTTCTGGTAAAGGAGTGTCGGCCGCGCTGCTCATGTCAAACTTCCAGGCCAATCTGCGAGCACTCTTCCGACATGAGACCGCTTTGACCGATCTGGTGCAGGACCTGAACGCCAAGGTTGTGAACAGTGCCATGGGTGAGAAATTCATCACCATGTTCATAGCCAAGTACAATTATGTGACCCGCGTGCTTCAGTATGTGAATGCCGGACAGACACCGCCCCTTGTGCTGAGCGGCAACACAGTCAGTGTGCTCAACACAGGATGTCCTGGCCTGGGTATGCTGGATGAGCTTCCTAACGTGCGTGAAGGCATCATGATAATGAACCCGGGCGACCTCGTTTTCGCTTACACGGACGGTGTGGTGGAATTGGAGGATGCACGTTCACGCGAGTACGGACAGCACCGTTTGGAACTGCTTCTGCTGGAGAACCACGGACAGTCGCCCAAGGCAGTGAACGACAACGTGATGCGACATCTACGCAAGTTCAAGGGCGATCAGCCTTATGTGGATGATATCGCCCTGCTTTCCGTAGCGTTCAAATAACCGCTTCTCATTCTTCTTAAAAGAAAAGGGTGCCTGTCTCGATTGGACAGGCACCCTTTCTCTTTGAGGGGGATGGAGTGAGTTCTATTTCTTCGAGGTATCAGCCTTAGCCTTTTTCACAGCGATGGTCAATTCCTCTGCCTCCTTGGCGTGGGTCACTACGATCACATCGCCCTTCGCAGCGTCAGAACCTATAAGTTGCTCAGCCAACGGGTCTTCCAGATATTTCTGAATCGCGCGCTTCAACGGGCGTGCACCATAGGATGGGTCATAACCCTTGTCGGCAAGGAACTTCTTGGCATCCTCGGTCAGTTCCACATCGAAGCCGATCTCTTTGATGCGCTTCAGCACATGCCGCAGTTCGAGGTCGATGATCTGATGAATGTCTTCCTCCTTCAACTGACCGAACAGCACCACATCATCAATTCTGTTCAGGAACTCAGGGGCGAATGCCTTCTTCAGCGCCTTTTCGATTACTCCGCGGGCATGCTCGTCAGACGCGCTGGTCTTGGCCTGCGTGGCGAAACCTACGCCCTGGCCGAAATCCTGCAACTGTCGCGAACCTATGTTGGAGGTCATAATCACGATTGTGTTCTTGAAATCGATCTTACGGCCCATGCTGTCGGTCATCATGCCGTCATCCAAAGCCTGCAAAAGCAGGTTGAACACATCGGGGTGCGCCTTCTCGATCTCGTCCAAAAGCACTACAGAATAAGGCTTCCTGCGCACCTTTTCGGTGAGCTGACCGCCTTCCTCATAACCCACGTAGCCCGGAGGAGCACCTATCAATCGGCTCACAGCGAACTTCTCCATGTACTCGCTCATATCGATGCGGATGAGCGAATCATCGGAATCGAACAGATAGCGGGAGATGACCTTGGCAAGCTCGGTCTTGCCCACACCTGTTGGTCCAAGGAAAATGAAGCTGCCGATAGGCTTGTTCGGATCCTTAAGGCCCGCACGGTTCCTTTGAATGGCGCGCACCACCTTCTTGATCGCATCATCCTGACCTATGACCTTTCCTTTCAGGTTGTCATACATGGTCTTGAGGCGCTCCATCTCGTTGAGGGCCACACGCTGCACGGGGATGCCGGTCATCATACTCACCACCTCGGCCACATGGTCCGCGGTCACGGTTTCACGGTTCTCCTTGGTGGCCTCTTCCCATTTCTTCTTCTCGCGGTCCAGTTCCTCAGTGAGTTTGCGCTCCTTGTCCCGAAGGTCGGCCGCCTCCTCATACTTCTGATTACGCACCACCCGGTTCTTCTCTTCCTTCACATCGTCCACAGCCGCCTCGAGCTCAACAATGCGCTCCGGAACCTTGATGTTGGTGATGTGCACGCGGCTTCCCACTTCGTCCAAGGCATCGATGGCCTTGTCAGGCAGGAACCGGTCGGTCATGTAACGGTTTGTCAACGTGACGCACGCTTCGATGGCCTCATCGGTGTAGATGACATTGTGGTGGTCCTCATACTTGTCTTTGATGTTCATCAGGATCTGAACGGTCTCATCCGGTGAGGTGGGCTCCACCAACACCTTCTGGAAACGTCTCTCCAATGCTCCGTCCTTCTCAATGTACTGGCGATACTCGTCCAGCGTAGTGGCCCCGATGCACTGCACCTCGCCACGGGCAAGGGCCGGTTTGAACATGTTGGACGCGTCCATGGACCCGCTTGCACCACCTGCTCCTACGATTGTGTGAATCTCATCAATGAAGAGAATTACATCAGGTGATTTCTCTAGTTCATTCATCACCGCCTTCATGCGCTCCTCAAACTGGCCGCGATATTTTGTTCCTGCGACCAGCGATGCGAGATCGAGCGTCACCACGCGCTTTCCATATAGAACTCGGCTCACCTTACGTTTCACGATGCGCAGGGCCAAGCCCTCTGCAATGGCCGATTTTCCGACCCCAGGCTCACCGATGAGAATCGGGTTGTTCTTCTTTCTGCGGGAAAGGATCTGCGAAACGCGCTCAATCTCCTGTTCGCGGCCCACCACGGGGTCCAGCTTGCCATCCTCGGCCGCTTTGGTAAGGTCCCGGCCGAAATTGTCCAGCACGGGGGTCTTCGACTTGCTCTCGCCTTGTTTCTTGCCGGTCGTTCCGCCAGAGGCCGCACGTCCGCCACCGAAACCTTCCTGATCGTCCTCATCATCTGCAGAACTGCTGCGGTGCTTTGCCTGTGGTGGACGAGACTCTCCCATCAACACCTCCAGTTCCTCCTTGACCAGTGCATAGTCCACACCGAGGTTCTTCATGGTGCGGGTCACCACATTGTCCTCATCTTTTAAAATGGATAGCAGCAGGTGTTCTGTGCCCACCTCGGCACTTTTGAACACTTTGGCCTCCAGGTAGGTCAACTTAAGGGCCTTCTCCGCCTGCTTGATGAGCGGAATATTTCCCAGGGCCACCTTCTTGAAATTCGCCCCACTGCGGGTTGCGGTCTCCAGGTCCCTTCTTAGGTCGGTGAGGTCGATGCCTAGCGCGGTAAGAATGCGTAGGGCCGTTCCCTCGCCCTCACGAATCATCCCGAGCATCAGATGCTCGGTTCCGATGTAGTCGTGGCCGAGGCGCAAGGCCTCCTCCCGACTGAAATTCAACACTTCTTTTACCCGTTGGGAAAATTTAGAATCCATGTCCATGTTCAGTGGCTCAAAATTATGCGGTCAAACGTTGAAGGGCCTGCCGACAGTTTACAATTCAGGCAAATTCAAAAGTACCGTCCGTCAAAGGTACAGGCCTTCGGGCCGTCTTCAATTATTCACACGAATCTGTTAGTAAATGAGGGGTTTTGGCGCCTTTTGGGCTTAGGTTCTCTGGGGTGTCAGGGCGTACTTTCGGCCTTCGGTTGCACCAAGGCATTCACTGTCCTACGTCTGGAACAGGAATCCTTGACCTGAACCTAAACGCACCTGATGTCAGGTTCAGGTGAATGTTGTAAGTAGTTATCAATTAATCACTTTGTCCCTCGGTTGAAAACAACTTTGGGAGGCTAACAGAAGAAAACATGGCAGAAGAGTTTGAAGGAGGTGCACGTATCATCCCGATCAACATTGAGGAGGAAATGAAGACGGCCTACATCGATTATTCGATGTCGGTCATTGTGAGCAGGGCGCTGCCCGATGTGAGGGACGGACTCAAGCCGGTGCACCGCAGGGTGCTTTTCGGCATGCGGGAACTGGGCGTACTTCATAACAGGGCCTATAAGAAGAGCGCGCGTATCGTGGGTGAGGTGCTGGGTAAGTTCCACCCCCATGGCGACTCATCGGTCTATGACACGATGGTGCGTATGGCCCAGGACTGGAGCCTGCGCTATCCTCTGGTGGACGGTCAGGGTAACTTCGGTTCGGTGGACGGTGACAGCCCAGCGGCCATGCGGTACACGGAGGCACGCCTTCGTAGGATCGCAGAAGAGCTTCTGGCTGACATCGATAAGGAGACTGTCGATTTCCGCCTCAATTTCGATGACTCGTTGGAGGAGCCTACTGTGCTCCCGAGCCGTATCCCGAATCTTTTGGTGAACGGTGCGTCCGGCATCGCGGTGGGCATGGCCACCAATATGGCCCCGCACAACATCACAGAGGTGGTCAACGGCATCATCGCCTACATCGACAACCGCGAGATCGATATCGAGGGGCTGATGGAGCACATCAAGGCTCCCGACTTCCCGACCGGTGGCTTCATTTATGGATATGACGGGGTGCGCGAGGCATTCGAGACCGGTCGTGGACGTATTGTGATGCGTGCCCGTGCCGAGTTTGAGGAAGTGAACGGTCGCGAGCAGATCATCGTGACGGAGATTCCCTTCCAAGTGAACAAGGCCAACATGATCAAGGCCACCGCAGACCTTATCAATGACAAGAAGCTGGAGGGCATCAGCGACATCCGCGATGAGAGCGACCGCAAAGGCATGCGTATCGTTTATGAATTGAAGCGTGATGCGATGCCGAGCGTGGTACTGAATACGCTATACAAGCATACTGCGCTTCAGACCTCCTTCAGCGTGAATAATATAGCGTTGGTGAATGGTCGTCCGGAGATGCTGACGCTGAAGGACATGATCGTGCATTTCGTTGCCCACCGTCACGAAGTGGTCGTTCGCAGAACCAAGTACGAACTGCGCGAGGCCGAGAAGAGAGCCCACATTCTGGAGGGTCTCATCATCGCGGTCAATAACCTTGATGAGGTCATCCGCATCATTCGTGAGTCGCAGACCCCCGATGATGCCCGTGAGGAGCTCATGACCAAATTCAGCCTCAGTGACATTCAGGCACGCGCCATCCTCGACATGCGTCTCCGTGCGCTCACAGGTCTGGAGATCGACAAGCTCAAGGCCGAGTATGAGGAGCTGATGAAGCACATCGCCTACCTGAAGTCGATTCTTGAGAACGAGGACCTGCGCATGCAGATCATCAAGGACGAGCTGGTGGAGATCCGTGAGCGTTATGGCGATGCCCGCAGGAGTGAGATCGTCTATGCTGCCAACGACCTTCGCATGGAGGACATGATTGCGGACGAGGAAGTGGTCATCACCATATCTCACCTGGGCTACATTAAGCGTACCCCGCTCACAGAATACCGCGTGCAGAGCAGGGGAGGAGTAGGGTCGCGTGCCAGTACCACTCGTGATGAGGATTTCCTGGAACACATCTTCGTGGCCACCAACCACAACCATATGCTCTTCTTCACCGAGAAGGGACGGTGCTTCTGGCTCAAGGTCTATGAGATACCCGAGGGCACCAAGACCAGCAAGGGCCGTGCAATCCAGAATCTGTTGCAGATTGAGTCGGATGACCGTGTGATGGCCTACATGAATGTGCTCAGTCTCAAGGATGAGGAGTATATCAACAACCACTTCGTCATCATGTGCACGAAGAAGGGCATCATCAAGAAGACCACGCTAGAGGCGTATTCCCGCCCACGTGTCAACGGTATCAACGCCATTGTGATACGTGAGGACGACCAATTGCTGGAGGCACGCCTCACCAGCGGCCAGGATGAGATCATGCTGGCCTTGAAGAGTGGCCGGGCCATCCGTTTCAATGAGAGCAAGGTGCGTCCGATGGGCCGCACGGCCTCGGGTGTGCGTGGTATAAGCATCGAGCAGGAGGATGACGAGGTGGTGGGCATGATCGCCATCAACGAGCCATCGGTGCAGACCGTGCTTGTGGTGTCTGAGAACGGTTACGGCAAACGCAGCTTCCTCAACGACCCTGAGGACGGTGAGCCGGTCTACCGCGTCACCAACCGTGGCGGCAAGGGCGTCAAGACCATCAACGTGACGGAAAAGACCGGAAAGCTGGTCGCTATCAAGGATGTGAGGGACGGGGACGATCTGATGATCATCAACCGTTCGGGCATTGCCATACGCATGGCAGTGGATGAACTGCGCGTGATGGGAAGGGCCACACAGGGCGTGCGTCTCATTAACCTCAAAGGCAACGACAGCATTGCGGCAGTGGCCAAGGTCGAATTCAACGATAGTGCCGCCACCGTTGAGGGCGATGCAGGTCTGGACGCAACCGATGGTGAAACCTCGGAAGAGTCACCGGAATCAGAAGAATAAGCTTCTGATAAACCGTGTTAGAGGACGGCCCTGGCAAGAGATTGTCTGGGCCGTTCCGATTTAGCCAAGGAAGAAACCTCCATTAGTCCCAGTCCTTCAAAGAAGGGAACTGCAACTCGCTGCCGAATGCTGGCCTTATATTTGCCATCGCACCTAACCAGAAAACCAATCACTACAACCCAATGAAAAAGCTGATCCTGCTGACCTCATGTCTTGCCATGGCATCGTCTGCTGCATTTGCCCAGCCTGCCAAGAGAACCAGCGCATTCAACTACCTCCAGTATGGAGAACTAGACAACGCGAAAGAGGCCATTGATGCCGCGTCTGCGCACGAGAAAACAGCCCCTGAAGCGAAGACATGGCTGTATCGTGGTCAAATCTATCAAGCGATTTACGAGTCACAGAATGAGAAGTACAAGTCACTCTCCGATAATGCGTTAGAAGAGGCATATCAAGCTTTTTCCAAGTGCAATGAGCTGGATGACAAGAAGGCGAATGCCGACATGACCTACAAGTACTTGGATGTTCAGAGCCGCCAGTTCGTGAATGAGGGTATCCTCAACTACAACAACAAGCTGTATGATGCAGCCCTGAAAGCTTTTGAGAACACCATCACCATCACTGCACTGCCGCAGATCAAGCGCGTGGACTCGTTGGCGGTGTATTATGCAGGGGCCTGTGCCGAGCAGATCGGACAGCTTGACAAGGCCGAGAAATACTTCCGTCAGGCCGTGGCCATCAACTATAAGGCTGAGGCTGCTTTCGTGAGAATGGCGCGGATGTATGCCGAGGCCGGTAACAAGGAAAAGGCGTTCGATATCGTGAAGGAGGGCCGCAAGCAGTTCCCCAACAACCAGTCGCTCGTGACCGAAGAGGTGAATGCCTATCTGATGAGCGACCGTCACGCGGAGGCCATGGAAGCGCTGAATGTGGCCATCGGACTTGACCCGAAGAACTACTCGCTTCATTTTGCCCTTGGATTCGTGCACGACCGTCTTGCAGCGAAGGAGTTGGAGAAATCGGCCAATGGAGGACCTGCCTATGAGAAGCATCTGGCAGACGCAGAGAAGAGCTATAAGACTTCCGTGGAATTGAATCCTCAGAATTTTGACGCGGTGTACAACCTTGGCGCACTGTATTTCAACCGGGCTGTGAAGCTGAATGAGGTTGCCAACACTATTGATGACATGAAGAAATTCGAGGCTGCACGCAAGGTGGCTGATGCGGTGTTCGATCAGGCGCAACCGATTCTGGAGCAGGCTTTCGCTCTGAATGCTGCCGATAAGGGTGTACTCATCTCACTGAAGCAGTTGTACTACAGGAAGATGACGAATGACGATAGCTACGAGCCGAAATACAATGACGTTGTAGAACGCTTGAAGACTGCGCAGTAATGCAAGGAAGAGGGACATCGTCCCTTTTCTTTTGATAACCGTATTTAACATAATGTTAATTATGAGAGATATCGGATTTGCAACTTACAGCGTGATGCAAAATCATCATTACTACCTGCGTTCAATGCGCATGACCAGATTCGGGCTCTGACGCATGGTGATGAGCGGCTCTTTGTTTATGGTGTGTCCTTCAATGCTCCGCAGGCGGAATTCCTGAAGCATCATCGGCACTGAAAGCTGCATCTCCATCAATGCAAAGCTGTTACCGATGCACTGTCTCGGTCCGCCACCGAATGGGAAATAAGCAAACTTGTGCCGTTTCTCGGACCGCTCCGGACTGAATCGCTCGGGAATGAAACGCTCAGGCTCATCCCAGAATCGTTTGTCGCGATGAATGTGATAGACCGGGATCATGCAATTTGAATTGGCCGGAATCCGGAATCCACCTACCACGTCTTCTTCCAAAGAATGCCTGCCGATGACCCATGCTGGCGGATATAGTCGCAGCGTCTCGTCAATGACCATGCGAGTATAAATGAGACTACGCAGGTCTGTAAGGTCTGGAATACGGCCATTCAAAACCGTATGGGCCTCCGCTGCGGCTTTCCGTTCCACCTCCGGATTCTCATCCAGGGCATGGAAAAGCCATGCCATTGCAACAGCTGTGGTCTCATGCCCCGCCAGAAACATGGTGATGACCTCGTCCTGAATCTGTTGGTCGGTCATGCGCTCGCCCGTATCGGCATCCTCGGTCTCCATCAGTATGGCCAACAGGTCATCGTGGCGATAGCTCACTGCCCTTCGTTGGACAATGATGTCGGCAACCACCTTCTTCAAAGCCGCATAGGCCTGCTTCTCCCTTCTGTTCCTGGGTGTTGGGAACCACAAGGGCAAGGTCTGCGGGTTCACGATACGGTCGTTCATCAGTTCATTGGCCACATCGAATTCCCTGCTCACCACCTCCATGGCCTGCCCTACATCCGTGCTGAACATGGAACGGCACACCACCTTGAGCGTCATCGCCATCATGTCTTTCGAAACGTTCACCTCACTGCCATCACGCAACTGTCGCCACCTTGCCAGGACCTCCTCGCAGCCATCCGTCATTATCTGGGCGAACGAGCTTAGGCGTTCCCTATGAAAATGCGGTTGGATGAGCCTGCGCTGTTTGCGCCAGAAATCTCCCTCGCTGGTCAAAAGTCCCTTGCCTACAAGATTCTCTAGCACCCTGTAGCCGAAACTCTTGATGTAGTTGCGATTGTTGTCCTGCATCACATGCTTCACCGCATCGGGATGGCAGATGGCGATGAAGTAGTCGAACTCAGTAAGAAAATGGAAGAAGATGGAATCGAGCCGGAAAACATCCCCATACTCAGGCACGGCATTTTCGAAAAGGGCCAAGGGGTCGTCTGCAAAAAACTTTGCGCTGCCCATGGGCCAACTGCCCTTCACCAAAGGAGGCAAGGGTAATGAAGATGTCTTTTTCTCGGGAGTCATGCAGCGAATATCGCTGTTTGCCCAGAGTTGCTGACAGCGAGGTCAGCAAGCCATGAACCTTCGGGAATCATCAGGCAAAAGAGCAGTAAGGCCCCTACCCTTCTTCGCTGAACACGGCCAGTCGGTACTGTGCCCGAGCCTCGGCCTCCAACCTGCGCATATAATCGTCCACCAGCCATGCGCGGTAATTCTCGGTGCACTTGGTGATGCAGTAGGAATAGAGTCTTACGCGATATTCCACGTCCTCACGAAGAAGACGCACAAGTTCCTTGAGCTGATCCGGCCCCTCGGCATTCTCAGCACACATCTTTCCATGATGGGCAATAGAGCGGTCAATGACCACCTTGGGACGCAGTCCTTCGCGAAGTACCTGTTGGTAGGTCTCATCCACATCAAAGGTGATATCGGCCGTATTGGCAAATCGGTCGCGCACATCCTGCGGCATGATGTAGCGGAAACTTCGCTGAATCTCATCATCGCTGCGCACATGTTGCAAATAGTTGTCGGGCGATCTGAAGATGGCCTGCCAATCGATTTCCTCGTCCCAACGGCCGAAACGGGCCAGATTGTTGCCAAGGTCGATGACGTTGAAGCTGTCCTTGCCTGGAATGACCCTCGAACCTCTGCCGATCATCTGAAAATAGAGCGTGAGAGAGCGAGTTGCACGATTGAGGATGATGCTCTCCACAGCAGGTTCGTCAAAACCAGTGGTGAGAATGCCCACAGAAGTGAGCACCGCATCCTTCTTGTCGCGGAACCATTGCAGAATCTCCTTCCGCTCCACTGAAGAATGGGTGTTGTCCAGATGTCGGATCTCGTGCCCGGCCTTCTTGAACATCGACTCCACGAATTTGGAGGTCTGAATTCCGTTGTTGAAGATGAGTGTTTTCTTGCCGATGCTATGCTCCTGATAGGCCGACAGCAGCTTCTCTTGCATGGAGAGGTCTGAATACAGCCGTTCGGATGAGCTTACCGTATAATCACCGTTCACCCCGATGGTAAGCGAACTGAGGTTCACGTCATAGCTATGGAAGGTGACCTTGGCCAGGAACCCCATTTTTATGAGCTCCGGTATGCTATTGCCTACGATGAGTTCCTTGTAGTTCTCATACATCGGGAGATTGATGTTGGAACTCAGCGGGGTGGCCGTAACGCCAAGCACAGTGCTGTTCTCAAAGAACTTGAAGAGTTTCCCGAAACTGTTGTAATGTGCCTCATCTATGATGACCAGACCAAGGTCCTCTATCTCGATGGCCTCATCGCTCAGCCTGTTGTTGAGCGTCTCAACCATGGCCACAAAGCACTGGAACTCTTTTTGGTCGGGAAGGTCCTTCACTTCGCTTCGGATGACCTTGTTCTTCACCTTGAAGCCCGAGAGCACTTCGCTGGTCTGGGCACAGAGCTCTATCCTATGAGTGAGGATAAGGACCTTCTTCCCAGTGTCCTTGATGTACCTGCGCGCTATCTCCGAGAAAATGACCGTCTTGCCACCGCCTGTGGGCAACTGATACAGCAGATTGTAGCCTTGTGGGCGTTCTTCCAGCCGTTCGAAGATGAGGCTGATGGCCTTCTTCTGATAATCGTAAAGTTCCTTGTCGCTGATTTCGTCCAAAACGGGCGTAGATCGAATGGGGGTTCCTAACAGGAAATGGGCTAAGCCCCCTCCTTTCGGGCCGCAAAATTACACTATAAAAAAGGGGTATGTGTCCTGAATAGTGCCGCACATGCAACTCATGAGGTTGTTTGCCCGGATCATGTCACTCATTGCATGATGGAGAAAGGTTGAACAGGCGGAAATGTCACATGGATTCAACGGTCAGTGCACGCCTGAGAACATCCCTCCTCCCCTGTTCAGAATAGGTCAGCGCCCGGATTTCGAGGCTCGAACCCTGTCCACCTCTTTGACGATGTTCTCGGCAATGAAGATCTTGCCGCTCACAGCCGCTGCGGTCAGCAGGCCACTCATCAGCGCACCGCCAATGCCGCAGGTGACGATGTCCTGCCCCGTGAGATAGAGGTTCTTGATGGGTGTGCGTGGCCGGAGGTTCGGATTGCGGAACCGCTCGGGGCTGTGGTCGAGGCCATAGATCTCACCGTCCTTATAGTTCACAAAATGAGCCGTGGAAAGCGGGGTCGAGAGTTCGTAATAGTCTATTCTCCCTTCCAATTGCGGGAACTGGCGGTAGAGCTCCCCGAGCAACCGTTGTGCGAACTGCTCCTTGTAGGCCTCATAGTCCTCGCCACGGTGATGCCAGCGGGTTTCCTCCCATTGGGCGAACCACTCGTAGGGCGCGAGGGTGATCATCTCGATAGTGCTCTTGCCCGGATAGCGCTGCGGCCATTCGGGGTCTTTCATGGACGGGAACGAGATGTAGGTGATTGGGAATGGCTTTGATGGGTCGGCCAAGTATTCCTTCACGCTGCGGTCGTGGTCGTTGTGGGCATAGACCCAATAGTTGGTGCTGCCGATGCCCATCTCCCTTAGGTCACCCTTCAGCCCGATGTAGAGACACACATGCGACACACTCGGCTTTGGGGCATCCTCCAATCGGAAACCGATCTGCCGCTGCACCTGAGGCGACAGCAGTCGCGCCATCGTGTTCAGATAACCCGCATTGCTCACAATGATGGGCGCTTCGAGGGTCGAGCCGTCCTCCATCCGCACTCCGTAAGCCTTGCCATCCTTCACCAATATCTCTTCCACCCCTGCGCGCACAGCGATCTGCCCGCCTGCCTTCTCTATCACCGGGGCGATGGTCTCCGCAATACGCTCGCAGCCGCCAATGGGGAAACTGCCCCCGTTCCAATAGTGCTTATTCACCACTGCCTGAATAGCGAAGCTGCCCTCGCCAGGCGGCAGACCATAGTCACCGTACTGGGCGGAAAGCACCGCCTTCAGTTCAGCGTTGTCGGTCAGTTCGTCCAGCACATCCTTGGTGGTGCGGTCGCTCAGTTCCAAGTATTTCTTGGTCATGAACGGCCCCGCAATCTTGCTCAGAAAAGGAGGCAGTATCCGCTCCTTGAAGAAGTTCTTGCCCAGTCCCGAACTTCTGCGCACCAGCTCCACATAGCGGTCAATGGCCTTTTCCTCACCGGGGAAACGCTCGTAGAGCATCCCCACGAAATTGTCGTAGCCTTTCTTGAAGTCATAGACGTTCTCCCCGATCACCACGCGGTCATACACCTCGTCCATCTCCTCCCATTTCAACTCACAGTCGGTGATATGGTCAAAGAGATAGCGCATGAAGGTGAACTCGCGGTGCATTTCGCCCACATAGTGGATGCCCACGTCCCACTCATAGTCCTTGCGCTTGAACACGTGGGTGAAGCCGCCCGCCACATAGTGTTTCTCCAACACCAGCACCTTCTTGCCCATCTTGGCCATGATGGCGGCATAGGCCATTCCGCCCAACCCTGATCCGATGACAATGGCGTCATAGCCAGTTTTCTTTTCCAGTCGTTTGAAGGATACGCCTACAGACATGTTTTGTGGCTTTAATTTCAGTTAGTAAAGCTCTTAAAAGAACTCAACTTCAAATGGAAAGCATCCATCAGTGCTTGTGTTAAATCGAACCCTGTCATCCAAGGCTTGGCTCGTCCCATTCTGGAAGTCAGTGCATATGGGGGCTGGCCCCTGTCTTTCTATAGAAGTTCATGTCGTCCATGAATTTCCATGCCTCCATAGGCATCAGGTGGCGCACATCGTGTCCATCCTTTACGAGTTTACGGATAAGGCTTGAGGAGATGTGCAGCGCGGGGGCCACCAGCAGCGAGACGTTAGAATGATCCAGAAATGGCAGGTCGCCTTCCTCGGGCCGCGAATAGACCATGATCGGATGCGCGTCCATGATGGCCTGATAGTTCTTCCAGCGATGGAATGAGGCAAGATTGTCTCCCCCCATGAGGAGTGTGAACTCTGTCTTGGGATGCTTCTCCTGCAGATGCACCAGCGTGTGGGCGGTGTACGATGGTTGAGGAAGTCCGAACTCGATGTCTGATGCGCGGAAACGTCCATCACCCCCGATGGCCCGCTCCACCATCTCCAGCCGTTGACGGCCGTTCAATAACGTCTCTTTCTTCTTCAACGGATTGTGAGGCGAAACCACGAACCATAGCTCCTGAAGGTCGCTCATCTCCACCGCCCAAGTGGCTATCACCATGTGCCCCACATGCACTGGATTGAACGACCCGAAGAACAGTCCGACCTTACGCATCAATGAAATCTCTCACCAATCGGACCGCTTCCTGCTGCGCCACCGGCAGCTCCTCATTTCGCAGTCGAACATCGAAGCGGTCGGCATAGGCCATCTCCACAACGGCCTTGTCCACCCGCTTGCGCAGGCTCTCTTCGCTCTCCGAACTTCGGGCACGCAGCCTCCGCTCCAGTTCCTCAATGCTCGGGGGCATGACGAAAACAGCCAGCGCACGCTGTCCGAACTGCTCCTTCAGATTGAGTCCCCCCACCACATCCACATCGAACAGCACGGTCAATCCCTGGGTATGAAGTCGGTCCACCTCGCTGCGCAATGTTCCGTAGAACTGCCCTGCATACACCTCTTCCCATTCAACGAACGCACCCTGTGAGATGCGCTGCTTGAAATCATCTACACCAAGGAAATGATAGTCCCTTCCATCCACTTCCCCTTCGCGCATCTTCCTGCTTGTGGCCGATACGGAGAAGGCTAACGGCAGCCCCTGTTGCAACAGGTGTTTCACAATGGTGGTCTTGCCTGCCCCGCTGGGCGCGGAGAATATGATCAGTTTGCCCTCTTGCATGGGGCAAAGGTAAGATGCGCCACATCGCTTGGCCGTGACAGATCGCGCACCCCGAAAAGCGTTCCTTTGCCATACATCTCACTCTCCCATGCGTCATTCGCTCATCACCCTTCTGCTGGCCCTCAGCAGCTTTACCGTTTTTGCACAGGGTTCCCTCAACATGGAACTTCTTGGTCACCTGCCCTACTCTGAGAACCTCAGTGATGTGCGAGGTGCTGTCCACAACGGTCGAGAATATGCGCTCGTGGGCGTATACAATGGATTCTCCATTGTCGATGTGAGCAATCCCGCCAATCCCGTTCAGGTATTCTTCGCTCCTGGGAGCAACTCCATTTGGCGCGACCCTTTCTATTACAACGGACATGCTTATTGCGTCAATGAGACCTCCGGTGGTCTGCTCATTGTAGACATGAGCCCTTTGCCTGCTCCCGGAACACCTCCTGTCTACACGAATCTTACCACGGTAAACTACACAGGCAGCCAGTTTCCTTGGACCAAGGCTCACAATATGAGTTTTGACGAGCAGGGCCATGCCTATATCTATGGGGCCAACTACGGTGTGGGAGGAACCATCATTCTTGATTGCTCCCAGAACCCCGCTGCTCCTGTGGAGCTTGGGGTATGGAATCAGTACTATGTTCATGACGGTTTTGTTCGTGGCGACACACTTTGGGCCGCCTGTGTCAATGATGGTTTTGCAGCTGTTGTTGATATAAGCAATCCGCAGTCACCCGCAGTGTTGACCACATGGGCTACCCCGAGCAACTTCACTCACAATATCTGGCCGAGCGATGATAATAGCACTGTATACACCACTGATGAGGTCATCGGAGGGTTCGTGGCTGCTTATGATGTCACCGACCTTAGTAATGTGATTGAACTCGACCGCGTACACAACCCGCTCACTACAGGTGTGATACCTCATAACGCACACTTTTTCAACGGTTATGTGGTCACTTCTCATTACAGAGATGGTGTGACCATTCACGATGCATCCGACCCATCCAATGTCATCCTAACAGGCTTCTACGATTCCAGTCCATTGTCAGGGGAAGGGTTCAACGGGTCGTGGGGCACGTGGCCCTACCTGCCATCAGGCATTCTGTTGAATGCCGACATAGAGGAAGGACTCTTCATACTTGCCCCGACCTACATACGTGCCGCACGCATAGAGGGCACCGTGACCAGTGCATCCAATGGGGTTCCACTAAGCGGGGTCAACATCTCGATCACAGGCATCACCGCTGCCGAATCCACTGGCATCGCAGGCACCTACGCCAGCGGAAGAGCAGAGTCTGGGACCGTCAGCGTCACCTTCGTGAAAGGCGGCTATCTCCCCCTCACGGTCGATAACGTGGAGCTGGTGAACGGTGAGGTCACCGTGCTGGATGTTCAGCTCACACCCGACATTCCCTTCACCCTCGAGGTCGATGTGGTGGATGCCAATGGCGGTGCCCCTATCGAAGGCGCGACCATCACCTTCGTGAACAGCCTTTTCGATATCGATGCCACCACCGATGTAGAGGGCCTCATCTCTGATGACAATTTCTTTGATGGCACCTACGACATCACTATTGGACATTGGGGCCACGTCACGCAGTGCACGACCCTCACGCTTACGGGCCAGAGCAACTCGGTCACGTTCGCGTTGGAGCAGAAATATTTTGACGATTTCGCACTTGACCTCGGTTGGCAGGTGAGCGGCAATGCCCCCGCTGGTATCTGGGAGCGAGATGCTCCTATCGCCACCTTCTATGAGAATGCCACCGTCAACCCGGGCTCGGATGCCGGACTCGGATGTGGCAATTTCGCATATGTCACCGGCAATGGTGGTGGTGCGGCAGGCGAGGATGACGTGGACGATGGTGCCACCATTCTGACCAGTCCTGTGATGGACCTCACCGCACTTGACCAGCCCATCCTCACTTTTCACTACTGGTTCTATACAGGGGGCGGTTCATCGGCCAGCAATGATGAGCTCCTCGTCAAGGTCAACAACGGCATCGACCTGGTCACCATTACCAGTCTCTCTACCACAGGTGGAGAATGGTTGCCAGAGGCCATCAACCTCGCGCAGTTCCTCACTATCACCGAAAACATGCGCGTCCAGTTCCATGTGGCCGATGCGGCACCCGGTCATCTGGTAGAGGCGGGCATCGACCAGTTCTCCATAGAGAACTGGAATGGGGTTCCCAGCAGTGCTTCCGCAGGCGGTCTGCGCATCTATCCCAACCCTTCCACTGGCATCGATGTCTTCTTGTCAATGCCATCCTTTTCACCCAACACCACTCTGCGGATTTTCGACCTGCAGGGACGGGAGGTGGCCTCTCAGCAAAGCATGACCACTAACCCTTTCCGCATCGCAGTTCCGCAGCAGAGCGGCATTTATGTGATTGAGGTGAATGACAACGGAAACCGCACTTTCGGACGCTTGGCTGTGAATGCCGATTGACCTTTGACAATTATCGCCTTGCCACAAAACCTTTACCTTGTGCCGTCACCAACTGATAAGAGGATGGAAAACGACATTTTGAACATCTCCATTGAAAAGGTCTCCGAGTCTCGTATCCCGCAGACCGACTTCAATAACATCCCTTTCGGAAAGCAGTTCTCCGACCACATGTTGGTGATGGACTATGCCAATGGCGAATGGGGTGCGCCCCACATCATGCCCTATGGCAAGATGCCGATCAGTCCGTCATGTCTCGGTCTCCACTATGGTCAGACCATATTTGAAGGTCTGAAGGCCTATCGGAAGTTGGATGGAAGCATCAGCATTTTCCGTCCTGCCGATAACTTCGAGCGGCTTAACCGCTCCGCAGAGCGCATGTGCATGCCCACCATTCCAGTAGACATGCTCGTGGAATATCTCAAAGAGCTGGTGGCTCTCGACCACGGATGGGTGCCGAAGACGCTGAATTCCTCGCTCTACATCCGTCCGTTCATGTTCGCCACGGACGAGGCCATCGGTGTGAGGCCGGCAGACACGTACCGCTTCATCATCTTCACTGGTCCGGCCGGACCCTACTACAGCGCCCCGATCAAGGTTCTGGTGGAGACCCAGTACACGCGTGCGGCCAAAGGAGGAACAGGTGCTGCAAAGGCTGGCGGGAATTATGGTGGCGCCCTGCTTCCCACCAAGATTGCGCAGCAGAAAGGTTACCAACAGCTTATTTGGACTGATGCTAAGGAACACCGCTTCATTGAGGAGAGTGGCACCATGAATGTCATGTTCCAGATCGGAGACAGCCTGCTCACCCCACCGGCCGGAGAGACCATTCTAAAAGGCATCACCCGCGATAGCGTGCTCACGCTTGCTCGCGACATGGGGGTGGATGTGCAGGAACGTCCCGTTTCCATGGAAGAAGTGGCCGAGGCACATCGCAATGGAGAGTTGAAAGACGCTTTTGGCGTGGGTACTGCAGCAACTGTGGCCCTCATCGAGCTCATCGGCTATCAGGGCAACGACCTTGTGCTGCCCTCAGTTGGAGAACGCACTCTTTCGAAAGCCATAGCAGACAGATTGACTGCCATCCGCTACGGCCACACGCCTGATGTCTACGGTTGGTCTGTCAAGGTCTGCTGATATGAAGATTCACAGGTTGCTCCCTATCTTGCTTGCGCCCGCTATTCTTGCCGGGTGTACCAAGTGCGTTCAGTGCGAGATTGACCTGAAGGAGGCCTATCTGAATGTGGCCAGCATTGACGAATACTGTGGCACCTCGGACGAGATTGAGGAGGAGGAGAGCAGACTGCTCACTGAGCAGTATTCCTGCATCGTATGCGAGGTGAATACCGCTTTCGGGCAGAGCTCATCAGGCTTTCTCTGCGGAGACAGGAATTACACTGATAGCGTGGAAGAGGCGTGGCGCACAGGCGCACAGCAGTCAGGCCTGTTTCACAATTGTACGTTCTACAGGGACACGTTGGAAATCACCTGCGTGTTGAAACAGTGAGGTCTCACTGCACCGACAGGTAGGCTGAGCCTATCCAGACCATGTCGGAGGTGAAGAATGAGACCTTGTAATCTCCCTTCTTGAAAAGCGTCAATGGAGCTTGCACTGTGTAGGCCTTTGCCGCAACAGAAACGGAGCTGTTCACCACCATTTCCTCATAATCGGTCGCGTTGGGATTGGACTTCTTCCAAACGTCCATGGTGATGGTGCCACCAGTAAAGGGCTTGGGATTGGAAAGCTGCACCACGATTCCCTTTCTTGCCTGTGCATCTGAGAAGCTAACCGAGACGCCCTCGAGTTTCCTGCCGTTTATACCCGTACCGAATGCGATGTTCACCTCCTCGAAGGCGAGTGTTTTCAGCTCCTCTTCGCTCAATTTTTTTCCCAAGGCGACCCTTGGGGCCGGAGGAACCTGCGCACCTGAGAACCGTTCCCCTTCGTAGGAGGAAGATGCTGTGGTCAGAATAGAATCCCGATTGTTGGACTTCACAGGGGTCATGGATTCCTGACTTGCCTCTGCCCTATCCGGACCTGAAATGGAGATCTGGGTGGCTGCCATCACTGAGCGGTCACTTCGATAGGCCGAAACGACATACTTGCCCGACCGCTGAAAAATGTGGTTGGTGCTGGCCCAGTTGCGTCCCTGCGAAACGACCACACTGGCCTCGGCAGGCACGAGTCCCAACTTCGCCTCTGCCTCAATGATGAAATTCAGATTGCGCTCATCAATGGTCGTTTTCCCATTGTTGTAGAAGAGCGTGAGCTGAACAGGGAAGGAATCGACCGTCCAAACCGTGGATGCACCGCGCGGATAACCGTCCTGCTGACTCTTGCAGACAACAACCTCCTGTGCCTTGGAAAGCATAGGGGTAAGTATCAGAAAAAGAAAGACCGGGAACGTTCCGACTTTTTTATCAGCGAACATGTTCCCGGTCATTTGGAGGGTTTATCAAGTGTGCCCAGGACTGGACTCGAACCAGCACGCACGTAGTGCACCACCCCCTCAAGATGGCTTGTCTACCAATTTCAACACCTGGGCAATCGGGCGGCAAATGTAGACTTTTTCAATGAGTATGAAAATCTGTTCACAGTCACAAAAATCATTTCTTTCCCTTGGTCTTGGCCTCCTTGAGTGAATCCAATGCAGACCTGTTGGGCGATCCATGCTCCCGAACCCCGCTGCAAGGAATTTCCGGCATGATTGCAGGGGCTGTGCCCTCGGCTTTCGATTCTTTCACCTGTTTGGAGGCCTCATTCGTGTTGGGATTCTTTTCCAATGGACCAACTGCAGCCTCGTCATTCACCGTTACAGTGGTCCTCAATGTATCGCTGTGCAACGTGTCGAACGCCACCAAGGGTGTGTCCACTGACCCTTCCAATGACAGGGCACTGTTACCTGCGTTACCGTTACAGGCCACGAGGAGAATCACAGGCAGACTACTGAACAATAATCTTCTCATGATGAATAACTTGTCCGTTTGAATTGACTTGAAGGATATACTGACCTGATGACAGCGCGCCCCGGTTGAAGGTGAGCCTGTTGGTGCCTGCTTTCACATGGTCAGAGAAGAGATTCCTGACCAATCTTCCATTGATGTCCATAATCGAGATATTCACCTGTTGCCTGGCCGGCACGGTGAAGTCCACACTGAACATGTCCGCCACAGGATTGGGGAAAACCTTGGTTTCCATCATGGGGCCTGAGTTCTGTGCCGATGCAGGTGCACCGCCAAGAATCTGTGCTATCCAAGCATTGTAACCGTTCTGCACATTCCAATGGTTATTGGCGGTGCCGTAACAACCGGACATCCATACCTCGGGCTGAGAGGCATTGTGCTTACGGCTAATGCCGCTGTAGTCGCCCCAACGCTCGGTGGCACCACCTTGAATGCTCACAGGGCTCTCACCGGACTTGACCAACGTGGAAGGAGACCAATTCAGGTTATTGTCCACGTTCACCGCACGGATACTGGGAAAGGTGCTGCTGCTGGAGGCAAGGAAAGATACCATCACTGAATTGTCATTCTGAGATGTGGAGAAGGCTGCTACCGAGGGGTAGGCGTAATCCAACACACCTTGATTACCGAAATTGGTGGACTGAATGCTCAGATTATTGGTGGTGACCCGGCTGTATCGGATGCCATTCCAACCTCCTCCTATATCCGTAGTATGGACAAAATGCACAAGTCCATTGTAGAAGAAACCGTTCTGCATTCGCGTGTCACCCACATCGAGCACTCCACTGCTACCATTCTGGGCGGCATTGCCACCGATGACATAGGACGATGTACTGATCGGATACACGTTCAGTGTTTCGTTGCTGGCAGAGGCATCATCCGTAAGGTCGAACAGAAGCATGCGATTATTGGAAGTGCCCACATCTGTTGAGGCGAGCAGTATGCCTGGACCGTAATTGCCCTGACGGCCATGACTCAACGGCACAATGGTGAACGCCTGACTGTTGCCTCCGTCAGTGATATCATACCACCACTGATAGTTGAGGTTCTGACCACTGTAACCGGCCTGCTTGGGAATCTGAAAAAGGACATTCCCTCCATAGCTTCCTGCATCGGTGAACATGTTGCCGCTGATATATATCTCGTTCTCTGACACGCCCAGATTCGGATAATCGAACCACAGACTGGGATGCGCAGCGTTGGCCGTAAGGCGATAGACCCACCATCCGTCCATGGGATTGTTGGTTTTTGAGAAGCACAGTAGAATCTGGGTGAGGTTGGATGAAGATCCATGCAGGATGCAATAGACAAACCGGTCAGCCCCTGAGTCATAGATGATTCTCGGGTCATAGATGTTACCTGTCGGGGCGGGCGACAGAAACGACCCGAAGAAATCATAGTGGTTCACCCAATAGCTGAGATAGGGGTCCTGCGCATAGGCATCGTAGATTTCTATGGTGGCATTGTCACAGCTCAGGATCTTGCCTCCGTTGGAAATGGCCAAAGTGTTGTCGGGCGGGGTTCCGTTGAACATTTCATTGCCAAGGAAATTGATGCCCAATGCCGGTGTCACAGCATCAGGCGAAGCATTCTCCGCGCCAGCGGAAGTCACCTTCATCTGGGTCTTCTCCATCTTCATGTCATCCAGCAATCGCTTGGAAGGGCTGCCGTGCAGAGGGGCCACATGAGAAACCTTCAGTTTCCAATTGGAGCGTATATCCTTGAGGTCAACGGAGGCTGCCAGCGGCAACATGTGCAGCTCTGATTTCTTGAACTGTGCCCGTTGGGGTGGATGAACATCCGGTGACGGAACAACCTTCTGATACTGTGCATGGACCACGACAGATAACAGGAGAGCGGGAAGAATCAGGAGTCTTTTCATGATGTTTGGGTCTAATCCTCAACTCAAAGGAAAAGAATTCAATGGCATCTATGTCAATCACTGACAAAAATCATATGGCGGTCAATCCTCCTTCAGGAGACCTCCACTGAGTCTCAAAAGGTCCAGTTCGGCCAACTTGGCCGCTATGCGTGCAGACCTTGCATTCATCTTGCTGTTCATAACCGCAAGCTGCGCATCGCGGTGCTCAAGTCCGGTCACCTGCCCCAAGGCGAACAGTTCGGACGTTCGGGCAAAAGCAGCCTCCGCGGTTTCCACGGCCTGTTCGGAGAGCCGCAGCCGAAGGGCGTTTGTGGTGTAGAGGTCATAGCCGTTGTCAAGGTTGCGCAGTAGTTCCTGACGGGCCTCCGTGTCCTTGATGCGGCCGGTCTCCAGAGCGATCTTGGCATTCTGAAGCTGGGTGTGCTTCTTGCGACCATCGAACAGGTTGTAGGAGAGACTGATGCCCAATGTGGGGCCCAAGGAAGTGCTCTCCTGAATAAAACTCACCTCGCTGGTGTTCCGCTGATAGCCGTAGGATGCCTGCCCCACAATCAGAGGAAACTGTGTGGAGCGCGCCAATTTCACATCCAGTTCGGAAGTCTCCAGATTGTGGGCCGAGAGTATGATAGCGGCACTGTTGGACAACGCCCCGTCACGAAGGACGTCATAGCCCGGAAGGGAGCCAGGCAGGAGTTCATCCTGCAAGGCCGGGTCGGCTCCCTCCCACTGCATCAGCTGTTTGAGATTGCGGAGGGCCTTACGCTCATTGTAGGCCGCCTGTGCCACCCCGACACTGTCGGTGGCCGCATAAAGCCGGGCATTGAGCAACAGGATGCGATTGCCGATGCCCAGATTATGCGCGGTGGTCTCGCGCTCCAGTCGGCTGAGAGTCACCTTCAGGTTCTCCTCGGCAATGGCGCGCGACTCTGCTGCCATTAGTGCCTCGAAATAGGCAACGGCCACGGCAATGAGCGTGTTCTCAACGGCTATGCGCTCCTGCACCTCGCTGATGCTGCCCTGCAACTTCAGTTTGCGGAAATTGCGGATGCTTCCCAGACCATCGAACAGCACATAGCTGAAATTGAGCGATGCGTTGAACGCACTTGCCTCGCCCGAGGCGTCAAAAGGGGCACCGGGGGTCCCGCTTGGTACATTCGGATTCAAGAACACCAACTGCGAGCTGCTCTGACTCCACTGACCACCGCTATTGACACCAACGCTCGGCAATAGTCCGGCATTGCCCGCAGTAGCCCGATTCTTGGCCATGCGCGTGGTGTTCTTTGCCATTTGGATGCCGTGATTGCGGTCAAGGGCAATGGCTAACGCATCAGCAAGCGAGAGCGGTGCCGCGTTCTGAGCGGAGGAGAAGAATGGGAAGATGACAAGTAAAAAGAGAAAATGGAGAATCGAAAATCGAAGATGGCAGAGCTTCACATCCTTCGTCATGGCGAGCGGAACAAAGCACTGTGTTGGCTGAGATTGCGTTGGTTGTTTCTCCCTCGCAATGACAGGAACGGATAGCCATAGGCCCCTTGTCTCCCGACCCTCGCTCCTCACTCCTTTGACTCTGTGATTCTCCATTTTCAATTCACCCTGTTCCGTCCGCTATTCCGGAATGTCATACTCCAATTCCTGCACAGCAGGTTCCACTTCTTCAGGACGTGGCTTTCTTCCCTCCCACAGCCATACAGCATGAATCTTGACATCGTTGTATAGCGACAGAACTACCGGCAGGGTAATAAGGGTTACCAAGGTGGCAATGAGCATGCCGTAGGCCACACTCACCGCCATGGGCACAAGAAACTGAGCCTGCATGGACCGTTCCAGAATGAGCGGCCCGAGGCCTGCGATGGTGGTGACCGAGGTGAGAATGATGGGGCGGAAACGGGATAGACAAGCCTCATACAGCGCATTTCCGAAAGGCCGCTTTTCCTGCAGCATTCCATTGAAGGCGCTGATGAGTACCAATGAGTCGTTGACCATGATGCCGATCAGGGCAATGATGCCGAACACGGATAACAGACTGATGATGGCATCGTGCAACCAATGCCCCCAGATGACACCGATAAGACCGAATGGAATCATGAAAACAACGATGAGCGCCTGACCCAGTGACCGGAATGTATAAGTGATGATGATGACCATGAGGGCCAGAACGATGGGAAGCACCTTCTTCCCACTCGCCTGCGTCTTCCCGCTTTCGGCCCGCTGCCCTTCAAAAGCCACGGATACTGAAGGGTGGCGGGCAAGAATGGCCGGCATGACGCGCTCCTCCACATCATCCAGAATGGCCGAAGCAGAAACTCCGGAATGAGCAATGTCCGATTCGACCCTAATCTCACGCTTGCCATAAAGATGCTGTATGCTCTTGATGCCACGTTCCACCTCATAGTCTGCCACCTGGGCCAAGGGGATGGCCCGTCCCTCTGCGGTGCGGATGCGCATGTTCTCCAGAGCATCGATGGAGCCCCTGTCCTTGTCGTCATAACGCACCCAGACGCGCACTTCGTCCACGCCACGCTGCAAACGCTGCACTTCGAGGCCGAAGAATCCTTGACGCACCTGCCGCATCACCTCGCCCGTGGTGAGCCCCAACTGACGGCCCCTTTCATTGACAGTGAGCCGCACTTCGCGGTTTCCCTTCTGGTCATTGGTGGTCACCTCTGTCAGTTCAGGATTCTTCTCCAGCTCTTCTATAAGCTCATTCTTTACCGCCTCCAACTCTACAAGGTCGTTGCCGAGGATGGAAACGGACACAGGTTTGCCGAATGGTGACCGTATTCCGTAGGTGAGATTCTCGGCATCGGGAATGCGCCCTATGGCCTTCCGGAATGCCTGATTGACTTCCAGTATCTCGATGTTGCGGGTCTCACCGTCAAGAAGAATGATGCTCACACGCCCCTGATGCGTCATCGGGCCCAAGGCCTGCTCCACTTTCAGCACAACGCTCAAGCTGTCCGCTCTCCGGCTGCTGTATTCTTTACTCACTTGCCAAGCAGCGTCCTCGATATGGTCCATCCACTGCTTGGTGATCCGCTCGTTTGTTCCCACAGGGAAATCCACGTTCACAGTGATCTCATCCCGCTCGATGAATGGGAAGAACGTGGCCTTGACCACCCCACCACGGATAGCCCCCACACTTACCAGCAGCAGGGCGACAGGAATAGCGAGTGCGAACAGACGGTTGTTCAGGCAGAACATCAGAAAGGGGCCATAGACTTTCCGTTTCTGAAACTCCATTATTCTGCCCATGAAACCTGAAATGGCCAGAAGAACACGGTCTATAGGCCCCGGAATACGGTCTGGATGCAGATCCGCACTATGTGCGATATGGCCAGGAAGGATGAACGCACCTTCCAGAAGTGAAACCAAAAGCGTGGAAACGACCACGAAGGCCAGGTCCGGTGCATAATCTCCCAATTTACCATCCAGGAAGAAGAAAGTGGAGAATGCCACCACAGTGGTCATCACTGCAGCAAATACAGCAGGAAGTACCTCCATCGTACCGTCCACAGCGGCCAACAAGGGTGGCTTGCCGCGCTCATAATGCTGGTAGATGTTCTCTCCTATCACTATTCCGTCATCCACCAGGATGCCAATGACCAGGATCATCCCGAAAAGAGACATCACATTGATAGTCATCCCGAAATAGGACGAAAGCAAGAACATGCCGAGGAAGGATACTGGTATGCTCAGTGCCACCCAGAACGAGAGGCGGATGCGCAGGAAGAGGGCCAGCACAACCACGACCAAAAGAAAACCGGCCAGTCCATTCTTCACGAGGATATCGATGCGCTGCTGAAGCATCACCGACCCATCGAACACCACATCGGCCTTCACAGTCTCATTGCGAGCATTGAAATCTTTCACATACTGCTTCACGGTATTGGTAATATGTAGGATGTCTTCGTCATTGGTGTTGTTCACCAATACCACCACCGAGGATTTCTTGTCCAGATACCTTCTGTCGGGCCGTTCGCTCCAGCGGTCCTCCACCTTGGCCACATCACTCAGGAAGATCATTCCGCCCTGAGGTCGTGCCCTTAGGGGAATATCCGTCAGCTCGCTGGCATGAAGCTGTTTTTGGCGCGCCCGCACCAGCAGATCCTCGGAATCTGTGCGAATGGTGCCTCCCGTGACCTCCACATTGTTCCCTGCCACGGCCCTTGCCACCTCTTCGAAGGTGATGCCATGGGTCTGCATGCGTTCCTCATTCAGAAGCACAACAATCTCTTCCTGAGGGAATCCGAAAAGTTCCACCTTGGATATGCCCGGCATGGAGCGCAGGTCGTTCTCAACTACCCTTGCCTTGGCCTTCAGGGTGCTGAGCGGAACTTCACCATTCAGTGAGAAGCTGATGGCGAAGTTCATCTCCTCCTGCTTGAAGACATTCATCTTCTCCATCCCTTCCGGAAAGGAGGGAATGGCCTCCACCGCGTTCTTCACGTCCTGAAGGATGAGGTCAATATCCTGCCCCCATTTGATTTCCACCACCACCTGACCTGCATTCTCCTGCGCAGCACTGCTCACCTTATAGACCCCGGTGAGGCCTTTCAGTTCCTCCTCTATCTTGAAGATGATGCCATCCTCCACCTCCTCGGGCGATGCACCGGGATAGATGGCACTGATGATGATGTTCCTGCTCTCAGATACCGGGAAGAAGGTGCTGCGCAGGCTACTGTAGCCGAAATAGCCGAAGATGAGAATGGCCACCATCAGCACATTGCCCGCGAACGGGTATCGTATGAAATACGAGATGACGCTTCTCAACGGGTGGTTCGGAATTATGTGTGAAACTGGAGCGAGAGGAAAAGGCGCGGTGTCCTAACCGTACTTCTCCAGGAGACTGTTCACAAGGGTCACATACTGCTCGGTGGCGACTTCCTGCGGCATGCCCGACTTGTCCTTCCAAGCCTTCCATTTGAATTGGCCCTTCACATCGAACATTCCGGGCTTGGATTGCAGATTATTGCCCAGCAGCGCCTGCTTGTAAAGCGCGTAGAGTTCAAGGAGCTCTTCGTTGGATGGACGGGTTGTCAGCGTTCTCAGTTTGGCCTCAGCAGCATTCAGCACTTCGCTCATGGTAGTTGGGAATGAGGCCGCAAGGAACGAAAAACGCCCCTGTGCGGGGCGTCCTTCGATTCAAATTTCAAAGCGGGGGTCACGCTGTCGCGTAGTCGGTATAACCTTTCTCGCCCGGTGTGTAGAACGTCCCGAAATCAGGGTCCTGCAGCGCGATGCCGTTCTGCAAACGATAGGTCAGGTCCGGATTGGAGATGAAAGGCCTTCCGAACGCTGCCAGTTCACCCTTTTTGTCCTGAAGGGCCTGCTCGGCCGTCTCGGCCGTCAAACCTCCGCTCACTATGACATTCCCTCCGAACGCTTCACGGATGGATGCTTTCAGCTCTTCGCCCACTGCGGGGGCACCCATCGAACTGTGGTCGACCACATGCACATAGACAAGTCCGATTCTGGAAAGTTCCTTTGCCAGCAGCACATATTGCTCCTGAGCCTCAGGGAAAATGGCCATTCCATTGAAAACACCGTTCGGGGAGATACGGATGCCCACCTTGTCTGCGCCAATGGCATCAACCACCAGCTGTACCACCTCAAGGGCAAAGCGATTACGGTTCTCCAAAGACCCGCCATAGCTGTCGGTGCGATGATTGGATGCCGGATTGAGGAACTGGTCAATGAGATAGCCATTGGCCCCATGCAGCTCCACCCCGTCAAAACCGGCCGCAATGGCATTCTTGGCAGCCAGAACATAGCCTTGCTGCTCTAAGCGTATGTCTTCCAACGACATCTCCACGGGCTGTGGATGAGGCTGATTGCCCTCTTGGTCTGTATACATGTTGCCCTCCAAGGCTATGGCCGATGGGGCGAGCACACGGGTTCCCGGCTCCATGTTGAGAGGATGCGACACCCGCCCAGTGTGCATCAGCTGGATGAAAATTCTCCCGCCTTGGTCGTGTACGGCCTTGGTCACATGCTTCCACCCTTCCACCTGAGCATCCGAATAGATGCCTGGAATACGTGCATAGCCCAAACCATTTGCCGAAGGGGCTGTTCCTTCCGTGATGATCAAGCCTGCATTGGCTCGCTGACCGTAGTACTCGGCCATAAAGTCGTTGGGAATGTTGCCTGTGGCACGGCTGCGGGTCATCGGGGCCATCACCACACGGTTCTTAAGGTCAATGTTTCCAAGTCGGAAGGTTGAGAAGAGTTTCATGGTTGCTTGTTTTGTTCGGCTGCAAAGATAGTTCAATGTTTATACTTTGATGTTGCAACATTTATATTTTCATGAAGCCAACTTTCTCCCATAAGAAGTGACCTGAGTCACTGTCCTACTCCTTATATCTCGCGTCATTTGTTCTCGAATTCAACAATCAACATATCTCTTCGGACATGAAAAAGAACATGGGAATCATTGACAAGGCCGTGCGCATCGTGCTCGCGCTGGTATTCGCAGGATTGTATTTCGGTGGCATCGTGCCCGGTACGCTCGGTATGGTGCTGGTCGCATTGGGAGGGGTATTCGTACTCACCAGTCTGATCAGTTTCTGCCCACTCTACACGTTGTTCGGCATAAGCACATGCCCAGCAAAGAAATAGGCCGACCAACTGAACTTAACCAAAAGAAAAGGCCACCCCTAATCGGGATGGCCTTTTCATTTTGATGGCTTACAACTTTGAAATTCAGAGCGATAGAAAAATCACATAATTGCCTTTAGGCTGTCCCAAGGGCCTCCATTTAGCACTTCGATGCCCGCAGCCTTGAGCTGGTCAGCCGCCATGCCGCTGCGCGCACCGCTGCGACAGCATGTGATGATCGGTTTGTTCTTACGTTTGAGTTCGGTCACCTTGTCCGGAATGCGGTTGAGCGGAATGTTCACAGACTGAGTGATATGTCCCGTGCTGTATTCCTCTGGCGAGCGTACATCCACAATGAGCGCACCCTTCACCAGAAGTTCTTTCACCCTGGCGTTGCTGTCGCTACCTGTTCCGAAAATGCCTGAGAATAGTCCCATGTTGCTGCGTGTGCTGTTGAGAGCGCGAAGGTCTCGACCTGTTTCTTTGCCGACCGTAACCATTGTCACAGACCGACATCCGCCCCCTGCCCTGTTTCCTACATTTAGCGCTCCATTCCAATCACCATGCGAAAAGGCATAAAACTGCTGTTGTTACTTGTTGTCATCGGCATGGCCTATCTCGGCTCCGAGGCCATGTACCGCCAGTCGACCGCAACAGCCTACCATTCACCGGAGGAGCGCGAGTTCTTCCGTAGCGGAGGTATGGCCCTCCCCTTGGCCGACAACGGTTTCTTCAAGACAGCGGGGCATTGTGATGGCTGCCATGGCACCGACCCCATCGGGGTGGCCCATGTGGACAACGAGGGGGTTGACCTCAGTCCGATACAGAGCTGGCGGGCCACGATGATGGCCATGTCGGCCCGTGACCCTTTCTGGAAAGCGAAGGTGAGCCATGAGGTGACCGTGAACCCCGCCCATAAGGTAGGGCTGGAGAACAAGTGCACCAGTTGCCATGCGCCCATGGGCAAGTTTGCCTATGACCACTATCAGGCAGGTCCTTACAGCATGGAAATCCTCGCTACGGACGAGGTAGGACAGGATGGCGTGTCCTGTATGGCCTGTCACAAAATCAGCGACCTAAACATAGGTAACACGCACAGCGGAAACGTGAATTACACCCCGCTATCCGTTGCCTATGGTCCATTCGAGAAGCCTTTCGAACCGCCAATGCAGGAATTCGTGAACATGATACCGGTCTACAGTGCGCACATCAACGATGCGGGGCTTTGCGCGGGCTGTCACAGTCTGCTCACCGAGAGTGTGGACCTCAGTGGGAACTATACTGGAAGCACCTTTGTGGAGCAGGCCACCTACCACGAATGGCTCAACTCCGAGTTCTCCATGCAAGGCACCGAGGTCACCTGTCAGGGATGTCACATGCCCCGCATCAACGACCCTGTCATTCTCTCCGCCAACCACAATTTCTTACCCCCAAGAGCGCCTTATGGAAAACATGAACTGGTAGGCGGTAACACATTTATGCTAAAGTTGATGAAAGCGAACAGAGAGGTCTTGGACATTCCCGCCAACGAGACCCACTTCGACACCGTGATCGCTCGGACAGAGCGGATGCTGCAACTGCAGACACTCGATGCCCTGTTGAGTATGAGCGGCTACACGAATGACACAGCTTATTACGAGCTGAAGCTGACGAACAAGGCCGGTCATAAGTTCCCATCAGGCTATCCCAGCCGCAGGGCATTTGTCGAATTCGTTGTGCTGAAGGAGAACGGGGATACCCTGTTCAGTTCGGGCGTACTTCAGGCCGACCATGAGGTGCAAGGACAGAACAGCACCTTCGAGCCGCATTACAACATCATCAGGGCAAACCATCAGGTGCAGATCTACGAGATGGTTATGGGCGATGTGAACAGCAACGTGACCACCGTGCTTGAACGGGCATTCGTGCATCTGAAGGACAACCGAATTACCCCGAAAGGCTTCCGCATGAATCACGAGGCCTATGACACGACAGCCATTCATGGGGATGCGCTGAACGACCCCGATTTCAACTTCGATGGATTTGAGGGCAGCGGCACCGATCGCATTCGCTATCATATCGCGCTGAACGGCTATCAGGGTACCGTGAAGGCAAGGGCGAGGGTATACTACCAACCAGTTCCGCCCAAATGGATGAACGAAATGTTCGCCTACAACACGCCCGAGATCGATGCATTCCGCACCATGTTCGACAATGCCGACCACACTCCTGTGCTCGTTGCCCAAGATTCCTTGGTGGGTATACAGATCATCACAGGTATCAACCAGACCAGTTCAGACCGTTCTTGGAACGTCTATCCAAACCCAACGGAGGATGGCGTCATCCGTTTCCGATCGGAAGGAGGCTTACCGCAGCGGATAGAGGTCTATTCTGCCAATGGAAGCCTTATGCAAACCATGAAGGGAGCAGCACAACAGGCTCAGCTCCCCGCTGCGCCAGGCATCTATCACATACGGACTATTTTCTCGGATGGCCGCAACGTGATACGAAAAGTGCTCCGGCAATAATTCTTCAGACAAAATACCAAAGAGTATCTGTTCAAACCTCAAATGGCCCTATCAGAGATACTTGGATGTAATCACCTTGAGATTCGTATCCAGTTCATAAAGCCTTGGCTGACCAGTAGGAACCTCAGTCTTCAGTATTTCCTCAGGTGAAAGCTGTTCGAGGTGCATGATGAGTGCCCGTAGACTGTTGCCATGAGCTGCGATGATGATATCCTTCCCTGCCTTCAGTTCTGGTGCGATGACCCTCTCGAAATATGGAATTACACGCACAGCTGTATCTTTCAGGCTTTCCCCTCCCGGAGGCGGAATATCATAGCTTCTGCGCCAGATGTGCACCTGCTCCTCACCGAACTGTGCCCGCGCCTCATCCTTGTTCATGCCCTGTATGTCGCCATACATCCGCTCGTTGAGAGCTTCATCCTTAGTCACCTCCAGACCACTCTGTCCGATGACTTCAAGAATAGTGGACAAAGTATTCTGAGCACGTTTGAGCGCAGAGGTGAACCCCTTGTCGAACCGATAGCCCTTCAGTTTCTCACCCGCTGCACAGGCCTCTTCAACGCCCTTGGGGGCAAGTTCCACGTCCACCCAGCCCGTGAAGCGGTTCTGAGCGTTCCATTCAGATTGTCCGTGACGTACGATGACCAGTTTTGACATTGCTTTATAGTTTGTATTTGAGCTGTTTACGTTAATTGAAAATCTATTTCTCTTCCAGTGCTTTCACCCCAACGTGCTTGAGATGGGCCTTTATAGACCGAAGCCGATGCGTGTTGAGGTTGTCGATGAAGAGTTTGCCTTCCAGCATCTCAACCCCATGTTGCAGCCAACGTGCGGGAGTCTCCGAAAGCAGGGCGGTCTGAGGTCGTGACTGCTCATCCATCCACGCAACCTGAACAGACCTGTAACGCTCCACACTTCCCTGATAATCAGGGATGCACGGATTACTTTCAAGTCCGGCAAGCAAGGGGTTGTGTCGTGATAGGATTTCTGGATTCACCATAACAGCGGTGAAATGTTCGCTGACGCTGCGGTTCCTATCAAACGATGTGTTGATGAGCAGCACTCTAACGTTAACCCCAACATGCTTTGCAACGATGCACGGGTGCTTGAAATGCTGCTGAGCCATGCGCATCTGCTCCAGAAGTCCGTCCAACGGCACATGCTTCCCTACCGCTTGTGCACACTCTCGCAGAATCGGTTCACCATAAAGCGGGACTTGGAGGACAGTCATGGTCGTCAGGCGAGATAATTCTTGGCGAACTGGTACAGGAGCCTCACTCCTACTCCGGTCGCTCCCTTCACACGATAATCCGAGTCGCTCTCCATCACGCTCGGACCAGCAATGTCGAGGTGAATCCAAGGGTAATCCGTGAAGTAATGCAGGAAGGTGGCGGCTGTGATGTTGCCTCCCGCAGCACCGCCCAGATTCTTGATGTCGGCCACATCGCCTTTGATGGCATCGTGAAACTCGCGCCACATGGGAAAATCCATAAGGCGTTCGTAGACCTCCTCACCGCTTTTGGCGAGCAGTTCCTTCTGAGGAGCCTTGTCAGAGCACATGGCGATGCCATGATGGGCTGTGATCCGGGCCGCAGCTCCTGTCAATGTTGCCAGATCAATCACCAGTTCAGGCTCATAGCGCTTGGCATAGTGAAGGGCATCGGCCAGAATAAGCCGGCCTTCCGCATCCGTGTTGTGCACTTCCACCGTGGCTCCGCTCATCATTACCAGCACATCGTCAGAGACCAGTGCCTTGCCATCAATGCGATTGTCGGTGGCCGGCACAAGGCCCACCACGTGAATGGGAAGAGCGTTGGCCGCTATGGCACTGATGGCACCAGCAACGGCCGCTGCGCCCGCCATGTCCGTCTTCATCCCCTTCATGATGCCGCCATGCTTGATATCATAGCCACCCGTGTCATAGGTCACGCCTTTTCCCACAAGCACGATAGGGCTGCTATTCACCGCGCCCTCCGGGCTGTATTCCATAATTGTGAAAGTGGGTTCTTCCACACTGCCCTTGTTCACTCCTAGCAGTCCCCCCATTCCAAGTTCCTCAATCGCCTTTTTTCCCTTCACCTTCACCTCAAAACCATTCTTGGCTCCCAAAGCGGTGATGCGCTTGCTCAATTCTGTTGCGGTGAGGGTTGCTGGAGGCTCATTCACCAGGTCGCGGGCCGCGCATGTGGCGGCAACTACATTGCTCAATTCGTCCAGATCTTCCTGTGCAATAGCCGCATCGGCCACCTGAAGTGACTTCAGTGCATTGGGCTTGGCCTTGTCGCCTGTGCGGTACGGGAGAAATTGGTAACTGGCCAACGCCATGCCTTCGCATATCTGGAGCACGAATTCCTTACCAAGGGCTCCCGTGTTGTGGAGGGTGGCCGTGGCGAAACCCTCTGCATTCAATAATCCTTTGAGCTTGGCTCCCAATACACGGAAAGCCTGATTACGATAGGCCTTCTCTTCCTCAAGTCGCGCTTTCACCACAATGGTCACACCTACTTCATCAGGAATGGAGTAGACCAGCTCATCCTTGCCCACCTTCTCCTTCAAACGGGCAGCAATTCCCTCTGGCAGTGCAATACGACTGAGGTCGCCCTTGGAGGCGATGAGGTATATGTTCACCTCACCAAGCGACTCGGTGCGGGTGAGTTGGAGCGGGGATTGCATATTAAATCAGTTAGAAACGGTTGGGTAGTGGTTCGCGTGCGAAGGTAGCATGTGAACCATGTTACTCGCCTAATCAGACAACAGGACTGAAGCAGAAAAGGCCGTCCGGAGTGGACAGCCCTTTCACATTGTCAAAGCCACGGAGTGTCAACTCACGAAGGCTGTTCCTCTTCAGAATCGCATTCCTCCAAGCAATAGTTGAATTTCATTGCCCATGAATTGCCCCCAATTTCCGGGCCACTTCCCCAAGCTGTTTCTGATTGGATCACAGAACCGCGGGAGTTGAAACGAACAACCTCTGCATGTGCCGCTACACAACCGCATCCCCCTAAAACCTCAGCTGGGACAGTAAAGGTGTAAGAGGTTACACCGGTATTCGGATGTGTCGAAGTGAACGGGAAATGTCCAATTCGTGGATTACCACCGCCATTGGTAGGAATTGCATCGCAAGGCCCCACGTAGAGATGGGTTTTCCGAATTACCCAATTTCCTGTCGAGTTGTAGGTAACGTATAGAAAATCAGCATCGTTCGAAACGGTAACATCGCCCATCAGCAAGTGCTGACCCGCAACCAGATCGGTTGACGACTCCTCTCCACAAATTTCGGCAACACGCAAGGAGGCTGATTCAACCAACTCTTCCTTGCTGCATGATGTGACAGCCATCATGAACACAGACGCAATCAAGACATTCTTTTTCATTGAACAGTGAATTTAAGGTTAGTAAGCACTTTTGAGAACGACACTTCGCTCTTGTCAATGACTACCAATCAAGATTGAAGTCATTCAGCAGTGCAAACTTAAGAAACTGGACACGTGTATCGATGAATCAATTGAAAACATCGATGAACAACCGATTTACTCCGGCCAGTTAAATATTCCGCTGGCGTGAGGAGGTTTTGATGATTCACGGAAATCAAATTCAAGGTGGCGGTCACTTAAGGATGACCAGTGGATGCAAATAGCAGAGCATTCTGGAAAAGGCGCTGTTACATTTGCTGCCATGGAGACCGTCACACTGCTCAAAGGGAAGGAAGTTTCGTTATTGCGCAGGCATCAATGGGTGTTCAGTGGGGCGATAGCTAAGGCATCCGCCAAAGCATCGAATGGCGATGTGGTACGTGTGGAAGCGGCCAACGGGAAGTTTCTAGGAGTGGGCCATTGGCACGATGGTTCCATAGCGGTGCGCATTCTCAGTTTCACGGAGCGAGCCATTGACAGTGCTTTCTGGTCAGAGCGGCTTTCGGATGCCCTTAGGCTTCGAAAGGCCATTGCCCTGCCCAGTGTTTCGACCGACTGTTTCCGCCTCGTGCATGGCGAGGGAGACGGCCTGCCTGGCCTCATCATCGACATCTATGGTGACGCAGCTGTGATTCAGACACACACCACCGGGATGGCCTTGGTAGCAAAGGACATCTCGAGTGCATTGCAAGGCCTGAAAGAACTTCCACTCAATACCATTCACCTGCGTGACATTGCCGGCAAGCACACGGCCCACCTACTGGGAGATGAGTACGAAGGCATTGTTATGGAGAACGGCCTGAAGTTCAAAGTGAACCGTGTTGAAGGACAGAAGACAGGATTCTTTCTCGACCAACGTGACAATCGCGCCCTTTTGGGTCGATATGCCCATGGAAGGAACGTACTCAACACCTTCTGCTATACAGGAGGCTTCTCCGTCTATGCCCTAAAGGCAGGTGCCGTGAAGGTCACTTCCGTGGATGTGAGTGCCAAGGCAGTTGCCCTTGCCGAGGAGAATGTGAGCCTGAATCTGAAGGCTGGAAAGAAACATGAGGCCGTGTGCACAGATGCGTTCAAGTTTCTGGAGCATGCCGAAGGCTTCGATCTCATCATTCTCGATCCACCAGCTTTCGCCAAGGGCATGAAGGCCCGCCATCAGGCTGTTCAGGGATACAAACGCCTGAACGAGATGGCCCTCAGACGCATCGCTCCGAACAGTATCCTTTTCACGTTCTCCTGCTCGCAAGTGGTCAGTCCGGAACTGTTCGAGAAGACCGTTTACTCTGCCGCCATTAACGCTGGACGGGAAGTGAGGGTGCTACATCGCTTGGGGCACGCAGCCGACCATCCCGTGAGCCTCTATCATCCCGAAGGTGAATACTTGAAAGGGCTGGTGCTTTATGTGAGCTGAGACAGCATTTCTGTGGAAAGTGACCTCTGTCACGATGTCCGCGGGGTAGCGCGTGGACATTTGCCGGATGAAAACACATCTCCTCTCCGCCCTGCTCATCCTATCCACCCTGCAGGTCTCCGCGCAAGCCCGTTTCTCAGTTTCCATAGAGGAAGTGAGTTTTCCGACCTCGGTGGGCGTGCACTCGTTCGCAGTGGGTCAGCACAATGGCAAATGGCTGATCATAGGAGGACGCAAGGACGGCCTGCACAGGCGACAGCCCAATTCCTCGTTTCTTGCCGCTGACAACAATGTGAACGCTTATGTGATCGACCCTGTAAGCCTACAGGTGTGGAGCACCTCCCTGACCAATCTGCCGACTATTCTGTTCGAGCAGGTTCAGAGCACCAATATGGAGTTTGCGCAGCGGGACACTGTGCTTTACTTCATGGGCGGCTATGGCCGTAGCAATGCCCAGAATGACCATGTGACCCACGCCCTGCTGAGCGCAGTGAATCTGCCCGGAGCCATCGCAGCGGTCATCTCCGGGGGCGACCTCACCCCCCACTTCCGCTACATATCTGACAGCCGGATGGCCGTCACAGGTGGATATCTGCATCTGCTCAACGGAACCTTCTATCAGGTGGGCGGACAGTATTTTGAAGGCCGCTACAACCCGATGGGGCCAAACAATGGGCCTGGGTTCATTCAGCAGTACAAGGAGGCCATTCAGAAGTTCAACATTGTTGACAATGGTTCTGAACTCGTTATCTCCGACTACTCGGAAACCGTGGATGCGGCCAATCTGCACAGACGGGATTACAACCTCGTTCCGCAGATCTTCCCTAACGGAGCTGCCGGATTCACTGCGTTCTCAGGCGTTTTTCAGCAAACCCAGGATCTGCCTTGGCTCAACACGGTGGATATTCTTGCCGACTCATATGCTGTGAACAACACCTTCAATCAGTTGCTGAACCAGTATCACACGGCTCATCTCCCTGTTTTTGATGCGATTGACAATTCTATGCACACCGTGTTTTTCGGTGGCATGGGTCAGTACTTCTACGATTCGCAGAGCGGTTCTATCATTGATGACCCAGCTGTTCCTTTCGTCAAGACCATCAGCATGGTCACGCGTCTGGGCAATGGCTCGATGAACGAGACGGCACTTGAAATCGAAATGCCTGACTTTCTGGGTTCTGGCGCAGAGTTCATTCCTTTGGAAGACCTTCCGTTCGTTCAAAACGAGATTCTTGACCTCACAGAATTGCCTGTGGGCCAATCCACACTTGTAGGCCACATTTTCGGAGGCATTCAGAGCTCTGCGCGCAACATCTTCTTCATCAATGACGGAACACAGAGCCACGCCAGCAATCGGCTGTTCAAAGTTTTCATTCAGGTGAATCCCACCACTGTTGACAACGGAACGGTGATCACCGGTAAGGAGGTATTCAAACTGGTCACCTTCCCCAACCCAGTGGAGGGAAAGCTGACCGTTGAACTGAGTTCACCTTTTGCTACAAGCGGAAAACTATCCATTATTTCCATCAACGGAAATGCAGTAATGGAACAATCCGTTTCGCTGGAAGCATCGCGTGTGATGCAGCACACGATGGACTGCTCTGCACTTCCGGTAGGGAATTATCTTGTGCGTTTTGATAACGGGAGTTACTCGAAAGACTCCACGGTCATCATTAAGAAGTAGTCCTCAAGGGCCTAATATTACTCTGCCCGCTCGAACTCGACCGTGAGGTCGAGCGTCTCGCCACCTTTGATGGTCACAGGCTCTTCCACGGGCGAGAATCCCGGAAAGGTGAACCGCGCGAGGTGCGTACCTTCTTCAACATCCTCCAACTTGAAGTATCCGGTCGGTGAGGTGACATAGGCGCGGCCTGTTCCTACCAGTTCTACCACAACCCCGAAGAGCCTGCGGTCGGTGCCTTTCTCCACGGTCTTGCCTTTGAAGATGCCACCTTGTTGTGTCTTGATACCGAGTTCCACTGGGTTGGTCATTGTAGGTTGAATGCGAGGTGAAAATGACTTTCTCATGGCTCCGATGGTTTGGGTTATTTGACCGAATGGTCTGATAACGGAGCTTGATTTCAATTATTGTGCCGAACGGGAATTAATGTTTTGAAACTCTACGAACGCCTCTGTCATCAGAAGGTCCTTGCTGTGTGTGCAGCGAAGAGTTCGGCCAGCTTGTCCACCACTTGGTCTATCTCTTCGCGGGTGTTGTATTTGCCGAAGGAGAATCGGACAGAAGGCCTTGTGCAGGTCGGACATAGGGCTGCCAGCACATGCGACCCCACATTGCTTCCGCTGCTGCATGCGCTGCCGCCAGAGGCACAGACGCCCATGATGTCGAGGTTGAAGAGTAACATCTCGCTTATGGGAGATTCTGGGAAACTCACGTTCAGAACTGTGTAAAGGGAAGCTCCCTCCGAGTCACCATTGAAACGTACATCACCAATGGTCTCGCGAAGCCGTTGGATCATGTAGGTCTTCAGGCCCTGAATGTGGGCCTGATGAGCCTCCATGTCGCTGTGAGCGATCTCCATGGCTTTGGCGAGGCCCACGATACCATAGATGTTCTCCGTCCCTCCCCTCATGTTACGCTCCTGCGCACCACCATGCATCAAGGGCTTGATGCGCACCTTCGGATTGACGTAGAGAAAACCGACCCCTTTCGGTCCGTGGAACTTGTGTGCAGAACAGGTTACGAAATCAATATCCAACTGTTTCATGTTCAGTGGATAGTGCGCCATGGTCTGCACTGTGTCCGAATGGAAATAGGCACCTTGCTGACGGCACAGTTCAGACACCTTTCCAAGGTCGAGAAGATTTCCTATTTCGTTGTTGCCGTGCATGAGCGACACCAAAGTGGGGCCTTCTTCCGCCAGCAATTCCTGAAGATGCTGAAGATTGACATGACCATTGTCGGTAAGCCTTACAAAACTCACACGAACGCGACCTGCGTCATGCTCGGCCTCCACCGAGTGGAGCACCGCGTGATGCTCGATGGCCGAAGTGATGATGTGACGCACACCGAGGTCGCGCACCGCGCAGCAGATGGCCATGTTGTCGGCCTCCGTACCACCGGATGTGAAGAATACCTCGGCAGGAGAAGCCCCTATGAGCCATGCGACCTTCCTGCGGGCCTTCTCAATCTCCGCCCTTGCTTCACGGCCAAGGCCGTGGGTTGAGGAGGGGTTGCCATAAACGCGGTTCATCACGTCTGCCATGGCCTCCACCACCTCTGGGTCCAAGCGCGTTGTGGCTGCGTTATCAAGGAATATCCTGGACACCTGGTTCAGTTCAAGATTATGACGCAAAATTGCAAGGATTTACTGCAGCGGGTCCTCATCCGACCTGTGACTTCATCACCTCGCGGATGTCGGCAATGATCTTGTTGGCCAGATTGGTGGCCGTAGCCTCATTCTCGCTCTCGCAGTAGATACGGATGATCGGCTCCGTGTTGGACTTACGCAGGTGAACCCACTCTTTCCCGAACTCTATCTTCACTCCGTCAACCGTGTTCACGGGCTGTTTGATGTACTTGTTCTTCACGGCCTCAAGAATCGCATCGACATCCGTCTCCGGGGTGAGCGAGACCTTATTCTTGCTTATGAAGTAGTTGGGATACATGGCCCGGAGGCGACTTGCCGTGACCCCTTTCTTAGCCATGTGGGTCAGGAACAGGGCAATTCCCACCAATGCATCACGACCGTAATGCAGGTCAGGAAGAATGATGCCTCCATTGCCTTCTCCACCAATCACGGCATCCGTGGCCTTCATCATCTCCACCACATTCACCTCGCCCACCGCGCTGGCGTTGTAAACACCTCCTGCCCTCTCTGTCACATCGCGCAGCGCCCGGGTCGAGGATAGATTGCTGACAGTGTTGCCCACCTTGTGGCTGAGCACATGGTCGGCAACAGCCACCAGAGTGTATTCCTCCCCGAACATTTCCCCGTCCTCACAGACCATTGCCAAACGGTCCACATCGGGATCCACTACAAAGCCGACATGGCCTTTCACACGCTTGATCGTCTCGGAGATTTCTGCAAGGTGCTCTGGCAGCGGTTCAGGATTGTGTGGGAAATGCCCGGTAGGGTCGCAGTATAGCTCGGTGATCTTATCCACCCCAAGTGCATTCAGCAGCTTCGGAAGCGCCAATCCGCCCGTACTGTTCACACAGTCTATGACCACGTGATACTTGCGTTTGCGGATGGCCTCCACATCGACCAAAGGCAATTGCAACACCATGTCAATGTGACGGTCGATGTAATCATCCACACGGGTCACAGAGCCCAACGAGTCCACATTGGCAAAGGTGAGGTCCTCCGATTCTGCCAAACGCAGCACTTCCTCTCCCTCACTACCGGATATGAACTCCCCTTTCTCATTGAGAAGTTTCAGTGCGTTCCATTGTTTCGGATTGTGGCTGGCAGTTAGAATAATCCCTCCGTGGGCCTTTTCGGTCGCCACAGCAACTTCTACAGTCGGGGTGGTGCTCAATCCGAGGTCAATCACGTCAATGCCACAGCCCATCAAGGCCCCAGTAACCAGATGATTCACCATCTCCCCGGAAATACGGGCATCTCGGCCTATCACCACTTTGGGCCGCGCAACTCCGGAACGCTGACGGATGAACTGCGCATAGGCAGATGTGAACTTCACGGCATCCAACGGACTGAGTCCCTCTCCTGCCTTCCCCCCTATCGTGCCTCGAATCCCAGAAATGGACTTGATCAGTGACATGTTTCCATTTTTATTGAGAGCGCAAAAGTACATGGCCCAGTCATCGCGAAAACCCGACCTTTGTGCCATCGGATTTGAAGCAGTCTGTTTTTTTGAACATGACCTGTGGATAATAACCGCATATCCCCAGTCGTTGCCTGTGATGAATTTGAGTAGCCTTAACCAAAGCTTTCAGCCATGAGCATGGACCCGGAATCAGAGCATCATTTTGAGTTCAGGAAGCCGCCCGAGTGCTTGGACAGATTCGAGCACATGTTGGCCAATGACGACCAATATTACTTCGATGTGGAGGACCTGGAAGGCCTTGTGGAGCACTACATGTACGCATTCGAACTCGATAAGGCTTGGAAAGTGCTGGAGCTTGCCTCGCAGCAGCATCCCCACAACCGTGATTTCGAGCTGATAAGGGCAGATATCCTCACCATGAAAGGTGACGATCAGAATGCATTGCGTTCCCTCGCACTACTGGAGTCCATTGATCCCACGAACGTGGACATGCTGATGCTGAAAGCGGGCATCTACAGCAAGCAGGAGAAGCACAAGGAAGCGATTGAGATTTATCGCACGGCCATGGAGTACTCGGAGGAGCCTGCGGAATTCTACGTGCTCATCAGCTATGAGTACGAGGCTATGGGCAACCGTCAGGAAGCTATGGCGCAACTGAAGAAAGGGCTTCGCGAGAATCCTGACCGGGATGGTCTGGTTTATGAGATAAGCTTCCTTTACGATTCAATGGGAGAACCCCAACAGGCCATTGAATTCCTCAACAGATATGTGGATGAACATCCCTATTCCAGTGCCGGATGGTTCAATCTGAGCGGATTTTACAGGAAGGTGGGAGATTATCCTCGCGCCATTTGGGCCTTGGAGCTGTGCGTTTCCATTGATGACAAGGATGCCATGGCGTATGAGGAACTCGGGGATTGCTATCTGGAGACAGGCAATTGGGACAGGGCCGAGATGCAGTTCCGCGAATTGATGGAGATCGACCCCGACTATCCTGATGCCGTTGTAGGCCTTGCAGAGTGCGCAGAAGGCCGCAAGGATTTTGAAAAGGCCTTCAGTCTTTACAAGCAGGCCACCGAAATTGACGGAGAATGCGCGGAGGCCTGGTACGGCATGGCCGTGGTCAGAGAGAAGCAGGAGCGCTATCACGAGTGCGTGCCCTACGTGAACAAGGCGATCGAGATTGACCCGATGGATGCGGAGTTCTGGTTCTTCCTCGGTGACCTGATGGAACAGTTCTGCGAATTCAAGCAGGCTGTCCAGGCCTTCGACAAGGCCATTGAGATTGCACCTGATGAGACCCGTTTCCACTTGGCCAAAGCGCAGGTGCTCTTCCATCATCTGGACCGTGCGACCGGTCTGGAGACCATGATGGAGGCCATAAAGCAGTCCCCGGAGGATGCAGAACTCCATTACCGCACAGCCGCCATGATGCTATTGGTCGGACAGGGAAGTGAGGCCATGCATTTCCTTCAGAACGGTCTGGAAATGGATTATGAGCGGCACTTCCTGCTTTTTGAGGAGAATCCGGAGGCCATCCATAACCCACGGGTGATGGATTTGATTGGTATTTACGGGCAATGATCGATCATCCTTTACCGTTCATTCCCGAACGGCCTGTAAAGCCACGCAACTCTGGCATTACCATGGTGATGGACAAGGGCCTCAGCCTTCGGCAGGCAGAGGATCTGGTCGCATCGTCAGAGCACCTTACCGATTTTGTGAAACTGGGCTTCGGCACCTCATTCGTGGGCAAGGACGTTCGTGAAAAAGTCCGAATGTACCGTGATGCCGGCATCCGTGTCTATCTGGGAGGAACGCTGTTTGAAGCATTCATCATCCGTGGGCGGTTTGACGACTATCGCAGGATGGTGCACCATCTGGGTATCGACACAGTGGAAGTGTCTGACGGTTCCATCTCGCTCAACCATGGCAAGAAGTGCGAACTGATTCAGCAACTGTCACGTGAGTTCCTGACACTTAGCGAGGTAGGATCCAAGGAATCTGGCATCATCATCCATCCTAACAAATGGAAGCGGATGATGCTTGCAGAGCTGGATGCGGGTTCGTGGAAAGTCATTGCCGAGGCGCGGGAGAGTGGCACAGTAGGCATTTACAGACCCAATGGATCTGCTCACGCCAGTCTCATCAACAAGATTCTCGGGGTTATACCTGCTGATAAGGTGCTGTGGGAAGCTCCGCAGAAGGAGCAGCAGGTGTGGTTCATCAATCTTCTGGGCGCCAATGTCAACCTTGGCAATATTGCCCCAGCCGATATCATTCCGTTGGAAACCCTTCGCCTTGGGCTCCGCGGAGACACCTTTTTCAATCATTTACCGCACGACATTGATGTCAATAAGGCGATTCAGATAAAGAAAGACAGCAACATGAAAGAATTGACCGTTGAGGAATTGAAAGGTAAAATGGACGCCAAAGAGGATTTTCAACTCATTGATATCCGAGAGCAATGGGAAGTGGAAGTCTGCACCATCGGGGGCACGCATATCCCCATGGCCCAGATCCTGGACCGAGTGAGTGAGCTTCGTACAGATGTTCCCGTGATCATGCAGTGCCGCAGCGGTGGGCGGTCGGCCAACGTGGTGAGCGCCCTGGAATCTCGATTCGGCATGACCAACCTGTATAATCTCAAGGGCGGCATTCTTGCTTGGGCGGACAGGATTGATAAATCCTTGGAGAAATACTGATGGAGAATACTGAGCGCGGCAGGAAATTCTACTTCCTGCTCTATTTGAAGGGGCTTGTGATGGGTGCGGCCGATGTTGTTCCCGGTGTGTCGGGGGGAACAATCGCATTCATCACCGGCATTTATCAGGAATTGCTGGACACCATCAAGGGCCTTCGTCCAGAAGTGCTTCAGCTTTGGAGGAAGGAAGGCCTCAAGGCGGCATGGAAGCGGCTCAATGGCAATTTCCTCGTAGCACTCTTGGCCGGGATTTTCACCAGCATCATCACTTTGGCAAAGGGCATCACCTTCATGATCGCCACCTATCCCATTCTGGTGTGGGCGTTCTTCTTCGGACTCATTGTGGCCTCTACCATCATCATCTACAGGCAGATCCGGTCGTGGAACTTCACCAATGTTCTTGTTCTGGCAACCGGTGCGGCCATCGCCTATTACATCACAGTGGCGGCTCCTGCGCAGATACCTGACGGACTACCATATGTGTTCATGGCCGGCAGCATTGCCATCTGCGCCATGATTCTCCCGGGCATTTCGGGCAGTTTCATTCTTTTGCTGATGGGAGCCTACAGCACTGTTCTGGGCAGCATCAGCGGGCTGGTGGACGGTTTGAAGGCCTTGGACATGGAGACGATTGTCCCCAATGGCCTGAACATTGGCGTTTTCATGGCCGGCTGTCTTGTGGGTATCATCGCATTCAGCAACTTTCTCTCCTGGCTTTTCAAAAGAGCCTATGATGCCACTATGGCGGGGCTCACGGGATTCATGGTGGGATCGCTCAATAAGGTATGGCCTTGGAAGGAAGTCATTCAGTATCGCGTGAACAGTCATGGTGAGGAAGTGCCGTTTCTGGACCGAAGCGTGCTGCCCTCCGTGTTTGAGGCTGTCACAGGGCAGCCGCCCTTGGTCATCTACGCCTTGCTGTGCGCGATTGGCGGTTTCCTCATCGTTATTCTGATGGAGCGCGCTGCATCCCGCGCATGAAGCGGTACGGGCTCATAGGGCATCCTCTGTCACATTCCTTCAGCAAAGGTTATTTTGAAGGTAAATTCAAGGAACTCGGTTTGGAAGCCGAATACCGTAACTTCGATTTCCCAACTGTCGAAGAGGCTCTGGACGCCATTCTCGCAACAGAAGACCTGCAAGGGGTGAATGTCACCATTCCCTACAAGAGAGCGGTGATACCTTTTCTCCATGAACTCGATCCGGAAGCAGAGGCGATCGGTGCGGTCAATACACTGAAAATCCATCGCTTTTCGGATGGCATTCGCATGAAGGGATTCAATACAGATGTCATCGGTTTCCGGAACAGCATTCTTCCTCACCTGCGAGACCATCACAGCAAAGCGCTAATTCTGGGTTGCGGAGGGGCTGCGAGAGCCGCAGGCCATGTACTGCAGAAGCTTGGCATCTCTTGCACCTCTGTCTCACGAAACTCAGGATCGGCCGACCTGAACTATGAGGCCGTTACGGATGCCGTGGTGCGAATGCATCAGCTGATAGTGAATTGCACTCCGGTCGGCATGTTCCCCAACGTGAATGAGGTTCCGAATATCCCGCTTCACTCCGTCACTTGCGACCACCTGCTCTTCGATATGGTCTATAATCCGATGGAGACCGGATTCATGCGGGCAGGTCTGGAACGCGGTGCCACTGTATTGAATGGTCTGGAGATGCTTCACCTTCAGGCCGAGGCAAGCTGGGCCATATGGAACCAAAACTGACCGCCCCCATTTTTGGACGCGTATTCATTTATATCTATATGATAATCAATTAGCTAAAAAAGGAATTAAAACTCTTCATCCTCCCATTCTCCGCAAATCAGGGACCTAATTTTGCAATCACAAAACAAGACAGAACATGAGAACCATTCTTTTTGCCATTGTGCCCATGCTGATGCTGGGTTCTTGCGTTTCCAACAAGAAATTCAACGAGTTGGAGAGCAAACGTGCCTCTTTGCAGGACCAGTATGAAAAATGTTCGAACGATCTGACACGCACGCAGCGCGACCTGCTTGCATGCCAGTCTGAAGGACGCCAGAAGGACAAGGAAATCGATCATCTGAGGGCCATGAATGAGAAACTCACCAGCAATCTGGGCGAGATGGCCATGCTCACCCGTCAAGAGGCCGAGAACCTTCAGAAGTCACTTCAGAAGATCCAAGAGAAAGATATGCAGATAACTGCGCTGAATCAGGCGCTGACCCGCAAGGATTCCATGACCATCGCCTTGGTCACCAGCCTGAAAGGAGCTGTTGGCATGGATGACCAGGATATCACCATCAGCGTGGATAAGGGTGTGGTATTCGTCTCCATCTCCGATAAGTTCCTGTTCCGAAGCGGTAGTTATCAGATCAACAGCAAGGCCAAGGATGTGTTGGCCAAGGTGGCCAAGGTGCTGGAGTCCAAGCCCGATCTGGAGGTCATGGTAGAAGGGCACACAGACAACGTATCTTTTAGCAGAGGTGACCTCGTGGACAATTGGGACCTTAGCGTGAAGCGTTCCACCGCGCTTGTCCGCATGCTGCAGAAGGACTTCAAGATTGACCCCAAGCGAATGACAGCCGCAGGCCGCAGCGAGTATGTGCCCATTGCGAGCAACAGCACATCCGAAGGACGAGCTGCCAACCGCAGGACACGCATCATCATCATGCCCGGAATCGACCAGTTCTTCGGTATGATTGAGCAGGAGTTGAAGAAGTGATTCCGGTCCTTTGAAATGCCCCCCCCTCAACGGCCGCGACCGTTGAGGGGGGTTCTGTTTCAGGTTGCTCACTGTTTCAATGAACCGTCAGGCGCAGGCACTTCATCCGGTGAGGTCCAAAGCAACGTATCGCCCAAAAGGGCGGGGTCGGTGGCTGCGATATTGAAATAACCGCTCCTCGGAAGTTTGACCGTGTAGGTCTTGCCCTCTTTGTTGGTCAGCATGGGTTCTCGAAGCCAAGGATTGAAGATCTTCAGGATGCGATAGGTGGTATTGTGCTCTGCTGCAAACTGTGCAAAATCGGCCACTGGACCTGTGATTTTCACCTCCCTGATGTTGTCAGGGGTGTAGAGGTCCTTCTCACGGAAGTGGAACCCGTAGCGTGTGGGGTGCTCAATGATGAGCTTCACGGCCAACATCCGGAACACATAGCGACTCGTCTCCTGATTCAGAATGAGGTCGTAGTAGTTGGTCGCATCCTGTCTTTTCAGTTGCTTCGCTATGCCGCCCATACCCATATTGTAGCTGGCAGCGGCCAATTCCCAACTGCCATACTTCTCAAACGCGTCTTTCAGATACTTGCAGGCCGCTTCTGTAGATTTCTCCACGTGATAGCGCTCGTCCACCTCAGCGTTCACCTCAAGCCCATACTGCTTGGCAGTGGCTTCCAGGATCTGCCAGTATCCTACCGCTCCGGATGGTGAAACAGTGTTGGAAAGACCGCTCTCTATCACCGCCAGATACTTGAAATCATCAGGAACACCATTCGCCTTGAGAATGGGCTCAATGACAGGGAACCAGCGGAAGGCACGCTTGTGCAGCAGCATGGTGTTGGACTGCCAGTAGGTGTTCACGAGTAGCTCCCGGTCCAATCGCTCGCGGATGTCCGTATCGAACAACGGGACCTTTGTACCACAGAATGTGACGTTATCCGGTATGGTGATGCTGTACACCCTGTAATCCCTGTTGAAACTCTCCTCGAACTCCTTATCGGAATCGTGACGGTCAGAAAAAGAGAAGTTGATCAACAGTACCGTCCAGAATGAAAGGCCGACCAGAACCAAGGCCAGTGGGAAACGATGTCGCTTCTTTTCAACTCTTAGCATGCCACAAAGGTACGGGTAATCAACATCATAGCATTCACTTGCTGTTTCAGTGCCATCCTCCCGCCATAGCGTTAAGTTTGCAGCATCCCTTGAATAGGGGTCCAACCATGAAGAAACTCATCGTTCTATCGGTCATTGTTTCGTTCGTGGCCTGCGCCACGGTTCCTTTAACGGGCAGAAAGCAGATGAATCTTTTGCCCGAGAGTCAGTTGGTAGGCATGTCGTTGACCAGCTACGGTCAGTTCCTCGCGCAGAATCCCCCACTGCCCATGTCCAATGCTCAGGCCGCTCAAGTGAAGGAGGTGGGGGAAAAGATTGCCCGAGCTGCAACAAAGTACCTTCGGGCGAAAGGGGTCGGAGACCGGGTTGCAGGATTCAAATGGGAATTCAACCTGGTGCAGAGCAACGAGGTGAACGCCTGGTGCATGCCCGGTGGCAAGGTTGTGTTCTACACGGGAATCCTACCGATAACTCAGAATGTGGACGGAATTGCCGTGGTGATGGGACACGAGGTGGCCCATGCTATTGCCCGTCATGGTAATGAACGGATGAGTCAAGGGCTGCTGGTGCAGGCCGGTGGAATGGCCTTGGACATTGCCCTGTCGCAGAAACCCGAACTAACACGACAGCTCTTCGCGCAGGCCTACGGACTTGGGGCCACTGTTGGTGCGGTACTCCCATTCTCCAGACTTCACGAGAGCGAGGCCGACAAGATGGGCCTGGCCTTTGCTGCCATTGCAGGTTACAATGTGAATGAGGCCGCCCCGTTCTGGAACCGCATGGCCCGTGTCGGTGGTGGAAGCCGTCCACCGGAATTCCTGAGCACCCATCCCGACCCTCAGGACCGGGCCAAGGCCATTCTCGAATACCTGCCTGAGGCCAAGGCCATCGGAAGGAAATATGCGCTATGAACACTTACCCTGCTCTCACTTCGAAATGAAAAGGTCCATTTACTTCGCTGTTGCGCTTTCGCTGGCCTCTTGCTCGACCGACAGCTCAAATGAGAATACATCTACCACCACCGAGGGATACACCAAAGAGATCGAATATGCTGTGGATGCCCCGGGCATGTTCCACGAGGACCTCGCTGATGATGATTTCTCAGATATCACTCAAGTGATGACCTCCTTGATAAGCGATGTGCTTTCAGGAAAAGTAGAGGCGTATGACATTGAAAGTTGGCAACCACTTTCTGGAGCTCAGGTGCGGGAAAAACTCATTCATACCGATACCCTATATGCGGAGAACACTGAGACAGGAGTGATGGACATGGAACTAGTGCAACGGGATTACACCAAGCAGTTTTACTCCGTGAAGTTCAGAGAAAGCTGGAGATACGACCCGCAAGGCGCAGTGATAGATCGCAAAGTGGTGGCTTTGGCACCGAGAATCCCTGTTTATTCATCCGTAGGAGGCGACCTGCGGGGTTACACCTCAGCTTTCTGGATCAAGGTGAATAAGTAACTGGCGTCAGTCCTTTTTTCTGGCTGCCTCTACCATCCGAAGCTTTCCGAAGCCGTATCTGCCTGCAAGTTGTTCAAAGGCATCTTTCAGCGACCGACCTTCCAACGCAGCTGCGATCTCGCTCATCTGCTGTGGATTCAGGAACATCTCCACGTTCAGGCTCCCCTCCCCGATTCCTCTTGCCGCATGGCCTTCAATGGTGGTGATGCTCAACCCTCGCTTCTCCGCCACCTGCGCTATTGTTAGACCTTCGTTAAGAAGCGCATAGGTTTCAGTGTAGGTCTGTCCTTTAGCAGCCTTCGGCTTTGCTGCGGATACCCCTTCTTTCGTCTTCCTTACCCGCCCAGTCTTTCGTGAACTGTTCTTTGGATTCTCGGCCACCAGTTTCCGCACCTCTGAGATCATGGCAGCGCGTCTGTCGGCCCGCTTCCGTTGCAGCGCATCAGCAAAATTGACTTCGCTGTCATTGAGCACACTGAAAGCCAATCGCTCGGCCTTCTGAATCTGCTCCCACTTTCTCATCAGCAGGGTGTCCAGCTCCTCCAAAGCATCCTGATAACTTTTTGTCTTGGAGAGAAGGGTCACTTCGGCAAGATGTCTCAACAAGAGCTGAATCCATGCCGTGACTTTCTCCTCGTAATAGGCGCTTCCCTTGGCGAGGCGTTCCAAGAGTCTGCCATCATCCCATGTTGCCAGAAGCTGTGCGAGCTGATTCCGGAACCGGAGCGTGTTCTCCACCTCATCAGAGATGGACTGTTTGAAGTTGGGCAGGAAGGCGCGCATCTCCGCGTCCTCAAACTCATCTGCAAGCGAATGTTTCTGTCGAATGCGGTCTAATTCGCTCAGGAGTTCAGAGAATTCATACGTTTCTGAAAGCAGTGTGTGCAGGAACTCGGACTGTTTCTGTTGTAGAATTGGCCCTAATTCCCCCTGCGTTTCCTTGCGCTTGGAGAACTCGACCACTTCGGCATCGGTGCTCACCACCTCAGGACTTATGGGGGTTCGCAGGATGAGACCGTCCAAGGAAGTGAGTCTGGACAGGGCCACATAGACCTGGCCTGGGGCAAACGCACGTCCCACATCGATCACGGCTTTCTCAAACGTCAGTCCTTGGCTCTTGTGCACGGTAATGGCCCATGCCAATCGGACAGGGAATTGAACGAATGTGCCGATGACATCCTCCTTCAGTTCGCCCGATGAAGCATCGGTAGAGTAACGTTTGTTCTCCCAAGTCTCTTTCCGCAGGGTGTAGCGGACCTCGCTCCCTGCCAATTTCACTATGACGCCATCATCATCAACGTCTGTAACGGTAGCAAGTTTGCCATTGAAATAGACGCCCTCCTGCGTGTCGTTCTTCACGAACATCACCTGCGCCCCTGCCTTCAGTTCAATTCTTGCAGGAACCGGATAGGCGGACTCTGGGAAATCGCCTTCCACCTGTGCGTCAAAGAAGTGAGACCGGCCGGGCAGTCGCTCCAGCGCCTTGCTGTTCAGTTCATCGGCCCTGTAGTTGTGGGTGGTGATGGTGATGGTCTCATCCGCGTATGCATCTGCCTCGGGCACATGGTGGGCATTCAGCTCTTTGACGTCCTCTGCGGTGATGATGTTGTTTCGCAGGTGATTGAGCAGGCGGATGAACTTATCGTCCTTCTGTCGGAAAATGCGGTCCAGCTCGATAAGGACGAAACCCTCCTGTTGAAGGGCCTTAGCCTCGAAGAAATGCGGGCTACGGTAATACCTTGACATGGCCGACCTTTCTTCATCCTTGACTATTGGCGGCAATTGATACAGGTCACCGATCATCAGTACCTGAACACCTCCGAAACTCTGCCGGAAATTGCCTTTCACCGACCGCATGCGATAATCAATGGCATCGAGCACATCTGCCCGCAGCATGCTCACCTCATCGATGATGATGAGGTCAAGCGCACGCAGCACTTTCCTTCGCACAGCGTTGAGCGGATGTTTGGTGGCGAGGCTGCGTTGTGTGTAGTAGCCACCGGAGTGACTGAGGTCGGCAGGTGCATCTCGCTCGGGAACAAAAGTGCCTAATGGCAGAAGGAACTGCGAATGGATTGTGACCCCTTTGGCATTGAGAGCGGCAATTCCGGTAGGTGCCACAATGATGTGCCGTTTGTGCGTGGTGGCCGCCAATCGGTGAAGCAGCGTTGTCTTGCCCGTGCCCGCCTTGCCGGTGAGAAACACATGGCTGTTGGTGCTGCTCACGAACCGAAGCGCCACCTCAATAAGGTCGGTCGTGTCCATGATGGAGGTTGCTTGGAATATTTGAATGCCGAAAAATAGGCAAACCTCGACAGGATCCTAATCCGGCCGATTCAAAGCGCGATGATGCGGAGCTCATCCATGGCGGCCTTCGCTCCGTTTGCAGCTCCGATCCTGAGGGTGCTTCCGGGGAAGGTCATCTGGGGCACAATGCGAGAGGAGGCCACTTCCACCCCATTCTCCTTCAACGTCACCCCAGTGTTCAACACTTCGATGGAAACATGGGACCAGACCCCGGCCGTGTAGGGCCATTCCACATATTGAACACCACCAGAGACGGGATAACTCAGCCGAAGAAGACCATTTGCAGTTTCAAGTCTTATGCCCTCACGGTCGTTGCCAAGGGAAAGCACGGTGCGGTTCTTCTCGGTGTTATACACCATTTTGGCCATTTGCAGGTGGAAATTGATGGAAATGCCATTACGCACCTCCCCTACCCAATCTGGAGTAACACTGGTCACTTCCGCCCCAGAGAGTTTGACGGCCCCACCGAAACGTCCGTCCACAATCGTCAATGACCTTCTTGGGGCGTGATTGCCATTGCCGGAATAGTCGTGAATGCGGTCTATCAGGCCATTGACCTCCTCAAAACCGTAGGAACATACAAGTCGGCCATCTGAAACACCCATATAGGGATCGAAATCACTACTGCTGAGCAAGGCATACAGGTCTGTGTCTGCAAATTGGGGTGCGATGGTCCACCGATTGCCTTCAACGAGAAATGGGATGATGGATCTCCGTCTGCTACTGTTCAGATGACCTATGAATATGCTGTAATCACCATATTGGACACGATAGTAGATGGTGAACCGGTCACGAGATAGTCGGGCCTGCAATGCCTTGGCATCCAAGCTGGCAACATCTGCTGGCACCATGCCCTTGGTGTAGATCATGTCCTTGAACAACTGAATTCCCTTGCGGTCAGTCTGTTGAAAGAACTGACGATGATGGCTCAACAGGCCATCGTTGCCTTTGCCGTTTGAACTTACTTCCCATACGGGCACATAACGGGTAATGCTATAATTGAGTATCACATTGCCTTCCATCACACTCACTGGCCTGAGCTGTGCCATTCCCTGGAGAATGGAGAGTGCTAACAAACTAATCGACAGAATAACCAACCTCATGGATTGAAAACCTTGGTTCAGAGAGTATATGTCCGAACTGGACGGCACTAAAAGTGCGCGCGAAAGTACCTTTTTCCTGCTTTTTAAAACTGTTCTTTTGACGGAAATGTCTGTTGAATAGACGAACGGCATCAGATTCGATCAGAAGTGACCGTTCTGCCGCTTAGAACTCTATCCGAAGGCGAGCCACTGGCAAAATACCCTGCTGATACCGTTTCTTCTCTGTTCCGGTCTCCACATCGAATTTCCGCTTCACCTCATTCAGTCGGTCGGTGGTGTTCTGAATGTCGATGGAGAATTCCCATGCGAGCTTTTTGAAGTTCTGGCGGAAATGGACGCGCGTGTCCAACCTGAAGTAGTCATCCAGCTGCGCTTCGAACTCTCTGTCTCTGTCGCGCACCTGCTCGCCCTGAGCAATGGACTCCTCGATATCAATGGGAGTGTAACGGTTACCGCCCGCCCAGAAGACCTTCATATTCAGGCCGATGACGTGCTGCTTATTCTTTCCGACCCTGAAGTCCTTACCGGCAGTCAGGCTTGTGATGTAGTTTCCGTTATACTTGGTGTTCCTCCATATCTGATCGGACCCCTGATAGCGCGATTCATAAAGAGACAGGGTGAACATGGCATACCAGTTCTTGGCGAATCCCTTCTCCACGGTCAGCTCGCCACCATAATTCATTCCGACCCCATCATTGACCAGCGGCCGTTTCTGATAGGCCACCATCTCGTTCATCACCGAGTAGCTGTTCTCCTTGTCGGCCGTCACAGGTACGGCATACAGGTACTGCCAATAGAACTCTGTCTTGGCAGTGAGTCGGGGAAGAATGGTCAGTTCGTAAGAGATCACCGCATGGAAGGCCCTGCTGAAATCCACACCGCGATTGATGTATGCATTCGTGTTGTCCTCCTGAACAAGGTAGAACGCCAGATTCTCCTGTCGGCTGTGCAGTCCAAGACCGAGTGCCACCGTATGCCTCCGATGCGGCTGCCAGCTCAGGCCAGCACGCGGCTCAATAGAGATCCTTCGGTTTATGTTGAAATAGCTGAGGTTGAATCCAGTGATGAGTGTAAGTTCATCAAGAACGCGGAACTTATGTTGCGCATACCCCTGAATGAAATGCCCAAGACCGGTAGCGGAGTAGCTGGTATCCAAGAGGGCATTGTCATTGAGCTGAAAATTGAGCAGGTCGTAATTGATGCCATAACGCAGATGATGCTTGGCATTGAACTTCGTGTTGAACTGGACAGCGGCCCTGAGGGCGTTATTGTTCATGGTGAAATTCCAGTATTCATGCAGATTCATGGAATCTGTCAGATAACTGTGAATGAGATTCGTGCCACTGTGAGTGAAAGCAATGGTGCTACGGACATGATTGTTCTCGTTGATGATGTAACGGTTGGAGATGCCCGCTGCAAGGAAACTGGTCTTGTTGTCCTGACGGGTGCGGTCCTCGTCCCACCCTGCGGACCATTGCGTGCTGTCCATCTGAGGTTCGAAATAGGCATTGCTGAGTCCACCCACAGCAAATACCGAGAATGTGCCGGCCTTTCTGGTCGGGAAGTTGAGCTTGAGGTTCAGGTCCTGAAATGAAGTGTTCAGGTCGCCCTTCAACTCCATTCCCATGGCCTTGAAAAGCGCCAGCGTAGAATAGCGGTAGTTGATGAGATAGGATGACCTTTTCCCTTTGACAAAGGGGCCTTCGGCTGATGCTTCCAGACCAAGCAGACCGAACTGGACCGTGTACTGCCTTTTCTGGTCGTTGCCTTTTCGCAGACGGATATCATAGACACCGGACAGGGCGTTGCCATATTCCGCAGGGAATGCACCGGTGCTGAAATCGCTCTGATCGAGCAGGTTATTGCTAAGGAGCGACACGTTGCCTGCATACACGCCATCGATATTGAAGTGATTGGGCGTTGGGATCTCGATGCCCTCCAATCGCCAAAGCAATCCGCGCGGGGAATTCCCTCGGATCACGATCTCGTTGGTGATATCGTCCGTGAGATTCACGCCTGCGAAGGACAGCGCCATTCGGCCAGGGTCATTGATGCTGGCTGCAAACCGGTCCGACTGTTCCAGGGTGAAGGACCGCGAACTGACCACGGACATCTCGTTGCTGGGCCCCGTGCCTTCGGTCGAACCAGAGATGACCACCTCCTGAAGCTGACGGGTACTTTCCACCAGAGTGATCTCCAGCACCACCTCTCGAACACTGCCCACGTTGATCTCGGGAATGAGTTTCGGTTCATAACCCATGTATTGCACGCGCAGGGAGTGGCGGCCCACAGAAACGCCCTTGATCTCGAACCGTCCGTCCACATCGGTTGTGGCTCCTTGCAGCGGGTCGGAGTCCATCAGAAGGATGGTGGCCCCGATGAGCGGTATACGGGAGTCCTCGTCCACCAAGGTCCCGCGTATGGTCTGCGTGAGCGGTTGTGAGTGCACCATCAAAGACGCAAGGCTCAACCACAACAGTACTAAGCAACTCCGCATGGTCATTTTTGTCTGAGGGGCATCAAAGATAGGCGAGCGACCGTTGTGCATCGAATGAGGTGAATCTTTTGAAACCGTTGATAATCAATTCGAAAAAAGTCTTGAGATCACAGTATGCCCAGCATATGGGACGCAACGCTGCTTCGGTACCTTTGCCGCCCTTGAAACTGGAACAGCACATCACACATCCGGTGTTCCGCATCGTGTCGGAATGCGCAGCAGAGCTTGGCGTGGAGACCTACGTCATCGGTGGCTACGTGCGCGACAGCATCCTTGGACGCCCCACCAAGGACATCGACATTGTGAGTACCGGTAAGGGCATCGAACTTGCCCAACTCGTAGCCAAGAAGGCCGGTGGCGCCAAGGTGAGCGTCTTCAGAAGATTCGGCACGGCCATGCTCAGATACCGTGATGTGGAGGTCGAATTCGTAGGTGCCCGCAAGGAATCGTATGATTTCAATTCGAGGAAGCCCACCGTGGAGGACGGAAGCATCACCGATGACCAGAACCGCAGGGACTTCACCATCAACGCCCTCGCCATCAGTCTGAACCGTGAAAGCTGGGGCGAACTGGTGGACCCTTTCAATGGTGTGGACGACATCCGTAATGGCCTGTTGCGCACACCCTTGGAGCCCGAGAAGACCTACAGCGATGACCCGTTGCGCATGATGCGGGCCATCCGTTTCGCCACACAGCTCGACTTCCAGATCCATGAGGCTTCTTTTCAGGCCATAGCGGACCACCGGGAGCGCATACGCATCGTCAGTCAGGAGCGCATCACAGATGAACTGAATAAGATTGTGATGGCCAAGGTGCCGAGCAAGGGCTTCAAACTGCTCTTCAACACCGGACTGCTACATATCATCTTCCCGAAGATGGCCGAGCTTTTCGGTGTGGACATCATCAATGGCAAGGCCCATAAGGACAATTTTTACCACACGCTGCAGGTGCTGGACAACATCAGCCGCAACACGGACGACCTCTGGTTGCGCTGGGCCGCCATCATGCACGATATCGAGAAGCCCTTCACCAAACGCTTTCATCCCAAGGCCGGCTGGACCTTTCATGGCCACGAGGACCGTGGCGCACGGGCCGTGCCGGAGATTTTCAAGCAGTTGAAACTGCCGCTCAACGAGAAGATGAAGTTCGTGCAGAAGTTGGTGATGCTGCACCTGAGGCCGATTGTTCTCGCCCAGGAGATCGTTACCGACAGCGCGGTGCGCAGACTGGCCTTCGATGCCGGTGAGGACATTGATGCCCTGATGACCCTCTGCGAGGCCGATATCACGAGCAAGGATGATAGCCGCGTGAAACGCTACATGAAGAACTTCGAACTGGTGCGGCAGAAGCTGCGCGAGGTTGAGGAGAAGGATCAGATGCGCACATGGCAGCCACCCGTGTCGGGGCAGGACATCATGGACACATTCGGCATTGGGCCGGGCCGGGAGATCGGTATCATCAAGGATGCCATCCGCGAGGCCATCCTGGACGGAACCGTGGAGAACACTCGCGAGTCGGCCATGGCCTTTATGCTGACGAAAGGCTCCGAGATCGGTCTCAGACCTGTAGAACGCCACTGCTGAAAGCCTGTTTGTAAAGCGCAATGAAAACGTTCGCTTTTCAAATGAATCTTTATCACATTTGCACCGCAATTCAGCCCAAGGAAATCTGTTCAGCTGACTCTTCCAATCTCCAACAATGGCCGTTTACCGTTTCCGCGTATTCATTGAGGACAATCATGAGATCTATCGCGACATCGAGGTGCTCGGGCGCCACGACTTCGCAGTGCTGCATGCCGCTGTAGTAAAGGCCTTCGGGTTTCAAATAGGGCAACCGGCCGAGTATCAGTCTTCCGACAGCTCATGGTATGCAGGTGACACGATTGTTTCGCTCGATGGCGACCTGAACGGCAATCCTGCCCGTATCGTGAGCCATGTGAACGACCCTCATCAGCGTTTCCTCTGTGTCACAATGAGCCACAAGCCCGTAGAGCTTGCGTTGGAGCTGTTGAAAATCATCAAGGATGCAGAGGCGGATGCAGAGTATCCGAGATGTGTGAAGGTGCACGGTGACGCGCCTTTCTACACCCAACCTCCTGTGAAGCCCATGACCATCAGCGATGAGGACCGTGTGGAAGAGGACGAGGAGGTGAAGTCGAAGAAGCGCAAAAGCCGTTCTGATGACGATGATGAACCTACGGACGACCAGTTGGCCGAAGAGGATACCGACCTCCTGAGCGATGATACGGAGACCTCAGGCGAGGGTGCTGACGATGAGGACATTGAGAGCGACCCGGACAGCGATGACGATGAGGACGAGGATACCAACTTCTCCAACTTCGATGCAGACGAACTCTGAGTTGCTCAGAGCATAGCAAGTCCCATCAGTTCCGAGGTGCTTGGAGTAAAACCCTTGGACGTGACTGAATCCCGGAACAAGGAACTGATAGTGGTCTGCGGCCCAACCGCATCTGGAAAGACCGACACTGCCATCCAACTGGCAAAACGGCTCGGCACCGAGATTCTTTCGTCCGACAGCCGTCAGGTGTATCGTGAGATTCCCATCGGCACCGCACAGCCCACAGCCGAGGAACTGGCATCGGTTCCGCATCATTTCATAGGGACGCGCTCCATCCATGAGGATTTTAGCGCAGGGATGTATGCCCGCGATGCCTTAGCGCTGTTGGATAACCTCTTTTCAGAACATCACAGCGTGGTCATGTGTGGTGGCACCGGACTCTACATAAAGGCCGTCTGCGAAGGACTGGACGAGGTACCGCCCGCAGACCCCACCCTGCGCGACAGCCTCACGGCACAGTGGCGAAGCGAAGGCCTACCTGCCCTGCTTCAACAGCTGGAAACGCTCGACCCCGTGCATTTCGCAAGAATGGACAGGAAGAACCCGCAGCGCGTCATCCGCGCATTGGAGGTCTGCCTTCTGAGCGGAAGGCCGTTCTCCTCCTTCCATTCACAGACCGCTCAGCAGCGGCCTTTCTCCGTGAGGAAGATCGGGATCCATGTGCCGAAGAAGGAATTGGACGCCCGCATCGCGCAGCGCACGCTCGATATGATGGCGGCCGGTTGGCTGGACGAGGCCAAGGCCGTGTTCCCCTATCGCCACCTCAATGCGCTCAACACGGTCGGCTACAAGGAACTCTTCGACCATCTGGACGGTAACACCACGCTTGAAGAGGCAGTGCGGCTCATCCAGATTCACACCTCACAGTTCGCCAAGCGGCAGATGACGTGGTTCAGGAAGGATACGACCGTGCAATGGATGACCGCTGAAGAGGCAATGGGGTGAGGTCAGGGGACGGCACTCGCCCCTTGTCCCCCATCGACCCGGCCCTCTTCCGGATGAATCCTGTAACTTCGTGTTCACCAAACCGAACGCCATGCAACTGCTGCTCGACATCCGTGAAGACAAAGCGGGCTTTGTGCTAGAACTGCTCTCCAACCTTCCCTTTGTGAAAACAAGGGAGGTGAAAGAGCCAAACATTGTAGCTGAACCACAGGAGGAGTATGTCCCCCGCACCGAGGAGGAGATTCTTGCCGGCCTGCGCGAGGCGTTGCACGAGGTAAAACTTCACAAAGAGGGGAAAATCAAGCTAAGACCCTTGAAAGACGTTCTCGATGAGCTTTGACGTACTTGCCACGGAGGATTTCGAGCGGGAACTGAAAAAACTGGCAAAGAAGCATCGTTCGCTTCGGGATGATATTGCAAAGCTTGGCAAGGCCTTGTCAGCAGACCCGACCATGGGCGTCCCGATCGGACATGGATGCTACAAGGTCCGTATGGCCATCTCCTCCAAAGGCAAGGGGAAATCAGGAGGTGCGAGAGTGGTCACACTGGTATGGGTGAAGGAAGAGCAGGTTTTCCTGCTTTCCATCTACGACAAGAGCGAGCAAGACGACATCAGTGACAGCCGCTTGAAGGAAATAGTCAGCAATCTCGATCCGGGTCAGCACTGACACGCCAAAAAGACTGCGGTCAATTCACACCAACCGCTTCCCCACCACCGTCTTGGCAAGGATCCTCGCAGTCAGCACG
>CAZATP010000002.1:0-185522 GCA_964488095.1 uncultured Chryseobacterium sp.
CCTGCTGCTGCCCGAAGCAGTTGGTCACCGTGAGTGTGCCCGTAGTGGGCGCGGTAGTGTACGTGACCGTGCCCGTCACGTCATACTGCAACTGGCCGTTGGCCGTGTAGCAGTTTGAAACGGTAGGGGTCAGGGCGGTGATGGTGCACGTGCCACAGTTGTTCACCATCACACTCGTGCTCCAAGTGTCCTGACACCCCCCCAGCCCATTCACAACCAACGACACCTGAAAGCTCCCGACTGCAGCATAACTATGGGTAGCTACGGCACCATTTGCCTGCTGACCATCACCGAAGTTCCATTGGAAAGTGAGGCCGTTGCCTGTGCTTGCAGAGGCATCGAACGTGTAACTGTTCACGTCAAGGCATTGCTGCAGGGACGCAGGTGGCACGACCACCGCGTTCACATCCCCTGATGGCTGAAGGGTGATAGCAGTATCAAGGGTACATCCGTTCAAAGTGATGCTCACGGAGTATGCATTCGCACCAAGGGCAGCGGCTACAGCACTGTTGCCAGTCTGCGCATTGGCACTCCAAACGAACGATGGCGTGCCTGTGCCCTGTACGGTCAAGACAATGCTGCCGTTATTCTGACCACAGGTGGGCTGCGTCACGTCAGCTACGAAAGTGAATGGTGCAGCCTGCTCACAGGCAGCGTTACAACTTCCAAGTGTAGGGTTGCTATTGGTGCTCCAATTGGCCGAGCCATCGGTGGTCCGCTTGATGGTCTGTCCCTGCCCGGGCCTTTGACCTGCATAGGAGATACCCGGAATCGCGGTGCCACCGGGAAGGGCGGCCGGTGCAGTGCCGCAGGCATTGGTCGGCACGCAATTGGGCTGATAAGAGAAATCGGCATTGGTGTTCAATGTGTTGGGCGCATTGGCGTTGCCTGTCCAATAAACCCCGTCCACTGGACTACCATTCTGAGCATAGAAACCTATCCATCCGTTGTTGTTCTCAAGATACCACCTCGTAGCACCCACGCAATAGCGCCCAGGATGATCGGCAATGACGATGTCGGCACCACTCTGACCACCCCCTACCGTCAAGAAACCGAGAGAGGGTACAACCGTTCCAGGGGGAAGACAGAAAACACCTGTGTTGGTATTGCCGCTCCATGTTCGGCTGGCCAAATAATAGCAGCTGATATCGACATCATTGCACGGGTCAGGATTGTAGAGTTCCACCCATTCTGTTCCACAGGTAGGATTGGCAGGACTCACCATCGACTGTATGCAGGCATCAGAATCCCCTCCGCCAGGTCTTGGCATCACTTCGTTGATGACGACCTGTGCAAAGGCCGACCCACTGGCCGACAGTAGCAGAAAAAATACGATTCCCTTCATCCCTCTCATTCCACATAAACATTGAAAATCTGATTGACCTGTGTGGGTTCGGTGACCCAGTTGGGCGTAAGCAGGCGAATCTGTATCTGATCCCCCGCAGCTACCGATAGCGGTGTGCCCAGCACGAAGTTGTCTATGCGAGAAACACCAAGCAGGTCGCCTGAACTGAGGCCGTAGGTAGCTGTCAATGTGGCCTCCGTATTCTGTGTCCAGTTACGGATGACGATGGTCGTGTTGTCGTTGGTAACCCCAGCAAGCGTGCCCGCAACAGCCGACATCACCTGTACACTCGATATCTCACCCGAGGCAGGCACCATCGCCCTTCGGGATGGACGGTCATTGAAGAGCGTGAGCGCCTGGGCATTCCAGAAATAACCGACAACATAGGTACTGTTTCTCAAGAGGTTGGTGTTGCTATGCCCCAAAGTGAGGATATAGCCCTTCCCTCCACCTATACCTGTGGGGCCTGTCGCCCCATCAGCACCGGTTGGACCAGTAGCACCGGTTGCACCTGTAAGACCAATTGCTCCATCGGCTCCTATTGGGCCGGTCGCTCCGTCTGCGCCAGTGACTCCTGCTGGACCAGTTGGACCAGTAGCACCGGTTGCACCCGTAAGACCAGTTGTTCCATCGGCTCCTGTTGGACCGGTCGCTCCGTCTGCTCCAGTGACTCCTGCTGGACCAATTGGACCAGTAGCACCGGTTGCGCCCGTAAGACCAGTTGGTCCATCGGCTCCTGTTGGGCCAGTCGCTCCGTCTGAGCCTGTGACTCCTGCTGGACCAGTAGCACCAGTAGCACCGGTTGCGCCCGTAACACCTGTTGTTCCATCGACTCCTGTTGGGCCAGTCGCTCCGTCTGAGCCTGTGACTCCTGCTAGACCAGTAGCACCGGTTGCGCCTGTAACTCCTGCAGGACCCGTTGGACCTATGGAACCATTTGAACCTGTTGGTCCGGTCGCTCCATCAGCGCCAGCGGCACCATCAGCCCCAGTTGGACCAGTTGGGCCAGTTGGGCCAATTGCACCGGTTACGCCCATAAGACCAGTTGCTCCATCCGCACCTGTTGGGCCTGTGGCTCCTTCCGCACCTGAAACTCCCGTGGGCCCCGCTGGACCAGTTGAACCTGTGGGCCCGGTCGCCCCACCTGAGCCATTACCCAACTCATCGAGACATACCCACTGTGACGAAACTCCATCCCAGAAACAAAAAGTACTGAGATCCGTGTCATAAACCAGCAGACCATTGGCTGATGGCAGAGGGCTCATCAACGTGCGCTGAAGTGTATTAAGTCTTGGAACCAGAAGCCCCTTGTTCACCGAGGATAGGTCGAGCAGAGCATTGGGATGCGGAGTCGCAGTGCCTATGCCAACATTCTCCGTCTGAGCGGCTGCCTCGAACCGGGAGTGCAACATGAGTCCGACCGCACATAATGCGGGCATTGCCCAATGCCATGCGGACCTTGTGATGGATTGAAGTCTGAAAACAGGTATCATGTCATTTTCGGTTAAAGTCTGCCGTACCAGAGTAACGGACAGGGAAAACTAACCTCGGGTTGCCTCGCTGAACTCTTATTATCCTGCCATTATCGTTTTTCTTATCATTCACTAAAACTTATAAAGTGCTGATTTACTGGTTTTAACTAACAATTATATTCTTTTTCTGATGACTATCGTGATATAAAGGGAATCCGAATCCTCCCTTATTCCGAACTTGTCGCAGAACTACACGCCTTGGAAAACCTCAACCACATCTCCAAGAAGAAGCCCTTCTTCCCCATCATCGCCCCACTGCGCAAATACCTCAAACAGGAAGGCCGGGAGAAGAAACTGGGGCTGGAATACACCGACCTGCTGCAGCACAGCATGGCCGTTCCGCTGCTCGACAAGACCGGCAAGGACACACTGTGGGAGACCGTGTTCTATACCCCCGAGCGCACCAGGGAACTGAACCGCGCCCTCACCTTCATCTATGTGCTGCTGCGCAACGAGGGCGATTTCAGCTCATCCAAGCACTTGGATGTGGACCGGATCGATTACTGCGCCTTCGGCAATTCCAATCCGTTCCGGGTGCGCATCATCAACCGGTTCAACGACAACTACGACTATTTCTACATCAAGACGGCCGATGCCTCGCGCATCTACGGGCTGGAATTGGAACACCTGCTCTCACCCAACCGCATCAGCTATTTTGTGGACGGTGCCACGCTGATCGAGGAGCACATAGCGGGCATTCCGGGCGATGTGTTCATAGACCGGATGCTCGACACCACGCACGTGAACCGCGTGCGACTGGCCAAGGAGTTCGTCAAGTTTAACGAGCGGTGCCATGTGCGCTTGCTGGGCGATATGCGCAGCTACAACTATGTGGTGGCCATCACTCCCGATTTTGACGATGTGCAGTACCGCATCCGCGCCATCGACTTCGACCAGCAGAGCTATGAGGGACGCAGAAGAGTCTATCTGCCCCAGTTCTTCAAGGAGAATCTTCCGTTGGTCAAAATGGGCATGGACCTCATCAATGCCGAGACCGTGGAGCAGTATGAGAATGAGGAACGCTCGCTCATCGCCCGCAGGCTCATCCGCAGTCGCTACCGTGTGAAGGATCTGCTCGACTGCATGGAACAGGACCACATCTCCTCATCCGAGAAGACCGCCAGCCTCGCAAAGGACCTTTCCGTCCATCATCGCAATGATGATTTCCTGCAGTGCAGGAACATGGGGGCTGTGCTCAAACTGCACCTCAAGCAGACCCTGCGCAAACAGATCAGGAAAGTGCGCGACTTCTGACCTGAAACAACATGATCGGACATCAAAAGACCCTCATCGGACTATTCACAGGATTGGTCGTAATTGACGAACCCTGAACCATCGTTCACGTTATCGCCACATTTGTATCAACTCACCATGGCGCAAGAGAACAACGCCTTCGCAGCATCTCCCGAAATGCTCTCCATCCTGGAGCATTCGGACCGCAGTGTGCTGGTCATGGACAAGGCCTACCGCATTCTGTGGTTCAATGCGCAGGCGGCCAGCACCATGAGCCGTTTCTTCGGTGAGGCGGTGAAATCCGGTTACACCTACTGGGATTACGCGGACAGAGGCAATGGCAAACGCTTCATGCGGAACTTCGAACTGGCCCTGAAAGGCCGGAGAGTGAGCGTGGAGAGGCGCATGGACTCCTCGGCCAATGAGGACATCTGGATCGAGGCGGTCTTCTCGCCCTTGCGCGGAGCGGATGGGGAGGTGACCGGAGTGATCCATTCCTATCAGGACATCTCACAGCGCAAGAGACGCGAACAGGAGGAGCGCTACAGGGAGAATATCATCCGGGCCATCAACAGCAACGATTCGCAGGCCTTTGCGCTGATCGATTCCAACAACCGCATCGTCAGTTGCAACACCTATGCCACCCAGCTGCTTTGCAATTCGGGACAGGACGATGCATCTGAAAAGGCCGATGTGCTACAGAGCGTGCATGAGGCCTGGCGGGCACGTTTCATCGGTGGACTGAAAGTGGCGCGATCGGGAGGCACAGTGGTCATTGAATTCGAACTTCCGCTCAAAGAGCTCAACACTATTGAGATACGGTTCTGCCCCGTCAACGCGAAAAATGAGGCCAGCATGGTCTCCATCTGGGCGGTGGATATCACGGACAAGAAAAGGGCCGAACGGGAGATTCGCCTGTCGGAAGAGAATCTGCGGTCCGTCTTCAACAGCAGCTCTCAGACCTTCGTGCTCCTTGACCATGAGCTGAACATCCTTTCATTCAACGAGGCGGCTGCCAACCTGGCAAGAGAGCAGTATGGCCGTGACCTGAGAATGGGGCTCAACGTGGCCGATGTGACCCCTGCGGAACGGATGCCACAGTTCCTTGCCGAGGCCAAGCAGGCCTTCACCGGCAAGAAGGTCCAAGTGGAGAAGCATTTCTCGAACGGCAACCGTGAACACTGGTTTGAGCGTCATATCAATCCGATCAGGAACAAGGACGGAGTAATAGACCGAATTGCCATCTGGTCCATAGATGTGACCAACAGGAAACGGGCCGAAGAGGCTCTTCGGGAGAATGAGGCCAAGTTCAGGCAATTGGCAGCCATCATGCCCGTAGGCATCTATCAGACCGATGTGAACAGCAACACGGTCTATGTGAACGACAGTCTGCGCAAGATCATCCCAACGAGCGTGAGTGACCTGCTCTCCGGAGCATGGAAGAGGCTGATTCATCCGGATGACGCAGACAAAGTGGGCCTTGAGTGGCAACGGGCGGCCACCGAGCAGGTGCCCTACCAGATGGGGTACCGTCTCATAAGTCCGGACGGCAAGGTGACCCATGTGCTGGAACAGGCCGTGCCCATGTTCGATCATCTCAAGGGATACACCGGACACATAGGTTCGCTCGTTGACCTCACCGTGCAGCGCGCCAATCAGCAACTCGAGCAGGAGAAGAACATAGCAGAGCGCTCGCTTCACTTCCGGTCGGGATTCCTCGCAAGCATGAGCCACGAGATAAGAACCCCGCTCACTGGAATGCTGGCCATCTCAGAGCTGCTGTTGGAATCTGACCTGCGGCCCGATCAGCGCGAACAGGTGCTTCATATTCACAATGCCGCAGAGGACCTCAGGTCTATCGTGAACGATGTCTTGCATCTCTCAGAACTGGAGGCGGGAAAGGTCCTTCTGAAAGAGGACCTTTTCACTTCCACTCAACTGTTGGACACTGTGGTGAAACGCTTCGGCCCAGAGGCGCGGGCGAAAGCGATAGACCTCAAGGTGAATGACCAGAGCCGAGATGCATCGATCCGGTCGGACAGACGGAGGCTCACACAGATACTCTCCAATCTGGTGAAGAATGCCATCAAATTCACCGAGCAGGGAGATGTGACCGTGATGATGGAATGTTCGGACGGGCATCTGCGGCTCGAGGTGCACGACACGGGCATAGGAATCCCGGAACATGACCTGCCCAAGCTCTTCAAGGACTTCTCGCAGTTGGAACACACCACCGCACAGAATCTGGAGGGTACGGGCCTCGGGCTGTCCATCACCAGGAAACTGACCGAGATGCTGGGCGGTAGCATCGGAGTGACCAGCATACCGGGGGTTGGAAGCGTTTTCTGGGTGGAGATTCCGTTGGGCATGGCATCGACCAACGCGACAATTGATGCGGTCGGGACTGTCCAGTCCCCGTCCACCCTGCCCAGCGGCAAAAGGGTGCTACTGGTGGAGGACAATATCATCAACCAGCATGCGTTCAAGGTGATGCTCGGCAAAATGGGGTGTGAGGTGACCGTTGTGAACAATGGCGAACAGGCCGTGAGCACCTTCGAGCCCGGGAGATTCGACCTGATCTTCATGGACATTCAGATGCCCGTCATGGACGGAATAGAGGCATCGGCACGGATTCGCACCAAAGGAATCGCCCCTCCGATCATCGGACTGAGCGGCAACGTTCTGGAACGCGATGCCAATGGGAAGCTGAAGGTGGAGATGGACGACCTGCTCATCAAACCCGTCACCTCCCAGGAGCTTCAGCGCAAGCTGGAACAATGGGCCGGACACCAATGAAAAAGGGCCGACATCTCCAGATGTCAGCCCTTTATGTTGGTGTCGTTTGAAACCGATTCTCAGTAGAACTTGGAGCGGTTGTCTTTCACCTCGGCCTTCTTCTTCAGCGCCTCGAACACCTCAAAGTCCACGCGCGATGCCATAGAAGCGCTGAGGCTTCTGGCATTCGCCTCGTAGCTGTCAACTGCAGGGGCGGCTGTCCGGTTGTCTACCGTTAGAACGAACACGCCCTGCTGCCCCTTGATGGGTGCGGACAGTTTGTTGGGAGCCAACACAGAGGCCGTGCCGATCACCTCTGGCTCGCGACCGAGACCCGCAATGGCGCTCGAACTGAATGAAACAGCTTCCTTGACCTCCAATGGCAGATTCATCTTGTCGGCCAGCGACTGAATGTCTGATGCATTCGCATCCGCGAACTCCTTGATGAACTGCTCGGCCTTCTTCTCCTTGCGCACCTCGGCCTCAAGCTCCTCACGGATGTCCTCAATCGGTGTACTTCCCTTCTCACGCACGGCAGTGAGAACAGCCACAACGAAGGTGTTGCCCAACTCCATCACCTTGCTCACCTCACCTTTCTCTGCGTTGAAAGCGAAACGCACCACCTCACGTGGGCTTTCCAGACCGGCAATGGTGCGGTCGTTCTCCTTGAGGTTCGGGGCCAATCGCTTGTTCAGGCCTTTCTCGGCCACAAGCGCATCGAATGTCTCGATAGACTTGGCCTGACGGGCAAACTCATCGGCCTGACCGTAGATGACCTGATAGGTCTTGCTGCTCGGCTCAATGTTGCGCTGCACAACAGCCACGGCACGCTTCTCGGACTTGCCCTTCTGATCGAGCACCTCGATGATGTGAAAGCCGAACTGGGACTGCACCAGCGTGATATCGCCCTTCTTGCCGTTGAAACAGGCATCGTTGAATGTAGGCACCATCTGGCCCTCTGCGAACCAGCCGAGGTCCCCGCCCTGAGCTCCGGAACCCGGATCCTCTGAGATTGAACTTGCCAAGGTGGCAAAGTCGGCCTTCTTGTTCTTAACGAGGTCATAGATGCTGTCGGCCGTGGCCTTTGACTTCGCGCCATAGGTCTTCGGGGTGAGGAGAATGTGACGGGCCTTCACCGAATCAGGCGACATTTTGACCCCGATCAGTTTGGCAAGTTTGATGGCCTTGCCATCGCGATAAGGACCGTACACGAAACCTTTCTCTGCCCGGAACATGATGGAATCGATGTTCAGGGGCAGCGAGCCCTTGGCCGTCCACATGGCATTGAATCTCACGTCAGACTCGCGGTTAACCAACAGGGTATCGTTCTCAGCCGACTCGAATTCCGGCTTCAGGCGGTCGGCCCACTGCTGCACCTTATCAGCATCCTCTTTGGACGGCTCCACATTCAAGGCCACGAACTCCACATCGCGCGAGGCCTCCTGCTCATATTTCTTGATATTGGCCTTATAGTATTTCTTCACATCCTCATCCGTGACGGTGATGCCCTCATCTGCCACGCTCTCAAAGCGCTTGACCACCAATCGGATGTTCGCGGGGCTGTTCTTGGCAACGAAGTCGCCCTGAGCCTCATGGGTCGTGGCATAGAGCCCCTTCTTGATGAGGTTGAAATACTTCTCGCTCCTGCGAAGTTTCGCGATGTCGCGCTCGAAACGCACCCAACGGGCCTTCATGTCGGGGTCTTCGTCCATGCGTTGCAGGAACGCCACCACCTGTGCATTGTCAAAGCGGCCCGTGTTAGGGTCGGTGAACGCCTGAACGACCTGCGGGTGCGGGTTGTTGCCTTGCACCATGTCATAGATCTCATCAGCTGTGACGGTCACACCCAGCTCTTCCATCTCGCTGTCCATGACGATGTCGCGCAGCAGCTGATTCCAGGTCTGCTCGCGCAGTTGGTCTGTGGTGGTGGCATTCACCGTGGTCTGACCGGACTGCGCCTTGTAGTTGTCGATGGCCTGCTGAACGCGGTCCTCGAAATCGCGTCCCTCGATCGCCTCACCGGCCACGACACCTATCTCGGTCTGCGAGCCGCTGACGAGAAAATTGCTGGACGAAAAGAGGTCGCCCAGAATGAAGGCGAGCATGGCCCCACCGATCATGATGAGCAGCAGTGTAGACTTCTCGCGGATTTTTCCGATTACCATAATTACGGGTCTTGATTTTTAGGGCTGCGAATATACGCGTACACACGCTTACGGGAAATCATCGCAACTGAACCCCTTCTGGACCACTGAGCGGAGTGGAATTCTCGACAGATGGCGCAACTTTGCGCTCTCAATCGCATCCTTCAATCTCGCATCATGACACTCACCGACCGGATCAACAACGACATCAAAGAGGCCATGAAGGCCAAAGACAGCGCCCGCCTCACAGCATTGCGCGCCATCAAGTCGCAACTTCTGCTTGCCGCAACGGCCCAAGGTGCGGGTGGCGAAGCGTCTGATGACGAGGGTATCAAGATGTTGCAGAAGCTGGTGAAGCAGCGTAAGGAGAGTGCGGACCTCTACATTCAACAGGGCCGTCAGGACCTTGCCGACCCGGAGTTGGCAGAGGCGGCCATCATTGAACAGTATCTGCCCAAACAGCTTTCGGAGGAAGAGTTGCGGCCCATCATTGCCGGTTTCATCGCCCAAGTGGGCGCATCGGGCCCGCAGGACATGGGCAAGGTAATGGGCATCGCCTCAAAAGAGCTGGCAGGCAAGGCCGATGGCAAGACGATCTCCACGTTGGTGAAGGCCCTGCTGAGTTGAGTTCGACCCGCACGGAACAGCATTGCTCCGGCAGACCTCATTTTTCCCTGTCGATGACAAAATTGACCAGCGCGGTCAGTGAATTGCGCGCCTCATTCTCAGGCAATCGGGCCAGAAGCTGCAAGGCGCGGTCACGGTAATCGTTCATGCGCTGACGGGTGTAGGCAATACCACCAAGCGATTCCACCATGGCAATGACCTGTGCCACGCGCGCATCATCCGTGTTGTGATTCTTGATGGTGTTGATGATGAACCTCTTCTGCGATGCATCCGCCCGATTGAGCGCATGGATGAGCGGCAGCGTCATCTTCTTCTCCTTGATGTCGATGCCCACCGGCTTACCGATGCCTGTGTCTGTGCCATAATCGAAGAGGTCGTCCCTGATCTGAAAGGCGATGCCCACCGTCTCCCCGAACTGACGCATCAGCTCAACGGTCGGCTTGTCGTCCGTTACACTGGCGGCACCGCTGGCGCAGCAACTGGCAATGAGCGATGCGGTCTTCTTGGTGATGATGCTGAAATAGACCTCCTCGGTGATGTCGAGTTTCCGTGCCTTCTCAATCTGAAGCAGCTCGCCCTCACTCATTTCCTCCACCGCGCGGGTCGTAATCTCCAACAGGTGATAATCCTTGTGTTTCACAGAGAGCAGGAGCCCCCTGGAAAGCAGGAAATCACCGATGAGCACCGCGATCTTGTTCTTCCAAAGGGCGTTGATCGAGAAGAAGCCCCTACGGGTGTCCGAGTCGTCCACCACGTCATCATGCACCAAAGTAGCGGTGTGGAGCAGTTCGATGAGCGTGGCCGCACGGTAGGTGCTGTCGTTGGTGCTGCCCACGAGCTTGGCACTGAGAAAGACGAACAGCGGGCGCATCTGCTTGCCCTTGCGCTTCACGATGTAGCGCGTGATCTTGTCAAGCAAGGCCACCTGACTGCGCATCGAGGACCGGAAACGCCCCTCGAACTCCTCCATCTCCACCCTTACGGGTGCCTTTATGCTGTCAAGCGTGCTCACGGTATCTTACAGAGGCCGAAAGTACGTAAGTTGGCATCGACCGTCCGGACCCGAACGACAAGGCAAGCAGTATTAATTGGATCTTCAGAGCCAGTGCGTTCAGCCTAATCGGGCCACCTCCGATTTATTGGCGAGCTGTCCGCAGGCGGCATCGATGTCCTTGCCGCGACTGCGCCTCACATTGACCACCAGATTGCGCCCTTCGAGATAGGTCTTGAATGCATCCACCTTCCGCTCATCGGCCTTCTGAAACTCCCCACCATCAATGGGGTTGTATTCGATGATGTTGATCTTGGTCGGAAAATTCCGGGCGAAGTCGGCCAGTTCCCGTGCATCCTCCAGACTATCGTTGAAGTCCTTGAAGATGATATACTCCAACGTAGGCCGTGTTTCCGTCTGATCATGGAAATAGCGCATGGCCGATGCCAGTTCCTTCAGGTTGTTGGAATCATTGATTGGCATGATACGGCTGCGCTTCTCCTCGTTGGCAGCGTGCAGCGAAAGCGCCAGATTGAATTTCACCTTATCGTCCCCAAGCTTGCGAATCATTTTGGCTATGCCGGCCGTGGAGACAGTGATCCGCTTGGGCGACATGGCCAACCCGTTGGGTGAAGTGATGCGTTCCACACTGTCGAGCACATTGCGGTAATTGAGCAGCGGCTCGCCCATGCCCATGTAAACGATATTGCTCAGGGGAATGCCATAATGCTCCATGGACTGCCGCGCAATGTGCACCACCTGGTCGAATATCTCATCCGCATTCAGGTTGCGCAGACGCTCCAGCCTTCCCGTGGCGCAGAAAGCACAAGTGAGGCTACAGCCGATCTGAGAGCTGATGCAGGCCGTCATGCGCGAGGCGGTGGGAATAAGCACCCCTTCCACGATCTTACCATCATGTGTGCGGAACGAACTTTTGATGGTGCGGTCGTTGCTCACCTGTTTCTCCGCCACTTCCACAGCATTGATCACAAAATGGGCCGCCAGAAGTTCTCGGGTCGCGGCACTCAGGTTGGTCATGTCCTCGAAGTGCTGGGCTCCTTTCTTCCACAGCCACTCATCGACCTGCTTGGCACGGAATGCCTTCTCCCCGTGCCCCACAAGGAAGTCAGCGATCTGCTCGCGACTCACGGCACGGATGTCCTGCTTCTCTGTCATCAGCGCAAAGGTACGGCATCGCGGAAGGGTCCGTCCATGGGCAGAATCCTGTCAAAAGTCAATTCCCCCATCTGTGAATTACCCACCTTTGATGCACATTTCAACCCTTCGACATGAACATCCGGTCCCTTTTCCTCGCATTCGTTCTTCTTGCGCTCTTCCCAATGGTCGGTTCGGCCCAGAATGGCATGGAGGATGCCGTCTATCTGAACAATGGCAGTGTGCTGCGCGGCATCATCATCGAGCAGGTGCCCAACCGCAGCCTGAAGGTCCAGATTCTGGGCGGCAGTATTTTCCATGTGGAGATGGTGGAAGTGGCGCGCATCACCAAAGAGCCTATTGGCAACGTGCCGGCCGTTCTGCGTGATGCACCGCAGACCGCTTCCAACAAGCGCGACACGCTGCAACACGCCCCCTACGAACCGAAGCGCAAAGGCTATTTCTTCCAAGCACAACTGCTGCTGGAACTGGTGCAGGGTGGTGTGCGGGTGGTCAACGGCTATCGCTTCGGACGGTTCGGACACCTGGGTGTTGGCCTGGGTCTCGACCTGAGCGGGCCCGGACTCTCCACCCGTTCCAATGACGCATATGGGAACTCCTATTCAGGCACAGGCGTCTATCTGCCCATCTACCTGCAGTATTCAGGTGAGATTCTCAAGAAGCGCGTCACCCCATTCTATGCGCTCGAACTGGGTTATGCGGTGGCCGTGACAGAATCGGGCATGAACGAGGTGGACTATGGCTCAGGCTATGGTCCGGACGACCTTCGTGGAGGCGCCATGTGGGGCCTTGGCATCGGGGTGCGGTTCAAGACCAAGAAGCGGCTCAACTTCAGCCTTCTGCTCAATGTGAGCGCCAAGAATGTCTCCTACAGGGAGTACTACTATTACCTGAGCGAAGTGGACCAGACCTACTACCCCGGCTCTGACCGCGTTCACACCACGCTAGTTTATCCAGGCCTGAGACTTGGCATTGGATTCTGACCACTTTGCAGGGATTCAATAGTCGATGACCTGTTCCTCCATCATCTCCGGAAGGTCGCGGTAGCCGTACTGCTGGTTGCGGAGCTGCGGCTCGAAACCTGCCTCGCGGATGGCATCCTGAATGGACTTGGATGTGAAACGATGGGGTGCACCGGCCGCGCTCACCACGTTCTCCTCAATCATTATGCTGCCGAAGTCGTTGGCACCCGCATGGAGGCACATTTGCGCCACCTGCTTGCCCACAGTGAGCCAAGATGCCTGAATGTTGGGGATGTTGGGCAACATGATGCGGCAGATGGCGATCGTGCGCACATACTCCATCGGAGTGCATGAATTGCGGATGTTCTTGACCCTGCGCAGCAGCGTGCCGTCATCCTGAAAGGGCCATGGGATGAAAGCGATGAACCCCTTGGCATCGGCAGGTTTCTCACTCTGTACCTCGCGCAGCCACACCATGTGCTCGAATCGCTCTTCCAAGGTCTCGATATGGCCGAACATCATCGTGGCCGAGGTGGTGAGATGCAACTGATGGGCGGCACGCATCACATCCAGCCATTCCCTGCCCGTGCATTTGCCTTTCGAAATGAGTCTGCGCACGCGGTCGTTGAGAATCTCAGCACCTGCTCCAGGCAGACTGTCCAGACCGGCTGCTTTCAGTTCAGAAAGAACATGGGTATGGGTAGTCCCTTCCAGCTTGGTGATGTGCGCGATCTCGGGCGGGCCGAGGGCATGCAGCTTGAGGTTAGGGTACAGTGACTTCAGTTCGCTGAACAGATTCTTGTAAAAGCTCAATCCCAGCTCAGGGTGATGCCCGCCCTGCAAAAGCAACTGCTCACCCCCATACCGGAAGGTCTCCTCAATCTTCCTCTTGTAGGTGTCAATGCTGGTGATGTAACTCTCCGGATGACCGGGCACCCTGTAAAAGTTGCAGAATTTGCAGTTGGCGATGCAGACGTTCGTGGTGTTCACATTGCGGTCAATAATCCAGGTGACCTTACCATCGTTCCGTCTGCGTTTGCGCATCTCGTTGCCCACGAACATGAGGTCGGTCATCGGGGCGTTGAGAAACAGATACTGCCCCTCCTCGGCCGTGAGGAACTCCTCGCGCAGGGCCTTTTCCAATAGTTGAACCGTATTCATTCCGTGTGTTTTTGACCTGAGCTACTTCTTATGGCGGAGAACATCCAAAACCTCACAGAGTTCTCAAAGTAGCTACTTTTGTCGCCTCAAAATTAGGCATTGCAGGTCGGGGTCTCCCCTACCGGATTTCAGCAGGCAAGGCCAACGCCATATTTCAGGAACAGGAACAACAGCATGTCTGCACACGAAGGGAAGGTCAGGGTCGGAATCTCATGCGGAGACCTCAACGGTATCGGTCATGAGGTCATCATCAAAACCTTCCGCGACAGCAGAATGGTGGATGAGTGTCTGCCCATTCTCTACGGCTCTCGGTTCGTTTCAGCGCAGCACCGCAGAATACTGGGCATCCCCGATTTCAGCTTCAATCCGATAAAGGACGCCAACGAGGCCAATCCCAAACTGGCCAACGTGGTAAACGTTTGGAGCGAAGAGGTGGAAGTTAAAATCGGCACACCAACACCCGAAAGCGGTGCCTATGCTCTGAAATCACTACAGGCCGCTGTGGCCGACCTCAAGGCGGGCAAGATCGACATCCTCGTAACCGCTCCTATTGACAAGCACAACATCCAATCGGAGGAGTTCAATTTCCCCGGACACACAGAATATCTGGCGCAGGAATTCGGTGCCGAGGAATACAGCATGGTGATGCTGAGCGGCCACATGAACGTGACCTTCATGACCGGCCATGTGCCGCTGTCGGAGGTTGGCAAGTCGCTCACCTTCGAGGCCATCATCAAGAAGATCCGTTTTCTCGACCGTCATTTCCCCATAGACTTCGCCATCCGCAGACCACGCATCGCAGTGCTGGGTCTTAACCCGCACAACGGTGATGGTGGAGTGATCGGCCGAGAGGAACAGGAGGTCATCATCCCTGCCATCCGCAAGGCGAAAGAGGACGGACTTCTGGTCTTCGGTCCCTATGCAGCGGACGGTTTCTTCGGGTCAGGGGCCTACCGCCAATTCGATGTTATTCTGGCCATGTACCATGATCAGGGACTCATTCCTTTCAAGGCCATGAACTTTGACGAGGGTGTGAATTTCACGGCCGGACTGCCCATCGTGCGCACCTCGCCCGACCATGGCACAGGCTTCGACATCGCAGGCAAGGGCGTGGCCAGCGAGCAGTCGTTCCGCGATGCGGTGTTCACGGGCATCGACATCTTCCGCGAACGTCAGCGCTATGCCGAGTTCAGTGCAGACCCGTTGAAGATTGAGGACAGGCGCGAGCGTGCAGGCGATGACCGCAACAGCAAACGGAGACCACCTGTTTCTGACAGAGGTTCCCGCAGGCCAGCACCACGAAAGGATTAGGCCTCACCGAGAGCTGTTCGTCCTTTGTGACGAAACATGATTTTCCATTTTCCGCATTCCCGTGATATCACTGACCTCGGTTTTACTACATTTGCACCCCGTTTTTTGAAAGATGGGAAAGTTGCGCGAATTCGTTGTGAAGTTCTCTGGTCTCAGCACCGGGGTGCACCATTTTGAGTTCGATGCCAACGATAGGTTCTTTGAGCAGTTGGAGGATTCCCTTATCCGCTCCGGTGATGTGAAAGTGCAAATGACGATGGACAAGAAGGCCACGCATCTCGGGCTTTCGTTCCATCTGAGCGGTGAAGTGGGCGAGATTTGCGACCGATGCGCAGTGGACTACCGTCAGCACGTGAGCGGAGAGTATCGGATGTTCGTGAAATTCGGTGATGCACTGGAGGAAGTGGACGATGAGCTGATGATGATACCGCATGGTTCGCACGAACTGGACATATCTCAGATGGTCTATGAGTTTATAGGTCTGAGTGTCCCGCTCCGAAAAGTGCCCTGCGAGGCCACAGGCGACACATCGCTCTGCGACCGCACCGTGCTCGACCGCATCTCGGAACCTCTTGCCGACAACGAAACGCAAAGCCCCTTCAAGGCTATCCTCGGAAACCTGAAGGACAGAATGAACTGATTGAACAACGATTGAAACGACATAATACCAAGTAACCATGGCACATCCCAAACGAAAGACCTCCAAAACCCGCAGGGACAAAGGCAGGACCCACATCAAGGCCGTAGCACCTGCGATTGCGGTCTGCCCAACAACTGGCGAGCCACACATTTACCACCGCGCACACTGGTATGAGGGAAAACTCTACTACAAGGGTAAAGTGGTGATGGAGAAGGAAGTGGCCTGATCGGGCGCACTTCAACCGTTCCGCATATTTTTGACCGCAGGGAAAGGCCCGTTGCGGAAGTCTCTTTAGGGCTTCTGTATACGTTCGTCCTTTGTCTGCGGTCAAACGCTTGAATAGAACCGCATGTCAGAACTCAGAGGCGCCATCACGGGTGTACACACTTCCTTACCGGACTACCGGCTCACCAACAAGGAGCTGGAAGCACTGGTGGACACCAACGATGAGTGGATCCTGAGCCGCACAGGCATCTCCGAGAGGCGCATACTCAAGGGCAAGGATCAGGGCATGACCCGCATGGCAGTGCCTGCCGTGAAAGGCCTTCTGGAGAAGACCGGAACACGCCCTGAGGAGGTGGACCTGCTCATCTGCGCCACCGTGACGCCCGACATGCAGTTCCCCGCATCGGCCAACATCATCACCGATGAATGTGGGCTTCACAACGCCTTCAGCTTTGATCTGAACGCGGCCTGCTCGGGCTTCATCTATGCCCTCACCACGGCCGATATGTACATCCGCTCCGGACGCTACAGGAAGGTGATCGTGGTGGGTGCCGATAAGATGTCGAGCATCATCGATTACACCGACCGCCAGACCTGTGTCATTTTCGGTGATGCGGCAGGGGCGGTTCTCATGGAGCCCAACTCGGAAGGTCTGGGTCTGATGGATCACATCCTCTGCACAGACGGCTCAGGAGTACAGCATCTGCATCAGAAGGCCGGTGGGTCCATGCGACCCGCATCGCACCAGACTGTGGACGCCCGCGAACATTACGTCTATCAGGAGGGACAGGCGGTATTCAAGTTCGCGGTGACGAAGATGGCCGAGGTCTCGGAGGAGATCATGAAGCGCAATGGCCTTAAGGCCGAGGATGTGGCGTTCCTTGTCCCGCATCAGGCGAATAAGCGCATCATCGATGCCACAGCGCAGCGCATGGGGTTGGATGAGAGCAAGGTGATGCTCAACATTCAGCGCTACGGGAATACCACGAATGGTACCATGCCGCTCTGCCTGCATGAATGGGAGCACCTGCTCAAGAAAGGTGACAACCTGATACTGAGTGCCTTCGGAGGCGGATTCACATGGGGCGCCCTCTATCTGAAGTGGGCTTACGATCCCAAATGATCCCTTCTCAAATTTCTACTTTAGCACCCCCTAACAGAAAGTGAACATGGACATCAAAGAGATACAGGAGCTGATAAGATTCGTGGCCAAATCGGGCGTCAGTGAGGTGGAGATCGAGTCGAAAGGATTCAAACTGACCATCAAGACCCCACCTTTCCGCAAGAATGGGCAACCCGAAGTTCAATTGGTCCAGACTGTTCAGCCCACCGTGCTCCCCGTTCCTGTGCATCCTGTGGCAAGTGTTCCTGTGGCTGCCCCAGTGCAACCTGCGCCAGCTGCGGCTCCGGCACAGCAGAAGGAAGTGGCCGCACCCACAAGTGGTAACTTCGAAGAGATCAAATCCCCCATGATCGGTACGTTCTACCGCTCTTCATCACCCGAGAAACCACCTTTCCTCAGCGTGGGTGATGAGGTGAAGAAAGGCGATGTGGTCTGCATCATCGAGGCCATGAAGCTTTTCAATGAGATTGAGGCCGAGTTCAGTGGCAAGGTGGTCAAAGTTCTGGTGGATGACTCATCCCCCGTGGAATATGACCAGCCTCTGTTTCTCATTGAACCGCACTGATCATCCGGTCAGGTTCACAAATTCGGGGCTGAAGGTCTGGACGGGATGTCCTTTTGCTTCGGCTCTTCCTCCTACGCGAAGCAGCCATGTTCAAGAAGATACTGATAGCCAACCGGGGTGAGATAGCCCTCCGCATCATCCGCACCTGCCGCGAGCAGGGCATTCAGACAGTGGCGGTCTATTCCACGGCCGACAAGGAAAGCCTGCACGTGAAGTTCGCAGACGAGGCCGTCTGCATCGGTCCGCCATCAAGTGCGGCAAGCTATCTGAGCATCCCCAACATCATCTCGGCAGCAGAGATCACGAATGCCGATGCGATCCATCCGGGCTACGGCTTCCTTTCGGAGAACGCCAACTTCTCGCGCATCTGCAAGGAGCATGGCATCAAGTTCATCGGGGCCTCGCCAGAGATGATTGAGGCCATGGGGGACAAGGCCACCGCCAAGGCGACCATGATCAAGGCAGGTGTACCTACCATCCCTGGTTCGAAAGGCCTTCTCAAAGATTTGGAGGACGCCAAGAAGACCGCTGCCAAGGTGAAGTATCCCATCATGCTTAAGGCCACAGCGGGCGGAGGTGGCAAAGGGATGCGCGTGGTGAGAAGTGAGGACGAATTGGAGGCCGCTTGGGAATCTGCCCGCAAGGAAGCAGCTGTTTCGTTCGGGAACGATGGCATGTACATGGAGAAGTTCGTGGAGGACCCACGCCACATTGAAATTCAGATCGTGGGCGATCAGCATGGCAACTTCTGCCACCTGAGCGAACGCGACTGCTCCATTCAGCGCAGACACCAGAAACTGATGGAAGAGACACCATCGCCTTTCATGACAGATGACCTGCGGCACCGCATGGGCGAATCGGCCATCAAGGCTGCAGCCTCGGTTAATTATGAAGGTGCCGGCACAGTGGAGTTCCTGGTGGACAAGAACCGCGATTTCTACTTCATGGAGATGAACACCCGGATACAGGTGGAGCACCCGATCACAGAGGAGGTGATCAACCACGACCTCATCTGGGAACAGATCAAAGTGGCGGCAGGTGCACGTATCTCAGGCAACAACTACTTCCCACAGCTTCATGCTATTGAGTGCCGCATCAACGCTGAGGATCCTTACAATGACTTCCGCCCAAGCCCCGGTAAGATCACCGTGCTCCACACCCCTGGTGGTCATGGCGTGCGTATCGATTCTCATATCTACGCAGGCTATACCATCCCACCCTACTATGATTCTATGATCGCCAAGCTCATCACCATGGCGCAGACCCGCGAGGAGGCCATTGCCAAGATGAGAAGGGCCTTGGACGAATTCGTGATACAGGGCATCAAGACGACCATCCCGTTCCATCGTGCGCTGATGGACCATCCCGACTTCATAGCAGGCAACTACACCACAAAGTTCATGGAGAGCTTTGTGATGAAGTCCTAGGGGAAGGGGTATCAGCAGCCGATCCGCTGTCATGCAGGATATACATTGGATGAGTTGCCCTGTGCGAACGGGGATGAGCGTACTTTGTGCATGCTCCGTTGGTTCCTCGCCCTGTGCTTCGCGTTAACCATTGTCGGAGAACCTGTGCACGCCCAAGAGCCTGCTCCGCAGGACACTTCTCTCAAAGTCTATGTGAAGATTGAGAAGGCCGCGCAGCGCACGTGGTTCACCACTGCGCTCTATGACCTCTTCTTCAAACCCATCGCCTTCACGGGTGAAAGCAAGGGCTATCAGTATCGCAGGCTCGCCACCCAAGCCTACGACCGCTTTGAGGGCGACCCGGTGCGCAGCATCCGCATCGTGACGCTCGATCCGTTCAGGTATGATGTGTATGACACCACCGAGGTGCCCTCCCTCGGCACAGAGCGGTTCGGCAATGCGATGCACGCCAAGACGCTACGGATGACGGTTAGGAACCTCTTACTGTTCAACGAGGGTGAGCCGTTCGACTCGCTGCTGGTGAAGGAGTCGGAGCGTCTCATCAGGCAGGAGCTCTACATTCAAGAGGTGTTCTTCTATCCGCAGCACGGTGGCGCGGGGCGCGACTCGGTGGATGTGCTCATCCGCGTGCTCGACTCGTGGAGCCTGCTGCCCGAACTGGGCATTTCGGGCACGCGGTTCTCCACCGGGTTCACAGAGAACAACCTGGGCGGGCTCAACCATGTGTTCTACAACTATTACACTTGGAATCATGCACTCGACCGCCATGCCTTCGAGTCGGACTACTCGGTGCGCAACATCCGCAACACGTATATCAGTGCCAAGGCGTCCTATCGGCTCAACGAGATCGGTGACTATCAGGCCGGAATCTCCATAGATAGGCCGTTCTATTCGACCGTTACGCGCTGGGCGGGCGGCCTGTCGGCCTTCTATCAGGTGAAGACAGACACGGTCTATCAGCTCGACAGCACGGCCCAGTTCCTCACATCGAGAGGGGTGCCGCAGGACTACTGGGCCGCTGGCGCATGGCAGCTGGTGAAGGGGAACACCGAGGACGACCGGGCCACCAATCTCATCGTGGGGCTGCGGGCCATCAGCATGGTATTCACCGAACGGCCCACCGGTGCAGCTGGCGGACTTGATATCTATCGCGACCGCGCCACCTTCCTTGCCGGCATTGGCCTCAGCACAAGAAAATATCTGCGCGACAGGTATATCTTCAACTACGGTTTCATCGAGGACGTTCCCATAGGCCGCTCCTACGGGCTTGTGGGCGGTTATGAGATGCGTGCCGACCCACGCTGGTACATCGGGGCACACTATGACTGGGGGCAATACTATCACTGGGGATATTTCAGCGCACGCCTGGCCTATGGCAATTACTTCAGACAAGGTTTCTATGAGCAGGGCGCGGTGCAGGGCGGCATCAGTTATTTCACCGGGCTGCTGCAGCTGGGCAAATGGAGGTTCCGTCAGTTTGTCAAACCCTCGTTCACCGTAGGCATCAACAGACTGCCCAACGACAACATCACGCTCAACGAAGGACGGGGCGGCATCCGCGGATTCAACAGTTCGGAGCTCTTCGGCACGCACCGCGTCATGCTCACCCTGCAGACCCAGAGCTATGCCCCTTGGCGGCTGCTCGGATTCCAGTTCGGCCCCTATTTCGTCTGCTCCATGGGCGTGCTGGGCAACGAACGTGACGGATTCGAGAAGAGCACTGTCTATACACAGTTCGGTCTGGGCGTATTGGTGAACAACCGCTACCTGGTGTTCGAGAACTTCGAGCTGTCCATCGCCTTCTATCCGCTCATCCCGGGCACGGGAGAGAATAACGGCAACAACGTATTCATTGGCAACACCTTCCGCACCACCGACTTCGGATTCCCAGCCTACGGGTTGGGGCGCCCTAACGTTGTGGGCTACTGAAAAAAGAAAGGGGGACACCATCCGGCATCCCCCTTCCGATCTGTCCACGCAGTTATCAATGCTGCACAGCCACTCTGAGCACGGACTCGTGCTCCGCACCGCTGACACGCAACATGTAGAGACCGTTGGCAACGCCATCCAATGCGAGCTGCTGGCGGTTCTGGCCAGCAACCACGCTAACTGACTGCGAAAGCACCTCGGCACCTGTGGCCGAGAGCAGCTGCATCCGTACCATCTCCGAACGCTCTGAGGTGAGCTCAACGGTCAATTGACCGTTAGATGTCGGATTGGGATAGACATTCAGGTCGGCAAACGAACGGTCATACTCTTCCACACCTATGTAAACATCACCCAAAAGGCGAATAGCAAAGGCATTCCCGTTGGAATAGACCACGTCATCGCCCGGATGGTAGATCATCGAACCGTAGAACGGTTGCGGAACAGTCTCATCATCCTGAATGCGTACCACCTGCTCGGTGGCACTCACAAGCATTCGCACAGCTGCGAAATAGGCTCCTGGCACCAGTTCAACGGGCTCATCGAAGAACACCCGTGCCCTCTTGCTGGTCACATTCTGCTGGGTGATATCGTAAATCTCACTCTGGGCAATGGGACTGTCCACGTTGCCTGCGAATACATCGGCCGTGTCATGCAGGCTCACGTAGATGGCGGCATTGGCCTGAGTTCCAGTGGCGAACAGAATCTCGATGCCGGGGATGTTCATGGTCGATGTGATGTCATAATGCGTGAGCATCATGAAGTCAACGTCAGCTCCCTCGAAGCTATTGTTACCGATGTCGGTGACCCGCTGCTGACTGGCGAAATGCACACCGATACCGTCCAACGAATAAAGTCCGTCCGTGACCTCGAATCTGCGCGACACCGAGTTTGTGCTGAACGTTGGTGCCCCGGCCTGTTCCTCATCCGAACTCACCTGAAAGGTCACCGAATATCTGCCTACTTCCAATGGCCCTGTGCTCAATTGAAGGTCGATGAAGGCCGTGTCAGGCGAAGAAAGACTGCTCAATAGTTCCGTCTCTTCTACAACGGTCTCATTGGCGCTGTTCTTCACATTGACATTGAGCGCTACATTCGTCTGTTCCTGATATCCGAAGTTGCGCACCATTGCACCGAACAGCATCGTGGGCTGCAACTGGTCGATGGGAACGCGACCATACTCCTCATTGGAGCTGTTGTGCGAGATATAGCCGAAATCCATGATGAGGTCATTCTCGGCAGGAAGCCTGAGCCGGATGTCATCCACCGCCCAATAATAGGCTGTGCCGTTCGCCCAATTGAAACGTATCCTGGCATTCTGCGCGCCACCGATCACGCTCGACACGTTCAGACGCACCGTGGTGGCCTGCTGATTGACGTTGATGGCTGGCGAGACCACGGCAATATCCGCAGACCAAGTGGTGCCTCCATCGCCTGACAGGGCCACGAACAGCGGGGAAGACTGGCAGCACCAACGTGCCGCATGGCTGAACTCAAGAAGAACATTCGGATGAGCGGTGAGGTCGATGACAGGGCTGGTGATGGTACCTGTAAGTGCTGTAGCACTGAAGCCGGGAGGGTTACTACTGGGGTTGGTGCAGTTCGCGGAATCCGCATCAAAAATCAGGTACCCGTTCGAAGCTGTGGCAAAACTCGGGTTGGGAATGCCAGTGGAATAACAACCATTGGTGCCAGAGAATCCGTGTTTCCATACCGCCCCGTTCGGACCGCTAACCGCCCACTGGCCGTTGGCAGTAGTGACACCACCTGCACCGTTCTGCGCACCGGAGAAATCCTCTTCCCAGAAATAGCCCCCGGCCTTTGCACCGAGCGTGCCCAGATTATGGAATCTGACCTGTTCGAATTGGTCAAGCGCTTGTCCGCGGAGTGCCCCGAGGTTCTGACCATTAGCTGAAATCGTAGCCCCGATAAGGCCAAGAATAAGGTATCGTGTTCTCATGTGTAGAGTTTTGAAGTGACGAAAGTAACTGCCGAGAAAAGAACAGCACTGCCAAAAAATGAAAATCCCGCTCCGAAAGATGTCGGAGCGGGATTCCCGAAAAATCAATCCTGGCGAATTACTTCACCACAGCAACCTTCTGCGTATAGGTGGCGTTGTTGCTCATCACCTGAACTGAGTACAGACCATTGCTCAGACCATCGAGGCTGATGCGTGAGGTGTACTGACCAGAGAGGGCCTTTGCATTCTGTGTGAAGACGAGTTTACCGTCCATGCTCACGATGTTGATGCGAATGTCGTTCGCCTCGTTGGAGTTGAACTTCACGGTCAGCACATCGTTGGCAGGGTTCGGGAACATCTGGATGCCAGTGAGGTCGGCATTCTCAGAAACTCCTACGGCACCATCGAAGTTACCACGGATCCAAGGAGAGGTAGTGTAACCGGTGTACCAGTCAACAGCACCTCCTGCACCGAAAGGACCAAAACGGATGCCGGCACGGTCATCGTCACCATCGCTGGCAAGCAGCCACAGCGCCTCACCAGGACCAGTGTTGCCTACGCTGATGATATACACACCGTCAGCAGCAAGCTGAATACCGTCACCACCATTCAAAGGAATGTTCACAGGAATGATGTTGGTTCCGCTGATCATGGCAGGGGTGATGTCGAACACCTCAGTCACGAGCGGGTTGGCCAGGTTCTGGTCGGCAACGGCATCGAACACCTCCACATAGCACGCATCAGTTGTTGTGTTGGCACCAAAGGCCACCTGAACACCGAAAAGCGTTGCTTCTGCGAATGTCTCGTAGTATAGGGCTGCCTTGTATTCGTTAGGTTGATCGTTGGCATCATCACCACCGTAAATCTGGAATTCAATGTTGTCCTCGTCATCATGGGCATAGATGAACTCAGTGATTTTGAAAGTAGATGAGCCTGCGTTGTTAACTGCGTTGTCATCACCCTCAGCAGAGGCTACGGTTACGTCCACCACATAAGTACCTACAGCGTCAGGAGTGTAGCCTGTGGAGTAGAAAGTGGTGTCAAAGCCTGCAGAGGCCAGCGTTGCGTTGCCTGCATCGAAAGAACCTGAAGCAACAGTTGTTCCACCACGGGTGATGGTGTAGTTGTAGGTCACCGCAGTCTGTTCTGCACCGCCCTGATTCACAGAGGCTGCACCGATGGTCACCTCGTGCGCCTGAGCCAAAGGAATCTGGTTGTACTCCAAGGCGCCAACGATGTCGCCATGCCAAACAGCCAACAATTCCATGTCGTTGTCGGCACCGGGAACGATGGCCACATCGTCCACCATCCAAGCATAGTCGCAGGCACCTACATAACGGAACCGGATCCACACCTGTGCCTGACCGCCAGCAGTGCCGGAGATGTTGACCTGAGCAGTGTTCGGGTTGGTGGTGGCTGCGTTCACAGCCAAAGAGGCATTCACAGGATACTCAGTCCAGTTGGTGCCATCCGTGCTCACATCCACGTAGCTGGCGCCTTGAAACTGCCTGTAGTGCTGTTGGAAGGTGAGCACCACCGCATTATTTCCAGAGAGATCAATCGGGTTGGCAGTTCTTACCCATGCATCATCGGTGCCGCAGTAAGCATCGGAGTCATACAGGGCATAACCGTTGGCTGCTGTAGTTGAAAGGATTGCAGCAATCGGGAAGTCACCTGAAGGAACTGCTGTACCTACCACCCAGTTGTTGTTGTTGCTGGTCGAGTTACCAGTGACCCAGTTGGCAGGAACAGAGAAGTCATCACTCCAAATACCGATACCAGCAACAGAGGGCGGGGTTACAGGCTGACCTATCGCCATTACTGGCGCAGGCTGCTGATTCTTAACGGTCTGGAGCGCAGCCCTTTGACCGCTGGCACCAAGGGCAATGCCCATCGCTGCCAAGGAAAAGTACAACTTTTTCATGCTTTGTGAATTAAGGTTTGGTTATGAGTTGGTAATCGAAGGATTGCAAAGGTGGCTTTTTTCTCGTTTCGAGAGGCCATTCGTATGACAAAAAGCGATTCTCTGAAAGTTTTTCCGACCTCTTGGAAAAAACATTCATCGCATAAGATTGTTATGACGTTAATTCGCACTCTCAACTATTCGCATTGAGCACCAATGCCTGAAAAACCTACCGAGCAGCTTCCATTGGGCGTGATGTTCGCGCTGCTCACCAAATGGTATGTGGGCGCTCTGACAGTGAAGCTAAGTGCCCTGCCCATCGACCGATACTTCTACGTGCTGACGGTGATAGATGAGATGAAGGGAGAAGTGACCCAGAGGGAACTGGCCGAAATGGTATGGACGGACAAGGCATCCATGGTACGCATACTGGACTACCTGACCGAGAAAGGAGTCATTGAACGTGTGCAGGACCCTAATGACCGCAGGGCATACCGCATCCGTACCACCGCTTTGGGACATGATATCGTACCAATGATCAAATTAGCCTACGAGGACGTGAACAAGGCCGCTGTTGAAGAGCTGCCCGTGTCCGATGCGCAGACCATCTCCGCCACTCTGCTGAAAATGGCCTGTAACCTCAGTCAGCTGCCCTCGGAGGAAATGCAACTCAGATTAAACAGACAGCACAAGAGGACCACATGAAAGGGAATATCATTAGATATGCGTCATTCGCAGCGGCCACACTTCTCATCGGCTACCTTGTAGCCAGCAGAATCGGGCTCTTCGACAAAAAGGAGGAGACTGCCACAGCCGCCTCTGCCACGACCAAGCCTATGACCGTGAGCGCCATTGTGGCAACGCCAAAACTGCTCACTGACCAGTTGAGAACCACCGGAAGTCTGCTGGCCGAAGAAGAGGTACAACTGACGGCAGAGGTGGCCGGACGCATCATGCACATCGGGTTTGAAGAGGGTCAGCGGGTAGAGAAAGGTGCGCTGCTGCTGAAAGTGGATGACGAGCAACTGCGCGCTCAGCTTCGGAAGGTGACACACCAGTTGACTTTGGCCTACACGCAGGAGAAACGGCTGAGAGAACTGAAAGCCATCGAGGCCGTGAGCCAAGAGGAGCTGGACCGCGCCATCACAGACCGCATGTCGCTTCAGGCAGATTCAGCGCTATTGGGTGCACAGCTGGCAAGAACATCCATCCTCGCGCCTTTCAGTGGCACGGTCGGCCTCAGAAGCGTGAGTCCCGGCCAGTATGTGACCATCAACACCCCTATCGCGAAGCTGGTGAAGACCACCCCTCTGAAGCTGGAATTCGCTGTGCCCGAACGGCATCTTCATCTGATGAAAGCAGGGGGGAGAGTGACTTTCACCACAGCGGACGGGAAGGTGCGCAGTGCAGTCATCTACGCCATGCAGCCCGGCATCGACCCCTCCACACGGTCGGGCATCATCCGGGCGCGATACACGAACGAAGGGAACGAGCTGGTGCCCGGGTTCTTTGCAGATGTGAACGTAACCCTTGATGAAAAGAAGAATGCCCTCGCTGTGCCCACTGAGGCCGTCATTCCAGAGCTCGGAAAAGTGAAACTGTTGCTTGCCAGGAGCGGTGTGGTCACGCCTGCCTATGTGACCACAGGCATACGGACGGCCGATGAGCTTGAGATATTGGAAGGACTGAATCCCGGAGACACCGTGATCACATCGGGTATGCTGCAACTGAGACCTGGAATGGCGGTTCAATTGACAATGAGTAATTATCAATGAACAATTGTTTGAATGCTCACCGCAACAATTTCCGTTCAACCCATTCATACCGCACCGAATTGGTAGTTGTTCATTGCCAATTGCTAATCGAATAAGATGAGTCTATCCTCTATCAGCATACAACGGCCGGTGCTGGCAACGGTGATGAGCGTGGTCATCGTACTGTTCGGCATCATCGGGCTCACCTATCTCGGTGTGCGCGAGATCCCGAGCGTTGACCCACCCATCATCACGGTGACCACCAGCTATGTCGGAGCGAATGCGGACGTAATGGAATCGCAGATCACAGAGCCATTGGAGGAGGCGGTGAACGGCATTGCGGGCATCCGCAGCATGGTGAGCACCAGCCGTGAAGGAAGAAGCACCCTGCGCATCGAATTTGAACTGGACATTCCGCTGGAGGAGGCCGCCAACGATGTGCGCGACAAGGTGGCCGGGGCCATCAGCCGTCTTCCTGCCGATGCCGACCCACCTGTGGTGGCCAAGAGTGATGCCGATGCCAACCCCATCATTTTCCTCAACATCAAGAGCGAGACGCGATCGCTCATGGAGCTCTCTGAAATCGCAGAAAGGACCTTCAAGGAAAGACTGCAGACCATCCCCGGTGTGAGTGAGATCCGCATCTGGGGACAGAGACGCTATGCCATGCGCCTTTGGCTGGAGCCTGCGAAACTTGCCGCCTATGGCCTCACCCCACTGGATGTGCAGCGCGCACTACAGGCGCAGAACCTTGAGTTGCCGGCAGGTTCCATCGAGGGCAACACCACCGAGCTCACCGTGAGAACGTTGGGTCGACTGGAGTCTCCAGAGGAGTTCAACAACATGATCATCAAGGAGGAAGGAGGCACCATCGTCCGGCTGCGCGACATCGGACGGGCAGAACTGGGTCCTGAGAACCTGCGCACGGTGTTGAAACGGGATGGTGTGCCGATGGTGGGCAATGCCATCATTCCCCAACCCGGTTCGAACCATATCGAAATCGCTGACGAGTTCTACCGCAGACTTGAACAGATTGAGAAGGACCTGCCTGCCGACATTGAAACAGGCATCGGTTTTGACACGACAATGTTCATCCGCGCCTCCATCAAGGAGGTGGAACAGACGGTCTATACTGCCTTCGCCCTCGTGGTGCTCATCATCTTCCTATTCCTGAGAGACTGGCGCACCACCATCATTCCGGTGGCGGTGATTCCCATCTCGCTCATCGGGTCGTTCTTCCTGATGTATCTGGCGGGCTATTCCATCAACGTTCTTACGCTGCTCGGCATCGTTCTGGCCATTGGCCTTGTGGTGGATGATGCCATCGTGGTGCTGGAGAACATCTACACTAAGGTGGAGAATGGCATGTCGCCCATGGAGGCCAGCATGACGGGCATCAACGAAATCTTCTTTGCAGTGATTGCGACCACGGTGGCACTGGTGGCCGTTTTCCTGCCCATTGTCTTCCTTCAAGGCCTTGTGGGGAAACTCTTCCAGGAATTCGGGGTCGTGCTGGCAGGTGCGGTCATCATCTCCTCGTTCGTTGCACTGACGCTCACACCCATGCTCGCGGCCCGCATCCTGAAAAGACGCGAACGCCACAATGCCTTCTATCGTGCCACCGAGCCTTTCTTCGTGAAACTTACCTCCGCGTACGGAAGTCTTCTGGACAGCTTCATGAGACGGAGATGGCTTTCCGTTCCCATCGTCCTCGCCTCTGTGGCCATGATCTTCGGATTGGGCGCCTTCCTTCCGTCAGAACTGGCCCCATTGGAAGACCGTTCCCAACTGCGTCTGGTAGCACGTGCCCAGGAAGGAGCCACCTTCGAATACATGGAGAAGTTCATGAACGATGTGGTGGACCTTCTGGCGAAGGAAACTCCCGGTCGGGAATCCACCATCAGTGTCACATCACCGGGGTTCGGGGCAGGCACCAGCACCAACTCGGGTTTTGTGCGTCTGCAGCTGGTTCAGCCCGAGAACCGTGACGTCACGCAACAGGAGGTGGCCGAGAAAGTCGGCAAAGTGGTGAGCACACTTTCGGGTGCCCGGGTGTTCGTGCGGCAGGAACCCACCATTGGCGACCCGTTCGGTGGGCAGCCTGTCCAGTTCGTCATTCAGGGCCAGAATCTGGATGCATTGAAGTCGGTGATTCCACCATTTATGGAACAGGCGCGGAAAAGTCCGGTGTTTTCTTTCACGGATGTGGACCTCGTTTTCAACAAACCCGAGGTGCAGATCAGTGTGCTGCGCGATAAGGCGCAGGCCATGGGCGTCTCGGTGCAGGACATATCACAGACCCTTCAACTGGCCTTCAGTGGTCAGCGTTTCGGCTATTTCATCATGGACGGTAAGCAGTATCAGGTTATCGGGCAGGCCGACCGCCCGTACCGCAATGACCCGCTGGACCTGCGTATGCTTCAGGTGCGCAACAGCAGGGGCGAGATGATTCCGCTCGACAACATGGTCATACTGAAGGAAGAGACCACGCCACCTCAGCTTTTCCGCTATAACCGCTTCGCATCGGCCACCGTGTCGGCCACACTGAACAAAGGATACACACTGGGGCAGGGCATCGCAGAGATGGAGCGCATTGGCGATGAGGTGCTTTCGGACAGCTACAGCACCGCCCTTGCCGGGGAGTCTAAGGACTTTGCAGAAAGTTCGTCCAGCCTGGTCTTCGCGTTCTTCCTCGCATTGGCACTTGTCTATCTGGTGCTGGCCGCGCAGTTCGAGAGTTTCCGCGACCCGCTCATCATCATGTTCACAGTGCCATTGGCCGTGGCGGGCGCAGTGCTCTCACTCTGGTATTTCGAACTCACGATCAACATATTCTCTCAGATCGGGGTCATCATGCTCGTGGGGCTGGTGACGAAGAATGCCATTCTGATCGTGGAGTTTGCCAACCAGCGTAAAGAGGCCGGCCTGAACGTGAATGATGCCATCCGTGATGCCTCCATATCACGTTTCCGCCCCATTCTGATGACCACGTTGAGCACCGTGCTGGGCACGTTGCCCATCGCCATGGCCGTGGGGGCAGGCGCTGCCAGCCGCGTGGGCATGGGCATTTCCATCATCGGTGGGCTGCTGTTCGCCTCGGTGCTCACTCTATTCGTCATTCCGGCCATCTACTCTTACGTATCTGAAGAGCTGGGGACTGCGAAAGCTGACGCGAGTGATTTCAATTAAAGGTTGTCGGAAGAAATGTTCAAGGTTCAAACTCTCAGGTCGCGGAAGAATGGCATAGGCCGCATCCCCTACCCTGTTGTTTCCATTCTGCCCTTCACCCTACTTCTGATTTGGGTGATACCTCTTCGTGCGCAGGAACAACTTACCCTGAAACAGGCCATGGAGATAGCCCTGGCCAGCAACTTTGAGATTCGTTTGGCCAAGGTCGAGGCAGGAATTGCTGCCAACAACGCCACCATCGGCAATGCTGGAATGCTGCCCAGTTTTGGCATCAACGCATCTCAGCAGAATGCCATTGACAACACCCGGCAGGAATTCATCACAGGAAATGTGCAGGAAGTGGATGCGGCAGAGTCCTACAATTTCAACACGGGAGTGCAATTGAACTGGACGCTTTTCGATGGACTGGCCATGTTCACCACGCATCAGCAGCTGAAGAAACTCCAGCAGCAGGGCGAGGCCAACGTGCGGCTGGCGATGCAGCAGACGCTGCACGATGTGGTGGTTTCCTATTACGGCATTGTGCGCCAACGGCAAGGCATTGCGTTGGCCGAGGCCACGCTGGCCTTGAGTGAGGAACGCGTGCGTCTGGAGGAAGGCCGCCTGGACGCAGGGCGCGGCTCAAAAGTCACACTCCTACAGGCCGAGGTCGACCGAAATGCCGATGCCTCCTTGCTGATGCAGCGTAAACAGGAACTTTTTGCTCAGCAGACCGAACTGAATCTGCTTCTGGGCAGAAGTGGCTCTACCGAATTCTCTGTGGCCAGCGACACCATCACGCTGAGCGGTGCACCAGACCTCGCCAAACTCAGGCAATCGCTGATGGAACAGAACCCCGAGCTCGGTGCTGGCCGTTTGGGACAGGAGGCGGCCTTGCTGCAATTGAAGAGCACCCGCAGACAGCGTTGGCCCATCATTGATGCCAATCTGGGCTATGGTTATCAGAACTCCACCTCGGAAGCAGGATTCCTTGCAGCGCGAACCAACCACGGCCTCAGCTATGGCGTGGGCACTGCCATCAACCTGTTCAACGGGATGGAACAACGCAGGCTGGAGCGCAATGCCAAGGCAATGCTGGAAGTTTCACAGCTCCGCACTGCACAGTTGGAACTTGAACTGGACGGAGCACTTATCACCGCCTTCAGCGATCACGCGGCCCTAAGGGAACAACTGACCCTTGCCAGCGCTAATCTGGAGGCGGCCACCAGCAGTACTGTGCTTTCGATGGAACGCTTCCGTCAGGGAATGATGACCGGCATAGAGCTGCGTGACACTCAACTGGCACAGGCCCGCGCAGCCGATTTGCTCACCGACCTGCTCTATCGCGCCAAGGTCACCGAAGCCATGCTGCAACGATTGGCAGGCAACATGGAGGGCCAGCAGCAATGATATTCAAGGCTGCATCAGTTGTTGGATGACTGCTCCAATAGGCAGGAGCATCATGGTGCCATCCAGCCAGAACGCGTAATACATCTCAGGGCGGGATGGCCTTGTGCCGATGATTAGGCCGAGGGCAATAAAGATGCCCGGCATGTATCCCCAAATGTATTCCATTCCCAACCGGCCTATAGCTAGCCACGTGGATACGGCCAATAAAGCCGCTGCCAGGACTAATGCCCTTTTCCAGCCCAACACACTGGGCAGCGTGTGGACGCCCTTATGCGCATCAGTGCTCAAATCGCGGACATCAAACGGAATGGTGATGGCAATCACGAAAAGGGCGCGCTCAGTCATTAGCATAAGCACCTCCAACATTGATGGCATTGTTTCCAGCTGCAAGGCTGGAAGCCCTGCCGTAACCGCGCCCCACACCACCCCGATGAGGATTATCTTCCAAAGACCCACCTCGCGCAGGCGTCTTTCCCCAACCAAAGGCAGCACATAGAAAATGGCGACCAATGTTGCTGGCACCATTAGTGACCACGAACGGACATGGAGTAGGAAGAAGGCCAGCGAAAAAAGACAACCCACCCCGAGATAGGCCATAAGTGCATCCTCATGCACCATGACCCAATGATGACGAACAGAATCAGTGCCACTGGAGCGCAGCTCCTTAAGCCCGGAAAGCATATTCATATTGTAGATGGCCACGGTTGCCCCTAACACAGCCACCATCAACGGCCAATGAAGTCCTTCACCGCCCAATTCATGATAGGAGAGCTGCGCCAATGCTGCCGCACAGAATCCTATCCACCAGTTGCCGAACACCAAGTGTGAGAAGGACTTCACAAGCTGATTTCTTGTAATCATAACGGATTTACACGCACTGCAAAGCAACACCTCGGTCCAGCCGTGGAGGTCTGGGATGAGAAAGTTCACACAATTTTCTCACAAAGCTTTGTTATTTGAACAAATAGCTAATTTCGTCCGCTTGGCTAACCCCTTCAACTGACATGAAACTAACATCTACTTCAACGATTTCCGGTCTTCTGTTCGCCACCATGTTGCTTATGCCATGGATCGGTGCAGTGGCACAGACTGACAATGTGGGTATTGGGACCTCCACCCCGCATCCAAATGCCATTCTGGATGTTTCATCAGACAGCAAGGGTTTCTTGGCCCCAAGGCTGAACACCCTTCAGCGACTGCTGATGGCCCCTTTGGCAACGGCACAGGGTCTGCTTGTCTATGATACCGACCTCGACCAGTTCTGCTACTGGGATGGAACCCAATGGATCTGTGGCCTCGGCTCAGGTTCTGGTGGTGGCACTGGTCCTACCGGCCCTACTGGCCCCACAGGCAACAATGGTGCTCCGGGTTCAGCTGGTGTCACTGGTCCTACAGGGCCTGCCGGGCCATCCGGTGCTGATGGGGCCCCTGGCATTCCAGGTCCAACCGGTCCCAATGGTGCCAACGGCATTCCTGGGGTGGACGGTGCAACCGGCCCAACAGGCCCTACTGGTCCGAGTGGTGGACCTGTGGGCCCTACAGGTCCTACCGGTGCTGACGGCATCAATGGCCCAACAGGTCCTACAGGTGCCGACAGCTCTGTTCCTGGTCCTACTGGACCAAGTGGTGCTGATGGTGCGACCGGGGCTACTGGCCCAAGCGGTGCGGATGGCGCAACCGGTGTCACTGGCCCGACCGGTGCCAATGGAGTGACTGGCCCGACTGGTCCCACCGGACCGACAGGCGCAGCTGGAACTCCCGGAGCGACCGGACCTACCGGTGTTGCTGGAGTAACAGGACCTGCTGGAACCACTGGAGTTACCGGTCCGACCGGAGTAACCGGTGTCACTGGCCCAACAGGCCCAGTGGGCTGCGGAACTGTTAACCTGCTGTTGAAGTCCAGTGGTTCAAGTGCAGTGTGTAGTCAGGTGTTCGACAACGGTACCAACGTTGGTATTTTCACCAATACCCCGAACTACCGTCTGCATGTCACGTCCAACTTCGCCAACAACTATCTGGGAGCTTTTGAGAACGGAGATGCAACCGGTTCTGCCCTACTTGGAAGTGTGACGGGAACATTCAATGCTGTTGGTGGGGCAACCACAAATGCCACTGGTCTGGGTGTCTATGGTGTTCACCTCCCTGCAACTGGTGCAGGGCTTGGTGTTTACGGAATCAGTAATAGCTCGGATGCAATCGGAGTATTCGGTCAGATTCCAATCACCGGCACCTGGAATGGTTTCGGAGGATTCTTTCAAGGTGGGTTGGGATATCAAGACGGTATTTATGACCTGTCTGACATACGCTTGAAGTCCAATGTCAAGCCCCTTGGCAATGCGCTACAGCGCATTCTTTCACTGAAGACTTACACTTATAACTACACCGATGACTCGAGCAACAAAACCTACATGGGCTTTATTGCTCAGGAACTGAAAGAGGTTTTCCCTGATGTGGTAGCAGAGAAGAAAGTGCCTGAGCGAATGAGCAATGCAGCAGGTAAAATCTCTGAGTCTGCGGAATTGAAGGATGGGGTTTACAACGTTGTGAACTATGTGGCATTGATTCCTGCACTGGTGGAAGCTATCAAGGAGCAGAATGCACGCATAGAGAGCCTTGAGGCTCAGATTGAAGAGCTTAGGAACAAGTGATCCGCTGATTTGGGTAATTGAAAAAGGCTGAGGTTTTTCCTCAGCCTTTTTTTGTGCTCAAATGTTTGGGTTCATCCCCCCGCTGCCCAATTCTGAAGCAGTGCAAGCAACAGCCAATTTCAACCCAATCAAGGAAGGGAGACAGTCAAAATAAAAGGGGGCCAATGCATTTGCGCACCAGCCCCCCTCTTTTGGAGTAGATTAATCAGCGCCAGAATCAGGCATCAATCTTCGCGTATTTGGCGTTCCGCTCGATGAATTCCCTGCGGGGTGGAACATCATCACCCATGAGCATGGAGAAGATGCGGTCGGCCTCTGCGGCATTATCGATGGTCACCTGCCGAAGTGTGCGGAACTTGGGATCCATGGTAGTCTCCCAAAGCTGCTCCGCATTCATCTCTCCAAGACCCTTGTAGCGCTGAACCCCAACGTTGGTCTCCTTGCCCTCGCCTCTCAGAGCTTCGATGGCAGCATCACGTTCCTTATCGCTCCAGCAGTAACGAGACTTGGCGCCCTTCTTCACGAGATACAACGGAGGTGCAGCGATGTAGAGATAGCCTCCTTCGACCAGCTCACGCATGTAACGGAAGAAGAACGTGAGAATGAGCGTGGCAATGTGACTACCGTCCACGTCAGCGTCACACATGATGATGACCTTGTGGTAGCGCAGCTTGTCAAGGTTCAGTGCCCGCTGGTCTTCATCCGTTCCGATAGTGACCCCGAGTGCGGTGTACATGTTCTTGATCTCCTCGTTCTCGAAGGCCTTGTGCTGCATGGCCTTCTCTACGTTCAGAATCTTACCGCGTAGGGGAAGAATAGCCTGAAAATTCCTGTCGCGGCCCTGCTTTGCGGTTCCACCTGCGGAGTCACCCTCGACAAGGAACAACTCGCAGTTATGAGGGTCCTTATCTGAACAGTCACTCAACTTGCCCGGAAGGCCTGAGCCCGTGAGCACGTTCTTGCGCTGCACCATCTCGCGTGCCTTGCGAGCCGCGTGACGTGCGGTGGCCGCAAGAATCACCTTCTGTACGATGGTGCGCGCATCTGCCGGATGTTCTTCCAGATAGGCCTCCAGCATGTCGCTCACTGCCTGACTGACAGCAGCAGTGACCTCACCGTTGCCCAATTTGGTCTTGGTCTGCCCTTGGAACTGCGGTTCTGCAACTTTCACGGAAACCACTGCTGTGAGACCTTCCCGGAAGTCATCGCCAGAAATCTCGAATTTGAGCTTATCGAGCATACCGCTCTGCTCTGCATACTTCTTCAGGGTGGCGGTCAATCCTCTGCGGAAACCGGCCAGGTGCGTTCCTCCTTCGTGGGTGTTGATGTTGTTGACATAGGAGTGGATATTCTCGGTGAAGGTGGAATTGTAGATCATGGCCACTTCCACCGGGATACCGGCCTTCTCACCCTCGAAACTGATCACATCGTTGATGAGCGGTTCACGCGTCCCGTCCAAGAACTTGACAAACTCCTTGAGACCCTCGGAGGAATGGAAGGTCTCGGTGACGAATTCTCCGTTCGCATCCGGAGTACGCTGGTCGCAGAGGGTGATGGTAAGCCCTTTGTTGAGGAACGCAAGCTCACGCATGCGCGTGGCAAGCGTGTCGTAGCTGTACTCCAGCTCGCTGAAAATCTCCTCGTCCGGCTGAAACTCCACGATGGTGCCTCTGTAATCGGAAGTGCCCACCTCGCGCACCGGATACAGCGCCTTACCCCGAGAGTATTCCTGCTCATACTGCTTGCCATCGCGGTGCACTGTGGCCTTCAATGCCACCGATAGTGCATTTACGCAAGAGACACCCACACCGTGCAGACCACCTGAGACCTTGTAGCTGTCCTTATCGAACTTACCACCTGCCCCAATCTTGGTCATCACCACCTGAAGAGCGGAAACACCCTCCTTCTTGTGCATGTCAACAGGTATACCGCGGCCGTTGTCCTTCACGCGGATGCCGTTAGTGGCCGTTATCTCCACATTGATGGTGTCGCAATGGCCACCCATGGCCTCATCGATGGAGTTATCGACCACCTCATAGACCAGGTGATGCAGGCCTCTTACGCCCACATCACCGATGTACATGGACGGGCGCATGCGAACGTGCTCCATGCCTTCCAGCGCCTGAATGCTGTCGGCAGAATATGCTTTTGTTCCGGTCAATTTATTCTCTTCCATCTCCGCCATGGGAACTGTTTTTCTTTAGTTCCGCGAAGATACCCCACACGCTAGGGCGAATCGGATTCTGAGGGTTCCAAAAGGGCGGGAGTTATCAACAGAAGTCGAACAAAACAGCGGCTTGGACAGGGCAAAAGCGAGGCGTGAAGGACATGGTCAGGCCTCCTCGCCCAACCTGCTGAACATTTTGAACTGAGCCAGGAATTCGCCCGCAAAGACGCGGAAAATACTGTAGGCCGGAATGGCCACGATCATGCCCACTATTCCGGCCACACTGCCGGCCATGATGATGATTAGGAAAATCTCCAACGGATGGGCCTTCACGCTCTTGGAATAGATAAGCGGCTGAAGCACAATGTTATCAAGCAATTGCGCCACTGCGTAGACGAGGGCCATCTTGCCTATGAGGGCGAGAAGTTCATTCATCATCAGTCCTTGGCTGTTGGTCACGACCCCGATGAGCATGCCAAGGGCCGCGCCTATCATCGGACCGAGATAAGGGATGATGTTCAGCAATCCTCCGAGAAACCCTATGAGGATGGCGTTACGCACCCCGAGAAGACTCATTCCAAGGGAAATAACGGTCATCATTATGGCCATCTCGATAAGGATGCCGATAAAATAGCGGGTGAGCAGACCCTTGCTCTTGGAGAGTACGCGACCGAACCGCTCCTCGTGTTCCAGCGGAACAAAAAGCATAATCGTTGAGCGAAGCAACTGCCTGTCCTTGAGGAAGAAGAAGGTGATAAAACAGACAGCAAAGAATCCTATGAACAACTCACCTGTGACCCCCACGGCATAGTTGAGACCTCTTGTGAGCGCATCGAAACTGAGATGTTGCACAATCTGATCGCGAAGAGCCTGCTCCACATCCACCGGAGAGCCACCCATGCTGTAGCGGTCCACTATGCGCTGTAGACCATCAATGGGCGCTTGAAGACCTGCAACGATGTCCTCTTGCGGAAGGGCCGACAGCCGTCTTGACTCGCTGGCCACCATCGGGATGAAAACGGCCGTGAGCCCAAGGAACATGAACAATACCGACATCATGGTCAGTGCCGCCATGACGGACTGGGGGAAGCGGCATCCCCTGAACTCACACCTGCCCAGCAACTCCATGAGCGGCTGACCGATCAACGACAGCACCCCTGCAATGACCACATAGCCGATGACCACCTTGAAGTACCATGCAAACACGACCAGAACCAATGTCAACAATACATAGGTCCACTTGCGGGATATGTTCATGATGCCAAGGAGTAGGATGAACTACCTGTTTTCAAGCAACAGCAAAGTAAACCACAACAATCACTGTGACACTTGCTGCGATCAGGTAAATCGACTGTAGGACCAACAACCGGAAGAGGCTCCGCCACCAACCTTGGCCATACAACCGTTTCACCCCCAAGAGGGCATAAACAGGGATGGCGAGCACCATGTAGCCTTCCCAGCCCACCTCACGAGCAGGCCAGAAGACCTGCGGAAGCATCACCAACGTGAACACCGAAAAGGCGAACAGGTGTTGGTTCATAGAGAGCACCAGATGCGCCAGATAATATGGGTAGGACCTCCGAAAAAAGAGCCATAGGAGCGACCCATAGAGTGGCATCAGCACGAAGAACGCCCAAGAGAAGTATCTGAAGAACCTCGAAACGTATTTATCCGGGTTCGCCAGAACATCCCTTGCTTTCATTTCGCCCGAATCATCCTCGAATTCAAGAATCAGCGGCACTTCAGAACTGTCCGTCCTGAAAAACAGGCTATCCTGAGCATCCGGGCCGAATGCCGCACTTTCCGCAGGAAGCTCCCCATTGGCGGAATCCTGACTATTGCTGACTCCAATGGAGGTGAGCACTTGTTTGTTCTCATGCACCGCCCGGTCGGTGAGCGTGGAGAGCGTGAGGAAAAAGAAAAAGCTGAGGAACAAGTAAAGCCTGAAGGGCGGCACATAACGGGCACGTTTTCCAGCAACATAATCCGCCTCCATGGTGCCGGGCCGAAAGAGAAGGGAGCTGAACGACCTCCAGACCCGGGTGTCGAAAGAGAACATGCTGCCCAGAAAATCGTCCAACAGATAGATTACCGGGCGGTCGAATTCCTTGGAAGATTGGCCGCAGGATGGACAGTAAACTCCCTGAAATGCGCTATCGCAGTTCCGGCACTTGTGCGCATCGCTTTTTCTGGTCATGTCAAAGTCTCAGTCCGAATACAAGGATATCATCTGTCTGGGGTTCCTTCACCCTCCAACGCAGGTGATGCTCATTCAATAGTCTATGCTGCTCGGCACTGGGCTTGCGGTATATCTCTCCCAACAATTGCCTGAACCGTTTCGACAGGAATTTTCCTTTCGGTCCAAGCTGATCAACATAGCCATCGGTAGTGAGATAGAACATGTCACGGTCCGCATAGCGGATGCTCTGCTCGGAGAACTGTTTCTGACTGTCCAAGAAACCACCTATGGACTGCCGCACCGCAGGGTACTCTGTAAGCCCTCCGCCTGTGCCGTGGAAGGCGATCATCGGCCGCTTCGCTGATGCGAACAGTAGCGTATTCGTGCCGCGGTCAATGCGGATGAGCGCCATGTCCATACCATCGGTGACCACGTCATTGGCCGCAGAACGCTGTCCCAGCATCTCCACGATGCGCCTGTCCAATTCCGTCAGGATGGTCGCAGGGCTCAGGAATCGGTCCCTGCCCACGATCTGATGCAGCAGGTTGTTTCCCAGCACGGTCATCATGGCCCCTGGCACCCCATGACCGGTGCAATCGGCCACAGCAAGAAAAAGATAACCGTCCACCTCTGAGAACCAGTAGAAATCGCCCGAGAGCACATCCTTGGGTTTGAAGAAGAGCAGACAGTCCGGCAATCTGTGCCGCAACTGTTCCTTGGTGAGCAGCATGGAGGTCTGAATGCGCCTGGCATAGCGGATGCTGTCCTGAATATCGCGATTGACCGTGACCACTTCCATGTTCTTGGCGGCCAACTTCTGCGCCTGACGCTGGGTGATTGCACGCTGCTCCTCGGCCTCGGCCCTTTTCAGCTCAAGTTGAGCATTTGAACGGGAAAGCAGTTCCTCGAACCTCCGTCCGTCCGTCTTGAACGTGTCCACTATCATCACCAGTGCGGCCGAGCCCACAGTGAGATTGACCCAATGCCCTACGACCGATTCGCGAGGGATATCACTGATATCGATGAAGGACGGTATGAAATGCTTGATCAGGTAAATCAATATCGCGGTCAGAAGGATGGCTACCGATTCTTTGCGAGACTCGGCCAGAAACACCCCCATGAGCATGAGGCAAACGATAAAAACCTCGCGGCTCTCACCGCGCATCAGAAACTCCAAGGCAATGAGAACGGTGGCCACCACTCCCAGACCATAAAGCCGGGCCACCGTGTGGCGCTGGATGCCGTTGAGGTAAAGCGTGGCGAATGCAGCCACGGCAAAGAAGGAATAGATCACAGCATTGCCCCAGAGCTGCCTGACCAACATGACGACAACGAAAAAGCACAGCAGGCTGCCCGTCAGAAATGTGGCGAGGTTGATGATGCGCGTCTTTCTCGCCAACATCTCCGGGGTGTCGGGCAATACGCCCGTATTGATGAGCCGCTTCAGCATGGCAGAGGGGCTGGGCAACGAAAGCCGAACACGAGGACATCATCCGTCTGAGGCTCACTCAACCTCCAACGGAGCAGTGCCTCGTTCAACAGCCTATGCTGCTCGGGCATGGGCTGTCTGTGAATATCCGAAAGCAATTGGCGGAAACGCTTGGGCATGAACTTGCCCTTCGGCCCGAACTGGTCGGTGAAGCCGTCAGAGGTCATGTAGAGCATGTCTGATGGAGCACAATGCACCTCCACATCAAGGAACGTCTTTTCTTCCAATCGGTGACCACCGATGGACTGTCTGGATGCCGGATATTCCGTCAACTCCCCGTCCGCCCCATGAAAGACGTAGAGCGGTCGTTTGGCAGAGGAGAAGAGCATTCTGCCCGATGGTCGATGCATGCGCAGCAGTCCCATGTCCATGCCATCGTTGACCACATCGGCCGATGTGGTGCGCTGGGCCAGCAAATGAGCCACGCGCCTGTCCAGATCGGAGAGAATCTCCGAGGGAAGCAGCAGCCCGTCCCGCGTCACGATCTGATGCAGCAGATTGTTTCCCATCACTGTCATCAATGCCCCTGGCACACCGTGACCTGTGCAATCGGCCACGGCAAGGAAAACATACTCGTCCACCTCTGCGAACCAGTAGAAATCACCGGACAGCACATCCTTGGGCTTGTAGAATATGAGTGTATCAGAAAGATGAACCTGCAACTGTTCCTTGGTGACAAGCATTGAATTCTGGATGCGCCTTGCATAGCGGATACCATCCAAGAGGTCGTTGTTCAATGCACGCATCTCCACATTCTTACGGGACAGCATCTCGGTCTGACGGGAGGCCATCGCCCGTTGCTCATCGGCCTCCGACCATTGCAGCTCAAGGGCTCTGTTGCTGTCGGCCAACTCCTGCTGATATTTCCATCCATCGGAAATGAAGGTGTTCACCATGGCGTAAATCCCGAACGAACCGATCAGGAGATTGAGCCAGAAAGCAAACTGTGACTCATGCCTGATGACCGAGACATCCACCATGTAGGGCAATGCCTTTATGAGCAGATACAGCAAGGCTATGAAGGCATAGACCAGCACTGTTTCCCTTCGGGTATCGGCCAGAAAGACCCCCAATAGAAGCAGACAGATGATAAAGACCCCTCTGCTGTCGCTTCGGATGACCAGCTCCACCACCAAAAGGGCAAAGGCCACCAGAACTATCAGCGCTGCCCGTGCAAACCTGAACTTCCGCCTGTGATTGATTACAATGGGCGCGCAGAATGCAAGTGCGAAAAGAATGTACACGGTGGCGTGGAACCAAAGCGACTTCACCACAAGAACCACCGTGAAGAAACTGAACAGACCTACGGTGAGCAGCGCAGCAAGATTGACCATCCTGACCTTGCGCGTGAGGCTCTGTCCAATGTCGGAGCTGACACCCGAATTGATGAGTCGCCTCAACATGGGCACGACATCACTGCCCGTAAACGAGCATCTTGGCTGCAATAAGATCGTAGAAATGCCCCCAGGCGGCTATCACCTGCTCCAGATCCTCGGCCTCGGTGTCCAATTCCCGGACCGTGACGGCCAATGCCTCCTTCACGGCAGGGTAGTGACCGGGCTCTGTCTTGTAGGCCATGTGGCGCTTACCCAGCTGCTGCAGCACGGCATCCAGCTCCTCCAGATTGTCGAGACAGGATACAATATAGGCCAGCATGGTAATGAACTTCTCGCTCTGCTCTTCGGGACTGCTCTTGAAAAGTGGGCGCACCTCTGGATGGGCAGCGAACAGATGCTCATAGAACCTCGGCCCCAAGGGCTTGGGAGATTCCAATAGCCGAGCGAAGCTCTGCTGAACGGATTCAATGTCAGACTCGCTGAGGGTTGCCATCATGATAGGGCAAATATATTGATTGAGATGCTCGGTCACTCATCGTTATGTATGAACGCCAACAATTTGAAAGGCCTCTCCACCCATAGATGAAGAGGCCTTTGCAGTCTCACATAGAGGTGGGCGTATCAGTCCACCACATCGTGCAGGAACGGATTCCCGCTGAGGCCACCCTTCCGGTTGCCCTCCTCATCTTCCTTCTCTCCCAAGGCCAGTCTGGAAACACTGCTCTCGGATGAATGTGGCACATCGTTCAAATTCACGTTCCTGCGCTTGAAGGCGGGCTCCAATTCGAGCTCGGCCAGGTTGCGCGGCTCGCGGAAACGGGCACTGTTGGCCTTTAGCCTTGCCATCCGCTCCTGATTGATGCGCTCCAGCTCCTCATTCTTGAAGGGCTCGTTCACCGAAGTGGCGCGCACATACATCTGTGGAGTCTCTTCCTTGGTCTCATTGACGGTGCGCTCGGCCACCTTCTGCTCTTCCTCATCATAGAGTTGGAAAGTGACCTTATCGGAAACTTCTGCCACCACAACGGAAGTGACCTCAAACTCCACCTCGGTGGGCTTCTCATCATTGTAGAGGAAGTTGTCCTCATCGGCTTCCATCACGATATCCTCATCGATGACGCTGGTCTCTTCCAAGGTCTGCTGACCGATGAAACGTTCCTCTTCCAGAGTGTCCTCCAGCTCTGAACCGGTCTGTTCCTCAAAAACAGACTCGACCACAGGAGCTTCGGCAACAACCGTCTCTGCCTCTGACTGCACCACCAGGGTGTCGGTTTTCAATGCATCATCCTGAAGTGCGTACACTACCCTCTCCTCCGTCTTGGTGTTGAATAGGTCGGACGACTGGAAGGTGCCGCGGGGCGTGTTGCTGTTGAGCAGCACTGGCCTTGCGGTGAGGTTGTCTGTGACCGGAGCAGCTGGAGCAGTGCCCACTGTGTTCACCGGTGCAGCAGTGCCTGCAGTGCCCGATCTGCGGTCATCACTCAGCTGATGCACCACCCGGGTCTCACGGCCTTGTATCTCCTGCGTCTTGTCGTTGCTGAAACCGGTGGCTATGACCGTGATGGAAATGGCATCGCCCAAAGTGTCATCATAGCCGTTACCCCAGATGATATCGGCTGTCATACCGGCCTCGTCCTGAATGTAGTCGGTGATCTCGGTCACCTCGTCCATGGTCACCTCATCGCTGCCGCTGCTGATGTAAAGCAGGATGTTGCTGGCGCCATAGATATTGTTGTCGTTGAGCAGCGGAGAGGCCAGAGCGCGGGTCACCGCCTCATTGGCGCGGTTCGGGCCAGAAGCGCTGGCCGAGCCCATGATGGCAACGCCCGAGTTTGTCATCACGGTGCGCACATCCTCAAAGTCCACGTTCACATAGCCCTCCACTGTGATGATCTCTGCAATGCCCTTGGCGGCAATGGTGAGAATATCATCGGCCTGGGAGAATGCCTCACCGAGCTTCAGATTGCCATACATCTCGCGCAGCTTGTCGTTGCAGATCACCAGCACGGTGTCCACATTGCGTTTCAGCTCCTCCAGTCCCTTGTCGGCCTGTAGCTTCCGCTTCTTGCCTTCAAAGGCGAACGGAACTGTGACAATGCCCACGGTGAGAATGCCCAATTCCTTGGCTGCCTCTGCGATGACCGGTGCCGCACCCGTTCCGGTTCCACCGCCCATACCAGCAGTGATGAACACCATCTTGGTGTTGTCGTTGAGCACGGCCTTGATCTCATCAAGGGTCTCAATGGCGGCATTACGGCCCACCTCGGCCTGCGCACCCGCACCACGTCCTTCTGTGAGGCTGCTGCCCAACGCGATCTTGCGGGGCACCGGGCTCATGTCCAGCGCCTGCTGGTCGGTGTTGCAGACCACGAAGTCCACACCACGGATGCCCTGACGGTACATATGATTGACAGCATTGGAGCCGCCCCCACCAACACCGATAACCTTGATGATGGAGCTTTCCTCTTTAGGAAGATTGAAATTCATGAGTTCTTTGGCCATGACCTATGTATTTGGTAACGAAGATTCGGTTTAAGTGATGATTCCCTATTCAGACCCCGCAAAAGTTATTGGCATTGGATTGTCAGTAATTGCAATACTCATTATATTGATTTAAAACAAGTTACGATTTAGTCTATGAGTATTTAATATGTGATTGAACAATAGAAGACCGCAAGCCTGTGTCCTATTCTTCCCATCTGCCCGAAAGCCTTATCCACTCTTGCCTACAATTCCCACTACGGGCCTGAAAACCCTGATGTCTGAAGTAAACTGAACTGCTCAGTCCAATCCCTCGTTCATCCAATCCTCCAATTTCTTACGGATTCCTGTGAACCCGGTGAAATATTTGAATCGGGCAGGCTGTGGCTGCTCTGTATCAGGCTCGGTTTCGGGAGTCTCTTCTGTTACTTCTGGTTCCTCTTCCTTCACGGCCACAGGCGGTGGAGTCGGTGCGATCACCTCATCGTCCATGAATCTCTCGATGGTGGTCTTTTCGCGGTCGAGTCTGTCATAGAATTCGAGCCCTTTCATTACAAGGCCGACACCGGTACTGTAAATCGGACTGGTGATGACCTCAGTATTGGAGGATGACAGGTGCTCATTTGGCAGACCTACCCGCACATCCATACCAGTCATATAGGAAACGAGCTGCGGCAGATGCTTGAGGTTGGAACCCCCACCGGTGAGCACGATCCCACCGATGAGTTTCTTCTCGAAACCGGAATTCCTGATCTCGAAATGCACCAGCTCAACAATTTCCTCCATGCGGGCCTGAATGATACTTGCCAGATTCTTGAGACTGATCTCCTTGGGCTGGCGGCCACGTATACCCGGGATGCTGACAATCTCATTGTCCTTAGCCTCTGATGCCAGCGCACTGCCGAACTTGACCTTGAGCAACTCGGCCTGATGGCGTATGATGGTGCAGCCCTCCTTGATGTCTTCTGTGAGAATGTTGCCCCCGAACGGGATGACGGCCGTATGTCTGATCAGGCCGTCCTGAAAAATGGCGATATCGGTGGTTCCGCCTCCTATGTCCACAAGGGCCACACCGGCCTCGCGCTCCTCGGAACTGAGCACCGCATCGGCAGAGGCCAGCGGTTCGAGTATGAGCTCCGTGATCTTGAGTCCAGACTTGGTGGCACACCGGTGAATGTTCTTCGCAGCACTGATCTGCCCTGTGATGATATGGAAGTTGGCCTCCAGACGGATGCCGCTCATACCGATCGGGTTCTTGATGCCCTGCTCATTGTCCACGATATACTCCTGAGGGAGCACGTGGATGATCTCCTCACCTGGCAGCATCTGCAGGCGCTGCATATCGCTTACGAGGCGTTCCACATCAGCACGGGTAATCTCGGTCTCCAATGAGTCGCGGGTCAGTATTCCTCTGTGCTGCAGGGATTTGATATGATGGCCGGCAATGCCCACGTTCACATACCTGATCTTCTCACCGGTCTTCTGCTCGGCCTCCTTCACAGCGGCAGTGATGGCCTCCACGGCCATGTCAATGTTCTGGACCATGCCCCGGGCCACACCGAACGATTCGCTCTTGCCTATGCCGAGCACTTCGATCTTCCCATAAGCGTCCCTTCGCCCTACGATGCAGGCGATCTTGGTGGTGCCTATGTCAAGGCCGGCAACAATGTGTGAGTTTTCCATGTTAGATCGGTTTTCTGGTGCAGATGACCTGGTTACGGTACTTTAAGTTGATGTGTGAATACTGGTCCCAGCCAGTGGTATTGAGTCCTTTACGGTAGAAAAGCAGCAGCTTCTGGAATTTCTGTTCCATGTTATCCAATCTTCCGAACAGCACATGATGATCGCCCACGGTAGGAACAAGGGTGAATTCCCCATTGTGCTCCACTTTGATCTGTTGCACCTGCGTTCGCCAGAATTCATCGTTCATGATGAAATCGGAGAGCTTGAAAAGGTCGTCCAGCACCGAACGGGCGGCCATGCTGTCGCTCAATGCGCCCACATTGTGACCCTGCATGCGCGAGAACCGGTCGTGAATGAACCCGGTGGCCACCGGAACTCGGGCGGTATAGTTCGCGCTGGTAGGCATGAGCTGCGCATCCCTGTCGAGATAGAAGCTCTCGCCATGCAAATTGAAGATGCGCAGTAACGGCTCGCGCTGATACACCTTGACCGTGAAGTTGCCGTTGAGTTGCGTGAACACCTCCGACCGCTTCACGCTCGGATGTGCGGTGATGAAACGCTCGTAACTCGCAATGGGGATATCAGAGAGTTTCCGCCCCACAAGGCTGTCGCCCTTGCTTAGCACCATGCGTTTCACGTCCTCGTTCGTCAGGAAGAAATTGCCCTGCCGATGGTCCACCTCCACATGGATTCGCCTGCACTCGATGCTTTCGGTCTCTCGGACGCTGAAACCCAGCGACACGAGCAGTCCGAGAACGGCCAGCACAATGAGTGATATGTTGAGCGCGCGTTTCATCCCAGGAGTTCCTTGATGGGCATCACCAGTCGGTCAATATCGCCCGCACCCATGGTGAGCAGCACATCGGGACGGTGGTTCCCGAGGTGAGCAAGCACTTCCTCCTTTCTGAGCAGAAGCTTGTTCGCCATAGGCACGCGCTCCAACAAAACTGAGGAGTTGACCCCTTCAATGGGCAGCTCACGGGCCGGGTAGATATCCAGCAGAATCAGTTCATCCACCTTGCTGAGACTCTGCGCGAAACCATCAAGATGATCGCGTGTGCGGGTGAAAAGGTGCGGCTGGAAGATGCCCGTCAGCCTGCGGCCCGGAAAAAGTTCACGGGCAGCGCTTATGCACGCATCCAACTCCGCAGGGTGATGGGCATAGTCGTCCACATAGGCCACCTGTACAGCGTTCAGATGCACCTCGAACCTGCGCTGCACGCCTTTACAGGATGCCAATGCATCGCGCACCTCATGTTCCTTGGCTCCCAGAAGGGTGGCCGCAGCGATGGCCGCCACCGCATTCTCCACATTGTGCCGACCCGGAATGCCAAGCACCAGCCGCGACCAGCACCTCCCATCGGGGAAGATGTAATCGAAGGTGAAACGCCCTTGCTCCACCCGCACGTTCTCGGCCCTGAAATCTGCGCCATCGCCCACCGCATAGGTGAATCTGTGCGCGTCACTGTCCAGACCGTCCATTGGCAGACCTGCCCTATGAATGAGAAAACCACTGCTCGGCACACGCTCGGCAAAGGCCCTGAAACCCTCTACCATCTGGGCGGGAGTCCCATAGATCTCAAGGTGGTCGGCATCCACAGAGGTGATGATGGCGATGTGCGGATGCAGTTGCAGGAATGAACGGTCATACTCATCAGCCTCGGTGACCATGAGATTAGAGCGTCCGGAGCTCAGGAAATTGGTGCCATAATCGGCACTGATGCCCCCGAGAATGGCATTGCAGCTGAGCGATGAAGTGCGCAGGATGTGCGTGAGAATGCTGCTGGTGGTGGTCTTTCCATGCGTTCCGCCCACGGCCACGGTGCGGTAGTCCTCCGAAAGCAGACCCAACACCTCGGCCCGCTTCATCACCTCAAAACCATTGGCCCTGAAGTATTCCAACTGTGCGTGTCCGGCAGGGATGGCAGGCGTGTAGACCACCAGTGTTCCCTCCTTCCGAAGGAATTGCTGCGGGATGGCCTGTACCGAAGCATCGAAGTTCACAGCAATGCCCTCCTGCTCCAGCCTTTCCGTCAAGGGGCTTGGCGTGCGGTCATACCCTGCCACGGCCGCTCCACGATGTATGAAGGTGCGCGCCAGCGCGCTCATACCTATGCCCCCGATGCCAATCAGGTAAACGGATGATATGTCTGAAAGGGGGCTCATGCTTTCAATCCGCTGATTATCAATACTTCCTTAGCAATCTGTATGTCCGCTTCGGGCAACGCCATTTCCCTGATGTTCGCACTCAGTTCGCTTCTTCTTGCATCATCATTCAGTAGTGCCAACGCCTGCTGACAAGCCTCTTCCTTGGCTTTGGCATCGGGCACGAGAATGGCCGCATTGCGCTTCACAAGTGCCATCGCGTTCTTGGTCTGATGGTCCTCGGCAGCAAAAGGGAACGGCACCAACACCGAGGGCTTGCCCACAAGACACAGCTCGGAGATGGAACTCGCGCCCGCACGGGACAGCACCACATCAGCCACCGCATACGCCTGATCCATCGTGGTAATGAACGGCTGCACACGGAAATTCTTCGCTCCCTTCGTCTCGACCGTCTTCAAAGCCTGATCGATGAACAGCTTGCCTGTCTGCCATACCACCTGCACATCGGCCTTGATGAACGCATCGATGTGCGCTTCCACACTAAGGTTGATGCCGCGCGCCCCAAGACTGCCCCCGATGACGAGCAGTGTCTTCTTCGTTGGGTCGAGGTTGAACGTCTTCTGACCCGCCTCGCGCTTGCCCTCCATGGAAAGGATGTCCTGTCGCACGGGGTTGCCCGTCAGCACGATGCGGTCGGCTGGGAAGAACCTCTCCATGTCGGGATAGGCCACGCAGATGCGCTTCGCGCGCTTGCCGAGCATCTTGTTGGTGATGCCCGCGTAGGAATTCTGCTCCTGAATGAGGGTCGGGATGCCGCGCAATGAGGCCGCCAACATCACAGGGCCACTGGCGAAACCGCCCACGCCTATCACCGCATCGGGCCTGAATTCGAGCAGAATCCGAAGACTCTGCAACAGACTGCCGCCCAACTTGAATGGGAATAACAGGTTCTTAGGCGACAGACTTCGTTCAATGCCGCTGATGTTCAGCCCTATAATGCGGTAGCCCGCTGCAGGCACCTTCTCCATCTCCATCTTGCCCTGCGCGCCCACGAAAAGAATCTCCGCATCGGGGCGAAGGCGTTTCAGCGCATTCGCAATGGCGATGGCCGGGAAAATGTGCCCGCCCGTGCCTCCACCGCTGATGATGAAGCGGGGCACGGCTTTGGTGGATATGTTCATCGCATCACCCATTGGCCACAGTCAATGAACCCTCGTCCGCAAAATCGTCAGCTTCCTCTACGTGAGGCGAAGGAGTCGCCACCTCGGCAGCAGGCTGATCGGCCCGGCTCACACTCAAGATCATCCCAATGGCGATAGAGGTGAACCAGATGCTCGTTCCACCCATGCTCACCAACGGCAGCGGCTGGCCCGTCACCGGAAAAAGGTTGACGGCCACGGCCATATTGATGAAGCCCTGAAAAACCAGACTGAAGCTGCACCCGAACGCCAACAAGGAACCGAACACACTCTCCCCTTTGTGCGCAATCCGAAGGGCCCGGAAGAGTAGAATCAGGTAAAGAAACAAGATAAAAAGCCCCCCTATGAGCCCCCACTCTTCAAGAATGATGGCGTAGATGAAATCGGAATACGGATGTGGCAGGAAGTTGCGCTGGGTGCTGTTGCCCGGGCCGACCCCGTGCAGACCTCCGTTGGCAATGGCAATCTTGGCCTGGTCGCTCTGGTAGGTCGCGTCCGATTTTGCAGGATCCTCATCACCACTGACGAAGGTCTCCACTCGGGCCTTCCACGTGCCGAAGCGGGGAAGCACCTTCTCCACAGGGACCACGAACGACAGTAGCACAATGAATGCGATGACCACCGCTCCAAGGCCCAGCACACTGGCAATGTGCAATGGTCGCACCCCACCGATAAAGAGCAGCACCAGCGAGCTTACGAACAGCACGGCCGATGTGGAGAAATTGGCCGGAAGGATCAGCGCGCAAATGAGCACTATGGGCCACATCAGGTGCACGAAGCCTTCTTTGAGGTCCTTCACCTTCTCCTGCCGCTTGGACAGTTCGCGTGCCAGAAAAGCGATGAGGGCCAATTTAGCAAGGTCACTCGTCTGGAACGAGAGGTTGATGATGGGGACAGTGAGCCAACGGCTGGCCTCATTGAGGTTGGTACCACTGGCCAGCGTGACGATGAGCAGCGGCACCGAGAGCCACAGCATCACCTGCGCCATGCGAGAGAAGTACTTGTAGGGCACATTGTGAATCGCATAGATGATGCCCCAGCCCAGCACGATGATGCTGAAATGCTTGATGAAGTAATATTCCGTGTTGCCGCCCTGATAGCGGTGTGCAAGGGTGCCTGTGCTGCTGTAGACCGCCATCGCAGATACGAGCGATAACAGGAAGACCACCGTCCAGATGACGAGGTCGCCTTGCAGGTATCTTTTGATGAGTGCGGACATGTTCCTGCTTATGCTGAGACCAGTTTGAGAACAGCCTGCGAATACTGATTGCCCCGGTCCTCATAGCTCTCGAAAAGGTCGTGACTGGGGCAGGCAGGGGAAAGGATGACCTTCTGTCCGGACCTGGCCAAGGCGAATGCCGCTTTCACCGCCTCATCGGCCGTACTGGCCCCCACGATGACATCCGTGCTGGCCATGAAGGTCTTGTAGACCTTGCTACTCTCACGGCCCAGACACACGATGCCCTTCACCTTGGAGCGCACCAGGTCGCGGAGCATGGAATAGTCCTGCCCTTCCTGCATTCCGCCCACAATCCAGATAATCTCGCCCTCCAAACGGTCCAAACTGAACCATGTGAGGTCAACACTGGTCGCTCTGGAGTCGTTGATGAACTCGATGCCGTTCACCGAGCCCACCACCTCCTGCCTGTGGCGTGTGCTCTGCACATCGCTCAGGCTGTTCTCGAGAATCTCCTTCCGCAGCTCAGCGATGCTGTAATCTGGCTTCGCGGTAATGTTGGGACGGTCGTTTCTGAAGTCTTTCATGCTTTTTGATTTTGGCGGGATGTAAGTCGCTGTATCATGCTTTAGTCAACTCTTGAAACTCATAGGCCGCGCACGGCCGTCTTGAATTGCCTGCCACGGTCCTCGTAACTCTCAAACAGGTCGAAGCTGGCGCAGGCGGGCGAGAGCAGTACCGTGTCGCCCTTCACACCTAGATAATAGGCGGTGCGGACGGCCTCCTCGGCCGAAGTCGTATCGACAATGGTGCTGACCATGCCCTCGAATGCACGGTGGATCTTCTCGTTGTCCACCCCAAGGCAGATGATGGCCTTCACCTTCTGACGGACAAGCTCCTCCACCTGAGTGTAGTCGTTGCCCTTGTCCACACCTCCCACAATCCAGATGACAGGGGTGGTCTGGCATTCCAAAGCATACCACGTGGAGTTGATGTTGGTGGCCTTCGAGTCGTTGATGAACTCGATGCCATTGACCTTGCACACACTCTCCAGACGGTGTTCGACAGCGGTGAAATCGCCCAGACTCTCGCGAACAATCTCCTTGCGGAGGTCGAGCACGCGCCCAACGATGCCAGCGGCCATGGAGTTGTAGGTGTTGTGCCTGCCTTGCAATGCTAATTCGTGGATGGACATGGTCTGTGTGGTATTGTTGATTGTGAAATGGATGATGTTGTTTTCGAGGTAAGCGCCTTCCGGAAGCGATGAGGGATGCGTAGCGAGGGACGAGCGGGGCGGTGGAGAGAGGGCTGAGGGAGGCGAAAGGGAAAAAGGATACGCCTTCGCTTCAATGCGATGCCCTGCAAGCCACGAGGTGATGTTGGTATCGTCTGCGCAGTAGATGAAGGCATCGTACGCGGTCTGGTTGTGGGTAATCTGGAACTTCGATGCGATGTAGGCCTCCATCGTTCCGTATCGGTCCAGATGGTCGGGCGTGATATTCATCAGCACCGCATAGTTGATGCGGCTCTCGTGCATGTCATCGAGCTGGAAACTGCTGAGCTCCAGCACGAGGTAGTCGTAGCTGTGGTCCGCCACCTGAAGCGCAAGGCTTTGGCCCACGTTGCCCGCGAGGCAAACATTCAGACCCGCCTTGCTCAGCATGTGGTAGGTGAGCAGTGTGGTCGTGGTCTTGCCGTTGGTGCCCGTGATGCCGATGACCTTGGCATCCGTGTGGCGCAGCGCGAACTCGATCTCCGAGATGACGGGCGTACCCTTCTCGCGCAGTTTTCTCACCATTGGGGCCGTGTCCGGGATGCCTGGGCTTTTGATGACGAGGTCAGACGCAAGGACCCTCTCCTCCGAGTGCTTCCCCTCCTCGAATTCGATGTTCCATCCGCGGAGCTGGGCAGCATACTTCTCCTTCAGGCCGCCTTTATCAGAAAGGAAAACAGCCATACCCTTACGCATAGCGAGGTAGGCCGCACCTGTGCCGCTCTCACCACCTCCGAGTATGACCACGCGATTGCTCATCTCAGTTTAAGTGTTACCACGGTCAATACCGCCAGCATGATGCCCACAATCCAGAACCTGCCCACGATCTTCACCTCGTGCATGCCCGACTTCTGGAAATGATGGTGCAGCGGAGCCATGCGGAACAGGCGATTGGTCTGAGCATACTCCAATCCGCGTCTACGTTTCTGGAATTTGAAGAAGGAAACCTGCAGCACCACAGACAGGTTCTCGGCCAAGAAGACCCCGCAGAGGATGGGGATGAGCAGCTCCTTGCGGATCATGATGGCGAACACCGCGATGATGCCGCCCAGTGCAAGGCTGCCAGTGTCGCCCATGAAGACCTGTGCGGGATACTGGTTGTACCAGAGGAAGCCCACACATGCACCCACGAAGGCCGCGATATAGACCACCAGCTCGCCCGAGCCGGGGATGTACATAATGTTGAGGTAGTCTGCGAAGATGATGTTGCCCGATACCCACGCCAGCAGGGCCAGCGTCACCCCGATGATGGCCGAGGTGCCGGTTGCGAGTCCGTCCAGCCCATCCGTAAGGTTGGCCCCGTTGCTCACGGCCGTCACAATGAAGATGACGATTGGAATGAACACCAGCCAGCCCCACTCCTTCGCCTTATCTCCCATGAAAAAGAGCATCGAACTGTAGTCGAACTCATTGTTCTTCATGAAAGGGATGGTGGTGATGAGCGAATGGTCGGCCTCGGAGAATTTGGGCGCGGTGGTCATCTCGGTCATCTCTCCGTTCACGCTCACCTCAACGGTCTCACCTCCCTCGCTGATGCGGTTCTTCACCAGCACGGAATCGTTGAAATAGAGCGTGGCGCCCACGATGATGCCGATACCTATCTGCCCCATCACCTTGAATCTGCCCGCGAGGCCCTCCTTGTTCTTCCTGAACACCTTGATGTAGTCGTCCGCGAAGCCGATGGCTCCCAACCACACCGTGGTCACCAGCATCAGGATGACGTAGATGTTGTCGAGCCTTGCGAAGAGCAGCACGGGAGTGATGATGCTTGCGAGAATGATGATGCCACCCATCGTGGGCGTGCCCTTCTTCTTCATCTGGCCCTCGAGGTCAAGGTCGCGGATAATCTCGCCCACCTGCTTCAGTTGCAGGAACTGGATGATACGCTTGCCGATGACCAGCGAGATCACCAACGAGGTGATGATGCTCATCGCTGCGCGGAACGAGATGTACTGGAACACGCCCGCCCCAGGGATGTCGAACTGCGCATCGAGGAATTGGAAGAGATGGTACAGCATGGCTCAGGCGGTCAGGTTGAGGTTGTTGCGCAGCACTTCGAGGTCATCAAAAGGGTGCTTTACCCCGCTGATCTCCTGATATTTCTCGTGGCCCTTGCCCGCCACCACGATGATGTCGCCTTCGGAGGCCAACATGCAGGCCGTGCGGATGGCCTCGGCACGGTCGGTGATGCTGAGTGCCTTACGGATGCTCACGGGGTCAAGACCCTTCTGCATCTCGGAGAGGATGTCCTCGGGCTTCTCGCTGCGCGGATTGTCTGATGTCAAGATCACCTTGTCGCTGCCCTCTGCCGCGATGCGGGCCATCTCGGGGCGTTTAGCACGGTCACGGTCACCCCCGCAGCCCACCACGGTGATGAGCTTGCCGTTGCCGCGCAGGGCGTTCACCGTGTCCAGCACATTCTGCAGCGCATCAGGCGTGTGGGCATAATCCACAATGCCGATGACCCCATTGCCCGCCTTCACGAACTCAAAGCGGCCATCGGGCGGGCGCAGGTTGCTGAGGGCGGTGAGCACTTGCAATTTCTCCTCCTTCAGCTCCAGCGCGGCCGCATATACGGCTAGCAGATTGTAGGCATTGAACGACCCTATGAGGCGTGAGATGACCTCCTGCCCGTCCATGTTCAGAATAAGGCCCGTGATGTTGTTCTCCAGCACCTTGGCCTTGCGATCGGCCATGCTGCGGAGGCCGAACGTCACCACGCGGGCGCGGGTGTTTTGCACCATCACGTCCCCGTTCCGGTCGTCCATGTTCACCAGCGCGAACGCCTTAGCGGGCAGCATATCGAAGAGCATCTTCTTGGCCGCGATGTAATCCTTGAAAGTGCCGTGGTAGTCGAGGTGATCGTGAGTGATGTTCGTGAAGATGCCGCCTGCGAACTGCACGCCCGCAACCCGGTGCTGATGCAGCGCATGACTGCTCACCTCCATGAACACGTGGCTGCATCCCGCGTCCACCATATCGGCCAGCAGCGCGTTCAGAGTGATGGGGTCGGGCGTGGTGTGTGTGGCGGAGAGCACTTTTCCGTTGATGATGTTGCGCACCGTGGAAAGCAGTCCAACGCTGTAACCGAGGTCGCGGAAGAGCTGGTAGAGCAGCGTGGCTACCGTGGTCTTGCCGTTCGTGCCCGTTATGCCGACAAGCTTCAGTTTCTCTGAAGGGTTATCATAGAAATTGCTGGCGATGACCCCTGCGGCATAGCGGCTGTCCTTCACCTGCACATAGTTCACATCCTTCTTCAGTTCCGCTGGGAGTTTTTCGCATACGATGGCGAGCGCACCCTGCGCAATGGCCTTGTCGATGAAGGCATGGCCGTCCACCTGTGTACCGCTCACCGCAATGAACAGGCTGAACTTCTTCGCCAGCCGCGAGTCGATGCACACGCTCTCGATAGCCACGTTGGTGGACCCCACGACCTCTTCCAGTCCAGCTTTGTAGAGTATGTCCTTCAGCAGTTTCATCAGGATAATTCGATTATGATCTCACGTCCCCGTGTTGCCCGTGTGCCGGCCGTTATCGATTGCTTTCTCACCACGCCCGAACCGACCATGCGCACCTGTAGCCCCAGATTCTCCAATAGGAACAAAGCATCCTTGGCCCCCATGCCGATGACACGCGGAATAATGTCCTCCACCACTTTGCGCTCCAAGAGCAGCAGAGAGTCCTGCCGCGCCTGAGCCACTGCCCATTCGGCATCTGGGGCAGCGATCAGCGTCTCCACACCCACCTCTTCCAGCGCCTTCTGCAGGTCGGCATTGCGGGTCACTTTGGCAGAAGGCGCCCGCGAGGCCAGCATGGCCGAATCCGCGGAGAGCGCAGGATGCATCTTGAGCTGTGTGGAATAGACCTTGTCGCTGATTTCCTTGAACACAGGTCCGGCCACCACATTGCCGTAGTAGGCCCCTACCGGGTTATTCACTACCACGATGCAGGTGTAACGCGGATTCTCGGCAGGGAAGTATCCCACAAAAGAGGCTCTGTGCGTCACACCACCCTGCTTGTAGCCCCCACTTGCCGCGGCCACCTGTGAAGTGCCCGTCTTGCCCGCGATGCGATAGACCGCGTGTTTCAGATTGCTGGCAGTGCCGCGCTCCACCACACCTTCCAACAATTTCCTCACCTCGCGCAGTGCACCGTTGGAACATATCCTGCTGCTGATCACCTCGGGGCCGAACTCCTTCTGCACCAGCCCATGCTTCTTGATGGCCTTCACGAAACGTGGTTTCACCATGGTGCCGTTGTTGGCGATGGCGTTGTAGAAGGTGATCATCTGCAGAGGCGTCATCAACGACTCATAGCCGATGCTCATCCATGCCAACGAGATCTTGGACCACGAGGGATCCTTCTTGTCCTTGATGAAGGGCCTTCCCTCCCCTGGCAGGTCGGTGTTCAACGGCTTGTCAAGCTTCATCTTGCGAAGCCGGTCCGTGAACTGGAAGGGATTCTTGTAGTAGTGGTAATCCACCAGCTTGGCGATGCCCACATTGCTGGAAAGCTCGAACGCCTTGGCAATGGTGATACGGTCATAAAGGCCGGTCTTGCTGTCCTTAAGCGTCTTTCCGTGGAAATTGTGCGTACCTCCCTCGATGTCGACCGTGTCGGTGATGGAGATCAGACCGTCCTCCAACAGGCAGATGATGCTGGCCAGCTTGAACGTGGAACCCGGCTCCATCGCTTCGCCCAGCGCATAGTTGTAGGACTCGCGATACTGACCGTCACTTTCGCGTTTCAGATTGGCGATGGCCTTGATGTAGCCTGTCTCCACCTCCATGAGCACCGCACAGCCCCACTCAGCACCACTTGCCCGAAGCTGGTTCTCCAATGCCGTCTCTGCCACGTCCTGTATGTTGATGTCAATGCTGGTGACGAGGTCCATGCCCTCCTCCGGTTCTATCTCGCTCTCATCGTTGAGCGGTTTCCACACCCCTCCAGCGATCTTCTGCATGAGGCGCTTGCCGTTCACCCCGCCCAGCTCGCGGGCATAGGCACCCTCCAGCCCCACACTGTAGCCCGGACGGTCGAACCCGATGGTACGCGATGCCAGTTCCCTGAAAGGCTTGGCCCTGCGGCTCTTCTGAATGATCACCAGCCCGCCCTTGTACTTGCCCATGTTGAACAGCGGAAGCCTCTTTAACCGCTTGAGCTCCCCATGTTCCACATTCCGTTTGATAAGATGGTAGCGGTCGCGGGTGTTCCGGGCCCTCGTGAGCTCCCTTTTCCATCCATCGCGGCTCTTTTCTGGGAAGATGCGCGCGAGTCCGGTGGCCAAAGCATCAATACTGTCATTGAAAAGCCCTTTGGAAATCGTCTCAACACCCGCATCCCAGCGCACCTCGTAGATGGGCTTTGAGGTCGCCAGCAAACTGCCATCTTCCGAGAAGATGTTGCCACGGGTCGCCTCGATGGTCTCGAAGCGCGTGCTCTGTGTCTGAGCCTTGCCGCGCCATTCCTCGCCTTCCACGAACTGAATGTTGGCCACCTGCCCCACGATAGCGAACGCGAAAAGACACATCAGGCCATAGGCCAGATATATCCGATTCCGTATTTCGCTACGTTCTTTCAAGGTCTTTGCTGGAATGCTGAATCACTCATCGATCATCTCCCGACTCTTCACCACTATCTTTTTCGGAGGGGTGCGGCTTTCGTAAATACCCATCTGCTGCACGGCCTTGGCCACTTCGCTCTGCTTGCTGGCGAACATGAGTTCAGAGCGGGTGGCGATGTAGTCCGACCGCAGCTCCTTCACCTCCTTCTCCATGCGATTGGTGAGAATCACGGTCTTCTCCGCATAGTGGCTGTTGGCGATGTAGAGTATGCCAAGGCCGAACAGATAGGCCAGAAAGGGCAGGTTGTTCACCACGTTGTCGCGCGTGAGAAAACTGCCATCCAGCACACCGATGATGCGCTTGAAAATGACCTTGCCGGAAATGCTCTTCTCTTCCATCGCTCAGGCCGCTATATGTTTCTCTGCCACCCTCAGCTTCGCACTGCGCGAGCGTGGGTTGCGTTCCAATTCCTCCTCGGTGGGCACAATGGGACTTCGGTTCACCGCCTTGAGCGGGGTGAGCAGATTGCCATAGAAGTCCTTTTCCATCTTCCCGTCCACATTGCCACTGCGGATGAGGTCCTTCACCATGCGGTCTTCCAAGGAATGGTAGCTGATGACCACAAGCCGACCTCCCTCTGCCAACAGTTCGGGGGTCTGCATCAGCATCTCGCGCAGCGCATTCAACTCATCGTTCACCTCGATGCGGATAGCCTGAAATACCCGTGAGAGAAAGCTGTTCTCCTTGCCGCGCTGGGCAAAGCGCTCACAGATGGCGCGCAGGTCGTCCACCGTGGCGAAGGGCCTCGTCTCGCGCTGCGCCACGATGGCCTTGGCGAGTTTCCATCCTTCATTGAGATCGGCATGTTCGCGGAAAATGCGCGACAGCTCCTCGGCCGAGTAGGTGTTCACGATGTCGGCAGCGGTGACCTCTCCAGCAGCATTCATCCGCATATCGAGCGGGCCACTGAGGCGTGTGCTGAATCCTCGCTCCCCTGCATCTATCTGATGACTGCTGATGCCCAGGTCGGCAAGAATGCCGTCCACCGGGATGGCCTTGTGCAGCTTCAGGAAATTGCGGATGTAGCGGAAGTTGTGCGGAACGAGCGTGAAACGCGGGTCGGCAATGGCATTGGCCTGCGCATCCCTGTCCTGATCGAATGCCAGTAGCCGACCGTTCGGACCAAGCGCCTTGAGTAGCTCACGGGAATGCCCTCCGCCACCGAACGTAAGGTCCACGTACGTGCCATCAGGCCTGATGTTCAGACCCTCGATGCACTCCTGAAGGAGCACGGGCTCATGGTAGGACATCACCTGCGGCATCAACGTTTCCCATTACCTCCTCTGCCAACTTGGCAAAGTCCACCTCAGGATCATTGATCACCGCCTCGTATTTCGCCTTGTCCCACACCTCGATGTAGTTTCCGGCAGAGGCAAGGACGACATCGCCCCGAATCCCCACGATCTCAGAGAGCTCTTTGGGAATGAGGAGACGACCGGTGCCATCCAGTTCAACGACCCTCACCCCAGCCGTGAACCTTCGGATGAAGTCCACATTCCTGCGCACGAAACGGTTGAGGCCGTTCACGGTCTGCATGGCGCGGTTCCATTCATCCATCGGATACAGGTCCAAACAGTTGGCGAACACACTGCGCCTGAGCACGAACCCCTGATCAACGGTGGTCATCAGCTGTCTGCGCAGTGGCGCAGGCAGCATCAGACGACCCTTGGAGTCGGCCTTACACTCGTATGTCCCAATGATGTTCAAACCTGTCGGAGGCTGGGGGTTGAGGTGGTAAAGTACGGGATTTCAAGCCGCTTTCTACCACAATATACCACTTCTGTTGAAAACTTTTACCTATTGAACAGTCAAAGGTTTCAATTCACCGACAAAAATATAGGATTTATGAGGAATAGACTCAAATCTGTGCAGTGGTAGAAAGTGCAATGCATAATCAGAAATAAATCCAAAATGAAGCCTGCGAACGGAGACTGCGCAGGAGGTCACGCAGCGCAGAACGCTGCCGACAGCATCAGAAAAAGGTTAGGAAATGCCCCCTCAGGGCAGCCGAAGACCCTGATTGTAAGGCCGATGCATCAACCAGCCGGGAAATGGACAGATTAAGGTCAGCGCAACTGCGAGAGAATGACCTCGGTGGCCCCTGTGCGTTGGCGCATGAAATCGAGCAGGACCTCTTTCTCGAATGGGTCTGCAAGGCGATGACGGAGCGCAGCTCCCAGTTGCTGTGCATCGGCCACAGATGTGGCGAGACCGAATCGGACCATCTGTCCCGCATCTGGGAAATAGCTGTGATCCGGACCAAAGACCACTGGAACACCATAGGCCGTGGCCTCCAGAATGTTATGCAGCCTGCGACCGAATGCCCCGCCCACGTACGCCACATCAGAGTGCCCGTAGAGCCTGCCCAGCAGACCGATACCATCCACCAACAGCATAGTGGCCGATTGCCCCCGGTAGCGAGAAAGTCTTACCGACTCTGGGAACACAGCCTCAATCCGCCTGAGGCTGGCCTCATCCACCTCGTGAGGTGCCAGCACCCATCTCACCCCTTCCAGCTTACCAACGGTAGCCCGAAGAGCTGCTTCGTCCTCGGGCCAAGTGCTTCCGCAGACCACAAGCTGCTCATCGCCCTTGAATCTGAACACTTCCGGAATTGGCTCCCAGGTATGGACCAAGGCCATCACACGGTCATACCGGGTATCGCCACAGGCCTCTGCATTGTTTATCCCGATGCCATTGAGCAGCTGAACGGAGGCATCATCCACGGTGAAAATCCGGTCGAAAAGGGCGAGACACGCCCGTCCATGACCACCATACCACTTAAAAAAGTACTGCCGCCTCTCAAAAACAGCCGAGATGAGGAACAGTCGAGCACCAAAGCCCTTGGCCGCTTCAAGGAAATGGCGCCACAGGTCATATTTCACGAAAACGACCACATCAGGCCGGATAGCCCCCACAAACTCCTGCGCGTTGGCCTCGGTGTCGAGCGGCAGGTAAAAAACGTGCTCGGCACCACTGAAATCCTTTCTCACCTCATAACCGGAAGGAGAGAAGAAAGTGAGAATGATCCGATGGCCCTGCCCCATCGCACGGATGCCTTCGATAATGGGTCGGGCCATCTCGAATTCGCCCAATGAGGCGCAGTGCACCCAGACCGTGGGGCCCAGATGGCCAGCCACCTCCGTTTCTATGCGCTCCAAAAGCCCCTTCCGGCCCTCGACCCAAAGGCGTGCCTTTGCATTCCGTAAAGCAGCGAGACGAAGAGCGAAGTGATAGGCGGAGATGAGCAGGTCGTACACCAAACTATCGGCTCAATAGTAGTAGTACTCGTTCTGATCGCGCTTGTAGAAAGGAAGCATCCACCCCACTCGGAAACCGAACTGAAAGTAGGTAAGCTGGGAATCGATCTTGCGCTGCTCCGGGATATCATAACTCCGTCTGTTGCCCATGAACCCCTGCGAGAACTCGAATCCCCCGTAGAAGTTCAGAAGGCGGGTATCACCTTGGTAATGATAGCCTATGAACTGATTGATCAGGAATCCGTTGGTGAGCCGGTCGTAGCCCTTGAGGTAATCTCCCCGCAGCTGCGGAATGGCATTGCCCTCCACGTCATAGGATATCCAATGCTCCATGAAGGCCGCTCCCAGGCTCAGCAAAGGGCCGCTGTTCCGGTTGGCCATGAGAAAGGGGAGAATGCGACCCACCCTCACATCTATCACATAGCCTGCCTGTCCGATGTTCACAATTGCCGGACCACCATTGTCGGCTATGATGATGTTGTTCGGTGTGAGCATCTCATCCAACAACACCTCCTTGTTCTGGACATCGTCCCCAAAAATGTAATACCCCCCGAGCGACACCATCCAGTTGTTTCGCGTCTTGTAGGCGAACGACCCACCGATGTGGTGAGCGAGTCCGAACCGTGCGTTGAGGTCACCGCCCATCGGCACCTGAACGGCATAGGAAATGCGCAGCATCGGGGTGGCACGGGCCGAGTCCTTCCTTGTGACCGAAAACTCCGTCTCCTGAGCGCGGACGCCAAGACCGAAGCATAACAGGGCAAGTAGAGCGGGAATGACCTTCATCGCCACCAAAAGTACTACTTCACGATGGGCGACAAATGGCGATGAAATGGCCGTTGGCACTGAACACAACCCCACCCGAAGCGTTGCCCCTCAAGCTGTGGACTTTCCGAGAACAGATACCTACTTTTGCAGCCCTGAAAATTCAACTTCAACACACATAGCTCATGAAAATCCTTGTCCCAATCAGTGTGGTGCCCGACACCACGTCTAAAATCGCCTTCACGGATGGTGATACCAAGTTCAACGAAGACGGCATCCAGTGGATTGTCAACCCATACGATGAGTGGTATGCACTTGTGCGGGCCCTTGAGATCACGGAGAAGGATGGCGGCACAGTCACGGTGATCAGCGTTGGTGATGCCACTGCCGAGCCGGTGATCCGCAAGGCGCTGGCCCTTGGCGCCCACGATGCGGTGCGCATCGACACCAAGCCGACCGAGTCGTATATCGTGGCAAAAGAACTGGCCAACTATGCGCAGGGCAAAGGTTTCGACCTCGTGCTGCTGGGAAAGGAGACCATCAACTACAACGGTTCTGAGGTGGGCGGCATGTTGGCCGAGTTCCTCGGACTGCCCTACATCTCGCTCGCAAGCAAATTGGAAGTTAGCGGTGGCGTTGCCACATTGGACCGTACCATGGAAGGTGGAACCGAGGTGGTGGAAGTGAAACTACCGATGGTGGCAAGTGCCTCCAAGGGCATGGCCGAGCAGCGCATCCCGAACATGCGCGGCATCATGGCAGCACGCACCAAGCCGTTGACCGTTGTGCCGGCTTCGAGCGTTGCGGCCAAGACCGCCACAGTGAAATACACGCTTCCGGCCTCAAAGTCATCTGTGAAACTGGTAGACCCAGAGAACATGGACGAGCTCGTTCGCCTGTTGCACGAAGAGGCCAAGTCCATCTGATTCCCATTCATTCATCCGAAAAAACACTTGACATGTCAGTCCTGATAGTAGCAGATACCAAGAACGGTGAGGTGAAGAAATCCTCGCTGGAAGCAGTTTTTTACGGAAGCAAAGTGGCCGCTGCCCTTGGCGGTGAGGCCGTTGCGCTTACGCTGAACGCCAAGGACCCGAGCCACCTCGGCAACTATGGTGCGAGCAAGGTGCTCAACGTGAGCGATGCAAGCATCAGCGCCTCCGACCCTCAGAAATATGTGGAGGCCATCGTGAAGGCCGCCAACAGCATTGGTGCGAAAGTGGTCGTATTCGCCCACGACAGCACCGGCAAAGCGGTTGCTCCTCGGCTTTCGGCCCGCAGTGGTGCCGGTTTGGTGACCAACGTGACCTCGCTTCCCGACACCTCGAACGGTTTCGTGGTGCGCAAGAACGTTTTCAGCGGAAAGGCCTTCGCCCATGTGAACATTCTGAGTGATGAGAAGATCGTTTCCATCCTGCCCAACTCCTTCAGCCCTGAGAAGGGAAGCGCATCAGCGTCTGTTGAAGGTCTCAGCGTGGATGTGAGCAGCATCAGCAGCGGCATCACTGTGAAAGAGGTGAAAGGGATGGGCGGTGGAGGAGCGGTTCCGCTGCCAGAGGCCGAACTGGTTGTGTCTGCCGGACGCGGCCTGAAAGGACCTGAGAACTGGGGCATGGTGGAAGATATGGCCAACATTCTCGGTGCCACTACAGCCTGCTCGCGCCCTGTGGCCGACATCGGTTGGAGACCTCACCATGAGCACGTGGGACAGACAGGCGTTGCCATCCGTCCGAACCTGTACATCGCCATCGGTATCAGCGGTGCCATCCAGCACCTTGCGGGTGTGAACGGCAGTAAGGTGATCGTGGTCATCAATAAGGACCCAGAGGCACCTTTCTTCAAAGCGGCCGACTACGGTGTGGTGGGCGATGCCTTTGAGGTGGTGCCACGTCTCAACGAGGCCTTCCGCAAATTCAAGGCGGCCAACCATTGATCAGCTGAAATCATCTGCAACGCAGAGGATGAGTAAACCGGAGAAAGTGCGCATGGGCATCTATGGGCTGCAGTACAGTCAGACCCAGACAGGTGCCTATGCGCTGATTCTTGAAGAGGTGGAGGGCAACCGCAGACTGCCGATCGTTATCGGCAGTGCGGAGGCTCAGGCCATCGCAATCGTTCTGGAGGACATGAAACCCACCAGGCCGCTCACGCATGACATCTTCCAGACCGTGACCCAACATTTCGGGCTGGATCTTCTGGAGGTGGTGGTCCATAATTTCGTGGACGGTGTGTTCTACGGCAAACTGGTCTTCACCGATGGGAAAGAGACACTCGAGACCGACTGCCGCCCATCGGACGCCATAAGTCTGGCCATCCGCTTCAACTGCCCTATCTACACGCACGAGTTCATCATGAACGCTGCCGCCTTTGAGAAAGACGGCACAGGCGGAGGCATCAGGCCCATCGCGTCATCGGTGCCCCAGTTGGAGGTAGCTGAGAGTGAGAGCCTCTATGGCAGCATGACCGCGGAAGAACTGGAAGACATGCTGAATGACGCAATTGAGAACGAGGACTACGAGTTGGCCTCGAAAGTTCGCGATGAGCTCCAAAAAAGGAAGTGACACCCTGAACTGACCAATGTCATGTCTGACGTTGTCCCTTGATCACTGTCCCTATCTTAAATTGTTGGTACGTTTGTGTCGTTGTGCGCCTACTTCCCATCATAGCCCTTTTGGCCCTTTTCGCTCATCATTTCGGAGCATCGGTCATCTTGTTCAATTATGAGCTGCGGAAAGCCGAGATCACAGAGATGTTCTGCGTGAACAAGGCCGCCCCGGAGATGCAGTGTAACGGGAAATGTCACCTGAAGAAGCAGTTGCAAGAGGAATCTGAAAGTTCGCAGAGCCCTGCTACAACCACTGAGAGTCCATCGCTCTGGGCAGTCCAGTTCGCTTTGACGGAGGCCCCGAAATTTCCTGCATCTTCTCTCGGAAATGATTACGTGAACCGCTATGCGGAAAGCCACAGCCTGAGTTTCCTCTTGGGCGTTTTCCATCCGCCCCAAGTCTGACAGTGTGTTGCCCGACCTCACCGTCCTGACCGGACGGGAGCAGTTATCATTCAACCCATCAGACCTTAAAAAGATGAAACTTTCCATTCAACCCCTTTTCTGGGGCATAGCCCTCATGGGCACAATTCTCAGTGGTTGCTCAAAAGACGACCACGACCATAATCACGACCTTCCTCACACCGACCAACTTCAACTCATCGGAACGGCCTATACCGATTCTGGAAGCATGCAGGTGAAGCTTTGGGCAGAAGGACCGTTGGAGGCCGAATACACGCGCTTCTTCATAGAACTGCGCGACTCGGCAAGCAATGAGCTTATCGAAGATGCGCATGTGCATCTCAATCCGATGATGGACATGGGCAGCATGACCCACTCCGCACCATTCGAGGATCCGGCCACCTCATTGGCGGTGGAAGGCCTGTATCCCTGCGCAGTAGTGTTCCAGATGCCCGGTGAGATGGGTTGGACGCTTGAGGTGGATATTCACAATCACAGCACTGATGCCGAAGGATCGGTGGTATTCCCCATCTCGGTAGCCGCACCTGCTGTGACCCGCACCCATGTGGTCACCGCTATCAATAGCAGCGAGAAGCTTATCATCTCCTATGTGGAGCCTAAGAGTCCTGTGGTCGGCATCAACGATTTTGAGTTGACACTGCATCGCAGGGAGTCCATGATGTCTTTTCCGGCTGTGACCGATTATACCGTTCACATAGAACCGAGCATGCCAAGCATGGGCCACGGATCGCCCAACAACGTGAACCCGGTCCATTCCTCACTCGGCCATTACAACGGCAAGGTGAACTTCACCATGACCGGCACTTGGCGCATTGACCTGACCATCCTCAATGGCACCGACACGGTGTACTCGGATGCCTACTTCAATGTGACGTTCTGACATGGGACGGCCAATTATCATTGGCACCCTCTTACTTCTCGGCACGCTCCCCGCAAGGGCCCAAACGCAGGACAGTATACTGTTCTTCACAAAGGGCAACATTGCGGGGAGGGTGTTCGAGGTGGAAGAGATACTGGTGCGTCCTGAATGTGAGTGCATCGGCACGTGCACATGTGACAAGGCCCATGAGCACGAGGTTGGCGGTAATCGCTTCCTTGCTACCGATGCCATTCTGACCTCTAACAGCCGTGTGGCACTTATCAGACGGGGCAATTTTGCCTTGGAGCCCGTGCTGAACGGTATGGCCTCAGACCGTTTGAACCTGACCATCGATGGCATGAAGGTTTTCGGGGCCTGCACCGATAAGATGGACCCCGTGACCTCGTACGTGGAACCCAACAACATGCGGTCCATCTCAGTGCAGCACGGGGTGGACGGCAGTATGTTCGGTTCCACCGTGGGCGGATCGGTGAACATGATGACCAACGGGGCGACCCTCGATGCGGACAACCGCCTGAGCGGTGAGGTGGGTGCTGGTTTCCAGTCTGCCGCACTTGGGGTGAACGGGCTGTTCGCCTTGAATTACGGACGCAAGCGATGGGCCGTCCGGGCCAACGGCATCTACCGCAGGTTCGGGAATTACCGCGCGGGAGGGGGCCAAACGGTGGACTTCTCGCAATTCGAGAAATGGAACGGAGGCATCTCGGCCAAATTCATGGCCACAGAGCGCGACATGCTGCGCTTTGACATGATATTGGACGAGGCCTACAACGTGGGTTATCCCGCACTGCCGATGGATGTGCTGTTCGCCAAGGCGCGCATCTACGGGCTCACCTACACCCATTTCCCCTTGGCGGAATGGTTCGAATCGCTGGAGACCAAGGTCTATGCTAACACCGTGACCCACAGCATGGATGACACCAAGCGACCCAATGTGGTGATGCACATGGACATGCCCGGAAGCACAAGGACATTCGGGGGATACATGGACGGCCGCATGCGATTCGCCAAACACGCGGTCACCGCACGCGTGGACGGATACCACAGCAACGCCCGGGCCGAGATGACCATGTATCCGGACAACGATGCACCGATGTTCATGCTCACCTGGCCGGATGTGGACCGCCTGAGTTTAGGGCTTTTCCTACAGGACCGAATCGACTTCAACGAGCGGAGAAGCCTGCGCATGAACGGACGGTTAGAGTACATGTCGTCTGTGAGCACAGATGAATTCGGGGTGCGGCAGGCCTCGGTGTTCGGACAGGACATCGGCACCACAGACCATCGCCTGCTCAAGAACCTCAGCCTGAGCTTTCAGGAGCAGCTGCATCACGGCCCGCTGCTCTTCATCACGGCCGGATATGCCGAGCGGGCCCCATCCGTGACCGAACAGTATGCCTTCTACATCTTCAATGCCTATGACGGGTATGACTATGTGGGCACACGCGACCTGCGCACGGAGAAGGCGGTGCAGGCCGATGCAGGTCTGCGCTGGCGACAGGGCAAGTGGAGCCTGAACGTTTCGGGATTCTACTACCACCTGATGGACTACATCCTGGCCGCGAGGGACACCTCCTTGGACGCGATGACCATCGGGGCGAACGGGGTGAAACTGGCCGTCAATCTTCCATGGGCCATGATGACGGGTGGGAATCTGGATATGAGCTGCACTGCGATCAGGTCGTTGGAGCTGAGCGCTAACGTTGCCTACACCTATGGCAGCACGGGCGAGGGAACCCCGTTACCTCTCATTCCTCCTCTAAGGGGCAATGCGAAGGTCAAATGGAGTTATCGCAGAGGATTCGTCCAACTGGACTGCGAGGCGGCAGCACCGCAGGCACGCACCAATCCTGAGTCCGGGGAAAGCACGACACAGGCCTATGGGATCCTGAACCTGAGGGCCGGTCACCGCTTCACGCTCGGCCCCACGGAGCTCTCACTGAACGGAGGAGTGGAGAACATTCTGGACGCCAACTATCGCACCCATCTGGACTGGGGAGGCATCCCCCGTCAGGGCATCAACGGTTATCTGAACGTGAGCCTGACCTTCTGAACCTCGCATATCCGAAGGGCAAAATTGCCTATCCTTGGCACCGCCTATTGCGACAGAGCACCATAGGCCCTTGCACCGACCTCATCGCTGAATATGCCCATACTGCTTGACCTTGGTTTTTCACCCATGTCTGTGGGGCGTGGACTTCTCGGTATGGCGGTGCTCATCACCATCGGAGTGCTGTTCAGCGAGGACAGGAAGCATATCAATTGGCGACTCATTGCCATCGGCACGGCCATTCAGGCGGTGCTGGCCGTGGCCATCCTCCGCATTCCCCTGGTCGAGCATGGATTCGAAGCGGTGAGCGCGGGCTTTGTCAAAGTGATCAGCTTCACCGATTTCGGCACTGATTTCCTGTTCAGTTCGTTCGTTTCGGGCAGTGCAGAGGCGGCCGTCATCAGTTTCGCCTTCCGCATACTGCCCACCATCGTATTCTTCTCGGCCCTCACCAGCCTGCTCTACTACATGGGCCTGCTGCAGAAGGTGGTCTATGTGTTCGCCTGGCTGATGAAGAAGACGATGAAGCTGTCAGGGGCAGAGAGCCTCGCAGCGGCAGGCAACATCTTTCTCGGACAGACGGAATCCCCTTTTCTGGTGCGCCCTTATCTGGATAAGATGACCCGCTCGGAGATCATGTGCCTGATGACGGGCGGCATGGCGACCATTGCAGGCGGGGTGCTCGCGGCCTACATCGGTTTTCTCGGTGGCGAGGACGATGCCCAACGCCTGCTCTTCGCCAAGCACCTGCTGGCCGCATCTGTGATGAGCGCCCCTGCTGCCGTGGTGGCCGCCAAACTGCTGGTGCCCGAACGGGAGGAGTTCAACACCGAGATGAAGATCAACCGCGACAAGATGGGCGCCAACGTGCTGGAGGCCATTGCCAACGGCACATCGGACGGAGTGAAACTGGCGGTGAACGTAGGAGCCATGCTGCTGGTCTTCACTGCATTTGTCTATATGGGAAACTGGATATTGAGCGATCTGGTGGGAGATTGGACAGGGCTCAACGCGATCATCGCAGCCAACACGCCCTATGCTGGGCTTTCGTTCCAATTCCTGGTGGGTTATGCATTCGCCCCCATCGCCTGGCTGATGGGAGTTCCCTCGAATGATATCTATCTGGTAGGCCAGCTGCTGGGCGAGAAGACCATTCTCAATGAGTTCTATGCCTACAAGACCTTGGGCGAGATGAAGGCCTCGGCCCTTTTCACCCATGAGAAGAGCATCATCATGGCCACTTACATCCTCTGTGGTTTCAGCAATTTCGCAAGCATTGGCATCCAGATCGGGGGCATAGGCACGCTGATCCCCAACCGCAAGGGCCTGCTTTCCAAGCTCGGGATGAGGGCCCTACTGGGAGGCACACTGGCCTGCCTGTTCACTGCAGTGATGGTGGGCATGCTGCTTGCCTGAGCATTCAAGGCCGCACGGAACATGTATCTGATCCGCCCCCCATTCGTGATGCGCTGGCTTTATCCGGAGGCGCTGTTCCGAATGCGGTCCCCAGATGTCTATCTCACATTCGATGACGGCCCGTGCCCACAGGTGACACCTTTCGTGCTGGACGTGCTTGCGGAGGAACAGGTGCCCGCCACCTTCTTCCTGCTCGGGAAGAATGCAGAGCAGCATCCCCAACTGCTGGAGCGCATCCGCGCAGAGGGTCACGCGTTGGGCAATCATGGTCAGGAGCATATCAATGGCTGGAGCACCTCAACGGCAGCCTATTTGCAGAACTGGGAACGGGCCGTTCCGCTGCTCGGTGACAGGCTCTTCCGACCTCCCTACGGACGCATCACTCCGGCCCAGTACAGCGCCCTGCGACCAAGGACCACCATCTGCCTCTGGGATGTGATCTCGGGCGATTTCGATGCCACCCTCACCCCCGAACAGTGCCGGGACAACGTGGTGAAAAATGTACGGCAGGGCAGCATCATCGTGATGCACGACAGCCTGAAAGCACGCACGAACGTGGAGAGTTCGCTCAAAGCCATCATCCGCTCGATAAAAGCAGCAGGATACGCGCTCAATAAATTGTAAGTGAATGACAGTTTAGTACCTTTGACCTACGCCTATACCTGATGAATCCCTCACGGGGTCTCCTTCAGGAAAAGGCCATACCGATACCACCCATTTCCACCACTTTGGAAAGTTACCACAAGCACAGACAACGGGAAAAGATGCGCAACGGCATCATGCTGGCCCTTGCCATACTCCTGGTCCTGCTCAATCTGTGGGTCTACCTTTCCAAATAGCGGAGGGAATCACCTCCCCTTGAACTCGGCCTTCCGCTTGGCGAGGAATGCGCTGGCGCCTTCGGTGAAATCCTCTGTGGCACAGCAATCAGCAAAGCGGTCGAGCTCGAACTCCATGCCATCGACCCCATCGGTGTAAAAGGCGTTGACGCAGGCGATGACCTTGGCGATGGCCACCGGGGCCTTGGCCATGATCTTGCCGAGCACCTCCTCGGCCTTGGCCATCAGCTCGCTGGCAGGCACCACATGGGTCACGAGACCGAGGCGAAGGGCCTCATCGGCCTTGACCATATCGGCCGTCATGAGCAGTTCGAGCGCCTTGCCCTTCCCGATGAGCTGCACGAGACGCTGGGTGCCCCCGTATCCGGGAATGAGGCCCAGATTCACCTCGGGCTGACCGAAACGGGCGCTCTCTGAGGCCACACGCACATGGCATGCCATGGCCAGTTCGCAGCCGCCACCGAGGGCGAATCCATTGACAGCCGCCACAAAAGGCTTGGGCGAACGCTCAATGCGGTTGAAGATGTCCTGCCCATTGGCGGCCAGCTTACGGCCGGCCTCCACATTCAATCCCTGAAACTCGGAGATGTCGGCACCGGCCACGAAGGCCTTGTCGCCCGCACCGGTGATGATGGCCGCCTTGACCCCGTCATTCGCGTAGACCTCGCTCACTGCGGCACGCAGGTCGGTGAGCACGCCCTGACTCAAGGCGTTGAGCTTGTCGGGACGGTTGATGGTGATGGTGAGGATTCCGTTGTTGATCGAAGTGAGGATGTTCTCGTAGGTCATGAGGATGGGATGAAGGGTGAAAAGCGGCCGATGGCCCCGGACAAAAATAGCCGATCGCCCATGCGTGTCGCGCTGCTATCTGAGCTCGGTGCCCGAGGCATCCCATTGCAGCTCCATCTGCCAGTTGGCCCGCACCTCAATGTCGGAGCGCAGGATGAAGATGGGCTCGGGCTGCTGCCGATAGGCATAGCGGCCCGCGTCCCATCGGCCATTGGCATTGCGGTCGTCCACCATGACGAGGGCGTACTTGCCGGCCATGAGTTCTGGGAACTGGACGGTGCCATTGGCCTGCACCACCCTGCGCTCCACCACATGCTTGGTGGCATTGAGCAATTCGAGCACCTTCTGTCCGGAGAGGTTGGTGACCACGAGTGCGAGCTCGCCCAATTGCCGGTCGTCTATGCCGGTGAACTCCACGCGTGCCGTGTCGTTGCGTAGGCCGAAGATGTCGGTGGCCGCGCTGTCGCGCACGGAGAGCTGATACTTCTTCCCGACCTTCCAGGGATAGTCTATGCCGAACCTGCGCAGGGCGGTGTCGGTGGTGATGAGGTTGAAACTGACCAAGAGGGAGTCCTCGCGCAACTCCATGCGGGAGAGGTCGAGGTCGGTGACGGGATGGCTCCACACGGTCCAGAGCGGTCTGCCGGGAAGCGGGGCCACGCCCGCAGGCGGGTCGGAGGCCATGCGCAGGCGGAAATCGCTGGGCTTAGCCTTGCCCCTTGTGCCCCGACCCTGTGCCTTGGGGGCGGCCCCGGGCTGAGGCCGTTCCTTGTTGATGAGCTGCACGGTGTCGATGCGGGCATCCGCATACAGGATCAGGTCGAGCGTATCGGGCGCGGTCGGCAGGGTCCAGAGATGAATGGTATCGCGCAGGGTGTTGAACTCGCGCAGAGCCCATTGCTGGGCGCCCTTCACCTTGCCTGCGGGCAACAGCGCACGGAAACGGCTCACGGGCCGGTTGTAGGCGAACATGAACTTCCCATGCTGCTCTACGGATACCTTCTGGAGAAACTGGGTGGTGTCCTCCTCCACAGACATGCTCACCTGCAGGAACTGCCCTCCACCGCCACTGCCCTTGAGAGCCTTGCGGTCGGAAAGGGCGCCCTTGCCCAGGGAATCGACAGCAAGCGAATCGGGCGCGGGCGCGAGCGAATCGACCGTGGTGGCAGAGTCCTGCGGCAGGGGGCGCACGGATGCCACGGGCCGCACCAACGTGTCCACGAAGCCGAACTGCTCGTTGGGCACATCGAAACGGAAGTTGGAGTTCTGGTCCTTGAGGGCGAAGGCCTTGAAAGGCAGGTCGGGGATGTTGGTGATGAGGAAGTGGCCATCCTTGCCTGTGCGGCCGAAATAATCCGGCAGCTCGGTGCGCGGCAGCGAATCGGCATGATCGCGATAGAGCATGAGCATGGCGCCCTCCACCGGGTCACCCGTGAGGGCATCGATGAGTTTGCCCTTCAGTTCCATGCTGTCGAGCGCGGCACCGGTGCTGAACACATAGGTGTAGTTGTTGAGCAGGTTGCCCTCGTTGTTGTCCTTGATGGCCTCCCCGAAGTTGAAGATATAGGTGGCATCGGGGTTGAGCTCCTCGTCCCACTCCACCACCAGCGAACGCTTCTTGAGCGTGTAGGTCGGTTTCTGCAGCATGGGCGGTGAGATGATCACATTCTCCGAGGGGTTGTTGAGCTGCACATACTCATCGAAGGTGACCACGATTTTTTTTGCCGTGAAGTTCACCGACCTGTTGGCGGGCAGCTCTGCCTTGACCTTGGGCGGGGTCTCATCCTTGGGACCGCCCGTGGGCGACACCACCTGCGCGCACGAAACGAACAGCAGCAGCAGGGCATAGGCTATGACGATACGGACGTTCACAGCAGCGGGGCGATGAGTCGGGAGATGGCCTCCAGCCCCAGCTGGTCATCGGCCGAGAAGTCGTTGAGGCGGTCGCTGTCCACGTCCAGCACCGCGATGACCCGGTCACCTCGGAACAGCGGCACCACGATCTCTGAACGTGAGAGCGAACTGCAGGCGATGTGTCCGGGGAAGGCATCGACATCGGGCACAAGGATGGTCTGGCCGCGCTGCCATGCGGCCCCGCAGACGCCCTTTCCATAGGCGATGCGGGTGCAGGCGATGTCGCCTTGGAAGGGGCCGAGCACCAGTTCCTGTGAGGAAAATGGAACATCGGAATCGGAAAATGGTCCGTCTCCCTTTACCAGATAGAAGCCCACCCAGAAGAAGCCGAAGGTCTGGCGCAGGGCCGCGCAGCAGTTGGCCATGTTGGCCACCGGGTCGGTCTCGCCCGCAAAGAGTGCCTGCAACTGGGGCAGCAGGGCACGGTAGCGGTCGGCACGGGAGGCCGTGTCAGGAATGTGCAGTTGCTCGGCCATGTTCAAAGACCTGCTCCACGAAGCCGTGGATGGCGGAGAGACAAAGTTCGGGGGCCTCCAGATAGCCCATGTGGCCTATGCCTTTGATGGGCAGGAAGGCACAATCCGCGGGCAGAGTGGCCTGCACGCTGATGGACTCGGTGGGGATGACGGTATCCGTCTCGCCATGAAGGATGAGCACAGGCACCGCACTGCGGCCAAGCACATGGGTGCGGTCGGGGCGCTGCATCATGCCGCGGATGTTGGCCACGATGCCCTGTGAAGGGTATTCGCAGGCGCGTGCGATAAGGGTCTGGATCTCTGCGTGCAGCGCGGGGCGCGATGCCTCTGCGAACAGGCCCGGGATGGCGGCTGAGATGAAGGCCTCGGGGCTGCGCATCACGAGGTCGATGGCGCGTTGGCGGTCCACTTTCTTGGCATCACTGTCGGCCGTGGCGGTGCTGTGTAACAGGCCGATGGCATGCAGCCGCTCGGGGTGATGCTCTGCCACGGCCAGCGTCACATAGCCGCCCATGGAGTGGCCCACCATGACGCAGCGGTCGATGGCAAGATGGTCGAGCACGCAGATGACGGCCTCGGCCATATCGTCCATCGTGTGCACGTAGCCGAGGGTGGCGCTGCGGCCATGCCCGGGCAGGTCGATGACCACGGTGCGGAAATCGTGGGCGAGCTGGGCAGCGAGGTGGTCGAAGATGCGACCGTCCTCCAGAAAGCCGTGCAGCAACACAAGGGCGGGGCCTTCGCCCTGCACGGTGAAGAAAATGGGGGAGTTCCTGAATTCGACCGTCATCCGTGGAGGCTACTTTTGCGCAGCCGCCAAAGGTAGATACTAAAGGAGGGCGGATTCCGTTAGTGTAGTCGTAAGGTGTCAGGCAAAAGTCAAAAGGCGTAAGGCACAAAGACGGTGCAACACCGATACGATTTTCCATTCTCTATTTTCCATTTTCCACTCTGAAAAGGTCAGACCCATGAGAACGCTCCTCCTCTCTGCAATGCTACTGCTGCTCACCGTCAGCGCCTCGGCCCAGGGTAAGTGGGGCGTGTTCATCGGTGGCGGCACCATGTTCTATCAGGGCGATCTGGTGGAGACGGCCATCGTGCCGGCCCCCACGGTGAGCTGGACGCTGGATGCCGGCCTGCACTGGCAGTTCCACCGCAGATGGGCGGCCCAGCTCAACTACACGGTGGGCGACATCAAGGGCGATGATGCCTATTCGCTGAGCGAGGGCAAGCGCCTGAGGGGGTTCAATTTCCAATCGTATGAGCACGAGCTGAGCCTGCGCGCCCTGTTCTACATCCTCCCGGCCGATAAGTACAAGCTCTTCCCCTACCTCACGGCCGGGGTGGGCGCGCTCTACAGCGACCAGACCCTCGGGGCCAAGAATGCGGCCACGGTGGCGGTGGAGGGCGACTACTCGCTGTTCAACGTGACATTCCCCACGGGCATCGGACTCATATACCAGATCAACTGCCGCTGGGCACTAAAGGCCGAAGGAGTGTATCACTGGACCCTTTCGGACCACTTGGACGGAGTCTCCGAACGTGGCAACCCGAGCCAGAAGGACGGTTTCTGGGATATCAACATCGGGGTCATCTACTTCTTCAAAGGATGCAAGAAGGGCCGGGGCGGCAACCGCTATGAGGACTGCGAGCAGCTGAACCGGGGCGTGAACATGGACAAGCTTTATCAGCAGTATGGGCAATAGAGGGTTCGGCCGTTGATCCTCCACAGGTCGAATCTCCTCTAAGACTTACGGGGTCCTTGAATGGATGCGGTGTAGTATGGTGGTGGTAGATATGCCTTTCGTATAGGGGAGTACAGCAATCATCCTGTCGGGCAGATCACCACAGTCAGCTCGTTTGACGGCCATTTCCTCATCACTGGAGAATGACACCGCATAGAAGTCGAAACCACTTCGTGACATGAATTCCTGCGAGATGACTTTAGGCCCATCACTCCGTGCCTCATCCACATATCTGCATGATGCAACAACCGCTATCCGTTCCTCTTGGGTCAAGATGGGCAGACGTTTGGCCTTTCTCACCCGTTCATCGTCCACTACATGCACCACCAGCCTGTCGCCTAAGGCACGAGCAGCCTTGAGGAACTCCACATGGCCGGGATGGAACAGATCGGCCACCATCTTGGTGTAAACAACAATCATCTCTTCCTAATAAAAGCCCGAAAATAGGTAGAGAGCATACCCCATGTTTCCATATCATCGCCATCATCCAATCGCTGGCGTATGAGGGCCGAGGCCTTGGTGTAGTTGCCAAGGCACAACTGACGAAACAAAATCCTCAGCGCACAATAACGGACAAGCGGTATCGTTTGGTCCGTCAGGCGCGAACTGATGACATAGTGATAGAACTCAGCCCGCTGTTTCCATTCTCCATAGTTTTCATCCAGAAAAACGGATGGTGGGTCAGGTACCCATACGCGGGTATTGAGCAGCATGTCCTGTCGTAGGTTGAAAGGTGTCCTTCTCCGAATCAGCCTATGACCGAGATAGCTACCGTATGTGAGCAGATGGTCACCTTCTGCATGAAAGAAAACCAGGTCGACAGGCACACCCTCCTCGCATGTCAGTTTAAGCCTGCATGGCCAATGTGACCCTTCCGAGACCAAACTTCTGAATCCTGCCAATTCAAGCAGAGGTTGCACGCGTCCCGCATCGCCCTCGATGGTCAGAACGCCCATGTCCAGATCACCGTCATGCACCATGAATCCACCCTCGCGCTCTTTGCCGAGAAGCGTTCCAAAAGCGAGGAAAGGTCGGATTCCATGAGGTTCCAAGGCGGCCATGATGCGACTGATCACCCGCAGGCGGGCATCATCTGTAACCGACAGATAACGTACTGGAGGGGTCGCAAGAATCCCTTTACGCGGAGAGGGCATTGGCGCTCCTCGATGAAGGAGTCTGATGACATTCTGATGCATGAGACAAATTGCCTTATCGGTATGATCTGCCAATACCAGTGCATCAGCAATCATGACAGAATACCCAGTGGCTCCGAAATAAGTATCAAAAGCACCGATGCGAACCAAGGGTTCCTCTAATCCAATGCGAACAATAGTCGCAAGCATATAAGGCAACTTTGCTCGTATCGCAGTCATGGTGAAGAGTTCTTGTCACCGAAAATGGCCCGTCCGAGGCGGATGCGTGTGGCTCTGCAATCAATCGCCAGCTGCCAGCTATCAGTCATCCCCATCTGACAATGCTCCAAGCTGTTAGCCTCAACGATATCCACGTTCAATGTTGACGATACGACTGCGGTGCGATAAGAAACGACTGCCAAGTAGTTCAATGATAATTGTCGCAATTTAGCACCGCTATGCAAAGACACCTACAGCGACTTTCGGGGGTTATACTCTGGACCACGTCCACCTTAGGGGCAGTAGTGATGCTTGCGCTGGCCGGCAATGTGCTGCTGAGTGTGTGGGCCAGAATGCAGCCATTAGAACCGCACAGTCGAATGAAATTGCCGGTGTATGACGGCTTTCATTGGGCGCGGCAGTATGGTCTCGATCAGGAGGCGTTCCACAAGAAATCGAAGAAGATAGAAAGACCCTATACGCTATGGAAGCGCGGTCCTTTCAGCAGCACCTATGTTAACATAGACAGCGCAAGTCTGCGGGTGACTCCAAAACTGCCCAATGCCGGTGCAATGCGGGTGTTTGTCTTTGGTGGTTCAACAGTCTGGGGCACAGGAAGCCCTGATAGCCTGACCATACCTGCACAGCTACAGAGGTTGTTAGGACCAGAATATGACGTTTATAACTTTGGAGAATCGGCCTTTGTGCACGCCCAAGGCCAGCTTCTGCTGCTGGAAGAACTGTCCAAGGGCAACGTGCCTCAAATGGCAGTGTTCCTCGATGGGGCGAATGATACCTATGCCGGAGTCTACTCGCCCGGTATGCCGAGGCATCCGCACAGACAGGGCCACGCGCTGGACAAGCGGATTCAGCAACTGCCAGGGCTTTACAATTATGCCATGCTAGTGAATTTGGCAGCCAAGCAGGCAAAGGGCGGCATGAGGGAGAGCAGCGCTTATGACGCAGAGTGCCTACCCCACATCCCATCTCGGGCGGCAGAGACCGTAGAGACTTATCTACGTATGACCCGACAGACCACTGCCATCGGCAATGAAGCAGGATTCAGGACACTTTTCCTCTGGCAGCCCGCCATGTTGGCCAAAACCAGGGAATTGCAGCCCTACGAAGATAAGCTCAGGTCACAGTACAGCCCTGTGATGACAGAAGCTTTCACGACAACCTATACCATTGCCGAGAAAAGAATAGGTCAGACAGCCTATAGTAATGTCCACTTCATCGGACATGCCTTCGACACGGTGCAAGGACCGATATATGTGGACTGGTGTCACACTGGGCCCCAAGGCAACGCAATCATAGCAGCACTTATGGCCTATCATATCAGGGGCGAATACAAAACAACGGAGGACAACAGGAAATCCAGCCGTAGGGATTGACACGGTACTTCCCTACTTTTCCACCCCTCAATCCGCTGCCATGTCCCTCTCGCTCGCCAAGGAGAACCTTATCACCCGAACGGTGGTGCCGGTGCTGCTCGTGTCGCTGTGCCCTCCGTTCGCCATGCTGCTGTGGTACACCAACGCCCACCTCGGTGGGTCGTTGCTGCTGCTGGGGCAGACCATCATGGGCGATGGTCTCTATCAGGTATTGTATGACGCATGGTTCGTGCGCTTCTTCGGCAGCCCCACCGCCTGGACCATGATAGCCGTGATGGCCGTGCTGCAACTGGCCATGATGAAGCTGTTGCCCGGAAAGAAGTTCACCGGCACCATCACCCCGATGGGCAACCTGCCTGAATACAAGGACAACGGCCTCGCCTCCTACCTCATCACCTTCGCACTCTTTCTCGGGGCATCGGTGGGGATGGGCTGGTTCAGCCCCGGCATCGTCTATCACCATTTCGGGGAGCTGCTGGCCGCGCTCAACATCTCGGCTCTCGTGTTCTGCCTCGTGCTCTACCTCAAGGGAAGGTTCGCGCCCAGCACCACCGACAGCGGCCATAGCGGCAATTTCATCTTCGACTATTACTGGGGCACAGAGCTCTATCCGCGCATCGCGGGGTGGGACGTGAAGATGTTCACCAACTGCCGCTTCGGCATGACGGGCTGGGCCATTGCCGTCACCTCCTATGCCTTCGCGCAGCACGAGCTGCATGGCACGGCCGACTGGAGCATCATCGTCTCGGCCGCGCTCATCGTCATCTATCTCGGCAAGTTCTTCATCTGGGAGGCGGGCTACATGCGCTCGATGGACATCATCGTTGACCGTGCCGGGTTCTACATCTGCTGGGGCTGTCTGGTGTGGGTGCCTGCGGTCTACACGCTGCCCGTGCAGTTCATGGTGGAGCATCCCGTGGGGCTGTCGTTCGGGTGGGCGGCCGTCATCTTCGTCCTCGGCCTCGCGGCCATCTCGGTCAACTACTGGGCCGACCGCCAGCGGCAGCAGGTGCGCGCCACCGATGGTGACACCCTCATCTGGGGGAAGAAGCCCCGGCTCATCCGTGCCGAATACCTCACCGACACGGGCGAGCGCAAGGAGAACCTGCTGCTGGCCTCCGGTTTCTGGGGCATCAGCCGCCATTTCCACTATGTGCCGGAGCTGAGTGCCGCCTTCCTCTGGTCGTGCGCCACTGGGTTCACCCACCTCATGCCGTTCTTCTACGTCATCTTCCTCACCGTGCTGCTCGTTCACCGTGCCTTCCGCGATGATGAGAAATGCCAGAAGAAATATGGGAAGTATTGGGAGGAATACTGCAAGCTGGTGCCTTACAGGATCGTGCCGGGGGTGGTGTGAACATTTGAAGCAATGGATCGAACGACCTAGTGACAGACCTATTTTCACGAACCTGATCAACGGACTACCATGAACCTGGACAACTTCATCACCAGCCAATTAGGGCTTGTTCATTTTGTGGCATCCATGCTGGCAGTGGTGCTGGGCACCGCTGTTCTTGCCATGACCAAGGGAACCCCGCGCCATAGGTTGCTGGGCAAACTCTACGCGCTGTCCATGCTTGTGGTGCTCACCACGGCCTTTATGATCTATCGCCTCTTCGGCACTTGGGGCATCTTCCACTGGACAGCACTCATCAGTTCGTTCACCCTATTGGCAGGGCTGCTGCCCATCTACCTGAAACGACCAGTGGGCAACTACATGTCGCTGCACTTCAGCTTCATGTATTGGAGTGTGATGGGGCTCTATGCCGCCCTCGTGGCCGAAACTATGGTGCGCCTGCCCAGCGTGGTGATAGAGAGCGGAATCCCCAACAGCGTGTTCTACCAGATGTCAGGCATCGGTACTGCGGTGGTGATGGGATTGGCGGTGTTCTTCTTCCTGCGGATGCACCCCAAGTGGGATGCGGAGTTCGGCAGGCGGACAGCATGAGTTAGGTAAGGAGGTCCATAATGATTACGCTCAACGCCTGTTCTTTCAACGTTGTATCACTTTGGGAAGTACTTGTAGATGTCCTTTCTGCTGAGGAATCTTTCAAATATCAATGTTCCTTCCTCAACACGCAGCCCTGCCCGATAGTCACCTATCCGGATGCGATAGTGGTCTTTGAATCCCTGTAGTTTCTTGAGATTGGGTATCTGTTCAAGGCTGGCAGCGGCCATTGCCTGACCGATACATTGGGCCACCTTGTTCAGCAGCTTCTTGTCCTTTATACGGTCGGTGTCCTTCTCAAACCGCCTGTCAATCCTGACGGTCATTACTTCCTGAGCTTGGCGAGATAGGCTTCGGTGTCCACGAATTCTCCTGATCGTCCTTCTGCCATGGCATTGGCCAACGCCACATCCTCTACAAAGGCATTGTCCACCAGACAGGTCTGTAGACCGGCCTTCTTAGCGAGTTCAACGAACAGGGCGATGTCCTTCTTGGACTTGCTCTGGAGCAACAGCGTTTCCATGGGATTCGATTTGATAATCAAAGGTAGGGAAATAACATGCCTCGGTCAGGCAGTGCGCGGCTACTTACCCCACACGCTTACGGCCCGCTCCGCATCATGCGTTGGCGTTCCGGCAAATGCCCTGCTGGCCATCGCGCGCTGCGCCCCTTTCAGTAGTTGTGGTCTGTGGATGGATGATGCCTGCGCGACCTCTTCGAGTTGTGCATCGCTGCATCCGCCCACGAACGCCACCGCAATGCCCACACCAAGCCATAGGGCAGGCTGGCGGCTCTCTGGGAAGGCCGTCACCATGGTGCGCAACTGCTCCACATCGCCCTTGCAAATGTACCACAGGCTACGGCCCAGACCGCGGTCGAAGGCGGGGAGTTCTGCCTCGTGGAGCCCATCGGGCATGCCCTGCGTGCGGATGGTGAGCCGTCTGCGGAAAAGTCCATGATAGTATCCGTAGCCGTCCGCTACGGAATCGGGGTCGGGCCAGGCCTGCTTCTCAGGGAGGGGCCGCTGTTGCTCTGCCAAGGCCCAACCGAGGCCGATGTGCACCTGCACGGCATGGGTCACGCCCTCATGGGTGAGAAAATCCTCCCACTGCGAAATGTCCCGCAGCGCAAGCCCCATGGCCGCACCCTCAAAGGCCACAGAGCGGTAATATTCACTGGCATGCGTAAGATGCTCGGACAGCGTTGCAGAACGGCCCTCATGTTCGGCCACCTCTCGGGCAGCCTTGAATGTTGCCACGATCTGCTCTACCCGCTGCGCGATGGAGCCTTCCATCACGCCATCACCTCCTCCGGATACGGATAGATCCACATGTGCCGCATCTCGGTGGCGATGTACTCATCCCGGCCGATCATCACGCTGTTCGGGTTGGCCGCGCGCTCCTCACCGGCAAGGCTCATGGTGTACGGGTCCACCTCGATGTCCATCGGGGTTCCGTAGGCCTGGTTACTGGCAAGACGGTACGTTTCCGCGGCCACCTTCTCCAGTATCTCCATATTCGAGTAGAACTTCTCGAGCAGCTCATCCCGGTCAAACTCCTTCTCCACTATGTCCTCCTGGAACCTGCGCAGGAAGGCAAGGTCGAAGGGGTCGGTATAGCGGTCGGTAATCTCTGCGTTGTCATAGGGCATCCAGTCCTTGAAGAGGCGCTGCATCTGACGGCTCAGGTCGCCATAGCGCTGCAGCAGCGAGGTCGGGCCAGCGGTGAGCTTGCGCAAGAGGTCGAGGTCGGTGAGGCCGTTGTTCGTGAACAGCAGCGTGTTGATGCTCCAGTACGCGCCCCAGTCCCAGAAGATCTTGGCCACCATGATCTGTGCGTGCCCCCACAGCGGGTACTGCCCCGTATAGATGGGCATCCAGTTGTTGAACAATGCGCGGTGCACCTCGCTGTAAAACTTGGTGCGGAAGAAGATGTCCTCTCCCTTCAGGTCGCGCTGTATGAGGTCAGATGTCCAGGTGTTGGCCATCGAGATGAAGTCCGAACCGGGCGAATAGAACGGGTCTGCGAACATGCCCGCCTCGCCCACAACGCTCCATCGGTCGGTGCTGTAGAGCTCTCCCGAGCTGTGTGCGAAGTGCTTCATCAGTTTGAAGTCGAGGATATTGCCCTTGCCTTCCATGGCCTTCAGTTCGAGGGAGAGCTGCGGCTCGTTCTTCTCGATCCACGCCAGCGCCTTGTCCAACTTGTTGTAGGTCTCGAACGGATGCAGGCGCGGGTCGGCCACAATGCCCACACTGGTCTTGTCGCCCACCAACGGGATGATCCACACCCAGTAGCCTTTGTCCATCAGGTGAACGGTGCTAAGGAAACGCAGGCCCGGTTCTACGTGCGAGTGCCAGGTGGCATCGTCTGTCCATGTGTCGATGTCGATTTTCCAGTCCACTCGGAACCAAGCTGAGTTCACATCGTGCTCGTGCGGCATCGCGAAACCGAATTTGCGCTTTAAGAAACTCCCACGGCCTGTGGCATCCACCGCCCAGCGTGCCGTGGCGGAGAATTTCTCCCCATCCACCGACCATGTAACGGTGTGTGACGGGTTTCCCGTTTCCATGGCCTCCACTTTAGCGCCCATCACCACCTCATTGCCATGCTCACGGCTGAAGGTGATGAGGTCGTTCTCCAACACACCGCGGTCCAGCTGATGGCTGGGCACAGGCAGCAATTTCTTGGGCCCCAGTTCCACACGGTGCTGGATCTCCTTCTTACCCTTGGCGGGGAAGAAGAAGCGCAGCCCATGCTTAGGCAGTTGATGCTTGTCAAGATAATGCTTGAGGCCGAGCACCTCGCGCAGGTAATGTGTGGCGAGTTCCACCGTGCTCTCGCCCACCTTGTGCGCGGCATCGGGGGCCGACCCGTCACGCTTCTCCAGCACCAGTACACGGATGTCCGGGTTCTGCTTTTTCAACTGCAACGAAAGGGTAAGGCCCGCAAGACCTCCTCCCATGACGATCACATCGTAATTACGTTCCATGCTCTCAGGAATGATAGGGTGATATATGACGCTTCGACCATCTGCCGAATCGGCCGCAAATGTAGATCAGCACCCCCGCGCCCTGCTGACTTCTGTCACGAATACTGCCTCCTACGTAGTGCCCACGACACACCGGTCACAGCACCTCCAGTCCGTTGATGATGCTGCGCAGCTGCACCATCAGATTGCGCTTGTCCACTGCGGGGGCGAACACGAAGCCATGGAGGTAGACCACGCGGTTTCGCGGCTCGTCCAGAAAAGCATAGCAGAGGAACGGTCCGCCCATGATATCGCCCTCCACATACCAAAGCCCTCGGAGCTCCGTGGCATACAGCTTCCCGATAGAGGTCTCGGTGAATCTGGGCGGATACTCGCCAAAGGTCCTCATGAAACTTCCGGCCGATGGTCCGGGCACATGGGCGCGGCCCACGAGGTCAATCATCTCCAGCATGCCCTCTTTCGTGAAGGTGTTCTGCCGCGTGTAGGGCTCCGTGTAGATGAGCAGGCTCTGGTTGATATCCTTCGTGTCATAGCGCAACCAGATGACGCTGTCCTTGCGGCTCACCACATTGAACCCCTTGGGCACGGGCAGTCGGATGCCGAAATCCTCGGCAAGGGCATCGGCCACGTCACCCGCCAACTGCTTACCATAGCTGTTGCGGTTCCGCTCCTCCTCCTTTCCTGTGAACTGCCCGATGATGCGTGACCTGTTCTTCCGGAACACACGCATGAATGCTGCCGTGTCCGGTGCGATGATCTCTATCACCAGCTGCGGGGCCGACCACACGTCCGCGCGCACCTCTATAGACGCATCTGCCACGCTGTCTATCGTGCAGAGCAATATGTTGCGATGCGTCTGAAAGATGCGGGTGAAGGCCTGCGTGCCGATGTGCACCGCATCGAAAACCGGTTCCACCTGCGGGAGCCCATAGACCGGTTCGGTGACCGCGGCATATACCGAGTCGCCCACAGGCGAATCCCAGTATCCATCCTCCATCACAATTACAAGCCCGCCAGCATTGCCAGTGGTGCCGGGAAGCGGCATCACAGGCTGCTCACAGGCCGCAAGCATGAGCAGTGACGCGAACAGCAAACCACCGCGCATCTCAACCAATCTTCAATTTCTGTCCGATCTTGAGTTCGCTCTGATTGCCCAGGCCGTTGAGCTCTTTCAGCTCCTGTACCGAAAGACCGTTGCGCTTGGCAATGTCCCAAAGCGTGTCGCCCTTCTGCACCACGTGGTAGTTGGTACCGCCACCGTCCTGCTGAACACCGCGTGCGGTGGCCGCTGCTGCGGCCGGGTTGGCATAGAGCACAATGCTCTGCCCCTCTTTGATCACATGGCCTTTCATTCCGTTCCACACACAGATATCGTTCACACTGCAGCGGTAACGCGAAGCGATGGAGGAAAGCGTCTCGCCTCTGCGCACCTTGTGCGTCCTTCGGTCTGCATCCTGTGGCTTGGCCGCGGCCATGGTCTGAGCAGCAGCGGGTGCATTGGCCGCAGCCGTCTCGGAGCCCCCTGTCTGTGATGCCTCATAGAACCTCTCCGCGTTGGCAAGGAAAAGACCCACCTTCTTCTTCGGAAGGTTGATGGCATATCCTTTCTCCGAATCGGGAACAATACTTGTCCTGAAGGTGGGGTTCAAAAATTCCATCTGCTCAAAGGGGATGCCCAGATCACGGGCCACCACGGCAAGGTCTATCCGCTTGTGCACCACCACTGTATCAAGGTCGTACGAGAAGAAATCAGGCTTCACCGGATAGATATTGTGCAGCGAAGCATGCTTCATCACATAGTTCACAGCGATGAAGGCCGGCACATAACCCTGCGTCTCCACGGGCAGGTATGGCCTCAGCTCCCAGTAATCGCGCTTTCCGCCCGAACGTCTGATGGCCTTATTGAGCGTACCTGGCCCCCCGTTATAGGCGGCAAGTACCAGTTCCCAGTTGCCGAACATGGCATAGAGGTACTGGAAATACTGACAGGCGGCATCAGTGGCCTTGAAAGGGTCGCTGCGGTCATCCACATAGGACGTGGTGTTCAGGTCATAGATCTTGCCCGTACGGTACATGAACTGCCAAAGCCCCATCGCACCTGATTTGGACTGCGCCCTTGGATTCAGGGCAGATTCAACAATGGCCAGATACTTAAGCTCCAACGGCAGGTCATAGCGGTCCAATGTCTCCTCGAAAAGCGGGAAATAGAGTTCTGCAAGACCAAGAATATAGGCCACTCTCTCGCGGTGACGGCCTGTGTAGGCATCAATATATTTCCGCACAGGTTCATTATAGACCAGTCTGAAAGGGGTGTTCGCATCCAGTTTCGCCAGCTTGTCACGGTAATGCTTGTCCGGAAAGGAGGGGATGGAATCCTGATGAAGTTTCAGGACATTGAGTACCGAGCGGTCTGTTGTGAACTTGCTTGCCTCGAAATGCAGGGCAGCCTCCAGACTGTCCAACATGGCCAGGACCGGGTCGTCCGTAAGGAGTGTCCGTGTCGAGTCCTTCTCGATGGCCATGCCTTGAAAGGCAGTGAACACCGAAATAATAACCAGAATGAAATTTCTCATGTCTGTGAATTCAGATGAAACGCGTGCATTCACAACGCGAGGAGTCTTACAAAATTACCCGAGAAAGGTATTCGACCGCAGAAAAACTCTTCCAGCGAGGTCATTGATTTAGACCGATGGGGCGGAATGGAGGGCGAAAAGCCTGTTTCCGCAGGCAAGCATCTCACTTTCTTTGAACGCATCGGCCATGAGCTGAACCCCGAATGGCAGGCCATTCTTCTCACCCAACGGCACACTCATCGCTGGAAGTCCGACCAGATTGGCAAGCACAGTGAAGATGTCTTCCAGATACATCTTGATAGGGTCGTCCGAGTTCTCTCCGAAGCGGAACGCCACATCCGGACAGGTGGGCGAAAGCAGGATGTCATGATCGGCCAACGTCTCACGAATGCGGTCGCGCACAAGTCTTCTCACCTTCTGCCCCTTGGCGTAATAGGCGTCATAGTAACCCGCAGAAAGCACGAATGTGCCCAGCATGATCCTGCGTTTCACCTCGGGCCCGAATCCCTCCGAACGTGATAGCTTGTAGGTGCTTTCCAGGTCATGGGCCTTCGGGCTGCGGTAGCCATAGCGCATGCCGTCATAGCGCGACAGGTTGCTGGAGGCCTCGGCCGTGGTGAGCACATAGTAGGTAGGGACCAGGTGGTCGAGCAAGGGGAATTCGACCGCATCCACAGTGTGGCCCTCGGCCCGCAGGCTGTCCACCATCTGCATGAACCGGTCGCGGATGACGCTGTCCAGTGCCGGATGATCGATAGTCTCGCGCAGATAAGCGAACCTCTTGGGGGCGCTCAGCTCCAGATTCTGGGAATATTCATCTACCGGACGGGAAGATGCTGTGGCATCGAATTCATCACCACCTGCCAACACCTCCATCACCAGTGCGGCATCGGCCACGTTGGTGGTGAGCGGACCGATCTGGTCAAAACTGCTGGCGTAGGCAAGAAGACCATAGCGCGAAACACGGCCGTAGGTGGGTTTCACACCCACCACTCCGCAGAACGATGCAGGCTGACGGATGGAACCACCTGTATCTGAACCGAGGGCCACATGGCAGAGCCCTGCTGCAACGGCCACTGCCGACCCTCCGGACGAACCTCCCGGAACGCGCGATTCATCCAACGGATTGAGCGTACGGCCGAGCGCGGAGTTTTCTGTGGAACTGCCCATGGCAAATTCATCACAATTCACTCGACCGATAATGACCGCGCCTTCGGCCAGCATCCTCTCCACCACCGTTGCGCTGTAAAGCGACTCAAAACCATCCAGTATACGGGATGCTCCCTGAACACGATGGCCTGCGAAACAGATGTTGTCCTTCAGGGCCACGACCACACCCGACAACTTACCGAACTCGCCCTTAGCAATCTGCTCATCGAGGAATCTGGCACGGGCAATGGCCTCATCACCGAACACCTCCACATAGGCATTGAGATGAGCGGTGGCGCCTATCCTTTCCAGAAAATGCTTTACGGTCACCAACACCGAAGTGCGTCCCGACCTCAGGGACTCATGGTATTGCGCAATGGTGAAGGTCTCCATAGGATGGATCAGTCCTTCTTCTCCACCGCCTTCGTGTCCTCTCCTTTCGAGGCATCCTTAAACTCCTTGATGCCGCTGCCGAGGCCGCGCATCAGTTCAGGGATTTTCTTGCCACCGAAGAATATCAGGATCACCGCCAGAACGATGAAAATCTCACTGCCTCCGAGATTGAATAGGAGAATGTTGTTGGTCATGGGGTCAAAGGTATTGATTTTCGGGGCCGTCCGATGGTAAAGTCACCGCTGCTTGGCGATCCAAAGGGCAGGATTCTGTTTCTCCGCCCCCTTCCAAAGTTCGAAATGCAGCAGGGTGCGGTTCTCCTCTGGATCGGTCACCACCATGCCCAAGGTCTGCTTGACGGAGACCTTGTCTCCCATCTTCACTTCCACGTTCTCCAAGTTGGCATAGACCGTCAGGTATTCGCCATGGCGCAGTATCACGGCCTTGTGTGCCCCGGGAATGGAAATCACTGCCGAGACGGTGCCGTCAAAAACTGCTCTGGCCCTGGTACCCGGCTCGGTGGCAATGTCGACCCCGTTGTTCACGGTCTTGATGTCGCGCAGCGTGGGGTGGGCATGTTCTCCGAAGGTGGATGTTATCACGCCCCTGTCTGCCGGCCAAGGGAGTTTGGCGCGGTTGTCCACAAAGTTGTTGGAGAGTGTCATCTCCTCAGGCGTGAGTGCGAAGCCCGACTTCGTCACCTTGGTCTCTGTCTTCTCGGCCTTGACCCTCGCTTTACGAATCTCCTCCTCAATGATCCGCGCGATGGCCGACTCCAACTTCTTCGCCTCGCGGTCCTTCTTTTTCAATTCTGCGCGCAACTCCTTCTCCTTGTCCTGGAGTTCGTGCACCAGTTTGTCGCGCTCCTCGCGCTCTGTTGAGAGTTTCAGCTTTTCACGTTCGCTGTCCTCCAATAGGCCCGACAGCTCGCGCTTCTTCGCCTTCAGTTCATCACTCCGGGCATTCAGGGTTCGTTGGACATCCTCAATGGCCTTGGCCTGTTCCTGCCTATGCTTGGCGTATTGTTGAAAGTATTTGACCCGCTTGTAGGCCTGATTGATGTCTTTCGAGGAGAGGATGAACATCAGCCGGTCATACTGATTCTGGTTGCGGTAGGTATAGAACAGCATCTTGCCATACTCTTCCCTGAGATGCTTGAGGTCCTGTTCGAGGGCCATCACTATGACCTGCGTCTCCCCGATCTGGCGCTCCACGAGTCTTGCCTGACTGGAGACGTTGTTGATGAGTTGCTGTCGCTGATCGATCTTGGCCTTCATCAGCGTCAGCTCGTTCAGCGTCTTCTTCTTGTTCTTCTCCGTGTCCTGAAGGAGCCTGTTGGTATATTCAATGTCCTTGAGAATCTGCTTCTTCTGCTTCTCCAACTCTGACTTGGACTGGGCGAGACCCCAGACCGGCATCAGCAGCATCAGCCCGAAAAGAAGATACTTACTTGATCTCATCATAGCCACTGGGGATGCTGAATGGGAATTCCAATCCCGACTCTGAGGTGGGCCTCATCCACTGCATGTCGACCTTGGCCTGCTGCTTTCCCTCAATGCGCAAGGCCATCCGCTCAGGGAAATGCACCTTGCCCAGCAGCTGGGGATTGCTGTAGTTGGCTTCGAGGGAGCTCTGGGTAGCCGGGTCGGTGACCATTGAGCGGGAGACACTGAAGTGGGCGGGCTCGATCCATGTCTGCTGGCCGATGACCTTCGGCTCACTGCCTTTCCGCGACTTCTTCCGCCCGATTTCGGCTGATTGGATGAGATACATGGTCTCGTGCGGACGCGCCTCATAGCGTTCCATGCCGTAAAGGTCGATGTTGTTTCCCGTGATGAGGGATTGCAGCATGGCAAAATTGAGATCAACGCCCAGCATCTGGCTCAGTCTATCAAATCTTCCAAGATAGTAGCGTTTGTTGAACCGGTCCACCAGTTTCAGACTGTCGGCTGTGATAACAGCCCTCACGATCTCAATGCCGAGCAGAGGGGCAACACTCACCCAGATGATGCTGTCCTGCTTCATGCGCACCTTCGCACTGAACCCCTGCTTATCGGCCCCGATCTCATAGTTGATGTTGACCTTCGAGCTGATCTCTCCGAAATTCCGGTTCTGCCCCGAACGCTCAAGGATCTCCTTGGCAGAAAGCTGTTCGAGGCCAGATTTGACCATTGGGCCTGTGGTTCTGCACGAGAGCAGCGCCATGGCGCAGAGCCAGCACAGCACGAATCCGAGTTGCCCGCTCCGCATCTCAGTCTAATAGGGGCTTTCCGGTCTTGACCTTGGCGGGCAGCTGATCGGAATGGCCTTCAAGTTCCAAGGCCTTCTTCCATTCTTCCAAGGCTTCCTGCTGCCTGCCGAGACGAAAGAGAATATCGCCTCTGTGCTCCACAATGGTGCCGCTGCGCGAACCTCCGTTGGAGATGGCCTTGTCAATCCACAGCAACGCGTCCTCAAACTGGCCCTGCTCGAATCTGATCCAGGCATAGGTGTCCTGATAGGAAGCCTGATTGGGCTGAAGCAGATTGGAGCGTTTGCTCATCTCCTCGGCCTTGTCGAGCCGGTCCTTGCGCAGCGACAGGAAGTAGCTGTAATTATTCAGGATTAGCGGATTGGACGGCTCGCGGGTCAATGCCCTCTCAAAGGCCTTGTCCGACTCGGCAAACCTCTTCAACGAATTGTAGCTGTCGCCCAACAATGAAAGCAGCTGAACATGCAGGAACGACTCGCCCTTCACAAAGAGCTCACCCTCACTCAACACCTCGACCGCCTTGTCATGCTGCCCTTTTCTGTTGAGCGCCATGCCATTGAAAAGGTAGAATATGCCCTGATTGGGAAAAAGCTCCAGTGCCGTCTCGCTGTCGCGGAGCACTGCATCGAAATCATTCAGCTCATAGCTGACCTGAATGAGCTGGCTCCAGACCGCAAAGCGGCCACTGTCCAACTTAACGGTCCGGTAGAACGAATCGCGCGATTCTGACAGGCGCTTCTCCCTGTAGAGAAAATCGGCTGTCATGGCGTGCCCCTTGGCATCATCGGGATGGGCTCTTGTGGTTAACTCCAACAACTCAAAGGCCTGCTGCAGAAGACGCTTGTCCGACTCGGTGAGCATGTAATAGCTCATGAGCACCTGAATCTTCTGGTCAATGCTGAGGTCGGGGCTGGCAAAGGCCAACTTCAACTCCGAGAAAGACCGGTCATACTCGCCCTTACGCTTGTAATACTCCGCAAGGTTGAGCCTCAGAATCGGGTCCGATGCATCGTTGGTCAACATCCGCTCATAGACCGCAAAGGCCTTCTGCTCATCGTCATTGGCGACATACACCTCGGCCAGCATTCCCAGATAGCGTTGCTCGTTCGGAAATGCGGCAATGAGCTTTTCCAACTCGGCCACAGCCTTGTCCAATTTGTTCAGGTCGAGGTAAAGCTTCTCCTTCTGAATGGAGATCTCCTCCGAAACACCCATCTTGGCCTCTATCTGATCATAGATGCGGATGGCCTCATCGAACTTCCCTGCATAGATCTGCGCGTTGGCCAACTCATAGAGGTACTCGGGCTTCTCCGGATGCAGTTTGATGAGCCTCTGATAGAGTATAACGGCATTGGTCACATCGTTGAGGTTCATCAGGATGTCGGCCTCGAAGAGCAGGTACCATTCATTCTCGGAGTCCAACTGTCGGGCCTTTCTGGCAAATGGAAGCGCATCGGCCAGATCCTCAGACTTGTAGAGAATATTGGCCAGCTCGTAGTGAGAGGCCGCGTGTTCCGGGTCGAGTTTCACACAATCGTGAAACAGCGCGGCAGACTCCTTGAGATTACCGAGCATTTTCTGTCTGCTTGCCTCGAAGAATGTCTCTGCAAGCTTGCGTTCCTGCTCCGGACCGAGCGCCTTCACCGCTTTGTCCTTGCGCTGAGCAAATACAATTGGCCCAGTGAGCAGCACGGCTATGAGAAGAACGTATCTCAAGTCAGTGCTTTCCTGTGTGTCCGAATCCACCGGCCCCGCGTGCCGTATCGACCAATTCTGCAACGGGCTCCCAGCTCACTTTCTCGTGGCGGGCCACCACCATCTGCGCAATGCGCTCACCGTTGCTCACGGTGAACGGCTCGTTGCTCAGGTTGACCAGCAGTACCTTCACCTCTCCTCTGTAGTCCGCATCAATGGTACCGGGCGCGTTGAGCACCGTTATCCCATGCTTGAATGCGAGTCCGCTACGAGGTCTGATCTGCGCCTCGTGGCCCTCTGTGAGTTCGATGAAAATGCCAGTGGGCACCAATGTCCGCTGAAGCGGGGCCAGCGTGATGTCCGACCCCAGATCGGCCCGAAGGTCCATGCCTGCCGACAGCGAGGTCGCATACTCGGGAAGCGGGTGCTGCGAACGATTTACAATCCGTACGACCATGATTCTGTTGAACTCAACTGAGCGTTGAAACAAGGATGGCAAAGGTACTGAAATTGATAGGGGCGGTCTATGGACTCATAGTTCCGTGAGAAATACCTTGACGTGCAACCGATTGACAGTGGTCACTCAATACTACTCGGACAGATTCAATCTTAAGAAAAATGCGATGGTATGTCAGCCGCAGTGAGTTCAAGGAACGCCACGCGCAAGGTTGAACTTCGCTGAGCGTAGCGAATTGCATTCGAAGCCCCCGCTCGGCACTGTACGAGCGGGGGCTTACTTTTTCCGTCACCTGCGAAGGACCGGGGCCGTCACCCCTGCGAACACCAATAGGAAAAGGGTGTTCTTGGCCAGACCAAGCCATTGACCCGACACATCGACCGTTGTACTTGCCCACCATAGCAAAAGCGCTGAGGACATGAACAGGCCCAGCTTAGGCAGATGATAGGGTACGGGGTAATACTTCTTTCCCATCAGGTAGGAGGCGATGGTCATCGAAGCATAGCAGCCCAAGGTGGCCCAAGCACTCGCCATGTAACCGTATACCGGGATGAATGCCAAGTTCACTCCCAACGTCACAAATGCTCCGCCAAGGGCGATCAAAGCCCCATAACCCGTATGCCCGGAAAGCTTGTACCACACACTCTGGTTGTAATAGATGCCCAGAAAGATATTGGCCATCAGCAGAATGGGCACCACCCGCAGCCCCTCCCAATAAGACTGGTTCGGGATGAGATAGCGGAACACATCTATGAACAGCATCACACCGAGAAAAGTGCCCGAGAGCACCCACACGAACCAGGTCATGATTTTGGCATACAGCTCCCGACTGCCCTGCTCTTTCTCCTGCGAAAAGAAGAACGGCTCGGCCGCATATCGGAATGCCTGTATCATCAAGGTGATGACGATGCTAATCTTGTAGCAAGCCCCATAGATGCCCACCTGCTCCATGGTGGCCAATTCCCCAAGTTCCGGAATCAAAAGGCGCTTCAGCAGGATACGGTCTATGGTCTCATTGACCATACCAGCAAGTCCGGCAACCAGCAGTGGAAGGGCATAGACCAGCATGGGCCTGAGCAGCGACAGGTCGGGTCTGGAAAGTCCGCGCAGCATGGTCGGGGTCAGCAACAGGAACTTCACTCCGCTGGCCACAACGTTGGCTATGAACACGTAGCCTACACCTGTTCCGGCATCGTAAAACGTATCGGTGAGCCAATTGCCACCACCTTCCGCCACCAAAGGCAGACAATAGCCCAGAAAGAACACGTTCAGGGCTATGTTGACAAGCACGTTGGTGATATTGATGGCAGCAAATGTCTTCGCCCGGTTCTCCTGTCTAAGGCGCGCCAAGGGAATGCTCGCCACAGCATCAAGCCCTATGATGATGGCGAACCAGACCACATACTCCTGATTCTGTGGGTACATCAACCAGTCGGCCACGGGCTGCGCGAACACCATCGCAGACAGTATGAAGAGCACCGTGGTTGCGGACAGGGAGGCCATGGTGGTGCTGAACACCGTTGACAGACCAAAACTCCCGTTCGTGGAGAAACGGAAATAGGCTGTTTCCATGCCATAGGTGAGCAGAATGACGAGGAATGCCACGTAGGCATACATCTCGGTGATCACACCATACTGCGAAGGCAGAAAAACGGCCGTGTGCAGCGGCACCAGCAGGTAGTTGAGAAAGCGGCCCAGTATGGAACTGAGGCCATAGATAGCCGTTTGACCGGCAAGTTTTTTCAGAATGGACATGAAATGGCCTGCTGCAAGGACTTTCTCAGGCCCGAAGGTCGGAACATTTGAACCCCCACGCCAAATGGCCAAGAAAACTTGCGTTGCATGCACCGTTCACGGCTTCGCTTGCGATGACTTCGTTTCTCATATGGTGCCAAGACAAAGCAGTTACCATTGCTCATTTCCTTATTCACTTTCTTTACGGACACGAAATCTGCCACCCACACCGCATGAAACAGCTCGCCATCTTTCCGTTGCTGCTGGTCAGCCATATTGCTCTCGCCCAGCTTCCTGTCGTTATCTCTGAAGGAGTGTCCACATTCTCCACCGGAAGTCAGAGCACGCTCTCGTTCGTGGTCAACAACGCCAATATTAGTGATGTGACCAAGGGATGGCAGGATGTGCTCAAAGGCTGGAAGTGCAAGCCAAAGGGCAAACAGGAATGGATTGCCAAGGAATGCAAGGCCAAGACCATGGGCGAGCGCTCATTCTACGTCCATTCAGTGATAGAGGAGGTCGCAGGTCAAGGAGTGAGATTGCGTGCAGCATTCGATCTGGGCGGTGCCCACCTTTCGTCTGTAGCGCACCCAGAGCAGTTCAAGGCTGCGGAGAAGATGCTCTACGACTTCGCAGTTGAGCAGACCAAGGTGGCGGTGAGGGCAGAAGTGGCAGCTGCACAGAGGATTCTGTCCGACCGTCAAGCGGAGCTGGTGACTTTGCAGAACACCGAGCGCAAGCTGGAATCTGACATCTTGGAATACCAGAGGAAAATCGAGGAGTCCAAGATTGGAATAGGTGCTTCACGACAGGCGCAGACCACCAAACTCAGTGAGATAGATGCCCAAAGGGCTGTAGTGCGCGGCATTGAGGAAAAATTGAACTCCGTCAAGTGAACTTACTTTCATGATGCATCGTCTGCTCGCACTATCGTTGCTTTTCTGCGTTTCCGCCCAATCGCTGACTGCGCAGGAAACGGAAAGTCCCTACGACTTCAAGTGGAAAAGAGATGCCATCTATGCCTCTGGGGCACTGGTCTTTACCGGAATCGGCTATTTCTCCAGAAAACAGGTGAACGGACATACCGAACAGACCCTGAATTCCCTCGACCGCTATGACCTGCCAGGATTTGACCGATCGACAGTGGATAATTGGCGGCCCTCCGTGGCCACGGCATCCGACTACATGGTCTATGCCTCGGCCGCAATGCCACTGCTCATGTTGGCCGACAGACGTGCAAGACAGGATTGGTTGGGACTGGCCATGATGTACATTCAGGTTGGAGGATTCACGGTTGGACTGACAGAGCTTTCCAAGGGACTGGTCAGACGCACACGCCCCTACGCCTACAACGAGGATGTCCCATTGGACGAGCGCATGGCCCCAGATGCAAGGTTATCCTTCTTCTCTGGCCACACCTCCACTGCTGCGGCCATGTGCTTCCTCACGGCCAAAGTATTCTCCGACTACTCTGACAACCGGACGGCCGAGGGATTCGTGTGGGCTGGTGCAGTGATTGCCCCTGCCGTGGTCGGATTCCTACGGGTGCACTCTGGTCACCACTTCCCTTCTGATGTGATTGCAGGATACCTCATAGGTGCCACGACCGGTTATCTCGTCCCTGCCCTTTATAAACGGAAGCGCCTCCCCAAAGGGATGACCCTCGCCCCGTTCGGCTCACAGTTCGGAGCAGGGCTGCATCTCAGCTATAGACTGTAGTCGCTCAGAGGCCCGGTGCGCTGACCGTTGCGGCATCAGGAGCGGTCACCTTCTTCTTCCAAGGCCTGAATCGCACCCCGACCATCACTTCGTGGCTGCCATCGCTGTAATTGCGCAGATTGCTGGTGCTCAGGTCGTAACTGTATCCGACCATCAGGAAGTCGCGGTACATGAACCCGCCCATGAACGACACAGCATCATCATGTCGGTAAACGGCTCCCAACCAGAACTGCTCCTTGTAGTCGAATCGCACACCGGCATCGAACTGCAGTGGAACCGGATGCACATATTTGAGCAGCACATTCGGCATGATTCCGAAATTCTTTATTCGGAACGTGTAGGCGCCCATGAAAAGGAAGTGGCGAGCAAGTGCCGAGCTTCCATCGCCCTGACCATTGTCAAACTCCAACTCATTGCCAATGAGCTGCGGGGCCGAGAAACCGACCACGAAGTTCTTGTGCTGCAGGTTGAGCCCGAAGGTGGCATCGGCCGTGTAGGCGGACATCACAGCATTGGGGAATGCCGGGTCGCCCTGCTGATAGAGGTCCACCTTGGTTCCGTCAATCCTGAACTGAAGGATACCGATGCTGAGGCCCATGCCCAGACGAAGCTTCTCCGTAAGTTTCAGATGGTAGGCATAGGAGAGATGCGCCCCTGTGCGGCTGGTCGGTCCTGTGACATCGGAGAAGATGCTCACACCCATGCCCATGTTGTATTTCCGGAATGGACCATGAGCTGAGAGTATGAACGTCCGAGGAGCATCAGTGATACCGATCCAATTGAGTCGATTGTTCGATTTCACCTCCCAATAGTCGTTCATGCCCGTATTGGCGGGGTTCAGTACATAATTGTTCATCATGTACTGACTGTACTGCGGTATCTGTTGGGCATGGGCCACCGATATCGAGGCGACCAGCAGACCCATGATGTGTAGAAGTTGTCTCATCAGCTAAGGCTTTGGGATGTGTTGAAGTTTGCCTTTGGAAGCGGGCAGACTTGGTCTGCCCGCATCACATCGGTCATCGCACAATCGTTATCGGTCCGGTGAATGGCTGCTCGAAGTTGTCTGAACGTATTACATAGTAGTAGGTGCCCACGGGCAGGTCTTCACCCTTGTAGCGCCCATCCCACGGAATCGGGTATCCAGGTGCAGACTGCCAAAGCATCTGGCCCCAGCGGTTGTAGATTTCGACAATGGCGTCTTGGAATAGTTCGATGTTGTCGATGATCCAGAAGTCATTGATACCGTCCCCGTTCGGAGAGATGCCGTCAGGGAACTTGATGCCAGGCACCACTGTCACTACGATGGAATCCACATTGTTGCAACCATTCTCATCTGTTACAGTAACGTAATACAGGGTAGTTTCCTCAGGGGTGGCCACAGGGTTGGTCACATTCGGGTTGTTGAGCGTGGCTGAGGGCGCCCACTCATACTCCCAGCCTGTAACGGCACCATTGGCATTCAGATTGACCGAGCCGCCCGTTGGTATGGTCACGTCATTTCCCGCATCCACTGTGGGCACCTCATACATTGTCACAGTAGCAGAGTCCACATCCACACAGTTACCTATGGAAACGGTGAGCACGTATGTGGTGGTAACGGTCGGATTGGCCGTTGGATTGGCTGCACTAGCGTTGCTCAATGTATTTGAGGGTGACCAACTATAGGTGCCGCCACCTGAGCCATTGAGCACCACCGAGCTGCCCACACACAGCATCAGATCAGAACCGGCATTGGCATCAATGTTCGTCAGTGTGCCCACGCTGTAAGAGGCCACAAGCTCGCAACCTGTCTCATCCGTGATGGTCACAACATAGGTTCCGAAGGCAATGCCGGACAGATCTTGCGTTACCGCTCCTCCGGGGCTCCACTGATACGTGTAGGCACCAACACCTCCACTTACCGTGACGTTGACGGCCCCGTTATTCACATTGCTACAGGTGGATGGCGTGGTCACTGCATTGGAGACCAATGCCGGTGGCCCAAGCACAGTCGCACTGCTCTGTGAGGTGCATCCGTTGGCATCTGTGATCAGCACCGTGTAGGTTCCAACGCACAGCCCCCCGGCCGTCTGCACTACCTGATTCGATGGGTCGTTCCATTGATAGGTATAAGGTGCGGTTCCTCCGGCCGCAGTTGCTGTGGCTGTTCCATTGCAAGCACCACCGCAAGTCTCATCAATGGCAGAGGCCGTGGATGTGAGCAGAGCGGGCTCCGTGATGATGACAGAGGCCTGCGTGGTACAGGCCGGGACCTGCGCATCGACAACAGTCACTGTGTAGTTGCCAGGGCAGAGATTCACCGCAGTCTGGGTGGACTGATTGAACGGGTCGTTCCAGAAATACTGGTAGGGTCCGACACCTCCAGTGGCGAAGGCAGTGGCCGTGCCATTGCAATCCCCGAAGCAGCTAACTGCTGTGAAGATGGGCACCGTGGCACCCAATGCACCATTGTCGTTAATGATGACCGAGATCGCTGCAGTGCATCCGATATCATCTGTGATGATGACCGAATACTGACCGACACAAAGCCCTGTTGCCGTTGGCCCTGTCTGACCGTTGGTCCATTGATAAGTGTACGGAGGCGTTCCACCAGAACCCGTCACCGTGGCAGTACCGGAACAGCTTCCTGCACAAAGAACCTGAGTGGTGGCGGTGATGTTGGCGTTCAGCACCGGTGGCTCAGTGAGGATGATGTTAACGGTGACCGTGCACAGATTGGCATCGACCACAGTGACAGAGTAGTTTCCTGCGCACATACCGGTCAAGGTGGCAGTGGTCTGAAGGTTAGACCAGAGAATACCATAAGGCGCGGTTCCTCCAGTGATGTTGACCGTGGCCTGTCCATCACAAACACCTCCGCAGCTCGGATTGACGGCCGAGACTGTTGCTTGAAGCACAGGCGGCTCCGTGATGGTCACATCCACGCTGTCCGTGCATCCATTGGCATCCACCACTATCACTGTGTAGATGCCTGCGCATAGTCCGGTCGCTGAAGCCCCGGTCTGCTGAAGCGAATCGTTCCACAAGTAGGTATACTGAGGCGTTCCGCCCTGTACAAGCACCGTGGCCACACCGTTGCACTGGCCTCCACAAGTAATGTTCACCGCCTGACCGATGAGTTGAAGTGCGGCCGGCTCAATAATGATGACCGAAGTTGTTCCAGTGCAACCATTAGTATCTGTAACAATCACGTTGTATATGCCTGGGCACAGGTTGGAAACTGTATCGTTAGCTGTGAGGCTCGGGTCGTTCCACTGATAGGTGTAAGGACCGGTTCCACCGCTCGCACTAGCTATCGCCTGTCCGTTGCAGTCACCGAAACAGCTCACTCCAACACTGGTGACGTTGATGGTGATGTCCAAGGGCTGATTGACCGTTACCTGTGCCGAATCCTGACAGCCGGTGACATCTGTTACCACCACTTGATAAATACCAGCGCAAAGACCCACTACAGTGTCGTTGACAGTGGTATTCACATCGTTCCACTGATAGCTGAAACCACCGGAGCCTCCCGTGGCAGAAGCATAGGCCTCACCATCGCAAGTTCCGAAGCAACTGGCATCCAGAACAGATGTACTGATGATGATGGCGTCCGGCTGATCCACCGTAACAGAAGACGTTGAGACGCATCCATTGGCATCGGTAACTGTGGCCGTGTAGGTGCCGGCACACAGAGCAGTTGCCGTGAACTGATTCCCGCCTGATGGCGCCCATTGCACCGAGTAGGGCAACGTTCCTCCGGAGGCCACGATGGTCACAGCACCGTTGCACGTGCCCGGACAAGAGGCATCGGTCACCAATGGTGCACTGATTGCAATCTCTGAAGGGCTACCGATGACCACCTGCGCCACAGTGACGCATCCATTGGCATCAGTGACAGTGGCAGAGTACTGCCCTTCACATAGTCCCGTGGCCGTGAGGGTGGTTTGCGCTGCAGGGTCGTTCCAAATGACCGAGTAAGGAGCCACTCCACCTGATACGGTAACAGTGGCCGAGCCATTGCAACTTCCAAAACATGAGGCATTGACGGCAGAGGTAAGTACCGATGGGCCATTCAGGTTATTCACCGGAATGACCACAATGGTATCACATCCCGCACCATCAGTCACTGTGACAGTATAGATTCCGGCCGCCAATCCGCTTGCCGAACCTGTCACAGACACATTCGGTGACCAAGCAAAGGAATAGGGTCCTCCATCACCTCCATTCGGACTAAGGGTGATGGAACCATTAGCATCGCCACATGTAGACGGGGTCGAAGTATAATTGGGGGAAATAGCCTGAGGCTGACCTACCGTAGCGATGGCAGTGTAGATGCAGCCGAGGTCGTCTACAACCTGAATGCTATAGGTGCCTGCGCAAAGGCCAGACACAGCGGTGGTGGTCTGCCCGCCCGGAACCCACAGATAGCTGTAGGGAGCAGTACCTCCTACCACATTGGAAACAGAGGCGCTGCCATCGCACGAACCGAAACATGACGCATCTGACACAGCTACGGTGGCCGCAGTTGGTCCGTTCAAATTGTTCACGGGTACCACCACATTCCTGACGCAACCGAACTGATCCGTGATAGCCACGGAATAGACTCCTGGGCAAAGTCCGGAAACGGATGACGTGGTCTGACCTCCACTCCACTGGAAGGAATAAGGTGGGACACCCCCTGTAGGCGCAACAGAGGCGGCTCCATCGCACTGTCCGCAGTTGGCATTCGTAACGCTAAGATTGGCTAGAATCTCCAGCGGCTGAAGAATAGTCACTGTAGATACAGCTGAACATCCGCTCGCATCTGTCACTACTACATCATAAGTTCCAGGACAGAGATTCACGGCCTGAACAGTGGCCTGACCATTGGGGTCGGTCCATTGATAGGTATACGGCAGTGTTCCTCCACTTGCAAAGGCGGTGGCCGATCCATCGCAGATGCCGAAACAGAAGGGGTCGTTCCGAGTGGTGAAGACGGTCAGCGCATTCGGTGCGGTGATTGTGACGGTTGTGGTTGAGATACAATTGTTGGCATCCGTAACAACCACATTATAGATACCTCCGCAAAGGCCTACAGCAGTAGGTCCGGTCTGGTTGGCAGGGTCGTTCCACTGATAAGTGTAAGGTGCGGTGCCTCCAGTTGCTGTCACTGTGGCCGTTCCATCGCAACCACCATTGCACGAAACATTCACCTGAGAGGTCACAGAAGAAGTAAGCCCAGTGGGACTTGTGATGACCACCGTGGCCTGTTGCACACATCCGTTGTCATCCGTCACAATGGCTGTATAGCTGCTGGCACAAAGGCCCGTAGCCGTCTGTCCGGTCTGCGCGCTCGCATCATTCCAAACGATGGAATAAGGAGGTGTTCCTCCCGAAATGACCGCGGTCGCCTCGCCCGAGCAAACACCATCACACAGAAGATTCACCACATTGTCGAAGGTGATTACAAGGGCACTCGCCTCGCTAATGGTCACAGGGAGCGTCACCGTGCAGTTGTTGGCATCTGTCACAACAACATTATAGTTGCCGGCACAAAGGCCGCTTGCGGTAGCCGTTGTCTGCGCGACCGGGTCATTCCACAGATACGTGTAAGGTGCGGTGCCGCCCTGAGGCACCACGGTGGCCGTGCCATCGCATGCCCCGTTGCAGGTGACATCCGTACTGGAAATAGCAGCGTTGAGGGCAGGAGGAGTTCCAACGTTACCTATGCCTGAAACCGTGCACCCGTTCGCATCGGTGACCACCACATTATAGGAGCCATCGCATAAAGCGGTTGCACTGCTGGTCGTCTGGCCAGCAGGGTCATCCCACAGGTAGATGTACGGGAAGGTACCGCCCGATGCGATAGCATTTACAGAACCATCACAACTTCCCACACAGGAGACATCTATTCCGATGACCAACGACAGGGACAGGGGCGCAGGCTCTGTGACCAAAACAGATTCAACAGCTATGCAACCATTGGCATCCGTAACACTGACGGCATATGTTCCAGCGCAAAGGCCAGTGGCCAACGATGTGGTCTGCCCAGAAGGGTCGCTCCAGGTGTAAGTATATGGGGCCACACCTCCATTGACCGCCACACTTGCCTCACCATCACAAACACCTGTGCATGTTGGTGCAGTCACATTCACAGTAAGACCAATCTGAGGAAGGTCGCTGACCACCGCGTTGATAACCTCCGAACAGCCGTTCGCATCTGTGACGGTGACAGCATAAGCATCAGCGCATAGACCTGTGGCGGAAGCCACATCTCCGGCAACGGCAGGACTCCATACGTAGGTGAATGGTGCAACTCCTGAGATGGGGGTGAGTGTTACGGCGCCATTGCACTGTCCACAAGCTGAATTGACCACCGCTTGACCGAATTGATTCTGAGCAGGTTCATCGACAGTGACATTCTCGGTGTATATGCATCCTTCTGCATCCTGAATCTGAATGAAATACTCACCAGCACAGAGACCGGAAACACTGCTCGTGCTCTGCATCCCCGGAATCCAGTTGTAGGTATAAGGAGCAGTTCCTCCGGCCGGTGTCAACGATACCGAACCATCGCACACGCCAAAGCAAGATGCGTCTGAGACCACAGGATTACCAGAAGTCGGGCCGTTGATGTTATCCACAGCGATGAACTCCTCTCGGGTGCATCCATTAGCATCAGTGACAATCACCTGATACACTCCTGCACACAGGTTATTGATGGATGAGGCTGTGGAACCGGTGTTCCAAACATAGGTATAAGGTGCAACTCCATTGGAGACAGCAAGCGCTATGCTGCCATCACAAAGTCCACAAGCGGCATTGGAAACTATAGGCAGCACTGAAATCGGGGCAGGCTCGTTGACGGTGGCCGTTGTATCGTTCGTGCCTGTACCCCCGAAGGTCAGATTCCATCCGAATACAAATCCATCATCAATGGCCAAGTTATCCGTAACGCTCAGTGTCCAATTTCCATTCAGTGGACAACCTATGAGATTGTTGAATGACTGGAATGGCGTGTAGGTGCCGGGGGTCATAGTATTGCTCGGAGGATTTCCGGCAGTAATCCAGTTGCCCAAGGTATTCTCCTGCAACATGGTCCCGAACGTGGCACTGGCGGAGAAACAGTACTCGAGACCTGTACCCGGAACTCCATTAGCGCCTGCATCATTGGCCTGACCCAAGTAGGTCCCTGTACCACCTGGATACTGCTTCAGAATGGCCGATTGTCCGTTCGGACAGATTATTCTAAGCTCAAGATCCCCCAAATAGGAATGTTCTATATTCAAACAAACATCTTGAATATCGGAAGCACTGGCTACGGTCGCTCCAGCAGGAAAACCTGTAATAGATACCGAAGTGCTATAGGATATGCCAACGCCATCAGGCAAGGCCAACGCTCCTCCAGCAAATGATCCCCCCAGCACAATATCGCTGGCCGTACATCCGTTAGCATCCGTCACCAACACGGAATAATCGCCTGCTGGGATGTTATTGATATCCTCGGTCGTCTGTCCGCTTGGAAACCACTGATAGGTGTACGGAGCCGTTCCTCCCGTTACGGTCATATCTATCGCTCCGTCCGAACCGCCAAAACAGCTGACGTCTGTGACATCAAGGCTTATCAAGATTGGGTCAGGCTCTGCTATTTGAATGGTCTGCTGAATAATGCAACCAATATCATCTGTTACTTGAAGGGTGTATGCTCCGGGACAGAGCCCACTTTCTGTAAGCCCAGTCCCTCCTGTTTCAACCCAAAGGATGGCAAAAGGTGGATTAGTTCCTGTCACGTTTGCCGCAGCTGCACCGTCACAGTTGCCATTGCAGCTAACATCCGAAGCAGTAACAGAAATCTGAATCTGATTGTCCCTTACACTGAACTCTACAAAATCCGTACAACCATTAGCATCGGTGACCACCACCTGATAATTGCCCCCACAGAGACCAGTAAGCCCAGGTACATTTCCCGAAGCAGGTGTCCAACTATAAGTATATGGAAAAGTCCCTCCAGAAGGGCTTACGCCAGCAGTGCCATCACACGCACCATTGCACGTGGCATCTGTGGATGAAGGATTAAGTACTAAAGCGGCAGGTTCACTGACAGTGTAGCTTCCTTGCTGAGCGCAACCTGCTGCATCAGTCACGGTCACGTCATAAGTGCCTCCCGCCAGTCCCGAAAGGTCTTGGGTTGTTTCTCCTCCCGGCAGCCATGAATAAGTGTACCCAGCTTGACCGCCTGTCACCGAAAGGTCTATTGACCCATCTGCAACACCCGAGCAGGATACATCCTGAACTGTTTCAGTGATTACCAATGGTGTGGGCTGACCGATGGTAAAGGTGCCCGAGATGAAGCAAGCGTTGTCATCTGTAATCACCACAGAATAAGAACCCGCAGGAACACCGGACAGATTCTGCGAAACAACGTTACCGGGATTCCAAACAATGCTGTAAGGGGCCGTACCGCCATCAACAGTAAGCTCAATTGAGCCATCGGAATCACCATTGCAGGTGACCCCGATGACGTTAGCAGAGCCTGAAAGAGGCAGGGGCGACAAAACCTCGAAGGTCTCAAATGTTTGACAACCAGTGCCCGCATCCAGTATGTTGACAGAGTAGTTGCCAGCAGCCAAACCTGTTAGAGACTGCGCGGATGAACCATTTGACCAAGAGTAGGTGAAAGGACCAACACCTCCACTCAGTGAAAGTGCAATGGCTCCGTCCGTTGTGCTAGAACAGCTCGTATTGGAGACTACGGAGTTAACCGTAGGTGTACCATCATCACTCAGAACTATCACGAAATCGTCAGTACAGCCATTGACATCTGTAATAACCACCTGATAGATACCAGCCCCCACATTGATCAGGTTTTGATCCGTGGAACCGTTTGACCATTGAAACGAATACGGATCAGTTCCCCCACCAACATTTAATATTATCGAGCCATTAGGGTCACCACAAGAAGGTTGAACAACTGAAACCTGAACAATCACAGTGCTGAGCGTTGTCACAATGAATGGAGCGTTGACCACACATCCTTCAACATTGTCAGTAACACTAACAGTGTATGCCCCCCCGGCCAGATTGATCACATCCTCTGAAATAGGACCGTGAGACCACAGATAATCAAAATTGCCACTGCCCCCAGTAACAGTTATGTCGATAGCCCCGTCAATGGCAACACAGCTCGACCCGTCTGTCACAACACCATCCACCGTATGGCCAGGGATGTTGCTCACAAAAATTTCAAGAGTGTCCGCGCAGCCAAACGTGTTATCCGTCACTGTGACGTTGTAAATCCCCTGCGGAATACCAGTTATGTTCTGGGTTGTTTGACCACTGGGTTGCCAGTTATAACTATAGCTGCCAGAGCCACCAAGTACATCTAGATTCACGGCACCATTGCTTTCACCGCAGTCAGCATTGGTTACAAGAGAACCAATGCTCAAAGTTGTACCATCCAGCACAGTAATCGGACGTGTCTGCGCGCAACCATTGTCATCCAGTACGGTCAAGATGTAAAAACCACCCGAGAGACCCGTAAGATCCTCAGTTATGGCACCATTACTCCAGTTGTAGGTATAGGGCGATGTGCCCCCCGTCACCGTAACATCGATCTGTCCGTCTTGAAGACCGTCACAGCTCACATCAACAATATTTTCGGAAATAACAATGGGAGTGGGCTCTACAACGTCTACTGAAGGCGGGATAAACTGACAACCGACCGCATCGGTAACCGTAAGGGTATATACCCCAGCGGGGATACCGCTCAAACTCTCTGTGCTGAATCCGCCTGGAGACCATAAAAAAGTGTAGGGAGGAGTGCCCCCGGTAATGCCGGACGAAAGGATGGCACCGTCTGAACCACCAGGACAAGTAACCGGTGAAGGCGTCAGCTGTCCGAACCAATCTGGCTCCTGATTAATCGTGAAAGGAACCGTTTCATTGCACCCGTTATCATCAGTCACAACCACATTGTATACCCCTGAATTCAGTCCGGAAATGTTGTCTGATGTGTTAGGAAAAGGCGGCCATGCATATGTGTAAGGGGGAGCACCTCCGGTCACTACGACAGAGGCTGTTCCGTCATTGATATCGGGACATGTTTTGTCGGTAGTTGTAATCTGGATATCGAACGGGGCAGGGTCGTTGATCACGGCAAGGCCAATCGCAGCCAAACAGCTACCACCTGTTCCATTCTCACCGACCACAATCACTTGATAGTCACTGACACCCGAGTTCAGGCCTGAGAAGGTGAACGAGGTGGATGATTGTGGTCCTGAGGATATAAATAGCGGGCCGTTGAAAATCTGAAATGTATAGTTCGGAAATCCTCCGGAAACATTGATGGCTATGGAGCCGTCATTTGCACCGAAGCAAGTAACATCCTCCACAACTATGGACTGTATGACTACAGGGCACTGCGCCATGGAAATAGCCGTAGTGAGCAACAAAATGCCAGACAGAAAAGGTTTCAGCACTACTCGTAAAGTACTTGTCATCTGGGGAGATTTATGCACGAATCAGGAGATTGTTTACCAGCAAAACACCATTGTTGAATGGGGCTTAAAATACAATTTTACCCCTTCACTGAGGAAAAGCAAAACTGACGGCCAAAACCAATTAGACAGTCAGAATTTAAGCGGATTTACAAGGAGCAACTCAGTGATTCTACTTCAAGAATGTTCTGAAACAACGTAAAGCATAGTTGTTCCCATTTATTACCATTTACTCTCAGCATCGAATATCTGCTTGCTTGTGCTCTGCTCGTTCTTGAAATAGTACACCCCGCCCCAGTTCCACTGAACTCGGCTGTAGAGATTTATGTTCCCTGCACCACGGTTGATGATTATCCGCTTCACTTCGCGGTTGGGCAGCGTCTCCATTTCCTCAGTCACCCCGAGCGGATAGCGTTCTGCCAGGTCCGTCTGGTATTTGGAAGGCTTGAACTCAGATGCAGACGAGCCACTCTTGTCCTTTTGGTCGAGCAGGGCTGCTTTCTTCTCTGCAAATTCCTTCTCCATTTTCATACGCACGTCACGTTCATACGATTCCCTCTCTGATTCGACCATGGACTGCGCAAGTTCCTTGGCTTTCTTCTCGAATTCGATTTTGTCACGATAATTGGCCTCGCGCGCCTCGATGTCCTTTTTTCTCAGAGCCTCAGCCTCTTCGCTCAACTTCTGGTCATAGGCCTTTTTCTCAGCAGCAAGGCGCGCAAGTTCAGCAACCTCTGCAGCCTTCTTGGCCCGTTCCTCCTCAAGGAGCCGCTCCTCCAATGCCTTCTGCTCCTTCGCCTTTGCAATTTTCTCTGCATCTGCCTGACGCTGGGCCTCCTCCCTCGCCTGTCGCTCCTTCATGGCACGTTGCTGGGCCTCTTCGGCTGCTGCCAGCTGCGACTGGCGCTTCTCCTCCTCCATAAGCCTTCGGGCCTCCTGCTCTGCTGCCTGCTCAGCAAGACGCTCCGCTGCGATACGGGCTTGCTCCTCTTTCAATTGACGTTCCTTCTCCAAACGCTCAATCTCCTCTGCTTCCTTCCTTAATTTGGCGGCTTCAGCCATCCTCCTCGCCTGGTCATAGGCAATTCTCTTGGCCTCTTCCTTTTCCCATCTTTCAGCCTCCTGTCTTTTGCGCGTCTCCATGATGGCCATCTTCTGCTGCCGTTCCAGGTCCTTCCTCCGATTCTCCAACTCCTCATTTCGGATGCGCATGGCATTCTCCACCGCCTCGGCCCGTTCCTCGAGAGACAGCTGCCTCACCTCGTCTGCGAACTTCTGCTCAAACTCCTCCCTCACCTTGGCCTCCACCTCGGCCTTCATCCTGTCATCTCGTATTTTCATTTCACGGTTGAGAATGGCTTCCGCCTCAGAGGCAAGACGGTCGGCTTCCAATTGGATCTGACGCTCTTCCTCTGCGCGCTGCTTTGCTTGAGTCTCTTCCAATAGACGCCTCCGGTCGGCCTCTGCCTGCTCAAGAGCCTCCCTCTGTCTGCGCTCCCTTTCCTCACGACTCTCCGCCTCGGCCTTTGTGGCTGCCTCACGCGCTTCCCGGTCGGCCTTCACTCGGGCTTCTTCGGCCAGACGATCGGCCTCCGCCTTCGTTTTGGACTCCTCCTCTGCACGTTCGCGCGCCTGCTGTGTTCTTCGCTCCTCCTCTATGAGTTTGAGCCTGCGTTCCTCTTCGGTCTGACGTACCTGTGCCAACTTACGTTGCTCCTCCTCGGCCGCAAGTTTGGCCTTCTGCTCATCGGCCAGTTTCTTGGCCGCTTCTGCATCGGCCTTGGCCTTCTCAAGTCGCAGACGTTCCTGATCGGCCCTTTCCTGTGCTTCCCGTTCAGCTGCCTCACGAGCTGCACGATCCGCATCCCTTGCCTTCTTATCCTCCTCTATCTTGGCCAATTCCGCCTTGATTCTGGCCTTCTCCTCTTCCTCAGCCAATCGCTTCGCTTCGGCCGCCTGCGCCTGTTTGTCCAGTTCGGCAGCTTTAGCATCTGCCAGTTCTTTTTCCCTACGTCTTAGCTCCTCCTCAGCCGCCCTTGCTTCGGCTGCCCTCCTTTCCGAGTCCAGGCGTTTCAGTTCCTGCTCGGCCTGTTCCCGCTTCTTGCGCTCTTCCTCTGCCAACCGTTTCGCCTCCAAAGCCTTAGCCTCCTCCTGCTCCTTGCTCAATCGCGCAGACTCTGCCATCTCCAATTTCTCACTGATCTCATTGATGGCCTTGATGCGACCGGCAATGTTTTTGTCATTGGGACGAATCTCCAGGGCACTGGTGTATTTGGCGACCGCATCCGAGTAGCGTTTGGCATTGAAGTCGGCCTCTGCTGCCAAAGTGAGTTCGGTAATACGTTGGTCGTCCGCTGCTTTGGCCTCGGCCTTAGCCTTCTGTTCCTCCAGCAAAGACTCTACCTGCAGCACTCTGGTCCGAGCCTCCTCCGATTCAGGTCGCAGTTCAGCAGCTAGTTTGAAGCTGCTCAAGGCGTCCTGATACTTTAACTTGGTCATGGAGATTCCACCTGCACTCATGGCCTCCTCAAAAACTTTCGTGATTTCCTGAGCCTGCTTGGCCTTCTCCTGCTGTTGTGCAATGAGCCTGTCCAATTCGGTAATGCGTATGGTCACTTCAGGGTCGTTGGTCTTGAGCAACTGTGCTTGTCGATAGGCTTTCTTGGCCTTGTCGAACTGCTGCGCATCCACCAATTCCTGACCCTCTTGCATCAACTGACTGAACTGACGGTCAAGCTCGGCAGCCCGCGCCTCGGCTGACAATTGTTCCTGGCGAAACCGCTCCTCCTCTGCTGCCTTGGCCTTCGCAGCGAGCGCCTGCTCTTCTGCCGCTTTTGCAGCAAGTGCCTGCTGCTCATTGCGGATGCGTTCCTCCTCAGCGGCCTTCGCGGCTGCGGCTTTAAGCTGTTTCTCCTCCTCTGCCGCCCTAGCCTTCGCGGCCTGCTCTTCTGCCGCCTTCGCAGCAAGTGCCTGCTGCTCCTGACGGATGCGCTCCTCCTCAGCGGCCTTCGCCTCTGCGGCTTTACGTTGTTTCTCCTCCTCTGCCGCCTTAGCCTGCGCGGCCTGTTCCTCTGCGGCTTTCGCAGCAAGTACCTGCTGCTCTTCGCGGATACGCTCCTCCTCCGCGGCTTTCGCATCTGCCGCCTTGCGCCTTTGCTCCTCCTCTGCGGCCTTGGCCTTCGCGGCTTGCTCTTCTGCTGCCTTCGCGGCTGCCACCTGCTGATCTTGACGGATGCGTTCCTCCTCAGCGGCCTTCGCGGCTGCGGCTTTACGCTGTTTCTCCTCCTCTGCTGCCTTGGCCTGCGCGGCCTGCTCTTCTGCTGCCTTCGCGGCTGCCACCTGCTGCTCCTGACGGATGCGTTCCTCCTCAGCGGCCTTCGCCTCTGCTACCTTGCGCTTTTGCTCCTCCTCAGCGGCCTTGGCCTTCGCAGCCTGTTCCTCTGCCGCCTTAGCTGCAAACGCCTGCTGCTCCTTGCGGATACGTTCCTCTTCCGCGGCTTTCTCCTCTGCCGCCTTGCGCTTTTGCTCCTCCTGTGCGGCCTTAGCTGCAAGTGCCTGCTGCTCCTTACGGATACGTTCCTCCTCCGCGGCTTTCGCCTCTGCTGCCTTGCGCTTTTGCTCCTCATCTGCGGCCTTGGCCTTCGCGGCCTGTTCCTCTACGGCTTTCGCAGCAAGTGCCTGCTGCTCCGTACGGATACGTTCCTCCTCCGCGGCTTTCGCCTCTGCTGCCTTGCGCTTTTGCTCCTCCTCTGCGGCCTTGGCCTTCGCAGCCTGTTCCTCTGCAGCTTTCGCAGCAAGTGCCTGCTGCTCCTTACGGATACGTTCCTCCTCCGCGGCTTTCGCCTTGGCGGCTGCCGCCAAACGCTCCTGTTCCAAACGCTTCGCCTCAGCCAAGGCATTCTCCTGTGCAGCCTGCTTCAACTTATCCTCCTGAGCAAGACGTTCGGCCTGTGCAATCTCCGCTTTACGTTCAGCCTCTAACTTCTCCTTGCTTATCTGCTCCAAGCGCTTGAACACCTGCTCCTCAGCCTTTTGGAATTCCATTGAGTAATCGAGGTCATAATCGAATTCCTTGAACTTCTCGTTGAACTCGACCTTGGCCACCGGATTAACGAAAATGGCCTTGTCCAGACCTTCCACATCCTGAAACAGATCGACCAGGAACTCGAAATTCCAAGATTCCTGCTCGGGCTGAGGGGCATTCGTGTTGAAGGAAACGCGCTTGGTCACGTAGCCGGGTTTCGAGAACTCGACCACATACATCGCATTCAACTCCAATTGAATGGAAAACTTCCCAGTGGCGGGGGTGGAGAGATTACGGTCAGAACGGCCGTCCTTGGTCACACTTATCCTTACTCCCTCGAGGTTCTTCCTTCCCTCTTTGACACCGCCTGCCAACGCCACAAAGGCATTCTGACCAACAACCACTGAGGTGCTGAAAAACATCAGCACTAAAGCTGCAAGCAAAACTGTTCTGCCGAAACGATCAACTATTCCCAAAGCGCTTTCTTACATTATCCCTCAGGCGGAACCTTGATACCCAACGGGGTGATTTTTGTTTCACTTTAAGGCGCACAAAACTCAGCAAATGGACGCATTATTCCCAACGGTTCAGCCTCCTCATTTCAGCTATTGGGAAATAGAACGCAACTTCTCAAATATAGACCTGTTGGTGGTCGGAAGCGGTATAGTGGGACTCACCACCGCCATCTTCTGCAAACAGCGCTCGCCCAAGATGCGAATCACAGTGCTGGAACGCGGAGGGCTGCCCAGCGGAGCAAGCACGAAGAACGCTGGTTTCGCCTGTTTCGGAAGTCTGAGCGAACTGCTCGCAGACCTGCGCGTGCAATCACCGGATGCCGTTTTCGGACGGGCCATCGAGCGCATCGCAGGTCTTCACTCCTTGCGTTCGCTGTTAGGCGACAGAGCCATCGGCTTTGAACCCTGCGGTGGATTTGAACTGTTCACCCGCGAGCAGGCCGAGCTTTTCAACAACTGTTTTGGACTGATGGAGGAAGCGAACGAGCGCCTTTCGGCACACACAGGAACATTGCGGACCTATCAGGTAATGAACGACACCATCGCGGATGGCGGGTTTCAGGGTGTTCAACAAGTGATTATGAACCAAGGAGAAGGTTCCATTGACACTGGAAAAATGATGGAGTCACTGGTAATGAAAGCCCGCGAGATCGGGGTGAACATACTTACCGGAATAGGCATCGCTGCACTTGACGACAGAGGCACAGACGTGCAAGCGGTGCTTGACAACGGGCACACCATGCGCTGCGGCCGAGTGCATGTGGCCACCAACGGCTTTGCACGGCAATTGATGCCCGAATTGGACGTGCACCCCGCCCGTGCTCAGGTGCTCATAACCGGACCTATCACTCGGCTTCGCGTCAGAGGGACATTTCACATGGAGGAGGGTTACTACTACTTCCGGAACGTGGGCGACCGATTGCTGCTGGGCGGAGGCCGTAACCTCGACCTTGAGACGGAAACAACCACGGAAACCGGACTGACCCCGGAAATCCAAGGAAAACTGGAGCAATTGCTGGACAATGTGATACTGCCGGGAACCCCTTATCAGATTGCTCACCGTTGGTCGGGCGTGATGGGCATGGGCGGAACAAAGGACGTCATCATCAAGCACGTATCCGACCGGGTCAGCTGCTCTGTGAGAATGGGTGGCATGGGTGTTGCCCTTGGATCACTCGTTGGCAAGAAATCCGCGGGGTTGATTCTAGGATGAGGAAGGGATGGAGCAGAAATCAAAGCCTCACCTCGCTCTTCGATGTCCGATACCTCTTGCCGAACCTGTTCAGGTCAGCCTCGCTGTCCAACGGTGTCCCAGAATAGATATGATCCACGAGTTGATTGGCGAAGAACGGGGCCAACATTACACCCTTTGAGCCCATTCCATTGAACAGGAACACATTCGTTATCTCCGGGTGCCGACCTATCAAAGGCCTTCTGTCAGCAACATTCGGACGGATGGCCGCCTGCTGATCGAGCACTTCCATCTCCAAGTTCAATGCCCTCACCGTCCTCGAGAGCAGCTCCTCCCGAGCACTATCGGTGGTCTCCTCGTTCAGATCGCCCCATTCATAGGTGGCGCCAAGACGGAACTTTCCGTGCTCTCGGGTCGGAAAAAGGTAGAACTGCTGATTGTAAACATGGTCGGGCGTGAGCGCGGCCTTGGTGCTCACCGTGAGCATCTGCCCTTTGGTGGGGCGCATCGGCAGCCAATTGAACCATGGATTCTCGGAGATGAAGCGTCCTTCACAGAATATGACCCGATCGGCCGTCAGGCCTTCGTAACGCACTCCACCAGTCTCCGACTTAAGCTTCGCATGAACGAACTGAACTTCAAGCAATCGTCCAGACCTGCGCAAATGGTCCCGATACGCCAAGATGGCCTCATCCGTTCTAAGAAAGCCGCAATGACCGATCGTCACATGACCGCAGACAGCATCCTGAAAAGGTCCCTTTGGCCGCTCACGCACCACCTCGGTGACATACGGGACAACTTCCTCATGTTCTATGGCGGTCTGCCATTCATCCAATTCGTGAGCGGAACTGATGGGCTTCAGGATGGGGAAGTCGTGATGAAGGAACTCGGTGCCCAGCACAGCTTCCATCTCCCTGTAGTGCGGAACAAGAAATGCGAAAAGCTCATCGGCCTTCCAGGTCTTCACCTTGCGTTTGATGACGATGGGGTTGTAAATCCCCCCTGCTATGAGCGAGGACGAACTATCCGGACAAGGGTCGACAACGGTGAATGACCTTCCCGCCCGTTCGAGCTGATGGCAGAGATTGATGCCGGCAATTCCCAGTCCGACAATCAGATTCTCCGTATGCATATCCGAATCAGGGATAGAGCTTCAGCGCCCGCTCAACAGCATCGAGGGCATTCACAACACCGCCTGTGACACTGATCTTGTTCATGGTGGCAAGCTTGGTGGGGCTGTAACTCGGGTCAGGGATGAGCACCTTCAATTTCGGATAAGTGCGCACCGATGACACGATGAGTTCACGCAACTGAGCACCCGTCATCTCAGGGAAATAGGATTTGATAAGCGCAGCAACGCCTGAAACAACCGGGGCAGCCATGCTTGTTCCGTCCTCAAACTCATAGATACTGCCCGGCTTGGCCGACCAGATCCGTGCACCTGGGGCAAAGACATCGACCTGCTTCTTCCCATAGTTGGAGAACACAGCAATGAATTTCTCATCGCCCGTGTGCGTGGAGGCACCTACCGTCAACCAAGTGGAACATGGCGACTTCTGAGTCGTGTAGCGGGGATGAGGGAAATTCGGGGTCACGTCAAGATTGTTGGCGTCATTACCTGCCGCGTGAACCATGAGCACTCCTTTGCTCTCCGCATGCTTGATGGCCTCATGCACTGCGGCCGTGTGCGGAGAATATCCTTTACCGAAGCTCATGTTGATGATCTGTGCGCCATTGTCGGCCGCATAGCGGATGGCATTGGCAATGTCCTTATCGAACTCATCGCCATTGGGAACGGCCCTCAGAATCATCAGCTCCACATTGGGCGCGATGCCGTCCATGCCGATTCCATTGCCACGCACAGCACCTACGATGCCTGCAACGTGGGTTCCATGGTCTGCTTGCTCAATCCATACCTGACCATTGCCATAGTTACGCTCGGAGGTGTTCTCATAGTCATCTCCGATCACGGCCCGGTCCACATACTCCGGGTTGTAGTGATACTCCAGCTGATGATTGAAGTAGTCATAATACTTCTGCAATTCCTTCTTATCAAAGTTCGGGTCTGCGAGCACCCCTGCCAGAACGCCTTTGAACATCCGATCGCTCTCCTTGGCATCCCATGCCATGACCGATTCAACCGTGTATCCTTCGCCCAATGCCGCAGTGGCGGCACTATCCGCCTTCTTGTAAATCGTTACGAACGCCTCCAGTTGCGCAAACTGACTGGCCGCCTCCGCGCGCTTCTCATTGATCTGTGACTTCACTTCGGCAAAAAGAGCGTAATCCGCCTTGTCTGCCTTTGAAAGCGCCTTGGGATCCGCCACCTCTGCGAACCTCGGAGACAACTTGCGGTAGATGCGGGTCATCTCCAGATTGGCATGTATCAGATTCTCTCCGGCAGCGTTGCCCATGAAGTTCCAGCCATGCATATCATCCACATAGCCGTTGCCATCATCATCAATGCCATTACCAGGAATCTCTCCTGCATTAACCCAGATGTTGGCCTTGAGGTCCTCGTGCTCCACGTCCACCCCGCTATCAATGATCGCCACACGCACCTTGCTCGCTTTGCGGCCCTTCAACAGCTCCAATGCCTTGTCTGAACTCACACCAAAGTAGCCATCAGAGGCATCCTTGGTATGCCACTGTTTCAGTTCATCCTGTCCGAAAGCCGAGAGACTCACTGCGAACAGAAGGCCGGTGAGCAGATTTTTAAGATTGTTGCTGAAGTTCATGAAAGTGATTTTGAGAAGGCCCGCAAGGTACGGGCGCTGTGACTAACGGGCCGGACAGACTCGCCCCATTTATTCCGAAAAAATGCAAAGCGAACGGTCGGACGGTGTGACCGTGTCACTCGCGTCCGACCGTACACATTTAGTTTCCAATTACTTACTGAGCACCAGTTTTCTGCTCAGGTTGAGCTCCAGACCGCGTACGTTGAGGGTGTAAACCCCTGACGGAAGGCCCTGTGTTCCAATCTCAACAGATACTCCGTTTCCAACTGCCGCAGCCCCTTTCCAAACCTCACGGCCTAAAGCATCGACAAGGAGGAGTTGAGTCTGTCCGGTGATGCCAAGGAGTCGCACCGTGAAATTATCCTGAGAAGGATTCGGATAGACGGTAACCTGTGCATCCAAAAGGTCATTCACACCGACAGGCGCTGTGGCACAGCCGTGCATGTAGATATCATCCAACAGCAGCACGAACATGTCCAATGCATTATGATGGAAGCCGATATACACCTGTTGACCAGCATATGTTCCAGCAGGGAGATTCACCGAGCGCGAGGCCCAATCGGTCTCGCTTGCAGTGGACGCATCGTTGCTCGGCAGATTGAAGAGCACCGTTCCGCCTGTGAAGTTGGCCACAGCAGTGCCTGTGTAGTTCAGCATCACACGATAGCCGTCCCTGTAATCCGGGTCGAGGAATGAGTGTTTCCACTCCAGATCAGCACCGTCTGAAGGGATGGTGATGGGGCCGAATGTTATCCAATTGGACGCAGGAACTGTAGCATTGGCGTGCCATGAGGTTGCGCCCCATGACCAGTTGGTGTCGAGCGGTGCCACTTCCTCATAAAAGGACATCCAGCCCGAGGTGTAGCCCGCGTTGGCCAGTGTTGTTGCTACTGCTGCCTGATCACCGTCAATAAGTGATGCTGTAAACGCGGGCTCATCCGTTGGATTGATTGTTACAATAAACTCTCCATCCATGTAGACCAGGGTGTCGCAGACGGTTGATCCACCGCCACCACCTTGCGTCACGTTGATGTAGTTGACCTTGGTCTCGGTGTCCGACCCATTGCCGTTGCCCGCAGTCAGCGTAACGGTATAAAGACCGGGAGCAGAGTAGGAACGAACTGGATTCTGAACGCTTGAGGTAGCACCGCCATCACCAAAATTCCAGCTCCAGGTGGTTGGTGAATTGGTGCTGAGGTCGGTGAAGTTCACGTTGGTACCCACGGGAACCGTTGTGGGGCTTCCCACAAAGTCCGCCACGGGAGCTGCCCCCTGCTGGCCGGCACATCCCTGAGAGGCTATCAGACCGGCACGGCCGGCACTAGGATTCTGCCAACTGCTGCTGTATGTGGTGCTCAGAATGGTATTCATGTAAGCAGACTGCTGAGCCGTGAACATGGTGGGGCAACTTGCATAGTCCATGAAGTTCTCCACGTTGTCCAAGCTTCCACATGACTGCGCAGTGAGCGGGCAATAGTTGTTGCTCGGGCCACCGAAGTTGGGGCCATCGCAATTGGGGGTATCAGCGAACCCATCATCATCTGAACAGCTCTCGAAGTCTGCGCCCCAGGTATGATTCAGGCCCAGATAGTGCCCGGTCTCGTGTGACAATGTCGTTTCTCCACCGCCCACAACCTGATATGCAAGCACGGTGCCGTCAATAGCCTCGAACTGTGACCCGTAGGAAGGGAGATAGGCGAAACCGGCAGTTCCGCCCTGTGTGGGGCTGAATCCTATGTCGCAGATCCAGACATTATAGTAGGAGTTGAACGGCCATGGATTCTTACCGCCCGTGGTGCTCGACTTCATATCGTTACCCACACCGAAGCTGGTGACGCTGGTCTGAGTGCGCGTGATACCTGTGGTGGGATTTCCCTGTGGATCCTGAGAAGCCAGACAGAACTGAATGTCCGTATTCACGGCAATGTTGCGGAACTGCGTGACCTGTGTATTGAGGTAGGCTGTGCTGAAATCTGCGTTGAGCCTGTCCAATTGCGCCTGGATCACTGCATCGCTAATGTTCTCTGCAGCGGTGTTCCAAACCACGTGGAACACGATCGGGATGGTGCGCACACCTCCTCTGTACTCTCCGATGCTTGGGTCCTCGGCCAACCTTCTGAGGGTCTGCTGGCGCATCTCCTCTGCCCTGAGCGTGTATCCGGGATACTGATTGTCCAGATACTCGCCATACGAGGTCTGGGCACACCAATTGCTGTTCTGTGCAGCCACGTTTCCGATGGCAAGAGCCATCAGTAGAATGAGGGCTTTGTACATTCTAATCATGTAAGGGAAGTATTAAGGTTGTTTGGATGGGTCGGCAAAAGTAGGAGCGAAACCATTCGGGCGGAATCGTTTCAATGATTATCACCGATTGTTGCGCGCTGAAAGGCCCTATTTCAGGCATGTCTGCAAGTGTTGCGACAAAATTCATAGTCCGCGTAACGATTTTGTACGTGATTCCCGTAGCGGGCTGCGTAAATTTGCACCGAACAAAACTCAAACACCATGCTCGTAGAAACAGATCTTTTTGAACACATTGAAGTACTCCGTGGCCTTCCCGTTGAACAACAGGATTTCCTTGGCCGTTACGCACAATACCGCAGCTATGGGAAGAACGCTTTCATCTATCAACCAGGGGAGTCCGCAGACTGGGTTTACTTCGTTGTGGAAGGAGTGGTGAAGAACGGCACCGTGAGCACCGAAGGCCGCGAGGTGGTGAAGAATCTGGTGTATGCAGGTGAGATGTTCGGTGAACTGGGACTCTCCGGTATCATGGAGCGCCCTGATTTCGCTGGCTGCTTCAAGGCCGGTGCCGAGGTGATGCGTCTGCCACTTGATGCCATGAAAGAGCTCATCGCCCGCAATCCGGAGGTTGGCCAACGCATGATCGCCAAGCTGGGCGAGCGCGTCTCGCGATCAGAGAAGCGTTTGGAAGAGCTGGTGTTCAATGATGCACGCACGCGCATCATTGACTTCATCAAGGAGCAGGCCGGACGGTCAGGAGTGGTTTTCGGTGACGAGACCCTCGTGAACCACGGCTTCACACATCAGGACATGGCCAACATCACTGGCACATCGCGCCAGTTGGTGACCATCGTTCTCAACGAGCTGAAGAAGAAGAAGCTGATAAACTTTGATAGGACGAGCATACTTATCCGTAACATGAACGGCCTGGTCTGATCGAATCGGTCGGCACGAAAGCGAAAGGCCCTGTCCAGTTCGGACGGGGCCTTTTTCATTCCCTGCACTACGATTCTGGTGAGTGCAGACAAGGTAAGTAGCTCAGAATTCGCTCTTGGCGTGGAACCGGATTCTCGGATACTGCTCCTGCGCCATTTGCAGTGCCCAAGCACTATCCGCCAGAAAAACGAGCTGCCCTTCCTTGTCCTCGGCCAAGTTGTTCAACTTCATGTCCACAAAGCGTGATAGCTCTATCTCATCATCGCTGTCAATCCACATGGCTCGGTGAAGGGACACGGCCTCATAGCGGCACTTGGCATTGTACTCATGCTCCAATCGGTGCTGAATGACCTCGAACTGAAGCGCTCCCACGCATCCGATGATTCTCCTTCCGTTCGATTTTTTGATGAACATCTGGGCCACGCCCTCATCCATCAGCATCTCCAGTCCCTTCTGAAACTGTTTGGTCTTCATCGGGTCTGCATTCTCCACATAACGGAACATCTCCGGTGAGAAGCTGGGGATTCCTTTGAAATGAAGCGGTTCGCCATCGCTGAGCGCATCACCGATCTTAAAATTGCCCGTATCGTGCAGACCTACGATATCGCCCGGATAGGCCTCATCGATCACCTCCTTCTTCTCGGCCATGAATGATGTAGGGCTGCTGAATTTGAGCTGTTTGCCCAACCGCACATGGGTGTAGTTCGCATTGCGCTCAAACCTGCCGGATGTGATGCGCAGAAAAGCGATTCGATTCCGATGGTTGGGGTCTATGTTGGCGTGTATCTTGAAAACGAAGCCTGAGAAGCGGGAATCCAATGGCTCGATGCTGCGCTCCTCGGTCTCCATGTTTCGGGGCGATGGGGCTATCTGCACAAAACAATCGAGCATCTCCCTCACTCCGAAGTTGTTCAGGGCGCTGCCGCAGAATACAGGGGCCACCTTGGCATCACGGTAGTCCTGAAGATTGAACTCGGGATAGACACCATTGACCAGTTCCACCTCTTCACGGAGCTGAGCGGCAGCCCTGACACCAACAATCTCATCAATCCGCGTATCGTTGATGTCCGGAATATCCAACGATTCGGCCACACGCTGCTTGTCTGCCGGACTGAAAAGGCTGAGATTGCTCTCAAAGAGGTTGTAAACTCCCTGAAAACGCTCGCCCATACCGATGGGCCACGTGAGTGGGCGCACCTTGATCTTGAGTTTCTGCTCCACCTCATCCAACAGGTCGAACACCTCCTGCCCCTCGCGGTCCATCTTATTGATGAAGACGATGACGGGGGTGTTCCTCATACGACACACCTCGGCCAGCTTCTCGGTCTGACTTTCCACGCCTTTGGCGACATCGATCACGACAATGACACTGTCCACAGCCGTGAGCGTGCGATAAGTGTCCTCTGCAAAGTCCTGGTGACCGGGCGTGTCGAGGATGTTCACTTTCCGTCCCTTGTATTCGAATCCCATGACGGAGGTGGCCACCGAGATTCCCCGCTGCTTCTCAATTTCCATGAAGTCGCTGGTGGCCGTCTTCTTGATCTTGTTGCTCTTGACCGCACCTGCCACCTGAATGGCCCCACCGAAAAGGAGGAATTTCTCTGTGAGGGTTGTCTTTCCCGCATCAGGGTGACTGATGATGGCGAAAGTGCGCCTGCGTTCTACCTCCTCACGAATGGTCATGCTATTATTTTAAGGGCTGCGAAGATAGCGCTTGAACTATGAGCCATTCCCTGCGGGTGGTGCTGCATTTGATTAGCATTAGAACTACAGTCCCACGGCATTCTTCGGCCTGAGCACCCTATCTTGAGCCACAGGAATGATGGCTTTTGATGACCGGCCGAAACGGACTCACGTATGGCATGTAGCTGTCCGGCTCACACTCTTCGGGGTCCTACCGGTCCTGCTCACAGCGCTCTACGTTAGGGTGAGCTATCTACAGACCACCGATTGGTTCTCGGAGCTGCTTGCCTTTATCATTCCGCCCGCGTTGCTCGTGAATCTTATCTCGGTGCTGCTGGCACTCACGTTATCTGAGCGCAGGTTCAACCTCATCCTGCCGCTCGTTGCCCTTCTGGTGGCCCAGAAACCTATGAAGGAGACGTTCTCCCTGAATCTGGAAGACAGCACCGAGCGCCCGGACTTCCGAGTGATGAGTTTTAATGTCGCCTCTTTCAGTCCAAGCAGAATGGCAGAGCGCAGAGGAGACACCATCACATCCGGACGTATCTATAAATGGCTCAGGGAGATGGACAGCCCAGACATTCTCTGTTTGCAGGAGTTCTTTCATGGGGAGTGGGACGATCATGACCAGACACTGGACTCCATCGCTGCGGCCGGTGGCTACACCTACTATTATCTGAACCCCAGCTATGTGGATGAGTTCAGAGGCATTTTCGGGGTGGCCACCTTCTCAAAATCAAAGGCCATCAGGTCCGGGAAACTTGGGAACATGACGAATCCCGTGAACAAAGCGACCTACCACGACTTCGTTTTCGGGATGGACACGGTGAGGGTCATGAACATTCACCTCACTTCCATGAGTATCCGGTGGAACCGATTCGAGGAGCTCCCGGTCTGGGATGCGATGCGCGAAAATGTGTCCAGCATCCTCACCAAACTGAAAGCAGGACACGAGAGCAGAAGAGAGGAGATGGACTGTGTGCTTGAATCTGTGGCCTACAGCCCCTACCCCGTCATTGTCTGTGCAGACCTCAATGCGCTACCCTACTCGGAGACATACCAGAAACTGAAAATGAAATTTGCCAACGCGCATGAGAAGGTCGGGACAGGCATGGGAATCACCTACCATCGCTTCCCATTCCACGTGCGCATCGACAACCAATTCTATGATGCCCAGCTGCGGCCGTTGTTCTTCAAGACCCACAAGGAATTCAAAGCATCGGACCACTTCCCCATAGAGGCAGGATACACCTTCGCGGGTCGGAGATCGGTCAATCCCTCACCGCCCTGAGCATCTCCCGCTTGAATGGAGGCCCGGGCAGGCGTTCTGTCCTATAGCCAGCAGCCTGCATGGCCCTTCGCACACTGCCCTTGGCACAGTACGTGACCAGTGTGCCCCCGGGGGCCGTCATCCCATGCAATTGGTGGAACAGCTCCTCCGTCCAGAGCTCTGGTTGCGTGTTGGGCTCGAAGGCATCATAATAGACAAGGTCGTAGGCCTTTGGTGGAACAAAATCCTGAAGGCGCACCTGGTTCTTCGTCAGTTGGAAATTACTGGTGATGCTACACTCCACGTCCCATGGTGACGCGTGAAGGTGGCGAAGCATATCAGGAAGGTCACGCTCTTGCCGCACCAGCTCTTCCCACACAGGTTGGCCCAAGGGATACCGTTCCAAAGCCGTGTAGTGAATCTGCACCGCTAGGTCACTCACATGGTTTGCTGTGAGCAGTGCATTAAGTCCAGTGCCGAAACCCATCTCAAGTATGCTCAGGCGCTTGAGACCCCTGTCCAGCATAGGCTGAAGGCCTGCACTAATGAAAACATGCATGCTCTCTGCCTTGGCTCCATGCCGCGAATGATAGGTCGACCCGGTCGCCACATCCACCACCGTGAGCGAACCGTCTGCCGTTTCCTCTACCCTGACCTCCCGCACTCCGTCAACTAACATCTGTCACCGCTTGGATTCTATTGAATGAGGAATTTCGCAGCCAAAGAAACACAGGATGATCGCAGCAAGGGATTTTGAGAATGGCTACACCTATTCCGACTACAGGAAACTTGTTGAGAAACTGGCGGCCGAAGGCGGAACCACCGGTCCGGAGCCGACCGCAGAACGTCAGGATTTCACGAAACTGAATGCGCAGCGCATGCATCGTCTTGACAAGACCATGACGGTTCCCGAATATGTGAAGGCACGTCTGGAAGGACTCAGATGTCACATCCATTGGTTGGTGCTTTCCGAATCATGGTGTGGCGATGCCGCACAGAATCTGCCGGTTCTTGCAAAAATGGCGGAGTGTTCACCAATGATCAATTTGCGCATCCTCCTTCGGGACGAACATCTCGACATCATGGACCGGTTTCTCACCAATGGGGGAAGGTCCATACCCAAACTGATTATTCTGGACACCAACTTCAATGTGACGGCAACATGGGGACCAAGACCGGCCGAGATTCAGCAACAGGTGCTTGAGAACAAACACAGCGGACGTGTCCTATACTCGGAATTCGCGCTGGTCGTTCAGAAATGGTACATGCAGAATAAAGGTCTGGCACTCATGGAGGAAATGCTTCTGACCATGGAAAAGGCCGGTTGCCTGACACCAACCTCTGAAAGCACTCTTGCTTCCGCAGGAATCTGACCGTCTTCTCAAAGCGGACACTGTTTGCAGGCCTGCACTACATTAGCGGGCATGGAGAAAGAACCGACCTCGAAAACGCCCCCTGTAAGAATCGCCATCATCGGAACAGGATTCGCAGGTATCTGCATGGGCATTCAGCTGCTCAGGGCGGGCATCAGAGATTTCGTGATCCTGGAGCGGGCGGGCGATATCGGAGGCACTTGGCGCGATAACACCTATCCGGGAGCAGCCTGCGATGTGGTATCTCATCTCTATTCCTTCTCGTTCGAACCCAATCCCAATTGGAGCCGAATGTTCGCTCAGCAGAGCGAGATACTTGAGTACACACGTCATTGTGTCTTGAAATACGGGCTCACTGCCTATATCCGGTTCAATCATGAGGTGACAGGCGGGACCTATGACGAGGAGCACCACCACTGGAACATTCATCTCAACGACCGCCCCGACCTTCAGGCCAACCTGTGGATCAATGGAATGGGGCCTCTGAACCGTGCCGTGATACCCGACATCCCCGGGCTGGAGGCCTTCAAGGGAGAGTATTTCCACTCATCACATTGGCAGCACGATTGCCGTCTTGAAGGAAAGAAGGTGGCTGTGGTCGGCACCGGTGCCAGTGCCATTCAGATAGTACCCAACGTAGCGAAATCAGCAGGCGAACTGCATGTTTTTCAGCGCAGTGCGGCCTGGGTGATCCAGAAATCCGACCGCCCCATGAAGGAATGGGAGAAATGGCTGTTCAGAAAAATGCCGTTTACTCAAGCACTTTATAGAGGCTTCTTCTATTGGATGAATGAACTCACAGTGATCGCACTCGCTAAGCATCCCAAACTGACCGGTCTGATACGGAGAATGGCCCTGCACCACATGAAACGCTCTGGCTTACCTGCCGACCTGCAGCGCCAACTCACGCCTGATTACACCATCGGTTGCAAACGCATTCTGCCCTCCAATGAATTCTATCCCACTTTCCGTTTGCCACACGTACATCTTCACACGGAGCGGATCGATCGACTTGATGACAGCTCGGTGATAAGCATGGACGGAGTACGCACCGATGTGGATGTGCTCATTCTTGCCACTGGCTTTGAGGCAGCGGAGTTCCCTTCTCAATTCAAGATCAGGGGTAGGAACGGTGTTCTGTTGAGCGACCAATGGAAAAATGGGCCCGAAGCGTTCCTCGGCACCACGGTCAGCGGATTCCCGAACATGTTCTTCATCATCGGGCCGAACACAGGTCTGGGACACTCGTCCATGATTCTGATGATTGAGGCCCAAGTGAAGTATATCATCTCGTGCATCCGCGAGCTGGAAGCCCAGGATGCCACGGCAATGGATGTCAAAGCTGACATTCAGGAGAACTTCAATGCAGAGATACAGTCGCGACTGGCAGACACGGTTTGGAACAGCGGCTGCATCAGTTGGTACAGGACAAAAGCGGGACGCAACACCTCACTGTGGCCGGGTCACACCTTCGAATTCATGCGCAGGACCAAGAAAGTGACACCTCAGCACTACACCTTCATTCGACCCTGACCGAACGTCATTCAAGCCCTCAAAAAGAATTTTACCGACTGATGTAAAAGCCTTTACAATCAGACTACCTTTGTCGGAGTTTCTAATCAATCTAATAACCTAATGAAAGAAGGTACAGTGAAGTTCTTTAATGACACCAAAGGATACGGTTTCATTATCGACAGCAATTCAAATCAGGAGTATTTTGTTCACGTTTCAGGTCTCGTTGACGAGGTTCGTGAGAATGACTCCGTAACGTTTGAGTTGCAAGAAGGCCGCAAAGGTTTGAATGCAGTAAATGTGAAACGCGCCTAAGCGGCCTCACATCATCAGAATCAAACATTGAAGGTACAAAGGCCTCGACAGCAATGTCGGGGCCTTTTTTTGTGTCCCGCTTCCCCGGCTCACCTTGAATCACTTCAACTGGTCCTTGAACACCTTTCTGAACTTCTCCAGTTTAGGCCCTACAACCGCTGAGCAGTATGGCTGATTCGGATTGTTGGCAAAATACTCCTGATGGTAATCCTCCGCAGGATAAAACATTGTGAAGGCCGAAATCTCTGTCACTATGGGCGAGGAGAACGCACCCGATGCATTCAGTCGATCCTTGAAACTGCGTGCCAAGTTCTCCTGAGTGCTATCGTGAAAGTAGATGACAGACCTGTATTGGGTTCCGACATCAGCACCTTGGCGGTTGAGTTGAGTTGGGTCGTGAGCAAGAAAAAATGCCTCCAAAAGCTGTTCATAGGTGATAACGGTCGGATTATAGTTCACTTGGATCACCTCTGCGTGACCGGTATTTCCCGAGCAGACCTCCTTGTAAGAAGGGTTTCTGGTGTGCCCACCACTATAGCCGGAGACAGCGCTCTCCACTCCGTTCAAACTCTCGAACATGGCCTCTACACACCAGAAACATCCGGCACCGAATGTGGCCGTATCATAAGAGACGTTTTCATGTATTTCCGGGACGTTCATATCCATTGGAGCAAGGTTTAAGTCAGAGTCAGAAGCACAGCTGTTGACGGTGCAAAAAACGAGAAAAATGGAAGTTCTGAGGGCTATCATTATGTATTCAAACAACCAAATTAAAAAACTGTTTAAGTCGAATTAAAACTACCGATTAACCCACTGAAAGGAAGGAACTTTAAATAATTTTACATGTTCAAGAGAACAAAACTACTCGCATGCGAAACAGATACTTGACCTTCCTTTTCGTAGTTGGCCTGAGCGCCACTTCGCGAGGACAGTTGTACGTAACCAGCGGCAATACACTGACCATCGAGACGGGTGCTACTGTTCATTCCACGGGCAATGTGGTGAATAACGGCACCGTCAGCGGAGGCGGTTTTCTGAATCTGCGCTCGAGCGCCACGACCTACAGTGGTGTGGGTGCTATCAGCAACCTAAGGTTGAGTGGCGGGGCCAATGTCACGCCCGCCAATGATGTGACCATTGGCAATGCGCTGGACGTGGCGGCCGGAAGCAGCCTCACCATTCCTTCGGGCCGCTACATCCTTGTCAATGGCCCGTTAAGCAACGCTGGCACTTTCAATGTTCAGAATAACGGAAGCCTCGTTCAGACCAGCGCGAGTGTGCTTACTAACTCTGGAACATTCCATGTTTGGCGTCAAGGGCATTCTAGTGCTTTTAAATATAACTATTGGAGTTCCCCGGTTACTCTTGCAAGCAACGTTTCAGTGCCTGGCAATCCTTCCAGTGTTTATGCTTGGAACCCAAGTGCCAGTACTCAGGCGTACGACAATGATGCTTTCGATTCGGGATGGTCCCTGTTTTCAGGATACATGGAGCCCGGAGTGGGATACGCTAGCATTGGGGGTGGATTAGCCTCCTTTAGTGGTACCGTGAACAATGGTGATGTACACCATACGCTCTTTACCTGTCCTTGGAGTTTAACTCATCCGTTAGGTACTCCTTACAATTTGGTTGGAAATCCGTATCCATGTTCTATAAGTGCTCTGGATTTGATTTCAGAAAACGGGAACATAAATGGAGCAATCTATTTTTGGGACAATCCTAATGACTTCTCGGGATTCACAACCAATGACTACGCAGTTTGGAACCCTTTAGGGTCGGTGAGTCCGTCTCCTCCGAATGCGGGAGGTGGGGGTAACGCACCAAATGGTTTTATAGCATCGGGTCAGGGATTCATGGTCAGAGCAACTGCCAACACAGATTTGGTCTTCAACAATGACATGCGTGTAACAGGCCCTAACAATCAGTTTTTCAAGTTTGAATCGGAGCCATCTCGAATGTGGCTGAGCATCAGCGGAGCAACTCACTACAAAGAAATTCTTATTGGCTTAATAGATGATGCGACCGATGGCGAAGACCGATTGTACGATGCTGGCAATATAAGAGGTAACCAAAGCCTCTCGCTTGCGGCAGTGAATGAAGGCCATGATTATTGCATTATTGGCTTTCCTCCTCCACTCGCTGACAAGACCATCCCTCTATCTGTTTTCATTGGTCAAAGTGGTGAATACACTTTTGAAGCCCACACTGTAGAGGGATATGAGGGTTACGACCTGTACTTAGAGGATAGAAGCAACATGTCATACTACACTATCACTGAAGGAACCCCAATCAGTTCTTTCCAGTTAAATGCCGGAGAGATTGTAGACCGGTTCTACCTGCACATCGGTCCGGAGTTGGTCACGGATGTCGACAATTCATCTTCAGAATCGAGCATGAGGGCTTGGATTTATGATGGCTTGCTGAATGTGAATTTGCGGAATGTCTCAGATGCTAAGCGTTTGGAACTTTTTGACATTTCGGGCAAAATGGTCTGGTCCATGGGCTCTGCGATGGCCGACCGTTTGACCATAGACGTGAACCACCTAAGTCGAGGGGCATATATTCTTCGACTCACCTCAGATTCAGGGCTGTACTCTGAGAAAGTACTCCGCTAAGCCGCTGCGCAACATACCATGAAGGCAAAAATTCCATTTCTCGCAACCATCCTCTCTTTGGTATCGGTGTATGCTATGGCCCAAGGCGGCCCTGCTCCGCCACCGGCTTTGAATGAGGTGCCCTTGGATGGTTTCTCAGCACTACTGCTTGCAGCAGGTGCCGGTTATGGGGCTAAGAAGGCCTTTGACAGAAAAGGGCCGAAAGCGGAACAGTAAGTCCGTGGAGAGGACAGATTACAGCTTCAGGAAACGGCCCTTGCCAGCGTGATTTCCCCCAATAATCAATTGGTGGACACCAGAGCCGATATTTTCGGATAAACGAATCTGTCCATTCGGTCCAACCTTACCAGCTGACAACTGACGGCCAAGCATGTCGGTGATAGCGTAAGGAGAGCTTTGATAACGTGCATCCACAAAGAAGATGTCATTCACAGGATTGGGATGAATCTCGAGTTGCCGCTGAGAATCATTTTGGGCCAACTCATCAACTCCAAGAATCGGGTAAGTCACTTCCAGCACCCAGAGACCCGTCTGCATATCGCTGGCAAGAATATTTCCTGAGGGCAGGAAAGGATACACGCCCCAACATCCACGGTAGTCATTGTTGGCGTGCAATTCGGTCGAGGTGTCATAAAAAGCAATAAGCACTGGATGGGCCGGATCAGAGCAATCAAACACATACATGCCATCGAAATAGTAGGAGACGTATAGGTAATTGCCCTTGTAGATCAGGTTGTGAGGTATGCTGTACGGATGAACTCCGGAGGTGATGGTATCGGTCACCATTATATTCTGCATGTCACTGACATCCAGAATCTTGATGGCCTTTCCATGGGTCTCATCGGCCATGGCATAGTACGGTGCATCAGCCATCAGATAACCACTATGATTGTAGCCTTGTTGCGGATAAACAGGGAGTGAACCAATCATCACCGGGTTATTCATGTCAGAGAAGTCCACCACGAACAGGCCTCGGTTCTCCGCGTTGCAGTAGGCAGTATCATTCCTAACATAGATATCATGGAGATAGCCGATCGAACTCCAGAACGGAAGGTCATAGCGACAGTTGACCAACAGGGTAGGATTCACAGGGTCGGCCAACGAGTAGACCGCGGCCCAGTTTGAATTTCCCACTACGTAGAGATGCCCTGTGCCCTGATCGATGAAACAATTGTGGGCGCGGGAGAAGAGTGCGTTGCTATCGTAAACAATCGGGGCGGAATCGGGCAGAAAACTCAGGTCGGCAATCTGGAGGGTGCTTGGCCCTTCATCACAGACCATGTAGAGGTAATGGCCATAGTTGTCAAAATGTCTGTGAATGACCTGCGGTCCCGTGGCAGCACCTTCGATGAAGACCGCCTCATAAGTATTGGCGGGGTCGGTGACATCTATGATATGTGTGCCATTCGTTGAACCGATGATACCATATTCGCGACCGTTGGCAGCATAGCCCCACACTTCGTTGTAGGTGTTGCTCCATGTGGACGATGCCGGCAATGAACCATCACGCCAGTTGAAAAGTGAGCGCGCATTCAGACTGTCCTGCGCAACGCATTCGGATGCGGACATACTGATATGAACTACCAGAAACAGCGCGAGGCCAAACCTGATCTTCAGTTCAATTCCCTTCAAGCCGCTCATTTGTTCCTCTCTTTTTTCCATGTGTCTATGCTTGGCATCTGCTTGCCTGAATAAGGGTCCAATTCCGGTATCTCTTCTGCGGTCTGGTATTCATCACTCGAAAGTTGACGCATAGAGAGATGACATTCCATCGGGTGAGCCTGGTAAAGCCGCGTGCCCTCGGTTTTCCAATCGGCCATTTCATCGGTAACGTCTTTCACTATGCGGGCCGGATTGCCTACCACTATCTTCCTGGCAGGGATGATCATTCCCGTGGGAACAAAACAGAGCGCCCCGACAATGGACTCCTCACCTACCACCGCATCATCCATCAATACAGCATTCATCCCGATGAGACAGTTTCGCATCAGGTTGGCACCATGCACAATGGCACCATGCCCAACATGGGCGAACTCGTGCAATGTGACCGTGGTGCCGGGAAACTGATGGATGGTGCAGTTCTCCTGCACGTTGCATCCGTCCTTGATCACTATTCTTCCCCAATCGCCACGGATGCAGGCACCCGGTCCGATATAAACGTTGCGCCCGATCTGCACATTGCCGATGACGCTTGCCGTTGGGTGCACATAGGCCGATGCATGCACCGTAGGCCTCATTCCATTGAATTCATAAATCATCTCCAAGTTTCGGATTACGAAGGTAGGGGTGATCGAATCAACCGCTTGGGGCAATGAACAAACGGATGTGGGGAATCTTCGGAGGCCATGCAACCAAACGTCTGTCCAGACATCTAACTTTCAACCGATGAAAAGCCTGTTGACCGCTGCCCTTCTCTCTGTGCTCAGCATGGGCCCGGCATTCGGTCAGTCGGCCGCATTGGACTCTGCCAAGACCTTTGTGGCAAGCAACAGACTGAGGGAGGCCATCCCGATTCTGGAACGCCTGATACGGACGAATCCCGACAGGGCTGCTCACAATTATTTCCTCGGCCTGTGCCTTGTGAGGGAAGGAATAAGGATTCAGGAGGCGGTGCAGTATCTTGAGAAGGCCGCTGTCATCTATGGCGCCACAGATGTGAATCCCGGCATGGGAGAGCCAGAGATGGTCCATTTCTATCTGACCATCGGCTATTGTCGGATGAAGGAATGCGACAAGGCATTGAAATGCTACTATGAGTTGGTGGAGGTGTATTCCGGCAGTGACCCGTTCTATCCGAACGAGGCCATGAAATGGGTGGTGCTGTGCAACGAACCGCAACGGATGGCGCAGGAAATGCACTTGGGCCAAACGACTTCCATTCCGAGGACTGCTGTGCGCGACCGGTTGGTCTCCGTGCAGAACCCAACGAACCTAAAGGACAGCGTGGTGACTCGCCCTGTGGAATTCAGTACCCAATCGGTGCTTTATGGGGTGCAGGTCGGTGCTTTGGTGAAACCCATGTATACGGTCCATTTTCCGGGTCTCAAGAACATCGGTGTCTATGTGGATGAGAATGGGATTTTCCGCTATGTGATAGGTAATCTCACATATCGCACCCAAGCGGAGAAACTGCTTCAGCAAGTGCGGTCGGCAGGCTATCCCGATGCATTCATCGTAGACATCAACAACTCGGAACGCTACAGGGATGAAGTGGTGCTGCTGAATGAGATAGGCATCCAGAAACAGTTGACCGGAACCGTTGAGTTCATGGTGCAAATCGGTGCATTTGCAGATGCATTGCCAGAGCAGTTGGCGAGCCTCTATATGCGTATCGATGGGCTCCGCGAGGTGAGGACCGGTGACCTCACGCTCCTTGTGGTCGGCACATTCAACAATTATGAGCAAGCCCTGAAGGAAAAAGAGAGGCTAATCGAGTCCGGCTTCACGGACGCGTTCATCACTGCATTCAACCAGAAAGAACGTATCCCGGTGAATCTGGCGTTGAAGCATCTGGAGGTGAACGGCCCCTCACTCAAGGAGAGCATTGACGTTCAGAAGCGGAAATGAGCGCGTTCATGAACCAACGTCATATCTGAGCCCATGCTCATCCGCATTGATAAGGACGAATTCATGCCCCCGGTCGATTTCGGGCTCATCTGCGTCTGCAGTTCTTTGAAGGAATACCGGCTGGCCCACACCATTAATCGTGACCTACGGCTCAATTTCGTGCGCGACACAGATGTGAATTTCACGGAGGGTGGACAAGACCTGCCCCTCTATGCACGCTTCGTTCACGAGGACGAACTGGCCCATCGCAGCATCATGCTTTATGGCAATCGCCCCTTGGTGAGATCGGAAGTGACCCGACCGGGCGATCTTTTCAGCACTGAGGAAACGAATCTTTTGTTGGCAGAACTGCCCAAGGCCGACTATCTCCTACAGTTCAACGGAGGCTACAGCAACAAGGAGTTGGAGGAGATGAAAGAATCTCTTCACGAGTTGCCGGGAGTTACCATCGCCTTCCTTGCCGAACCATCGAAAATCAGGAACATTGACCCACTCCTAATCTGACAACATGACCAGTTTCAACCGTACCAAGATCATCGCCACGATAGGCCCGGCCTCCTCTTCACCTGAAGAACTGGAGCGACTTGTTCGCGCAGGCATCTCCATCGCGCGAATCAACTTCTCACATGGAAGCTATGACGACCATGCGGAAGTGATTCGCCACATTCGTAGCATCAACGACCGCTTGGGTACGCATGTGGGCATTCTTGCCGACCTGCAAGGACCAAAGATTCGGCTTGGAAAGGTGGATAGGGATGGTGTGAATATATCTAAAGGTGATACAATCATCATCACCTCTGATGAGTGCATCGGTTCTACTGGACGGGTGCACATCACATACCCGGGCTTCGCCTCGGATGTTGCAGCAGGCGACCGCATTCTCATCAATGACGGGAAGCTTGTGCTGAAGGTGAAGGATACTGACGGGAGAGCGAAGGTGACGGCCATAGTGGAACATGGCGGTCTCATGGAATCGAGAAAAGGTGTGAATCTTCCCAATACGGCCATCTCATTGCCTTCTCTCACCGATAAAGACCTGGAAGACCTCGATTTCCTGCTGAGTCATGACGTGGAATGGGTTGGACTTTCTTTCGTGAGGCAGGCAAAAGATGTCATCGACCTGAAACAGCGGATATTCAACAAGGGTAGCAACGCCATGGTGGTGGCAAAAATTGAGAAGCCTGAAGCCGTTCGGGATATCGGTAACATCATCAAACATGCGGATGCGGTGATGGTGGCGCGGGGCGACCTGGGGGTGGAAGTGCCCATGCAGGAGGTGCCGGTCATTCAGAAAATGGTCGTTCGCAGATGTCTGGCCCAGGCCAAGCCGGTCATCATCGCCACTCAGATGATGGAAAGCATGATTGTGAATCCGTCTCCGAACCGCGCAGAGGTGAACGATGTGGCCAACTCGGTGATGGACGGAGCAGATGCCGTGATGCTGAGCGGTGAGACCAGCGTAGGGGCCCATCCATCCAAGGTGGTGGAGGCCATGAGCAGCATCATCAGCCATGTGGAGCAGTTCTCCGACATCTACTACCGTACGTTGATCACCAGCAGCCGACCCGACAGGGCCATCAGCGATGCGATATGCCGCAATGCCGTGGAACTTTCCAAGGAGACCAATGCGGCCGGCATCATCACCATGACCAACTCCGGCTACACGGGTTTCCGCGTGTCCAGCTACAGGCCCAAGTCGCCCATCTTCGTTTTCACCGAGAACAGGAATATTCTATCCACGCTCAACCTTGTTTGGGGTGTGCGCGGATTCTACTATGACAAATACTCCAGCACGGACGACACCATTGCCGAGATCAAGGCGCAGCTGAAAAGGCAGGGAATGCTGAAGGAGGATGACCTTGTGATTAACATTGCGAGTATGCCCATCACAGAAAGAGGCGCTGCCAACATGCTCAAACTGAGCCACGTGGAATAAGAGTCAGAAATACTGCATTCGGTCTTTTTAACATCTGCGCAGCTGAAGGCCGCAGGCGGATGCTGTATGTTTGGCCCCGATAATTCAAGAGAGAACAACATGGCATTGAACGTGAGATTATTGGCCGAGATCTGCGAGGTTGCAGGTGCTCCGGGTTACGAGAAACGCATCCGCGACATCGTGCTGCGCGAGGTCACTCCTCTGGTGGACGAGGTCTCTATTGACAACATGGGTAATGTGACGGCCCTCAAACGAGGACGCGACCGCAAGAAGGTGATGGTGGCCGCACACATGGATGAGATCGCCTTCATGGTCACACACATTGACGACAAGGGCTTTCTGCGCTTCCACACCCTCGGTGGATTCGACCCGAAGACACTAACCGCTCAGCGGGTCATTGTGCATGGGAAGAAGGATCTGGTAGGGGTCATGGGTAGCAAACCTATCCACGTGATGACGCCTGAGGAGCGGACAAAGCCACCGAAGACAACCGATTTTTTCATCGATCTGGGCATGTCCAAAGAAGAAGTGGACAAGTATGTCTCAGTCGGTGATGTGGTTACACGTGAACGCCAGCTCATTGAAATGGGCAACTGCGTGAACTGCAAGAGCATTGACAACAGAATCTCCGTCTTCATTCTCATCGAGGCTCTCCGGACCATCGGTGAGGTTCCCTATGATGTCTATGGTGTTTTCACGGTTCAGGAAGAGATCGGCATCCGCGGGGCCAACGTCTCTGCATTACAGCACCAGCCCGACTTCGGTTTCGGTCTGGACACCACCATCGCGTTCGATGTGCCGGGTGCCCAACCCTACGAGATGATCACCGAACTGGGCAAAGGCACTGCCATCAAGATCATGGACTCCTCCACCGTGTGCGATTATCGCATGGTGGAATACATGAAAACCACGGCCGACAGGCACAAGATCAAATGGCAGCCCGAGGTGCTCACCGGTGGCGGCACGGACACGGCCGGCATTCAGCGCATGAGTGCCGGTGGGGCCATCGCAGGGGCCATCTCCATTCCAACCCGTCATATTCATCAGGTGATTGAGATGGCTGACAAAGACGATATTCAGGGAAGCATCGACCTTCTTCAACATTGCCTCACCGACCTTGACCAATTCGATTGGGCGCACCGATAAGATTTCAACATTGCCTATGGAATCCATCAACAATTTGAATCCTTAGGCAATAACGGTCGCATCGAACCGTTGAAACCTTTACTTTTACCCACCAATACCAGACCCAATGGAAGTCAAGAAAAATCCGGGTGCCGACTTGGAGAAGAAGCGTTCGCTGCTGATGCTTGCCGGCTACGTGGTGTCCTTGTCAGTGGTTCTCGTAGCGTTTGAATGGAAGACGTTTGAACGCTCGGCCGGTGACCTGGGACAATTGGTAGTGGAGAACCTCGAGGAGGAAATCATCCCTATCACCGAACAGGAGATCAAACCACCACCACCGCCACCACCGCCACCACCTCCTGCCCCTGAGATCGAGATTGTGGATGACGAGGAGGAGATTCAGGACGAACTCGTGGTTCAGGACGTGGAGGCCGACCAGAAAACGGTGGTTGAGGTCATTCAGCAACCTGTGGAAGAAGAACCGGCCGAACCTGACTTCTTCACCATTGTTGAGGACATGCCCTCGTTTCCCGGTGGTGACGCAGCTCTGCTCAAGTTCATTGCAGAGAACGTGAAATATCCGCCCATCGCCAAGGAGAACGGCATCACCGGTGTGGTCTATGTGAGCTACATCGTTGATAAGGACGGGTCTGTGAAGGACGTCAAGGTCGTGCGTGGTGCAGACCCTTTCCTTGACAAGGAAGCTGTGCGAGTGGTGAAGACGCTGAAAGGCTACAAGCCTGGTAAGCAGCGCGGAAAGCCGGTTCCGGTGCAGTTCACCATCCCGATTCGATTCGTTCTCAACTGATCGGATTCTGACAGATATCCAAGGCCCGTTCTACTTGTGTGGAACGGGCCTTTCTGTTCCCGAAAGTGGTTAACGGCACTCTCACCACTGGCGAGATACCTTAAGTTTGCCAACATGGCATCCCCCTTTCGCATTCTTTTGGTTGAGGACGATGAGAACCTCGGGATGGTGGTGAGCGACCTTCTGGAGATGGCTGGTCACGAGGTGCATTGGAGCCGTGACGGTGAGATTGCCCTGCGCGACCTCAACGCCTTTGGCCCACACCTCTGCATTGTGGACGTGATGCTGCCCAAGAAGGACGGTTACGCTCTGGTATACGATATCAAGCGGCTGCATCACAACATGCCGGTCATCTTCCTCACCGCAAGAGGTATGGAAGACGACCGCATCAGAGGGTTCCAGTCGGGAGCCGATGATTATGTCACCAAACCGTTCAGCAACAAGGAATTGCTGCTGCGCATAGGGGCCATACTGCACCGCTGCTATGCCACGGGCGCAGAGGAGCCCTCATCATCATTCCGCATCGGGACCTACACGTTCATCCCTGCGAACCTCACATTGAAAGGTGCCGATGAGAGGATACTTACTCAGAAGGAGGCCGACATTCTGGCGCTACTGTGCCGACAGACGGGGATGGCGGTGCAGCGCGACCTCATTCTGAAGACCGTATGGGGCCAATCGGACTATTTCGTAGGACGCAGTCTGGATGTTTTCATCTCCAAGCTCCGCAAATACCTTAAGGACGATCCTACGGTGAGCATTGACACCATTCACGGTGTGGGTTTCCGCCTGAAGGTGAATTGACCTCAATGCACCTTCAGGCAAGCGGCCACCTTTCGCGCCACCTCGCGCACCTTGTCGGTGTCCGTGCCAATGGTGTCATAAGCGAGACCCACTGCCATTCTGCGGTACTTCCGCGTGCTTGGTTTCCCGAAAATCCTGAAATCTGAACTTGCAATGGCGGCCGCATCTCTCAGCCCAGTGAATACAGGGCGTTCGCTGCTTTCCGAGTCTGCCAGGACCACTGCGCTGGCTGCTGTGCGCTCCAACGTGATTCCCGGTATAGGCAGCCCGAGGATGGCCCGAGCATGCAGCTCGAACTCGGAAAAATTCTGCGAACCTGCCAACGTGACCATGCCCGTGTCGTGCGGACGCGGTGAAAGCTCCGAGAAATAAACGCCTTCCTGTGCAAGGAAGAATTCCACGCCCCAGATACCCGCGCCTCCTAGTGCTTTGGTCACCTTGAAGGCCATGTCCTGCGCCTCAGCCAACTGTTCGGTAGTGATGGCGGCCGGCTGCCAGCTTTCCATGTAATCGCCACGTTCCTGTCGGTGCCCTATCGGTGGGCAGAAAAGAGTCTGTCCACTCTGCTGGGTCACCGTTAGCAGTGTGATCTCGGAATCGAAATCAACGAACGCTTCCACAATGACCTCCACGATATCGCCCCTTGACCCGGCATTGGCATACTGCCATGCAGTGGCCACATCATCCGCTGACCGGATGACAGACTGCCCTTTGCCAGAGGAGGACATAAGTGGCTTGACAACGCATGGCATGCCCACCTGCATCACCGCGTTTCGAAGCTCGTCCTCGGAGGTGGCATACCGGTAGTCTGCAGTCCGCAGTCCCAATTCCTTCGCTGCCAGGTCTCGGATGGCTTTGCGGTTCATGGTGAAGTTGGCGGCCTTCGCGCTGGGCACCACCTGAATGCCCAAAAGTTCGTAGGCATAGAAACGCTCTGTGCGGATCGCCTCGATCTCTGGCACGATAAGGTCGGGTGCATGTTTCGCTACGATGGCGTCAAGCGCATTGCCGTCCAACATGTTGATCACCTCATGCCCATGAGCCACCTGCATGGCCGGTGCACCGGCATAGCTGTCCACAGCAATGACATGCTGCCCCAACCGCTGTAGGGCGATGACCAGCTCCTTGCCCAGCTCACCGCTGCCCAGAAGCATCACTTTCTTTCTCATTCATCGATACTTTGAAGGGTCAAATAAAGGGAATATCACGGTTGGGGAAGGCCGCTACAGGCTGCACGGCAAGGTGGTGCATAAACACTTTCTTTGCGGTGTGCAATGTCCGTGGCGCGGTTATTGCCAATGGACAGGCTCCAACAGACAGGTACGATGAAGAATCTCATTAGCACCCTTGCCGCAGTTATTCTGCTCACCGTGCCTTTGTTGGCGCAGACGGTGGATGAGCATATTGCCACCGCGATCCGCATGGGCAATCACAAGGAACTGGCCCGATACTTCGATGCCAAAGTGGACATGGCCGTGCTCAATAAAGAGAACAGCTATAGCAAGGCACAGGCCGAACTCATCATCAAGGAGTTCTTCGAGAAGAACCGGGTGAGCGCCTATCAGGTCATTCACAGGGGAAAATCGCGGGATGGTGCGCAATACACTATCGGAAGTCTTACCACTTCTACGGGCACCTACAGAACATATGTGCTCACAAAGGGTGAGGCCGAGAAGACACGCATTCAGCAACTCCGGTTTGAGGTTAGCGAATAGGTCCATGACCATTGATGACATCATCCGCGCAGCACTGCTGGAAGACATAGGTGACGGGGATCACACCTCCGATGCCTGCATCCCCAGCACTGCGAAGGGACGCGCCAAACTTCTGGTGAAGGAGGATGGAATCGTTGCCGGAGTTGAGCTTGCGCAACGGATTTTCCACCAGGTGGATTCCACGCTGAGGGTCGATCTTTTGATCAAGGACGGCTCTGAAATAAATGTAGGCGATGTGGTGCTTACGGTAGAAGGTTCATCGAACTCCATTCTCAAAGCCGAACGCCTGGTCTTGAACTTCATGCAGCGCATGAGCGGCATTGCCACGCGCACCCGGCAGTTGGTGAGGCTCACCGAGGGCACCAATGCAAAGCTGCTGGACACGCGGAAGACCACCCCGCTGCTACGTGAATTGGAGAAATTGGCAGTGAAGTTGGGAGGAGGCCATAACCACCGCTTCGGTCTCTATGACATGGTGATGATCAAGGACAATCACATCGACATGGCGGGCGGACTCGAACAGGCCTTACTGCGGGTGAAACAGCATCTTGCCAATATCAACAAGAAGCTCCGCATCGAGGTCGAGGTGAGGGACTTCGATGAACTTGACGAGGCGTTGAGACTGGGCGGATTCCACCGCATCATGCTCGACAATTTCTCGCCCAGCGACCTTGAGAAAGCCGTTCAGCTGGTGGCTGGCCGCTATGAGACCGAGTCTTCTGGTGGGATAACGGAAGCGAATCTGCGCGACCACGCGCTTACGGGAGTGGATTTCATCTCTGTAGGGGCGCTCACGCATCACATCCGAAGCCTGGACCTGAGCCTGAAGGCGGTCGATTTCTGAGATTCTGATGGTGCGCAGACTGTTGGTTCGGTTCCTTAGGCTTCGGCTCGTCCGATGGCTGCTCGACTTCAGCAAGCGCGTCCGCATACCGGGTTTTGACGGACTTCCGCTGTATGATGTGGCCACGTTCTTCATCATCGGCATTCAGAAGGGATCGCTCAACATCCGGGCCTCATCGGTGGCGTTCAATTTCATTCTGGCCATTTTCCCGGCCATCATTTTCCTGTTCACGCTGGTGGCCTACATTCCTTATGAGGGGTTTCAGGAACAGCTGCTCGACCTGATGCGGGAGTTCCTGCCGAGTTCAACCTATGTGGTTGTCCGAGAGACCTTTGAGGATGTCATCACGCGTCAACGGGGTGGCCTGCTATCCGTTACGGTGATAGCTGCGCTGTATTTCAGCACGAATGGCATCAGTGCGCTTATCGATGGCTTCAATGCCACATATCACTCTTACCGCCAGCGGTCACCTATCAGGCAACGGGCTGTATCGCTGGTCATCATGCTAATTCTGGTCACCATTATCATCTTGGCCATCGGGCTCATCATTTTCGGTAGCATGGGCATTCAGCTGTTTATCGAATACGGACTGCTGAAGGGGATGTTGGCCTATTGGGCAGTGAATCTTTCCCGCTGGGGCGTAGTGTTGCTGTTGCTTTTCCTCGGTGTCACCGTGCTGTATGTATATGGCCCTGCCCGCACCGTGCGTTGGGGATTCTTCTCCGCTGGGGCCACCCTTGCCACTGTGCTCATCATCGCCACCTCGCTCGGCTTCAGCTTCTTTGTGGAGAATTTCGGCACCTACAACAAGCTTTATGGCTCCATCGGCACTTTACTGGTGGTCATGCTGTGGATGCTGATCAATAGCACCGTGCTGCTCATCGGCTTTGAGCTCAACGCCAGTATCGAGCTCGCCAAACTCAAAGAGAAGGAGAACAACGAGCGGACCCTGAACCTGTCGCTGGAGGCCGCCATCCAGCAGGGCGACCCGGAGAAGACGGTATGATCAGGACACTTCACCTGCTGCTGCCCTTGCTGGTCATGGCCTCCGTGGTGCTTGCGCAGCCACAAGAGACCGCCCCCGACTCGGGCGAGGCCCGAGCGAACATGCGGTTCATGTATCTGCCTGTCCGCCCGGAAGAGGAGTTGGACACAGGCCGCTACGTTCTTGAGGCGGGACCGGACATCTGGTACAACAGCTATGACGGACTCAAATTCGGGGTGCGCCTGCATGGCGGGCGGGCGGACCGGCTGCATGTTTTCGATGCGACCCTCTGGGGCAACTCAGGGCTGGGCCAGTATGGCCTGCCGGAGGGAACGGACAGATTCGGCTTCATGCCTTTGTCCTTCATTGGCGACTATCGCACCTCGTTACACGCCTACTGGGCCAACAGCACCGCTCATCTATCGGCCAAGGCCTTGGACGGCCTCTACGGAGGCGTGATCAGACTCACCAAAGGCAATCGCAGCGGCAACATGCTCTACGGGCTTGGTTTCAAGGTGATGTATCGCCCGGAGAACAACGGAACGGCCTATCTGCTGGACCGTGCCCACTGGGACCTCGGTGAATGGAACAATTCCATCAATGCCTCGATGGATTACACCTACACCTACGGGGCAGGTGAGGGCTCGGTGGGTGTGGACCTGCGCACAAGCAATCTGGGCAGCGACCACGACTATCATTACCTGCGCACAGAGGCCATCAACAGAACCGAATTCTGGATGCTGAGTCTCCAATCCAGAGTGTTCCTACAGCTCGGCTACGGCACCGATTGGGCCAGTGAATCGCTGCTGTATATCGACAGGGCATCGCCAGAGGAACTTTCTGACAACCGTTTCACCCGTTCGGCAGGCATTTTCCCGGCAGATTGGGCAGCCTACGGGGTGGTTCCGAATCACTTTCATCATGGTGGCGGTCTGAATCTCAGAGGCTATGCAGGCTACCTGTCGCCAGAGGTGATGGGCGATGAGGTGCTCATGGCCTATAGCGGTGCAAGCGGTGCGGCCATCAACCTTGAACTGGAATTCGACCGTCTGCTGGGCAGCGACCGCTGGCCTCTTCGCAAGTGGGTGCATATCAGCACCTATCTCTTCGGTGATGCCGGAATCATCAGCATCAGCGCTCCCGATGAGACTCCGAGATTCGCCATGCCGCGTGCAGATGCAGGACTGGGACTGGCCCTCACGGTAAAGGACTGGGGAGGCATCTCCCGCATTCGTCCGTTCACCCTGAGGTTCGACATGCCATTGCTGGTCAGCAGGCCTGCCGCCCTCCAGCCCGAACCCTGGAGATTCCGATGGGTGCTCGGAGTAGGTCGGACATTCTGACAGGATCGGCCTCGCGACATCCTTGGCACGGCCTTGGATAACAAAAGCCTGTGCATAAGCGTTTACTTTGCACCGCAAAGGCCATGATAGCACGCGAACTCATATCGAAAGTCGTTCCGCCCCTCCGGCCGGGTGATGATGCCGACCGTGCACTGCTGTGGATGGACGATTTCAAGGTGTCGCATCTGCCCGTGGTGGACGGGAAGGTTTTCATGGGGATGCTGAGCGAATCGGACATCATGGACGCCAATGCGCCCGGAAGTACCATCGGGGCGTTGGACGCAGATCTCGAAAAGGCCTATGTGAAGGATACACAGCACATCTACTATGTGATCCGTAGACTGGCCTCAACCGACCTCACCTGCATCGCGGTGCTGGACCACGAGGACAATTATGTGGGCTGCATCGCGCTCTCCGACCTCGTGCTGCGGTTCGAGGAATTGGCGGTGATCAACCAGCCCGGTGGAATCCTGATCCTGCGCATGAAAGACACGGACTATTCATTGGCGCAGATTGCACACATCGTTGAATCGAATGGCACGGGTATTCTCAGTGCCTATGTGTCACATCAGAAAGGTGCAGGGCAGATGGATGTTACCCTCAAAGTGAACCGCGAGGACATCCGGCCGGTGATTCAGGCATTGGAGCGTCATGGCTATGAGGTTACGGCCCATTTCGAGGAAAGCGCACATCATGACGACCTGAAGGGCCGCTATGATGAGCTGATGCGCTACATCAATTTCTGAGGTGACCCAACGCACGAAGCTGCTCCTCCTACTGACCCTCCTGTGGTCCACGGCTTCGTTCGCACAGCGTTCGGTCACCATCGGTCCCGTCACCTACACGGGAAACCGCATCACCAAGACCAAGATCCTCAGCCGTGAGATGACCCTCCGAACTGGGGAGACCATGCTGATTGACAGCCTAGGCTACCATCTCGAACGTTCGCGCTCCAACCTGAGGAATGTGAAGTTGTTCAATTTTGTGGAGCTGGACACTTGCACCGGGGCGGATGGCCGTCTGAATGTGGACGTCCGCGTGGTGGAACGCTGGTACATCTGGCCGGTACCGTTGGTTGAACTGGGCGACCGCAACTTCCGCGAATGGTGGGAAACCAAGGACATGAGCCGCATCGACTATGGCGCTTTCATCTTCTGGAACAACTTCCGTGGGCGCAACGAGACAGTGGTGCTCGAACTTCGGTTCGGCTATAACAATCGTTATCAGCTCCGCTATGAGATTCCCTATCTGAACAAGAAGCAGACCTTGGGCATTGAGTTCAAAGGCGGCTACGAGCAGACACGCGAGGTGGCCTACACCTCGCTCGACAACAAGCGCCAGTTCATCAGCGTGGAAGGGCAGTTCATGCGCAGGCTGGCCTATGGCGCCATCATTCCGCGATGGAGGCCGAACCTCTACAACGTGCACGAGCTCACCATTGGCTTCACCAACGAATGGGTGGCGGACACGGTGGCCAAGCTCAATCCTGACATTCTGGGGAATGGGGAAAGACTGACCCGCCATTTCTCACTGCAATACGAACTGACCAACGACAAGACCGACTATACCATCTACCCACTGAAAGGACATATCCTCAACATCAAGGTGAGGAAGGACGGACTGGGCATACTCGGAAGCGCGGTGGACATGTTCTCGGCCGAGATCGAGTTCAGCAAATACTGGCAGTTGCATCCACGCTGGTATTTTGCTCATGCGCAGAAACTCAAGGTCAGCTCGTTCAAGAATCTGTCCTACCTCTATCAGCGCAACTTAGGCTACATGAATGACTACGTGCGGGGCTACGAGCTGAATGTCATTGACGGACAGCATTTCGCGCTGATGAAGACCTCGCTGCGTTGGATGCTGCTGAAGCCGAAGCGCTTCCGACTCGGTTTCCTGAAGACCGACAAGCTGGGCCTGATTCCGCTCACCATTTTCGCGAACGCCAACTTCGACATGGGTTTCGGTATGGACAGCGAGACACGTGCCACCAATCCCATGGCAGAGAAATGGATCTATGGAGGCGGGGTGGGCATTGATGTGTCCACGTTCTATGACATCCTCTGGCGGTTTGAATATTCCATCAACCGAGAAGGAAAACATGGATTCTTCCTACATTTCCAGAAACATATCTGATTCGGGATGAGAATAGCAGTACATGGGCGGCTCCGATATGCGAAGGACATGGACCGCCTGCTCGGTATTCTGGACCAGCTTGACCAGCACTTCGGGGCAGTGACCCTCTGCCCTGCCCTTGCCAGTGCGCTGGAGCGGAAAGACCGGCTCCATGGTCGCCCGGTGGCCCACACCGACCGCCTCTCGCCCGGTAACTTTGACATGCTCGTCAGCATTGGTGGCGATGGGACCATTCTGGAGTCGGCCCGCATGGTGGGTGATTCCGGCATCCCCATACTTGGCATCAACAACGGACGGCTGGGTTTTCTGAGCAGCACCCCTTTGGAAGACACGGAGTTGGCCATCGGAAGGATTCTCAGCGGGGCATATTTTGTAGAGCAGCGCTCGCTGGTGGAGCTGCTTTCCGAAGACAACCCCTTTCCTGAAGGAAGTTTCGCACTCAACGAACTGACCGTGCACAAGAGCAACCGCACGAGCATGATCGTGATTCACGCCTATCTGGACGGGGCATTCCTGAACACCTACTGGGCCGATGGTCTCATCATCTCCACACCCACCGGGTCCACGGGTTACTCGCTCAGCGCAGGCGGGCCTATTGTGGCGCCCACTTCTGAGAGCCTCATCATATCGCCCATTGCCCCTCACAACCTGAATGTGAGGCCTTTAGTGATTCCCGACCGGCACTCCATTACTCTGGAAGTCGAAGGGCGTGCGGCCGACCATCTGGTCTCGCTTGACTCGGTCTCCAAGCCATTGAGGCCCGGCACAAAGCTGGAAGTGCGCAAGGCACGCTTCTCTGTTGGTCTGGTGCGGTTCACATCTGAAGACTACTTCGACACATTGCGCAACAAACTCATGTGGGGCATCGACCGGAGAAATTAGGACACGGCATGTGAAGTCTACGAAAAGCTGTGTATATCCCTATATTTGCGCTCTTGCGGCCAGTAATCAATCCCCGAAGTGCCATGAAAATGCGCCTACTTCTTCTCCTCATCCTCCTCACGCCATCCTTGGTGATGGCCCAACGATGGAAAAGGGAGCGATATGAATGGATGGCCTCTGCTGGGGCATCGCAGTTCTTGGGTGACCTCGGTGGGCGTAACCAGATCGGTTCCGACTACTTCTTCGACCTTGATGCTGCCTCCACACGCTATGTGGTGAATGTGGGCATGCGCTATAAGCTGTCCGAGTATTTCGCAGCGCGCACGCATCTCTCTTTCGGTGAGGTGTACGGTGATGACGAGTACACGCAGGAACCCTGGAGGAACAACCGTAACCTCCATTTCCGCTCGCCTGTTTTCGAATGGTCGGTGACGTTGGAAGCATCTTTCATGCGTGAATCCATCGGCTCCCGCTACAAGATCAGGAGGGTGAGGGGTCGGGGCAAGAAAGGAAGTCAGGTCTATTTCTATGGATTTGCCGGTGTGGGTCTGATGTTCATGGACCCTCACGCGAAGTTCGAGGGCAGTTGGTACGCCTTGCGGCCGCTGCGCACCGAGGGACAGGATTTTGTCCCCGGCCGTGAGCAATATTCGCAGTGGCAGTTCGTTATCCCATTCGGCATCGGGATGAAGTATTCATTGGACAAGCGTAGCAGCATCGGTATTGAATACGGCCTCCGCAAGACATTCACAGACTACATGGACGATGTGAGCACCTCATACGTCTATACCCGCGAGGGAGAAAGACGGTGGCCCGCTGCCGCTGCAATGGTGTCGGACGCATTGGGGTATGACCGTGTGGCGAAGTACTTGGCTGACCCGTCATTGGCACCGGCACCGAGCAACGTGGACCTCATTGCCAACGGATGCTCGTCCTGTCCGGGACAACAGCGGGGCGACCCAACGGATCTGGACTCCTATATGTTCATGACCATCACCTACTACCGTAAAATCCGCACAGGGCGCAAGGGATTGCCGAAATTCTGATCTGGTCCGCTCTCTACTTCTGTCATGAAAAAATTCCTGGTGACATCGCTTCTGTCCCTGTTCATGGGAACGGTGTCCTTTGCTCAGTATTCGGAGATCGGACTGTTGGGCGGCATGTCCTTCTACATGGGAGACCTCAACCCGGACATGCCCTTCAAGGATGTGCGCCCGGCCGGTGGACTGTTCTACCGCTACAATTTCAATGACCGCTTCTCTGTGCGGGCAGCTGCACACATCGGCTATGTGGTGGGCTATGATGCCAATTCGAGTGACACGGCACAGATGGCCCGTAATCTGAGTTTTGAGAGTTGGCTGTTCGACTTCTCCGTGACCGGTGAGTTCAATTTCTTCAAGTATGCCCCGGGCGATATGCGCCATTGGATCACCCCGTTCCTGTTCGGTGGCATCTCTGTTTTCAAGTTCAACCCGCGGGCAGAGCTGAACGGAGAGATGTGGGAGCTTCAGCCCCTTGGAACGGAAGGACAGGGCACCACCTTCTATCCCGACCGTCAGAAATACTCGCTGTTCAATGCCGCCATCCCTTTCGGCCTGGGTGTGAAGGTGAATCTGAGCAAGACCTTCTCTGTTGGACTGGAATGGGGCATGCGTTACACCTTCACAGACTATCTGGACGATGTGAGCACCACCTACGCGGACATTGATGTGGTGCAGGCCGAACGTGGCGACATCGCCAATCAGCTTTCCAACCGCGCCATGATCCGCGATGCGCAGACCGGGGAATTCGTCCCTCTCACCGATCAGCAACGTCTGGAATATACCGGCAGGCAGCGTGGCAACTCCACCACGAACGACTGGTATTCGTTCGTTATGATCTCGTTTTCCATGAACATCAAGGCCAAGCCAGAGAAATGTCCGGCCTACTGATGGTGCCCCGTTCGGGAACTACATTTGCACCCCGTTTTTTCTGGCCCTCAAACCAGTCTTTGAATGCCCATTGACCCACGCATAGATACAATGCGCCTTCCGCAGCACGTTGCCGTCATCATGGACGGCAATGGCCGATGGGCCAAGCAGCGTGGCAAACTGAGGACCTTCGGGCATACCAATGGTGTGAAGGCTGTGCGTGAAACGGTAGAACGCGCTGCCGAGATTGGCATTCCGTTCCTGACGCTCTATGCCTTCAGCACGGAGAACTGGAACCGACCTAAAATGGAGGTGAGCGCCCTGATGACCCTCTTGGTGCGCACCATCCATAAGGAAACGAAGACGTTGATGGACAACAACATCCGCCTCAACGCCATCGGAGACCTGGACAGCCTGCCATCGAGCTGCCTCCGTGAACTTCAGGAGGCGATGGCCCGCACCGCCAACAATACCCGAATGACCCTGACGTTGGCGTTGAGCTATTCCTCCAAGTGGGAAATGGTGAACATGGTGCGGTCCATTGCTGCCGATGTGCAGCAGGGCAGGCTGAACCCCAACGATGTGAACGAGACGCTCATCGCCAGCAGACTCTGCACGGCAGGGATGCCCGATGTGGAGCTGCTCATCAGAACAAGCGGTGAGCACCGCGTCTCCAATTTCCTGCTGTGGCAGATCGCCTATGCGGAATTCCATTTCACCGAGAAACTATGGCCCGATTTCAGGGCCGAGGACCTGGAACAGGCCATCATCGATTTTCAAGGACGCGAACGCAGGTTCGGAAAAATAAGTGAGCAGATCCGTGAGAGTGTATAAAGTAGTGCTCATTCTCTGCGTCCTTGCCTCTGGCCTGCTGCTGCAGACCTCAGATTCCGTGGCGCAGATCGCGGTGGGCGGCACCGACAAATTGGACTACTCTGCCCCGAAGCAGTATGAGATCGGTGGCATCACCGTATCGGGCACGAAGTATCTGGACAAGAAGGTGCTGGTGCTGCTTTCCGGGCTTACGGTGGGCGACAAGATCCAAGTGCCCGGTGAGGCCATAACCGAGGCCGTGAAGAAGCTATGGGGCCAAGGTCTCTTCAGCGATGTTTCCATTTATCTGGACCGTATTGACGGAGAGCGCATCTTCCTGGAAATCGCCCTTCAGGAACGCCCGAGGCTGAACCGATTCGCACTCAAGGGTGTGAAGAAGGGTGATTCGAACGACATCCGTGAGAAGATCAAACTCATCAAAGGCAAGGTGGTGACCGACAACCTGTTGGTATCGACTGAGAACATCATCAAAGAGCATTTCATCGACAAGGGATTCCTGCATGTGAGTGTCAAGTCGAAAATGGAGCCCGACACTTTGCTGCCAAATAACGTGACCCTCGATTTCATGGTCAACAAGGGCAAGAAGGTGAAGATCAACAAGATCATCCTGCACGGAAATCAGGAAGTGAAGGACAGGAAACTGAAGGCTGCCATGAAGGAGACCAAGCAGAAGACCTGGTGGAGGGTATGGAAGGCCAGCAAGTTCCTTGAAGAGAACTACACGGAGGACAAGAAGGCCATGATGGCCAAGTACAACCAGATGGGTTACCGTGATGCGCGCATCATCTCGGACACGGTCTACAGCAACCGCAATGGTTCCATCAATGTGGAAATCAATCTGGAGGAAGGGCGGAAGTACTATTTCCGAAACATCTCCTGGGTGGGCAACACGAAATACACCTCCGAAGTGCTCGGCAAAGTGCTCGGCATCAAATCGGGCGATGTGTACGACCAGGCCCGATTGGAGGCCAACCTGTTCATGAACCCGAACGAACGGGACGTGAGCTCGCTGTATCTGGACGATGGTTACCTGTTCTTCACAGTGGAGCCGGTCGAGATCCTGGTGCAAGGCGACAGCATCGACCTTGAGATGCGTTTGAGAGAGGGCAAACAGGCCACCATCAACCGTGTGACGGTGAAAGGCAACACGAAGACGAACGACCATGTGATCCTGCGCGAGATCAGGACCAAGCCCGGACAGCTCTTCAGCCGGTCGGACATCATCCGTACCCAGCGCGAACTCTCGCAGTTGGGCTACTTCAACCCCGAGGCCATGGGCGTGGAGCCCAAACCGAACCCGGTGGATGGCACGGTGGACATCGAATATACCGTGGAGGAGAAACCCTCCGACCAGATCGAGCTCTCCGGTGGTTGGGGCATGGGCACCATCATTGGCACCGTTGGGGTGACGTTCAACAACTTCTCGGTGCGCAACATGTTCAAGAAAGGGGCATGGAAACCGCTTCCGGCAGGTGACGGTCAGCGTCTGTCGCTGCGGGCGCAGTCCAACGGCCCTTGGTTCCAGAGCTACAACTTCTCGTTCATGGAGCCTTGGCTCGGTGGCAAGCGTCCGAACGCCCTCAGCGTGTCGGCCAATCACTCTGCTCAGAGCAACGGCATCGGATCGGGTGACGTGGGCAGTCAGGGCATCCGCATCACGGGGGTGAGCGTGGGCCTCGGCACGAGGCTCAAGTGGCCCGATGACTTCTTCATGCTGCAGGGCACTATCAACTACAAGAACTATTCGCTGGACAACTACCTGCTGGTGCAGAACTTCAACAACGGAAGCGCCAACACCTTCAGCGGTCAGCTCTCGCTTTCGCGCAACTCCATCGGTGACCCCATCTTCCCTACCTACGGCTCCATCATCACGGCAAGTGTGGAATTCACACCGCCCTTCTCCTACATGCGCGGGCTGGACACGGAGAACTCCACCGCGGCCGAGAAGTATGAGTGGATCGAGTATCACAAATGGAAGTTCGATGCCAAATGGTACCTGGGGCTGACCAAGAACCTTGTGATTGAGACCAAGGCGCAGTTCGGTTTCCTCGGGCTCTACAACGCTGGCCTCGGTGTGGCTCCGTTCGAGCGCTTCTTCGTGGGCGGTGACGGTCTGAGCGGATTCGGTCTGGACGGACGGGAGATCATCGCCCTGCGCGGCTACGACAACAATTCGCTCACCCCAACAGTGAACGGAAGCATGGTGGGCGGCACCATCTTCAACAAGTATGCGATGGAACTGCGCTACCGCATCTCTCCCAACCCGCAGGCCACCATCTACGTGCTCGGATTCTTGGAGGCGGGCGATGCCTGGCTCACTGCGGATGAATTCAACCCGTTCCGCATCAAGAAATCGGCCGGTGTGGGTGTGCGGATCTTCCTGCCGATGTTCGGCCTGCTGGGTCTCGACTACGGTTGGCGCTTTGACGAGGTGCCCGGCCGCCCCGACATGGCCCCCAGCCAGTTCCACTTCTCCATCGGGCAGCAGTTCTGATTTTTCCCTTCCGGTCTCGGATTCCACTATCGGTTGCCCGAACGGGCGGGGTACAAACGTCTGGTGAACCAGTGCTAACGTCTGGAAGACGAGTACAAACGTCTGGTAGACCAGTGTTAACGTCTGGAAGACGGGTACAAACGTCTGGTAAACCAGTGCTAACATCTGGAAGACGAGTACAAACCTCTGGTAAACCAGCTCTAACGTCTGGTAAACCAGTACAAAGACCCGGAAGACCACTACAATGTCGCGGTAGGCCTGTACAAACCTCTGGCACACTGGTACGCACTACTTCTCCGCCAGCGCTAAGCTGTCAGATGGCGCGTAGGGTCTTACCCTCGTGTCTGCCATTTGCGAGCCTCTGGGTTCGCATATGAAATCCATTCCCCTCATCATTACCTTCACAGCAGCGCACACCCCGACCGTGAACTTAGAATAGTTGAACTTTGGTAATACCTTTGCAACATGAGCCATGCAGACACAGCTATCGGTTGGGCGCTAGACAGTTAACGTAAATTTGTTCCAGTAACTACCGAAAATCTCAGTGCAAACAAAAAACCACAAATCGAAAAATGAAAATAGTAAAACTCTTAACTTTCATAGTAACGATTGCTTTTCATGCAAATATTTACGCTCAGTATAATGTTGTTAGCTGCAACAAAAAGCCCGCACTTCTTGAGATAGTGCAAATTGACAGCACCGAGTCAAGTACGCTTATTTTTATAAAGTTTACTAATAAAGGAGAAGGATGGATTAATATTGGGGATAAAACACATTTAAAAGACGAGAAAACGAACAAGATATATCACATGATAAATAGCATTAATTTACCATTGAGTGATGAAGGAGAACCTAAAGCTCACATGTTAGACAGAATAGACCAAGTCCATTTTTTCTGTTTAGAATTTGAAAAAATACCCAAATCACTTGAGAAATTCAACCTCATTGAAAACGAAGCGGAATCAACCTCATTTAATTTCTATGATATAATCATTCATCGAGACGATACCGTGGATTTCATCAATATAGATGATTTTGTAAGCTCGACACCTGTCAAAGAACATGGAATGAGCGTAAAGGACGGGAATATAGTCCTTTATTATAAACACAAGGGAATCTCAGTAGCCATGACACTCACTAAAGATAATACCTACGGCAGTTATTATCAGGCGTGGTTTAATATTCAAAATTTCACAGGAAAAAACCTATTGTTATCACCGTCAAGAATAACAGCGAAATCTATTCTAACAAGTTCAGATGAAACTAAATACTTGCAAGTTATTTCTTATGAGGAATACATGAAAAAAGTTAGAAAAAAACAAAATGCACAGAGATTTGGCGTAGCCTTCCTCAATGGTTTAGCAGCAAGTAATGCTGGATATTCTTACTCTACAACAAATGCAAGCGCCAGAAGTGTAACAAACACATATGGCCATGCATCAGGGAGAGTAGGAGCAACATCTGGCTATGTGAGTAGCAGAACAACTTCCTACTCAACAGCATATGGACGCAGCACAACACGAACATACAACGCAGCAGCAGCCTATGCTGCACAGCAAAAGGCAAATGAACAAACTACAGAATATACCAATAAACAATATGAAATAAAGAACAGACTTTCAGAAGGATATTTAAAGGAGAATACTTTGTCAAATCAAACAGAATACTCAGGCTACATAAACATTCAATTTATGAAAACAAATAATTTGACAATAGAAATTCCGATTAATGGAGAAACATATGTGTTCCACAGAAATTGGTAAAAAACTAAGTTTACTAACCAAAATCAACCTGTTTTGCACCCGCGATCAACTGTCCTCAGGTGGCGGTAGGGTATTTTCTCGCGACTGTTGTGTGCGAGCCTCCGGGCTCGCCAACATGCCGCACCATTACCAAAAGACATCCCCTACTTTCAGGTCGTGTCCGCCAGATACAAGGTGCAAGCCCCGCGCCAACCGTTCACTCCACTGCCACCGGCAACAGCCCTTCAACCTGAATTTGGTGCGCGCTGCGGTTGTGGCACTATTTTCGCAAGCCGAAACGCGCATCCTGTCAAACTTCAAAAGACCGCACCATGAGAAAGGCCATTCTGACCCTCGCCATCACCCTATCGGCCATCGGGGCCATGGCCCAGAAGTTCGCTTATGTGGACTCGCAATTCATCCTTGAGAACATCCCGGAGTATAACGCCAAGCAGAAGCAGCTGGACGAGGTTTCTGTGCAATGGCAGCAGGAGATCGAGACGCTCTACTCGGAGATCGACCGGCTGTACAAGGACTATCAGGCCGAGCAGATCCTGCTCACCGATGACATGAAGCGTAAGCGCGAGGAGCAGATCATCGAGAAGGAGAAGGCCGCCAAGGACAAGCAGCGCCAGCGTTTCGGCCCGCAGGGCGACCTTTTCAAGAAGCGTCAGGAGTTCACCAAGCCCATTCAGGACAAGATCTACACCGCCATCAAGACCGTGGCCGATGGCCGCGGCTATGCGGTGATTTTCGACAAGGCCGGGTCGCTCACCATGCTCTACACCAGCGACAAGTACGACCTTAGTGAAGATATCCTAAAAGAGTTGGGCTACTCTGTGAAGGCCACGCCCGATACGGACGCAGGCAAGAAGTAAAACGTACTTTCGCACCCCTTAAAAACGGAAAGATGAAGAACATAATGATGATTGCCCTGAGTATGCTGATCGCCACAGGCATCTCTGCTCAGACCCAGAAATTCGGACACATCGACTCTGATGCCCTGCTGGAGCTGATGCCCGAGAAAACACAGGCGGAGAAGAGCATGGAGGCGTTCGCCAAGGAATTCCAAGGCGCATTGGAGGCCATGGCCAAGGAATATGAGGCCAAAGTGGCCGACTATCAGGCCAAGGAGAAGGACATGACCGCTCTCGTGAAGCAGACCAAGGTGAAAGAGATCACCGATCTGGAGCGCAGGATTCAGGAATTCCAGGGTCAGGCGCAGGGAGAGATCCAGAAGAAGGAGCAGGAACTGCTGGCCCCCATCATCGAGAAGGCCCGCAAGGCCATTGATGCTGTGGCCACCGAGAAAGGATACACCTACGTGTTCGACAACTCCAGCGGAGTGCTCCTTTTCGCCAAGGACAGCGAGAACATCATGGCCGAAGTGAAGACCAAGCTGGGTCTGTAGACCAAACTCGTTACCGATACGGTACTTTTGAACCCGTCTGCCTTCCATGGCAGGCGGGTTTTTTCATGTCCCTCTCCCCCATAGGTGTTTTCGATTCCGGATATGGCGGCCTCACTGTGCTCCGTGAGCTCGTGGACCGCCTTCCGCACTACGACTACCTCTACTTGGGGGACAATGCCCGCACGCCCTACGGCACCCGCTCATTCGAGACCGTGTACCATTACACGCTGGAATGCGTCACCTATCTTTTTGATCAGGGCTGTCCGCTGGTCATAGTGGCCTGCAACACGGCCTCGGCAAAGGCGCTGCGCACCATACAGCAGCGCGATCTTCCTAAGATGAGGCCGGGCCTGCGGGTGCTCGGGGTGATTCGCCCTACGGCCGAGGTGATCGGGGAGAGCACCTCCACCGGGCACGTTGGGGTGCTGGGCACATCGGGCACCGTGACCTCCGAATCCTACCCCATCGAGATCGGGAAGTTCTTCCCCGAAATGACCGTGCATCAGCAGGCCTGCCCCATGTGGGTGCCGCTCATCGAGAACAATGAGCACCTCTCGGACGGGGCCGATTTCTTCGTGAAGAAATATCTGGATGAGCTCCTTGCGCAGTCCAACGAGATCGACACCATCCTATTGGGCTGCACCCACTATCCGCTGCTGATGGAGCGCATCAAGGCGCATGTCGCTCCCAGTGTGACGGTGATACCCCAAGGCGAGATCGTGGCCCGGAGCCTGACAGACTATCTGCAAAGGCATCCGGAAATGGAGCAGCTGCTGAGCAGGAGTGGCAGCAGGGCATTTCTCACCACGGACGATGCGGACGCCTTCAATACCAAGGCCGCGCTGTTCTACGGGGAGAAGGTCCAGTCTCGGCACATCGGCCTGTAGGTTCACTGCCCCTCGGTGAACCAGCCGCTGTACATCACATAGTTCTCGGCCACCTTGCGCAGCATGGTCTCGGCTTTCTGCGGGTCGAGCGTCTTGACCTTCTTGGCCGGCATGCCTGCATAGATGGAGTAGGATTCCACCACGGTGCCCTCCAGCACCACTGCCCCGGCCGCGATGATGGAATGTGAATGGACCACCGCACCGTCCATCACAATGGAGCCCATGCCGATGAGCACGTTATCGTGGACGGTGCAGCCATGCACCAGCGCATTGTGGCCCACGGACACATCATTGCCCAGCGTGGTGGCCGCTTTCTGATACGTGCAATGGATCACGGCCCCATCCTGAATGTTGACCCTGTTGCCCATGCGGATGCTGTTCACATCGCCACGCACCACCGCATTGAACCACACACTGCATGCATCGCCCATCACCACATCGCCCACCACAGTGGCGTTCTCGGCCAGATAACAGTCCTTGCCAAATTGAGGGGAAATACCTTTTACAGGTTTGATCAGTGCCATGGTAGGTGGAGTTAACGGTTATGCGGCATCACTTTCCAACGACATCCTCCCAGAAGGTGATCTGCTGCTCCTTGTTGATGCTCATGCGCGGCTTTCCATCATAGACCGTCACCTCGCCTTTCACGCAGATGGTCTTGCCCATGAGCTGCTTCTCGGGGTCGTAGGAGAAATTGTTCTGGTTGTTCTTCCAGATGGTGGCGTAGAACGGACTGTTGGGATACTTGCGGTCGAAGTTGAGATAAACCGCCTCCTTGCGGCTCTTTTTGCTCGATACCACGGTGCCACAAACGTTCACCACCTTCCCATTCTGATACTTGGCCTGCACCGAATTGAAATACCCTTTGGGCAGCGGTGCTTTCAGAGGTTCTGCCTCCCCGAATGCCTCCGACTCCTCATGGATCCAAGGTGCAGCGGTGCCCATGGCCTCCAAACGCTCTTCCTCGTCATCAGGCAGGGACGCGAAGAAGTCTATCCCCGTGAGACGCTCCACCTCGTTGATGGTCGTGGCATAGAACACCACCGGATACTCATTCACCCCGTTCTGCATGATGAAGGCCAGGCCCTTGCGCTCTGCACCCTGCAGATCCATCACGACCTTGAAATACCGCTTCGGGATGGTCACCTCGTTCGGGCCGAGTTTCTGAAGACCCTCGTCCGTGAGGATACCGCCTGTGACCACGAATACCGGCTCCTGAAAATCGCCCACATACCTGCGCACCCAGGCCTCCAGATCTGACCACGACTGGCGGTTGAACTCCGGCTTCTGCGGACTCATGTTCGAATAGTAGAACGATTCGCTCACGGCCTTCTCCGACCATCGGAAATCTGCAGATGGGGCCAGATGCCCGCGGTCATAACCACTTTCCCAATAATCCTTCTTCTCGGCCGAGCCGGTGGTCACCTTCTCGTCTTCGCGGAAATCATTGGTGCGGCTCACATTGCCGAACTCTACCGCAGGGAGCACGATGTGCATGACCCACGTGGGCTGCTCGTGCACCTCCGAATAGCAGAGCGACATGGCCGAATGATGGATGAGCTGACCGCCTTGTCCACACGTAGGGAAACCTACGCGGTCCAACTCCTGCCGGACATGGTCGAGCTGAAGGGACTCCATCTCGGCATAGATGCGCTCGCGTTGCCGGTCGAGGTCCTCCAAACGATCGTCCAAGGCCGCAATCCGCTGCTCCAAAGGACTCTGGGCAGAGACGCACTGAAACGCGAAAAGGAGAATGAACGTGAGAAGCCGATGGCTCATGGGACAAATATCGCGCAGCCCAACCCGAGGTCAGGTTAAGAAATCAGCACAGTGAACAGGTCAAAGCCCAAGAAGCACCTCTTCGGCAGTCTTTCCTCCGAAAAGCATGGAGGCCGGATTCTCCAGCATCTCCTTCACCTTCACAAGGAAACCCACCGACTCGCGACCATCGATGATGCGATGGTCATAACTCAAAGCGAGGTACATCATGGGACGGGCCACGATCTGACCATTCTCCACCACAGCACGCTCCACGATGTTGTGCATTCCAAGAATGGCGCTCTGCGGTGGGTTGAGGATAGGCGTGCTCATCATGGAACCGAACACGCCACCGTTGGTGATGGTGAAGGTGCCGCCTGTCATCTCCTCTACCGAGATCTTACCATCGCGCACCTTGATGGCGAGGTCCTTGATGCCTGATTCGATCTGCGCGAGGCTCATCTGCTCGGCATTGCGCAGCACAGGGACCATGAGGCCTTTCGGGCCGCTCACGGCCACACCTATGTCGCAGTAGTCGTGGAAAACGATCTCCTGCCCGTCTATCATGGCATTGACGGCCGGAAACTGATACAGGGCCTCCGTGACCGCCTTGGTGAAGAAGCTCATGAAGCCGATGTTGACCCCATGCGTCTCTGCGAACTTCTGCTTGTGCTTGGCGCGCAGGTCCATGATGGGCTTCATGTTCACCTCGTTGAAGGTGGTGAGCATGGCGGTCTCGTTCTTCACACTCACGAGGCGCTCCGCAATCTTGCGTCTGAGCATGCTCATCTTCTCCCTGCGCTGGTCGCGTCCTGCGGCCCAGCTCTGTCCAGCATCGCCCAACGCGAAACCGGATGACATGGCGGCCAGCACATCGCCCTTGGTGATGCGGCCGTCCTTTCCAGAGGCCTTCACCTGATTGGAAGAGACGTTGTTCTCGGCCATCAGTTTCTTGGCGGCCGGAGAAGGAGTGCCTGCCGCATAGCCTGCATCCTGTTTCTTCGGAGCCTCGGCCACGGGGGCAGGTGCAGCAGCCTTGGCAGGAGCGGCCTCAGCCTTCGGTGCCTCTTCCTTCTTCGGAGAAGGCGCTCCGGCAGGTGCCTGTGCACTGGTGTCGATGGTCGCAATGATATCGCCCACGGCAACGGTGCCTTCCTTCACCTTGATGCTCACTATGCCGGCTTTCTCGGCATTGATGGTGAGGGTGGCCTTATCCGAGTCGATTTCGCAGAGCTCGGCATCCTGCTGCACATAATCGCCATCAGAGACAAGCCATGATGCGATCTCGACTTCAGTGATGGACTCTCCTGGACTGGGGACTTTTACTTCGAACATATCTTAAGTTGTATGATGGGTTCACGTTCTTGATGCTCAGGAATTCCGCCCTTTGCCCAATTGATTCTTCTTGTTCTCAGGTAGATAGTTGGCCGATGTGACCACCTTCTTGCCTGTCTGCGATTCAAGTTCCTTTCGGGCAATGCCCGCCACATTTCCGCCACGCTTGGCCGCTTTCCTGTTCTCCTCGAATCCGATGGGATGCTGCGTCTTCACAATCTCGGTGGTCGATGCCTCGCCCAGCATGGAGAAGATGAGTTCGAGGTCGGTCATGTGGTCGCGGAGGTTCTGGCTTTTCAGCCCTTTCACCTTCTTGTACTCCGATGGCGTGAGGCCGAAGGTAGCTTTTGAAATCTCTGCGGTCAGGATGGCATACTCGCTGTTCTCCTTCACCCCGTGGTTCTTCCACTCGTCCGTCAGCTCCTCGCGGATGGCGATACTGCGCATCCGCTTCTCAATCCAGTCATCAGGGTAGCCTTTCAGTTCGTACAGCTCCCTTGCCCGCAGCGAGGCCAGTTCTGGATTCTCAATCTCATCGAGTCTGTCCGATCCCACCTGTGCCAACCAGAGTTTGAAGGGCTCTGCCTTGGGTGAAGGGATGGATTGGATGATGCGGAGCAGACCCTTGACATCAGCGGCTTGCACCTTACGCCTTTTGCCATCGGCAGCGACCATTTCAACCAGGGGACAAATTGTCCCCCAGTTGGAATTCAGAAGAGGGTCACGCTTCTTCATCTTCTTGATGTAGTCCTTGACATCAGCCGCGTCTGTCAACGCCTGAACCACATCCTGCACGGAGAAATACCACTTCTCATCCGCCTCATTCCAAGCGGAGCGAATCTTCTTGTCCTGAAAGAGTTTGATGTTGCTCATAACCGATAAGTCATCAACCTATTGGTTGTGCCTCCTTCTCAAACACCTTGCTTATCAACCGCGCCTGCACGGCCCTGTGGCGGACACCCGAGCCTGTGGCCGGAGTGCCACTCGGTGGACGGCAGATGACATCGAGCTGAACATCGCGCCAAACCCGGAGCAAATGGCTCCAAGCACCCATGTTCTCCGGCTCCTCCTGCACCCACGTCCAGTTCTTGTCCCTGCCATACTTGGCGATGAGCGCCTGCAGCTGCTTGCGCGGCAGCGGCTCTATCTGCTCCAGACGGATGAGGGCCACGCTCTTGTCTCCGATGCGCTCCTTCTCCTCTAGCAGCTCGTAGTAAATCTTGCCTTGGCAGAGCACCACGCGCTCCACTGCCTTCGGGTCGGCAGTGGCATCATCGATCACCTCTTGGAAACGGCCAGTGGCAAGGTCCTTCAGCGAACTGACGCAACGCGGATGGCGCAGCAGGCTTTTGGGAGTGAAGATGACCAGCGGCTTGCGGAACTCGCGCTTCATCTGCCTGCGGATGACGTGGAAGAAGTTGGCGGGCGTGGTGCAGTTCACCACCTGAATGTTGTAGTTGGCGTAAACGTTCAGGAAACGCTCCATGCGCGCACTGCTGTGCTCAGCTCCCTGTCCCTCGTAGCCGTGAGGCAGCAGCAGCACAAGGCCGTTCATGCCCTTCCACTTCTCCTCGGCCGAGCAGAGGAACTGGTCGATGATGATCTGCGCCCCATTCACGAAGTCACCGAACTGCGCCTCCCACATGGTCAGAGTCTTCGGACTTCCGAAGGCATAACCGTAGTCGAAGCCCATCACAGCATACTCCGAGAGCAGCGAGTTGAACACATTGAACTGGGCCTGGTCCTTCTTCAGATTGTTGAGGGGCACATATTCCACCTCGCTGTCCTCCACCTTGAGCACGGCATGGCGATGGCTGAAGGTGCCGCGCTCGCAATCCTGACCGCTGAGACGGACCGGGAATCCCTCTACAAGAAGTGAGGCGTAGGCCAGATGCTCGGCCATGCCCCAATCAAGGGTATCGGTCTTGAAGACCATGTCGTTGCGGTCCTGCACGATCTTCACCATCTTTCGGAAGAACTTGTGGCCCTCCGGCAGGGTGGTGATGCTTTTGGCCAACTCCTTCAGGTTCTTCTCACTCACGCCCGTGTCGATGCTCTTCTCAAAGTCCTCCGGGCGGGCAAAGCGGTAACCTTCCCACGTGTCGGCCAGGAACTGCGTGATCTTGGCCTTCTCCACTTCTTTCGATTCGTCAAGACGCTCTTGTAGAATCTGCTTGAACTGCTCTTCCATTTCTAGAACGAGTTCTTTCTCCACTACGCCTTGGCCCAATAGCTTCTGGCGGTAGAGCTCCAGCGGGTTCGGGTGTTTCTCAATGATCTTATAGAGAATGGGCTGGGTGAAGCGCGGCTCATCGCCCTCGTTGTGCCCGTACTTGCGGTAGCACAGCAGGTCCACGAAAACATCGCCCTTAAAGGTCTGACGGAACTCCATCACAATCTGCATCACATGCGCCACCGCCTCCACATCGTCCCCGTTCACATGGAACACTGGCGACAGCGTGGTCTTGGCCACATCCGTGCAGTAGATGCTGCTGCGGGCATCAAGATAATTGGTGGTGAATCCCACCTGATTGTTGATGACAATGTGAACGGTTCCACCAGTGCGATATCCGTCCAACTTGGCCATCTGAACGACCTCATAGACCACGCCCTGCCCAGCGATGGCCGCATCGCCATGAATGAGAACCGTGCAAAGCTTTGAATCATCCCCTGCGTACTTACGGTCAATCTTGGCCCGGGCGATGCCCTCGGCCACAGGGTCCACCGTTTCAAGGTGAGACGGGTTGGGGCAGAGGTTCATCTTCACCTCCTTGCCATTGTCGCACTTGGCATAGCTGGTATGCCCCATGTGGTACTTCACATCGCCCTCAAGATCCTGATCCTCATAGTCCTTGCCTGCGAACTCGGTGAAGATGTCCTTGTAGGTCTTGTTGAAAATGTTGGCCAGCACGTTGAGACGGCCTCGGTGGGCCATGCCCATCACGAACTCCTGAATCCCAAGTTCACTTCCCGTCTCCACGGCCACATCGAGCGCGGGGATGAGCGCCTCGGCACCTTCTACCGAGAAACGCTTCTGTCCGGGGAACTTCTTATCGAGGAACTGCTCGAACACCACCGCCTGATTGAGCTTGCGGAGAATGGCCTTCTTGTCATCGATGGAGAATGCGGGCTGGCTCCTGTTGCCCTCCAGCTTCTTCTGGAACCACTCGATCACATCGGGCCTGCGGATGTACATGTACTCCACCCCGATGCTCTGGCAATAGGTGGCCGAGAGGTGCTCCACAATATCAGACAGCTTAGCCGGGCCAATGCCAATAAGCGTACCTGCCTGAAACACGGTGCCGAGGTCAGCATGGTTCAGGTTGAAGTTCTCAATGTCGAGCGTAGGGCTGTAGCGCCTGCGCTCACGCACCGGGTTGGTCTTGGTAAAGAGGTGCCCGTTCTTGCGGTAGGCGTTGATGAGGTTGATGACATCGAACTCCTTCTGGAAGTTGGACGGAATGCCCACCGCGTTATCCAGGTCATAGCTTTTGCGGGCGAACTCGAAGCCCGCGAAGAACCGCTGCCAGTCTGCGCTTACGGAGTTGGGATCCTGAATGAACTGCTGATAGAGATGTTCCGCAGCGGAGACATCCATGTTGGAGAGATACGAGTAGTTGTCCATGAATGGAAGGGGGCCCGAAAATTCGGGCAAAGATAAGACTCAGACAGCCGTGGCGCAGCCGAAATTACCGCTCGTCCGAGGCTTCAGAGCCTTCCTGCGTAATGATTTCTGATGACCACTTTCTGCAGTTCGCGCTTGAGAATGAGGTCAGTGAGGAGTTGTAGTGTGTTCACATCTTCCCCGAAGAGCGCCTCGCGCACCTTTGATTCGTTCAGGTCGATGCCGTACAGCAGACTCCAGAATCTTTCGGTCTGATACTCCAGCATGTAGTCGATGACCGGCATGAGCTGATCGGAGAGCTCACGGTAGGCATTCTGCTCGCTGCCCGTGAAATTGACCTCAAACCCATTGAGTTGAAAATCCTTATTGAGCTGTGCCACCACCTCTTTGAGCAGGTCTAGGCGCAGGACGAACTGCTGCAGGTGCTCCTGCGTGACCGGAAGCTCCGTGAACCTTCTGTTCTCTTCCGGAAAGAGCCCGTCCTCCATGGAAGTCTGACCGCTCTCAGTGTTCACGGTGCATAAGGCTGTCGATGAACTGACGAAGGAGAGTGAGCCAGGCCTCATTCCCTTGGACCTGATTGAGATGGCTCATGGCCTCGGCATGGAAATGCCACATGCGCTGCTCCGTCAACTCACGGATGCCGAGCCGCTCATAGACCGCGGTCACGGCCTTCACCTTTTCCTCGGGCAGGGCGCCACTGTTCCCTATCCATCGGTGGAGCTCGGTGCGCTCGGCCGGGCCGGCCATCTCGAATGCCTTGAGCAGCAGATAGGTCTTCTTGTCGGCAAGGATGTCGCCTCCCTTCTGCTTGCCCACCTTGTGACTCTCACCGAACACATCTAGGATATCGTCCTGCAGTTGGAACGCGATGCCCGCATTAAGACCGAAGTCATAGAGATGCTGCGCCTGCGACTCGGAGGCCCCGCCCACCAGTGCACCGATCTGCAGACTGGCGGCCAATAGCACAGCCGTTTTGAGTCGGATCATCTCCTCATACTCCGCAATGGTCACATCGCTTCGTTGCTCAAAATCCATGTCGAACTGCTGCCCCTCGCAGATATGAAGCGCTGTGGCATTGAAGATGGGGAAGAGCCGCGGAAGCAGAGCCACCTCGGTGCGACCAAGGGCCTGATAGGCAAGCACCATCATGGCATCGCCCGAAAGAATGGCGGTGTTGGGATTCCATCGGACGTGCACCGAAGGCTGTCCTCGCCTCAGCGGGGCATTGTCCATGATGTCGTCATGCAGCAGCGTGAAATTGTGGAAGACCTCCACGGCCAAGGCAGGACCGATGGCGTGCTCCACATCGTCCTTGAAGATCTTGCAGCCCAGCAGCACCAGCAGCGGCCGCATGCGCTTGCCGCCAAGACCGATTGTGTAGCGCACCGGCTCATAGAGCCCGGCAGGAGCAGTGGGGAACTGCCAGTTGGCGAACTCCTGCTCTATGCGTTCAGCTAAAGGTAGGATGGTCATGCTCCCTCAGTCCTCTCGTGCGCGATTTGACCTTGCTACGCTCAGATAAGGGAAATGAACTGCCCCTTTTCGATGACGATGCGCAGGCCGTCCTCCAACGATTTCGGCTCACGCCTCAGCAGTTCTTTCATCTTGGTGGTGTCCGGCAGTCTGCGTGTCATGTCGCCTTCCTCCAGGGCGGGCAGGTGCACAAGTCTTGATCTCGACCCGGTGACTTTGATGATCGTATCCGCCAGCTCAAGAATGGTCACCTCTCGGTCTCCACCGATATTGATCACATCGTTCACATACAGATTCTCGTAGAAGGCCGTCAGACAGGCATCCACGTTATCGTCAATGAAGCAGAATGTGCGCGTCTGCATGCCATCCCCATAGATGGTGATGTCCTCGTTCGTCAGGGCCAGATGAAGAAAACGCGAGATGACAAACTCCTTGCTCTGCTTCGGTCCGTAGGTGTTGAAGAACCGGAAGATGGTGAACTCCAGCCCGAACTCCTTCTGGTAGCTGCGCAGATAGGCCTCGCCCACGTTCTTCACGATGGCATAGGGCAGTCTGGAGTTGAGCGGTGTGGTGTGCTCATTCTGCGGGAACTCTACCGGCTCGCCATAGACTTCTGACGAGCTGCTATAGTACACCCGTATCACCCCGGTGTTCTTGCTGAGGTTGAGAATGTTCTCCAGTCCGTGCAGGTCTGTGAGCACAAGCACAGGATGGTTGAGCGTGCGCTTCACCCCGACCACCGCGGCATAATGGAACACATAGTCGAACGTGTAGGCATAGAACACCCCGCTGATGTCGCTGAAATTGTTGACGTCACACTTGATGAAACGGATGTTGCCGTGTGGGGAAGTGGGAATCTTGACCGCAGAACCGGTCAGGAAATTGTCCACGATGACCACATAATTCTCTGGATTCTGGGCCAGTTTCTCGGCCACGGCACTGCCGATGAATCCAGCACCCCCTGTTACGAGAATTTTACGGAGGATGCTCGGTTGTTTATGCATCTATAGAGGTCTTTAATCGGGTACGAATCTACGTTAATCGATAAATGACACACTTATTTCACCAGACGCAGCAGATACTCTCCATAACCGCTCTTCTTCAGCGGCTCGGCCACCTGGCGCAGCTGCTCTGCAGAGATGAAACCCTGACGGTAGGCGATCTCCTCAATACAGCCGATCTTGAGGCCCTGCCGCTCTTCGATCACCTGTACGAACTGCCCTGCCTGCATCAGCGAGGCGAATGTGCCGGTGTCGAGCCAGGCCGTGCCCCTGCCCAATTGGGCGACTTTGAGCTTTCCGGCAGCGAGGTAGTGCCTGTTCACATCGGTGATCTCGTACTCACCGCGGGCGCTGGGCTTCAGGTCCTTGGCAATCTGCACCACGCTGTTGTCATAGAAATAGAGACCCGGAACGGCATAGTTGGACTTGGGCTGCTTGGGCTTCTCCTCGATGGAGATGGCCTTGAAGTCAGAGTCGAACTCCACAACACCGTAACGCTCGGGGTCAGAGACGTGATAGGCGAACACCACCCCGCCATCGGGGTCGTTGTTCTCCTTGAGCAGCTTCTCCATGCCGTGGCCGTAGAAGATGTTGTCACCCAGCACCAGCGCCACCTTGTCCTTGCCAATGAACTCCTCGCCCAGCACAAATGCCTGCGCGAGTCCGTTGGGAACCACCTGCTCCACGTAGCTGAACTTGCAGCCTATCTGCTCGCCCGTGCCCAGCAGCTTCTGGAAATTCGGGAGGTCGTGCGGTGTGCTGATGATGAGGATGTCCTTGATGCCGGCCAGCATGAGAATACTGAGCGGGTAGTAGACCATTGGTTTATCGTAAACAGGCATCAGCTGCTTGCTCACGGCCAGAGTGAGCGGATGCAGGCGTGTTCCGGAGCCGCCTGCGAGTATGATTCCTTTCATGCGAAGAGTTGAAAGAGGTTGGAGATACGGGTCATTCGTCCAGCTCAGCGCCCTGAAAGTCGCGGGTGGTGAGCGAACGTTCGAAAGTAAGGAGCAGGGATGGAAGAATGAGCAGGTTGGCGAACATGGCCACAAACAGGGTGATGCTGATCAACAGGCCCAAGGCCTGTGTGCCCCCGAACGTGCTGGCCGTGAAGATGGAGAATCCGCAGAAGAGCACTACACTGGTATAGATCATGCTCACGCCCACCTCGCGAAGGGCCTTCATCACCGAGCGTCTGATGCTCCATCCGGTGAGTTCCAGCTCCTGCCTGTACTTAGCGAGGAAATGGATCGTGTCATCGACCGAGATGCCCAGTGCAATACTGAAGACCAGAATGGTCGAGGGCTTGATGGTGATGCCAAGGTAGCCCATGAGTCCAGCGGTGATCACCAAGGGTAGCAGATTGGGCACCAAGGAGACCACCACCATGCGCCACGAGCGGAACATGCGCCACATGATGAAAGCAATGAGAAGTACCGCTATGCCGAGGCTCGAGAACAGGTTCTTCACCAGATACTCCGTGCCTTTGAGGAACACCACCGAAGTGCCGGTGAGCAGCACATCATAGCGCTCCGCAGGGAATATGCTGTCCACCTGAGGGCGGATGGCGCTGAGCAGCCTCGTCATCTCCTCTGTGCCCACATCCCGCATCTGAACGCTCACTCGAGTCACCTGCCGTGCACTGTCAATGAAGGTGTGCAGCAGCCCCGTTCCCTCCTCCTCACCCTGCGCATAGCTCAGTATGAATCCCCGCTCACTGTTGCTGGGCAGGTCGTAGTGCTCTTCCATACCTCCGTAGTAGGCCTGACGGATGAACCGGATCACCTCGACCATGCTCACCGGCCGTGCGAACTCCGGATAGGTGGCCAGGGTGTCCTGCAACTGCGCTATGCGGTTCAGCGTGGTTGCGGACACCGCACGGTCGGGCTTCAGCGCATCGATGCGCACCTCAAACGGCATCACGCCCCCGAAATGCTCCTCGAACCAGCGCAGGTCGGTGAGCACAGGGTTATCGTCCGGAAGGTCGTCCACCAGATTGCCCGAGGTGCGAATCAGGGATATCCCATAGAGCGCCACGCAGCACATCACTATCGCCACGGCATACACCTTCTTCCGCTGCGACTGCACCACCTGAATGATGCGCGTCACCATCACCAGGCTGGTCCTGCGGTCCAGATGCCGGATATGGCGGCTCTTCGGATGGCCCAGATAACTGAACACCACCGGGATGAGCAGCAATGACACCACGAACACGCCCATGATGCTGATGGCCGCCACAATGCCGAACTCGCGCAGCACCTGACTCTCCAGAATGGCGAACGTGGCAAAGCCTGCCGCAGTGGTGGCGTTGGTGAGCAGCGTGGCATTGCCCACTTTGCGCACCATGCGCTGCAACGCCTTTATCTTATTGCCGTGGGCCCTGAACTCGCTGTGATACTTGTTGAGCAGGAAAATGCAATTGGCGATGCCGAGGATGATGAGCAGCGGGGGAATGAGCCCGGTGAGTATGCTGAGCCGGTAGCCCAGTAGCTGTATCGTACCGAAGCACCAGACGACAGCAATGGTCACCACCAGCATGCTGAAGAACACCACCGTGAACGACCGGAAGAACACGAACATCATCAGCCCTGCCACCGCTGCGGCCAGCAGTATGAACATGCGCAGCTCGGCCTGAACCATCTGCGCTATAACGCTGCGCACGAAGGGCAGCCCCGAGAAATGAAGCGGTGCGCCCAATTGGGCCTCATAACCGTGACCCAAGTGCTTCACCCGCTCCGAGAGGCCGATGCGCTTCTTGCTGTCCAGATATTCCGGGCTCATGGTCATGGCCATCACGAACGACATCTGCTCGCTGTTCCAGAGCACATCCCTGTAGAAAGGAAGCGTTTCGAGGATGGTGCGGATACTGTCCACCTCGGCCTGCGTGGTGGGCCGCTGCTTTACCAATGGCAGGAAATCGAACCGCTTCAGGCTGTCGTTGCGCTCAATGTTCATGCAACGCGCCACCGATATCACCTGGTCTATGCCCTCCAACGCCTTCAGTTCCTGCCCCAGGTCATACCAGGCATTGAAGGTCTCCAGCGTGAACAGGTCGGGTTGCTGTATCCCGATGACCATCATCGCCCCGTCCTCCCCGAACTGCTCCTTGAAGTCCATGTAGGCCATCAGGTCCGGGTCGTTGGCCGGCAGCAGCGATGCGAAATCATAGCGCACCTCCACCTTCGAGGCATGGTAGCCCATGAACACCGTCATCACCGCAATCAGCAGCAGTACGAACGGACGGTTACGGAGTATGATGCGGGCAATGGTCTGCCACATGGTTGCTTCCCAAAAGACGCTTGGCCAGCGGGGGCCGCGAAACTAACAATTCGGTCAAGGGAGCGCAGGAACGTTCTGAACCGACCGTGTCTGCACAATGGTTGCCACAGATCAGATGAACTTCGACCTGTCCAGTCCCAGCCACTCCAGACTACTGTTGCAGAAGATGTTCTCCACATCATGTTGCGGCAGGTCCATCTCCTCGATGAACTTCCCGATCTCAAGGTCGCCCAGCGGGAAAGGATAGTCGCTGCCGAGGCAGACCTTCTCAGAACCTACCGAGTCAAGGATGAACTGCAGTGCGGCCGCATCATGCGTGATGCAATCGACCCAGAACTTGCCGAGGTATTCGCGTGGGTTCTTCTCGTTGTCGATGGCCACAAGGTCGGGGCGACAGTTGAAACCATGTTCGATGCGCCCGATCGTAGGGATGAACGATCCGCCCGCATGGGCAAAGCAGACCCGAAGTTTCGGCAGTGATTCGAAGATGCCCGCGAAGACCATGGAGCAGATGGCGCGGCTCGTTTCCGCGGGCATGCCCACCAGCCACGGAAGCCAGTACTTGCGCATGTGCTCCATGCCCATCATGTTCCACGGATGCACGAACACGGACATGCCCAATTCCTCACACGCCTGGAAGATGGGATAGAACTCAGGTTCGCTCAAGTTGCGGTCGTTGATGTTGGAGCCGATCTGAATGCCGGGGAACCCAAGCTCCTTGCAGCGCTCCAGCTCGCGGATGGCTAGGTCGGTGTCCTGCATCGGCAGCGTACCGAGACCGATGTAGTTCTTCGGGTGGGGGGCGATGCTCTCCGCCAGGTCATCGTTCAGGAATCGCGACACCTCTGCCCCATCCTTTGGCTTGGCCCAGTAGCTGAAGAGCACCGGAATGGTACACACCACCTGCACTTGCGTGTTGAACTGTGCGTACTCAGGGATGCGCACCTCCGCGTCCCAAACGTTCTGCTGCACCTTTCGGAAGAAGCGCGAACCCTGCATCATGTTGGCCTCACCCTCGTTGACGTGTTCCATCATGATGAAATCGCCATAGCTGAACTTCTTGGCGAAGTCAGGCATTTGCCGAGGCATCATGTGGGTGTGCATGTCGATTTTCAGCATCGCTCTGAGAGTTGTTGGAAAATGGAATATCGAAAATGGTTGCCCAACATATGTGGGCTGTACGCTTCGACACCATTTTCCATTTTCAATCTTCCATTTTCCTTTTTAGCACCGCATACTCCTTCGCAGCGTAGGTCAAAATCGCAGTAGCTCCCGCCCTGCGGATGCTGAGAAGCATTTCGGGCATGGCCTTGTTGTAGTCGAGCCAGCCTTTCTCGGCAGCGGCCTTGAGCATGGCATACTCCCCGCTCACGTTGTAGGCCGCGATGGGCAGGTCGTGGTTCTGACTCAATGAATGGATAATGTCGAGGTAGAGCAGCGCAGGCTTCACCATCAGGAAGTCGGCACCTTCTGATGCGTCCAAGGCAGCCTCGCGCAGGGCCTCGCGGCCATTGGCGGGGTCCATCTGGTAGGTCTTCTTGTCGCCATGCTTGGGAGCACTCTCCAGCGCATCACGGAAGGGACCATAGTAGGCACTGGCATACTTGGCGGTGTAGGCCATGATGCCCACGGTCTCGAAATCGGCATCGTCCAGCTCCTCGCGGATGTGGGCCACGCGACCGTCCATCATGTCGCTGGGACCGATGATGTCGATGCCTGCCTCGGCCTGTGCCACGGCCATGCGGCCAAGGATGCCGAGGGTCTCATCGTTCAGGATGCGGCCGTCCTCCACCAGACCATCGTGACCATCCGAGCTGTAAGGATCCATCGCCACATCGCTGATGAGACAGCTTTCGGGGAATTCCTGCTTCAGTTTTTTGATGATACGCAGGTAGAAATTCTTCTTCGAATAGGAATAGGTGGCCTCCTTGTCCTTTAGCTTCTCGTCTACCGCAGGGAAGAGCACAAAGGAGCGGAGCCCTAGCCTCATGCAATCTTCCACCTCACGCAGGGCATTGTCCTCACTGAGACGCGAAATCCCTGGCAAAGACTTGATGGGTTCGTTCTTCCCTTTCCCATCCAAAAGGAAAAGTGGGAAAATGAGGTTATCGAGGTGAAGTCTCGTTTCGCGCACCAGACCGCGGATGGCGGCCGAGTTGCGATTCCTGCGGGGACGTTCAAGCATGTTCAGATGGTGAGTTCGGGTCAAAAGTAAGCAGGTGCGAATGAAGCGGTTCTGCGCGAAGTTGCCGCTCGGCAGGATGCCAATGTTCGTTTCTTTGCGGGGCCTTTCGCAAACGGCTCCCCATGAACGTCCTCGTCAGAAAATCATCCATTCTCGGAGCCGTGCTGCTCATCATCCTGGGCGTGGTGGGAATGAAGCGACTGGGGCAGCAGGGAGAGCCGGAGCCGGAGGCGAAGACCGACCAGGTGAAGGTGGTCAATGTGTTTCAGGTCCGTTCGGGGCAGCAGCCTGTGAACGAACGTCTCACGGGCCGAGTCAATGCCGCCCGCAGGGTGATGCTGGTGGCCGAGGCCACCGGCCAGATGCAGGCAGGTGGCAAGGAACTGAAGGAAGGGGTAACCTTTGCTTCGGGCGAACACCTCTTCCGCATTGATGATGCCGAGGTACGCATGGCGCTGGTGGCGCAGCGCAGCCAGTTCAGCACGCTGCTCACCCAGTTGCTGCCCGACCTCACGCTGGACCATCCCTCCTCCGTGAAGCGCTGGACCGCCTATCTCGCCCAGGTGAACGAGCAGGAGACCCTGCCCGACCTGCCTGCCGTGGAGGACGAGAAGGAGAAGCGGTTCCTCACTTCCAGAGGGGTCTTCAACCTCTTCTATTCCATTCGCAGTGCAGAGGCACGCCTCAGCAAGTTCGGATTCCGCGCCCCGTTCGCGGGCACCATCTCCAAGGGAAGTGTGGTGCCTGGCAGCCATGTGCTCGCGGGGCAGCAGCTGGGCGAGTTCATCGATGCCTCGGCCTTCGAGTTCGAGACCACCGTGTCGGCCGCCCTCGCGGCAAGGGTCAAGGTGGGAACGCCCATCAGCATCTTCCATGGCAGCGACACGCTGACGGCCCGCGTGGTGCGCATCAGCGACCGCGTGGACGAGCGCACGCAGAACGTGGTGCTCTTTGCATCGCTCTCCGGCAAGGGGCTGCGCGATGGCGAATACCTTTCCGGGAGCATCCGCCTCCCAGCGGTGGAAGATGCCGCCCTGCTGCATGCAAGGCATCTGGTGCACGGCACGCAGGTCTTCGAGGTGATGGCCGATTCGGTGCTGGCGCTGCGACCTGTGCAGGTGGTCTTCCGCGATGCCGACCGCGTGGTGTGCACCGGGCTTGAGGAAGGCACCCGCATCCTCGACAACCCCTTCCCCGAGGCCCACGAGGGCATGCGGGTGGTGCCGAAACAGTAGTACGGAAGTGCTACTTGGGTGGGTGAATACCCACCGCCAAGCGTCCATCCCCTGCACATAGCGCTTTTAGTACACATAGGCAGCCCAAAATAATCCGAACAGGTTATTTGCATGTTTTGTTGCGCTATTTAGTTTTGGCAGCGCATGAATAGGACAGTCGCAAACCGCAAACCGCAAACCGCCCTTCGGGCAGGACTGATTGTCCTTCGTTTCCCGGAAACGCAAGCGTGTCGATTGTCACCGAATCTTTGGTCGGTGCCAACGGATTTTTATTTGCCCAGGGCAAACGAGTGCGCAGAGGGTCCGAACTTTTGTTCGGTGGCTCCAATCTTTTGTTCGGAGGGTCAGAACTTTTGTGCGTCACCGCAAAACTTTTGTGCGGAGGGTCCAAACTTTTGTTCGGAACCGAAAAACTTTTGTTCGGGGGGTTCGAACTTTTATTCGGCACCAAAAAACTTTTATTCGGAGGCTCCGAACTTTTGTTTTCCCACCCATCGCAAGAGTGCCGCCAAGCTGCACAGGCGCAGCACATCTCACGCATTTCAATCCTTTCTCTAACCATAAACAACTGAACCATGGCACGGATAGTCATTTCTAAATCGCCCGACAGACTGTTGGCACTGGCCAAGAAGATCCTCAAAAAGCATGAGGATGATGGGGCCTCAAGCCCCCTCAGCGCCCTGAAGGACGCCAACTGGACCGACAACGGCCCAAAAGTGGCTGAGGCCGATGACCTGAACGCTCAGGCCAAGGAGCTGGAAAAGAAGGTGGAGAAGCTCTATCAGGACCGCGATGCCCTGTTGGCCTCTGTGGAGCTCACCGTGCGCGCCAGTGCCAACCTGCTCAACGGCATTTACAAGAACAGCCCCAAGAACCTGGGCGAATGGGGCTTTGAGGTGAACGACACCCCGGCCAAGAAGAAGACCGACACCCCGAAACCTTAACAGATTCACCAAGAAGGCGGGCCGCGAGGCCCGTCTTTTTGTACCAACCACAATATAAGAATACTGCCCGCATCCCGACCGCTGTCATGGCCTCAATCTTCGATAGTCGTTATAGCGAGCAATGGACTTAACCTTCAGCTTAACCAATTAATTTCTCGAAAAATGAAAAATGCAACGTTTACAGTGCTGATGATTTCGATTCAAATATTGACAGCACGCGCACAGCAATGGATTCCGCTTGGAGCTGATGATTTCAAGCAACTATCATTCTCGAAAGGAATGAATCCAAGTTTAGCTGTTGATACCAACGGCATACCTTACATCGCCTTATACGATTGTGGAAACAACCTAGGTACATACGGCTCTGGAAATGGCGGGCAAGTTTACCTGCCTGGTGAATGCTTGGTGGTAAAACGCTTCAATGGAACATATTGGGAGAACGTAGGCAACCCCATGGATACGAGAGAGCTAACAGGTGATCAGACACAAGGTACGGTTAGATGTGTTGGAGGTTGGGGACATTATGGCAGTAGTACTTCGCCCGATTATGGCAAAGCGCGATTAGTTACGCTCAAGTTCGATCCGGTTACAAATTACCCATACATTTCTTTTCATGCTGGTTATATGGGGCAGGATGATGGCCTGCGGACATATCGATATTTTGATGGTGCTTCATGGGTCGAACTTCCCTCCACTGGCCTTGCTACCGTTGGAAGCGATAAAACCTCGCCCTCTGATTTCGATGTTTATAATGGACAAGTCACGGCTATTCAAAGAGATGCTCTTGGGCCGAAATGTCTGAGATACAGTAATGGTGGTTGGAGCCTATTTGGCTCTTCCTTGCGCCTTGACCCCGCCCCAGGAACATGGAACTTTGGCTTCTTTAACTTTCCATCAATCGATAGAGACTCAGAAGGTCGCATTGTTGCAGGGTTCAGTTCGTTTTGGCAACAAAGTTCATCTCCCGTTCTTCAAAAGCAGGATGGTACTGTCTTTGTCAGAACTTACGAGCAGTCGTTTGGGGCTGACTGGCAGGTAGCAGGACCGTTTCACGTTACCAATGATGTTAGAAGTCTTACAGCAAGTGGAACAGGAATGTTCCAGTCAAGTAATTGTGCCACAGTGCGATTTGATCGTGAGAATAACATTTATGTGGCCTATTCCGAGAGCAGGAAGAACTACAGGCTTTTGGTCAAGAAGCTCGTGAACAACGAATGGCAATTTGTAGGAGATACAAACGGAATCTCCATTGGTGGCGTAGGTACTCAGTCCAGCACCGATTTGAGTACTACGAATTCGAATTCACCCTATCGAAACAAAAACATGGTTTCGCTTCAATTTGACCAGTTTAATAATCCATTTGTCTGTTTTATAGACGCTGGTAAGGGAAGTAGAGTTGTAGTGCAGAGATATGAGAATGGAGTATGGGACTTTGTGGGTGATACCATGGGTGTTTCGCCTGCTCAGTCTGAATTCTCGAACATGGTCTTCACTAAAGATGATGTTATTTATGTCTCCTATCAAAATGCTCAGAGCGGAAAGGCATTCGTCCGCAGATTTAATGGTCAAAGCTGGGATTATGTTGGAGAAAGTTCGGCAATGGGTGATTTCCCTGAGGAATATGTCACAAGCACGGACTTGGCCTTGGATTTTAACGACAAGCCCTATTTGGCATATGTGGACCGTGCCAGCGGTAATAGAGCGGTAGTAATGCGTTATGAGGCAAACAGCTGGTCCTTAGTCGGTAATCCGGAGGAGATATTGGGTCAAGCTGATTCGATAAGTGTAGAGGTCTCAAGTTCCGGGCATCCCATAATCTCATTCAAAGATCTCTCCGATAATTTTAGAGCTAAGGTGTACAGATTCAATGGAAGCAACTGGCAGATCTTGGGAGCTTCTGGAGCATCATCAGCTGCTGCATTTTCTTTGGAATTGGAGATTGACAACGCAGATATTCCTCATATAGCTTACTTGGACCCCTCTAACAATAATGGAATAACCTGCAGAAAATTCGTTGGAGGTTCGTGGGTAGATGTTGGAACTCCGGGTTTTCCACTTACCCAATTGAGACCAACATTCTTGATGTTTTCGATTGACCCAGTGTCAGGTATTCCTTATGTTACGTTCTCCTTCTTGATTAATTCGATTATAGGTTATTCAGGAAGCACACCGATATATGCTTTGGCTCAAATCGATAATTATGTGATGGCCTTTAGTTCGGGTGCGTGGAGCTTGGTTACTCCGAATCCGTACTCATCGAATCTCCTTAAGCCGATGGCTTTTGACGTGTCAGGTGGTGCAGCATATGTTCTAATGAACGGTTACAACGGTGGTTCAACCAAGGTGTGCCAAGTGGTTGGTGGTGCCTTTCAGGAACTGGGGACTTTCGTTGCTGCTCAAAGTGGATCAATCATTGTGGGGACAGACAATCTACCTAAAGTTGTTCTTAACGACCCCAATAGCTGGGGTGGAGAATCATTCTTGGTGCCACTGGACCCTCAATTGTGTTTGGCTTATGGGCAGGTTCCATCTTGCTCAGCACTCTATACAACTAATGCTGGGGGTTACGCGCGCTGTGGCGGATCAGTGTTTTCATATGATGGAATTGAGTGGGTGTCTCACCCTTCTCCAATCAGCACCTCTGGAGAGTTCAATTTTTCTGCTACCAGTACTGTACCAACCGCAGCTGGTGCAGTCATGTCGCCTACGATACGGCAGGGTGCAAACGGAAATTTGTACATAGCTTATTCAAGTGGGTTTCCGTTTGTAAAAGGCTACGATTTCAATCAGATAATTACCTCAAATGATGGTGATTTAGACAGGAACAATGGAAAAGATTTTGGACTGAAGGTGTTTCCAAATCCAAGCTCGGACAGGTTTGCCGTGGAAATGATTGGTTGGGATGGTTTGACTCAATTAACGGTCGTAGATGCGGTTGGACGAATCATGCTGTCATCGAGTATTGTGATCAAAGGGCCAACATTACAATCCTTAGACCTTACCCATTGTGCAAGCGGAATCTACATGCTTCGCATTGAAGGCGCGAAAGGTACCAGAGGCATGAAACTGGTGAAGGAATAAGCACTGAGAAGCATTGACGATAGTGCAACTCCTAAATCAGGACCAACGTCTAACACATGGCTATAAATCAATAGACCCAAGAAAAGAACACCCACAGAAGCATCCGACCCCTTAGATCCATGAAAAAACACCTCCTTACACTCACTCTCCTTGCCACGGCCCTGGCCGCGCAGGGGCAGAATGTGCACTTCAACTTCACCGATGGCACACAGCAGAGCTATGCCCTGCAGGATGTGCGCAAGGCCACCTTCACCGATGATGTGATGAACCTTCACCTGACGGACGGCACCGTCTATTCGTGGAACGTGAGCACCATAGGCCACTACCAGTTTGATGAGCTTGTCACTGGCACAGGGACTCAGACGGCAGTCCTCGCCCCCATGCGGGTGTACCCCAACCCCACCACGGGCAGCCTTTCGGTGGAGTATGCGCTGGAGGCCGATGCGCCCGTGAGCCTCGAGGTGCGCGACATGCAGGGCCGTACCGTGCGCCACATGGAGCTTGGAACGCAGCCCGCTGGCACCCACACCTCCCAGTGGGACGGCACATGCAACGATGGCCACCCCGCTGCCGCAGGCACCTACCTCTGCCGCATCATTACCCCACGGGTGCAGATGGGCCGGACCTTCATCATCCAGTAACAGAACAGTAATTCACAGGAAAGCAAATAGACCATGAGAAAGCTATTCATCATCCTCGCACTCTCCACAGCAGTTACAAATGCTGCAACGGCACAGCAGCCAGTGGTCAATGTGCATCTCATGAACGGGGCCACCGAGCCCTATCCGCTGTCCCTGATAGACTCGATGGTGTTCTCCACCTTCTTGCAGCCCTCGCAGGACATTTATCTGAGCACTGGTGCGGTGATCAGCAGTCCCATAACTGCGATCGACAGTGGCACGTTCGCCATCGATGCCAATGTTGCCAGCTGCGGTGCGCCTGTGGTGCACAGCCCAGCGCAGAACTATGGCACCATGACCGATCAGCAGGGCAATGTGTACCGCACCATTGTGATAGGCACACAGGAGTGGATGGCCGAGAACCTGAAGACCGGCATCTACCGCAACGGTGAGGCCATAGGCGAGGTGACCGACAATGGACAATGGCAGGCGCTCGCATCGGGCGCATGGTCGTACTACAACAACGACCCGCAGCGGGAATGCCCCTATGGCAGGCTCTACAACTGGTTTGCCGTGGCCGACCCACGCAACCTGTGCCCATCGGGCTGGCACCTGCCCAGCGATGCCGAGTGGAGTGCCCTCATAGGCCACCTTGACCCCGCCAACGACCCCACTGCGGTGGGCACGCAGAGCACCACGGCAGGTGGGTCGCTGAAAAGCGCGGGGCAACTCTATTGGCAGTCTCCGAACACAGATGCCACCAACACCTCCGGCTTCTCTGCCCTGCCCGGGGGCTTCCGCAATGTGGGCGGGCCGTTCGTGGCCATCTCGGGCTCTGGCTGGTGGTGGAGTGCCACCGCCCCCGACACCGACAATGCCTATGCCCGACAGCTGACCGCCTCCGGTGGCAACGTGAACCGCCTTAGCACCGATCAGAATCGCGGCTATGCCGTGCGCTGCGTGAAGGACGCGGCCGGACTGGGCTCCATCAGCACCCTTGACTGCAACAACGCCACCAACAGCGGCACCCTCACAGCCGGCACGGTTGCCAATGGGGTGAGCAGCACCCTTGCCTACACTGGTGGCAACGGTGGCACGCACAGCGGCCAGACCGTGAGTTCCACGGGTATAACGGGCCTCACGGCCACGCTCTCTGCGGGCAGCTTCGCAAGCGGCAGCGGTTCATTGACCTATACCATCACAGGCACACCGAGCGGGGCAGGCACGGCCAACTTCTCGCTCAACATAGGTGGGCTGGGATGTGCACTGAACCTCACTGTGAACGCAGGCAGCGGCATAGTGAGCAACCCCGGGGCAGGGGTTACTTACGGGGGTGTAAATTACCCCACGGTGGTATTGGGCAATGGGCAAGAATGGATGGCCGAGAACCTTAGAACAACTGTTTACTCAAATGGCGATCTCATACCCAATGTAACGGATTACTCTACTTGGCAGAGTTTAATCAATGGTGCATGGGCACATTTTGAGAACAACAGCCAATTCGAAGGCACCTATGGTAAGCTGTATAACTGGTATGCAGTCAATGACCCGCGCAATGTCTGCCCTGAAGGGTGGCACGTGCCAACCCAAGACGACTGGACGTTGATGACTGATTATCTGGGGGGGGAATCTGTGGCCGGCAGCAAAATGAAAAGCACTAGCGGATGGTCGTTAAATGGAAACGGGACCAATGAAAGTGGCTTTACAGGCCTTCCTGGCGGTGAGCGTAAACCTGTTGGAGAGTTCTTTGACATGGGGTGCAATGGCTCCTGGTGGAGCTCCACTGAATTCGGGTTGAATGATGCTTGGAACCGAATACTGGAATGCTATGGCGGTGATGTCAAGAGGTTTGCAAAGAGTAAGGCGCACGGTTTTTCTGTTCGTTGCCTTAGGGATTGAATCGCGGCATAGTTGTTTCATTTATTGTAAAATGCAACTGAACAAAATGTTGGCATGACAGACTTCCGAATCCTCTCTTTCGCAGTAATAGTGCTGCTGCTCACTGCAAGCGCCTGCACCACCGAGCGGCCTGTGGTAAGTACGGATTCGGTCAGCGTGGCTTACCCGCGGGCCTATGTTCAAAGCACGGTAAGTGCCGATGTAGTTGAGGATGTGTTGGCCAGCGGCATTTGCTTCGGCACTGCACCAGCCCCCGACCTGACCACCGGCACCTGCACCACGGCCGATAGGGGCACCGGTACCTTCAGTGATACCATCTCGGGTCTGCAGAATGGCTCTCTCTACTATGTGCGGGCCTACGCCACCACCACTGAAGGCACCATCTACGGCAATGCGCTGACATTCACGCCCACCATGAGTGTACCCGGAAACGGGGTGACCATGGACGGCCATGACTACCCCACCATTGTGCTGGGCAACGGGCAAGAATGGATGGCCGAGAACCTGCGAACAGGTACGTATGCCAATGGCGAGACAATTGCCAATGTGTCCGACAATCTTGAATGGATAGGCTTGCAATCAGGAGCGTGGGCACACTATGCCAATGATGTTCAGTATGAAACTCCGTACGGAAGACTTTATAACTTTTACGCAGTTACTGATCCTCGCGGCCTTTGCCCCGAGGGCTGGCATGTTCCTACAGACCAGGATTGGAATGCATTGATAGGTTATCTCGACCCCTTTTTTATTGCCGTACCGCCCCCACCTGCTGAGAATGGTAATGGCGGCCAAAGTTTTATTGCAGGTGGTCTGCTTAAAAGCATGGGCACAACGCATTGGCAGATTCCCAACACTGGTGCTTCTGACACAATAGGTTATTCTGCCTTTCCAAGCGGAAAGAGGAACTACCAGGAGGGCGGTTACTTCGGTGAACTTGGCAGTGGCTGTTATTGGTGGAGCTCTTCCCTGTCCGATGTGCCTACAGCGCGCGTCAGATATTTGAGTTATGATTACGCCAGCATGGCCCGGCTTTCGCTGCCCTACGGTGTGGGTATCTCCGTGCGCTGTATCAAAGACCAGTAACCGTGATCCCAACTTGAACGAACTAACCCCGAGCGAGCTTCTTTCGTTCGTTCGTCCTATTGGGCGGGCTCCAACCCATCCAAAAGCCAGCCCCGCGCCCCGTGCGGGGCTGTTCGTTTCTGGGCAGCGGCCCATGCGACCAGGCCAATGTTCCAGCCCCGCACATTTTGGAGCATGCACCATGAATTGCGGGCCGCTTGCTGATGATTGGAACGAATGACCTGTAAGCATTCTGCCCCTGCCGCAAGACATTACTTTTGCCACCATGTGGTACAACAACATCCTCGAGACCATTGGCAACACGCCCTTGGTGAAATTGAACAAGGTGACCAAGAGCGTCCCCTGCACCGTGCTGGCCAAGGTGGAGACCTTCAACCCCGGCCATTCCATCAAAGACCGCATGGCGGTGAAAATGATCGAGGATGCGGAGAAGGACGGACGTCTGAAGCCGGGCGGCACCATCATTGAGGGCACATCGGGCAACACGGGGATGGGCCTTGCGCTGGCAGCCATCGTCAAGGGCTATCGCCTTATCTGCACCATGCCCGACAAGCAGAGCAAGGAGAAGATGGACATCCTGCGCGCCATGGGGGCCGAGGTGGTGGTGACGCCCACGAATGTCTCCGCAGACGACCCGCGCTCCTACTATTCTGTGGCGCGGAGGTTGAATCAGGAGATCCCGAACTCATTCTATCCGAATCAATACGACAACCTAAGCAACGTAGCCGCCCACTATGAGCAGACCGGTCCCGAAATCTGGGCGCAGACCGAGGGAAAGGTGACCCATTTGGTGGTGGGCGTGGGAACGGGCGGCACCATCAGTGGCACCGCCCGCTATCTGAAAGAACAGAACCCCAACATCAAGATCTGGGGCGTGGACACCTATGGTTCGACCCTTAAGGCCTATCACGAAACGGGCAAGATCGATGAGAACGAAATCTATTCCTACCTCACGGAGGGTATTGGCGAGGACATCATCCCCAAGTGCATCGACTTCAACGTCATCGATCATTTTGAGAAGGTGACCGACCGCGAAGGCATGCTCATGACCCGCGAATTGGCCAAGAAAGAGGGCATACTTGTGGGCAACAGCGCGGGGTGCGCCATTCAGGGGCTTATTCAGATGCAGGACCAGTTGAAGCCTACTGACCTTGTGGTGGTCATTTTCCATGACCATGGCACCCGCTATGTGGGCAAGATCTTCAATGACGACTGGATGCGCGACCGCGGTTTCCTCGACAAGGGTGCGGTGCGAGTGCGCGAAGTGCAGGGCGTGAGCAAGCATCTGCTGAAAGTGGATGTGAATGACAGCGTGAACGATGTGGTGCGCGTCATCACGGACAACGATGTGTCGCAGCTGCCGGTGTTCGATGGGGAACATCCTGTAGGTTCCATCACCGAAGGAAAGCTCTTCAGCGAACTGTTCGCCAACCCAGACATCAAGAACAGCCCTGTGCGCGACATCATGCAGGAGTCGTTCCCTGTGGTGGACAGCACCTTGCCCATCTCCGAAATCACCTCGAAATTCGACAAGAAGACCTCAGCGGTCCTGTATCAGGACACGTCTGGCAATTATCGCATCCTGACCAAGCACGACATCATCAAGGCCTTGGCGGATTGACGCTTAATCTTAGGTTTGGAAGATTTCTGTAGGTTTGGTTACTGTTTCAACCGTCTAACCAAACCCCCAACATCATGAACAACCTGCTCGTACTTCTGGCCTCGGCCATTGTTCCCACCATCACCGGTTTCATCTGGTATAACCCGAAAGTGTTCGGCAACGCTTGGATGAAAGCGGCCGACATGAGCGAGGAGAAGATAAAGGGCGCCAATATGGCCGTCATCTTCGGTGTCAGTCTGCTGCTCAGCTTCCTTCTCGCCTTCTCCTTGGCGCCCATCGTGATCCACCAGTTCGGGGTGATGGGCATGCTGGAGGGCGCCATGCGACCCGAAAGCCCCACTGCTGCCGAGGCCACGGCCCTCTTCAACAGCCTGATGGAGACCTACGGGTCGAACCACCGTCATTTTGGTCACGGGGCCTTGCATGGCGCCATGACGGCCCTGTTTCTAGTGCTGCCTGTGATGGGCACAAACGCCCTGTTTGAGCGCAAGGGCTTCAAGTACATCGCCATCAACGCGGGCTATTGGATGCTCACCCTTGCCCTGATGGGCGGCATCGTGTGCCAGTTCTTCCAATTCCCGATGTGAGCACTCATCGGAGCAAATAAAAAGGGCTGCCTCATCTTGGTGAGGCAGCCCTTTTTCATTGTGCAAACAGCTCTTCTGAGCCTTGCGGCAGCATCACTGCCGTGTGCTGATATAGTCGCGCACCTCACGTTTCGAACTGTCGAATCCGAGCACGTTGATCACCCGGAAATAGTTATCGCGGTCGATGCAGTAGTCGTAGGCGAATTTCGCTACGTCCACCTGTGAACTGGCGAAGCTGAACAGACTCACGATGGAGGCGATCTGCTGAGAGGAGAAGCACTGCTTGGCCCGGAGCAGCATCTTGGCCTGCTCGATCATCGAACTGTCGAAGTTGGAGCTTTTGATGGAGGAACGGACCTCCTGCATCTCCTGATCGGAGACGAAACACTGCGGCACCGGGGCCGGAGCGGGCTGCACGGGAACCGGCTGTGGAATGGGCAGCGGCTGTGGAACAGGCTGGTAGTAGATGGGCGTCCACTGGTAGGGGCGGTTACGCTGTCCGTCAATGAAATCCATGTAATCGTGCATCCGGAAGGCCGATGAGAACTGCGCGAACACATCGAGCAGCATGTAGCGGTTCTCCTGATCGGTCATGTTCGGATAGGCCGTGGCGATGACATCGAACTTCGAGTGGTCCTCGCGGAAGATGTTGGCCAGATCGAACACCTGCCCCGAGTGCAGGCAATAGACCTGAGCGAAGTTCAAGGCCCGTGTGAGGCGTGCGGCATCGTTGGGGATGGCGCGCATCTGAGCGAGGTTCTGACCGAAAGTGCGCGAGTCGATGCTCTGCGCACAAGGGGTCTGCGCACGGACTGAGAATGCCATCAGCAGACCAAGGGATAGGGAGAGAATTTGTCTTTTCATGATTCCTGTCTTTTCAAAATAGCTTGACCAAAACTATGCCTAACACCACGGTGAGCACACCTAAAAGCCGCACCGTGCTGAAATTCTCCTTGAAGAACAGATAGCCGGCCAGTGCACCGAACACCACAGAGACCTCGCGCACAGCCACAATACGACTGATCGGGGCCAATTGGAATGCGAACAGGACGATGAGATAGCTCGCCAACGCGAAAACCGAGATGCTCAATATGGGCAACTTCAGGGTGCGCAGTGCCAGAGCGGCCTCTTCCCTCCTCTTGATGAGGACATACGGCAGGAACATGACCGCGGAGATGACCTGCATGGCCAACATCAGCACCATCGGATGGATGCGGTCCACGATTATCTTGTCCAGGATGGTGTAGGTCATGATGAACGCCCCGGAGATGAGCGCCAGAGCGATTCCCTTGAACGGGGTGGCCTTTCTGTCACGCCTGTACGAGAGCACCGCAATGCCTCCGATGACCGTGGCCACACCACCATAGGCCTGCCATGGCAACTTCTCACCGAGCACCAGGAACCCGAGCAGCACCGAGCCCGCAATGCCGCTTCCGCGCACAATGGGGTAGAGCGTACTGATGTCCCCGCTGTGATAGGTGAACGATAGCAGAAAACCGTAGAGCGCATGCAGCGTGCCCGAGATGAGCAGTAGCGGAAGGATGAAGCCCCAGTCTGCCACGGTGAAAAGATGCGGCCACGAGAGGGGCAGGCTCACCAGCATTCCGGAGCAGAACGACAGGTAGATGAGACTGTAATTGCCCGAATAGCGCTTGGTGATGATGTTCCAGCCCGCGTGCAGCAGCGCGGAGCAGACGATCAGGGCAAAGGTGAGCAGGGTCATGTGTCCTCGGGGTCGGACATGCCATCCGCCATGGAGGTCAAAAGTAATCTGCACCGTAGCCCGAGGCAGGGAGCCGTCCTGCACAGACCCCAAAAAAGAAGCGCCCCGCCCACCGAGAACTCGGTGGCGGGGCGCCCTATTGAACGGTGCTATCGATTAAGCCTTGGCAGCAGCAGCTGGCTTGGCAGCAGCAGCTTTCGCAGACACTTTGCCGATCTTGCTCTCGAGGTCAGCAACCTTCTGCTTCAGCTCAGCAAGGATCTCTTCTTCAGTCTTCTTCACGATACCAACTTTCTCCTTGATCTCGTGGAACTTGGCTTCGAACTCCTCTTTGCGGGCCTCTGTCTTCTCGAACAGCTCGTCAACGAGTTTCTTGCCTTCCACCTCAGAGATACGGCCTTTCTCAACCAGCTCTTTCACGCTGGATTCGAACTTGCTTGATACTTCTGCAGCGAGGTCAACACCGGCATACAGGAACTTCTTGAATGCATCTTCCATTTTGTTTGTTTTTTAAAGGTTAGTGATTAGCGTTTTGCTGAATACCATCAGGCAACTTCCGTGCTCCAAAGTGTGCCGATCCACCTTCTGCACGTAGGCAACCCTTCTGAAACCCCTATGAACAAAGGGACACAGAAAAATTTCCACTGTTCTGGCACGCAGCTGTGCCAAAATGCAGGGCGACTGACAGCACTGACACGCACTCGCATAGGTACGCCATCTGCGGACGGTCTGTCAGGCGTGTCAGTTCCGCAGAAGGGTACATTTGTCCGAAGACACGAAACGATCGTCCATGCCAAAACTGCGATATGCCTTCATCGCACTGTTCGTGGTCTACTGCATCTGGGCACTTCACGCTATTTTCTTTGGAGAGCGCATCCCGGTAAATGGCGGACTGGGCTGGGACGGGAAGATCTACTACTTCATTTCGCTCGACTTCTTCGAGTACGTGCGTGGCCGGGTGCTCAACTCCTATTATGTACACCGGATTGTTCCATCGCTATTGGTGAAAGGGCTGCACTGGCTCACGGGCACCGAGCATTCTTACGAACTGACGGGCACCTTCTTCGGACTTCTGAATCTGGTTTCCATGGTCGGAGGCGGTCTTTTCCTTCTGGCCTCGCTCCGCGATGTTCAGGCGCGTTGGATATTCATGGCTGCCATCTTCGTGCTGGTGAGTTACAATGGTCTCCGTCAACCGTTCTATTACCCGATCCTCACCGATGCATTCGCCTTTCTGCTCGGAAGTGCGCTGCTTTGGGCCCATCTACGGCAGCGGACACGCATGATGTGGGCCATCGCTGCCTTGGGGGCATTCACCTTCCCCACCCTGCTGTGGATGGCTTTTCCGCTGATCGCACTCCCTCCCGAGAGCCGCTTGGCCGCTACCGAAACACCGCGCCCGTGGTCCTACTATCCTCTCTTTTTCGGGTCGATAATGCTCGTGCTCGCGTTGAACGGACCTGCATTCTCAGGGAACATGATCTTCGGAACGTTCCAACCGACCAAGGTCATGGCATCCGTGGCCCTGCCTTGGGTGCTGATCTACGTGGGCTATCTGTGGTGGGGTGTTGATCTGCTTTCGCGCATTCGCCAATCCATCAATGACATTCGGCTGATCGGACTTCTGGGCTGGGCCGTGGTGTTCTTGACAACCATTGTGACGGCCTGGTGGGCGAAGTCTGCGGAATTCGGGGCCAAGGACTTTGCCCTGAACATTGTGGCCAGCGGACTGGTGCATCCCGCTGCGTCACCCGTGGCACATGTGATCTATCTGGGCCCGCTTTGGCTGCTGATGCTCCTACACCCAAGCCAAATGAAGGCCACGCTGGTGAAACTGCCACTGCCGCTGTTCTGGTGCACCATCTTCACACTGATGCTGGCCGTGGGGTCGGAAAGCCGAACGCTGATTGCCGGATTGCCCTTCCTCATCTATCTCACCGTGCGGGCTCTGCAGCACTTCGAACTGAACGCCTACAGACTGGCGGCCCTGCTCACCGTGGGCCTTGTACTGTCCAAATGCTGGATGACCATCAACGTGGAGCCGCTGCAAGGTCACTTTTTGGATGGGCCGTTGGAGCGTTACCACATGAACATCGGACCGTGGATGAACGAACGCACCTACCTCATCAACCTCGTCACCGCACTCATATGCGGTGGTCTGCTCTTCTTGGTGTTCAGGAAAACTGAAGAAAACACCCAGAGGTGATCAGTCGTGCTTCAAGGCTCCCTTCTGATAGCTCACAAAGAAATTGAACCAGACGGCCCGCGCAGTGCGGAATATCCATGGAAAGCAGACGATGATGGCCAAAGCGTTAAGGCCGAGATACCACAGGGTGTTGAACTCCCAGAGCACGATCATGGCCACGAACACCGCCACACTGAGGGCCACAGTGAGGGCATAGCTCACATACATGGCCCCATAGTAAAATCCGGGCTCCAACAGGAATTTCTGTCCACAGTGCGGGCAGCTATCGGGCATGTCGGCAATGGTAGAAGGGTCGTAGGGATTGGGGTTGTTGAACAGATTGCCCTCGTGGCAGCGTGGGCATTTCCAACGGAGCATGCTATACAGTTTGAATCCCTTTCTCATCGTGGGCACAAAGGAACTGCCCACATAAGTAATGGAAGGTAACAGGGGTCACAAATCACCCTTTCGAATTCCGACTTTTGCGGCATGGTATCACTCAATCAGATCTCCGTTCAGTTCAACGGGGAATTCCTTTTCAACGGCATTTCATTTCTGGTCAATCCGCGCGACCGCATCGGTCTGGTGGGCAAGAACGGGGCGGGCAAATCGACCATGCTCAAGATCATCTCCGGACGGCAGCAGCCCGAAAGCGGCAACGTGTCCTATCCGCAGGGCACCACCATCGGCTATCTGAGTCAGGACATCAAGCCCGCCAAGGGCCGTAGCGTGTTCGATGAGACGTACTCCGCCCTCGCGGAGCTCACCCATCTGGAAGAGCGTGTGGCGTTCTACGGAAAGGAATTGGAGACCCGCACCGACTATGAGAGCGATGCCTACATGGAGATCATTGAGAAATTCAATGACTGCAATGAGCGCTTCATGCTGCTGGGCGGCCACACGGCCGCTGCCGAGGTGGAGAAGGTGCTGATGGGTCTCGGCTTCGTGCGTGCGGACTTCACCCGGCCCATCGAGGAATTCAGCGGAGGCTGGCAGATGCGGGTGGAACTGGCGAAGATCCTGGTGCAGCGACCCGATGTGCTACTGCTGGACGAACCCACCAACCACCTCGACATCCTTTCCATCGAATGGTTGGAGCAGTTCCTCAAGGACCACAACGGATCAGTGATCCTCGTTTCGCACGACAGGGCCTTCCTCGACAACATCACCAACCGCACCATCGAGATCACGCTGGGCCGCATCAACGACTACAAGGTGCCCTACTCCAGATACGTGGAGCAGCGGGCCGAGAGGCGCGCCCTGCAGATGGCCAGCTATGAGAACCAGCAGAAGATGATAGCCGACACTGAGCGGTTCATCGAGCGGTTCCGCGCCAAGGCCAGCAAGGCCACGCAGGTGCAGAGCCGCATCAAGCAGCTGGACAAGGTGGACCGCATCGAGGTGGAAGAGGAGGACAACGCCACCCTGCGTTTCCGATTCCCTCCCGCGCCCCGGGCCGGCAAGGTGGTGGTCAATGCCGTGGGCATCTCCAAGAGCTATGGCGAAAAAAAAATCCTGGAGAACATCGACCTGATGCTCGACCGCGGTATCAAAGTGGCCTTTCTCGGTAAGAACGGGGAGGGCAAGACCACTTTCGCTAAGATCATCGTGGGCGAGATAAAGGACTATCAGGGCACACTGGAACAGGTGTACAACGTAGCACTGGGCTACTATGCCCAGGACCAGGCCGAGACGCTCAACCCCGAACGCACCGTGTTCGAGACCCTGGACGATGTGGCCGTAGGCGATGTGCGCAAACGGGTGCGCGACATCCTCGGCTCGTTCCTCTTCAGTGGTGAGGCGGTGGACAAGAAGGTAAAGGTGCTGTCCGGTGGTGAACGTGCACGTCTGGCCATGGCCAAACTGCTGCTCGAACCCAAGAACCTGCTGGTGCTGGACGAACCCACCAACCACCTCGACATGCGCTCGAAGGACATCCTCAAGCAGGCCCTCATCAACTATGACGGGGCGCTCATCATCGTGTCGCACGACAGGGACTTCCTCAAAGGCATGACCGACAAGGTCTATGAGTTCAAGGACAAGAAGATCCGCGAAACCATCGGTGACGTCTATGACTTCCTCAAGAAGCAGAACATCGAGTCGCTCGACCAGCTGAGCATCGAGAAGAAGCCCGACAAGGCCGAGGCCCCGAAAAAGACCGAAGAAGTCAAAGAGAACAAGGAGACCCCCGCAGAGCGCGATGCCCGCAGGGAACTGGAGAAGAAGCAGAAGAACCTCGCCCGCAAGGTGGAGCAGATGGAGGCCGATATCGCCCGTTTGGAGAAGGAGATAACCGATCTCGATGAGGTGATGCTCGACCCCGCGCTCGCCAAAGAGGCCATGAAGGAGGGCGACATCTTCCAACGCTATCAGGCCAAGCAGGCCGATCTCGAGCGCAAAATGGCCGAATGGGAAAGTGCGCAGGCCGAGTTGGAGTCGCTGGAGATGTGATGCTCCACATTTCGCACCAACAGTCCTATTCGCGTTTGCAGCTGCTGGTGCGTGTGGTGTTCGGTATGCTCTACATCGCCCTGCCCCATGCCCTTCCGCTCGTGGTGCTGGCCGTGGCCAGTGTGCTGCTGATGCCCGTGGCGTGGGCCGCCATCCTTTTCAAAGGGATATACCCACGGGCGCTGTTCGACTTCGAGGTGGGCCTGTTGGCCTGGCAGTACCGCGTCAATGCCAGCCTCTACAACCTTGTGGACGGCTACCCCGCCTTCGGTCTGCGGGCCGATGAAGGGCCGGTTCAGCTCTCCGTTCCCTTCCCGCAGCACCTCAGTAGGCCCCACCTGCTGATGAAACTCACGCTCGGCTGGGCCTACTGCGCACTGCCCCACGCGCTGATGCTCCTCGTGAAAGGTCTGCTCATGCTTCCCGCAATGGTCGTGGCGGCATTGGCGGTGCTCATCTCCGGAGCATGTCCCAAGGTGCTGCATCGCTTCTGCGTCAACACCTTGAACCACGCGTTGCGGGTAAGGCTCTACATGGGTGGCATGACCGATAGCTACCCCTCCTTCCGCTGAGCGGTATTGAGGGGGACTTTTCAGCCGAATAAGAATAAATTTGCGCTCCCTGCGTTACAGCGGGCCCTTGCACCCCTGTTTTGACCCGTACAAGATCCCTTCTTCCGCTGCTCGCCACACTGATGCTCCTGGCGGCATTGACGGGCTGCTCCACCAAGAAGAAAGGGTTCATCAACAGGTTCTATCACAACACCACCGCCAAGTATAACGGCTATTGGAACGGCCGCGAGGCCATCCGAGAGGGGGTGAAGACCCTCGAGAAAGAGCAGAAGGACGACTTCGAGAAGATCCTGCCCATCTACCCCATCGGCACCGCCCAGTCGGCCACATCGGTATTCCCCAAGATGGACCGGGCCATCGAGAAGGCGAGCCTCGTCATCACCCGGCACTCCATGCTCATCAAGGGCAAGGAGTACTGCAACTGGGTCGATGACGCGTACATGCTCATCGGCCAGTCGCACTACTACAAGCGCGACCATCTGGACGCCACGGAGATATTCAACTACGTCATCAAACAGTATCAGAAGGAGAAGATCCGCTTCGAGGGCTACATGTGGATGCTGCGCACCAACACCGCCATGGCCCGCTTCAAGGATGCCGAGACCATGCTGCTCAAGCTGCAGGAGGAGGCCGATGCCGGCACCATCCCCAAGAAACTCAAGCCCGCCATCGCGGCCGCCAAGGCCGAGTATTTCATCGAGAACGGAGAATATACCCGCGCCAAGGACGAGCTCATCTTCGCCATAAAGAACACCAAGCGCGCCAAGACCCGCACCCGCTACAACTTCATCCTCGCGCAGCTCTATGCCCAGCTCAGCGCCAACGACAGCGCGGTCTACTGGTACTCGCAGGTGCTCAAGAAGAGCACGCCCTATGAGATGGAGTTCAACGCGCGCATCAACCGCGCCCTGCTCACCAGCGCCAAGAGCGGCAACCTGGACGACATCAGGCGCGAACTGGTGCGCATGTCCAAGGACGAGAAGAACATCGACTACCTCGACCGCATCTACTTCGCGCTCGGCAACATGGCCCTTGCAGAAGAACAGCCCGTTGAGGCCATGGCCTACCTCAAGAAGTCGGTGGCCGTGAGCACCAACAACCGCACCCAGAAGGCCGTGTCCTACTTCACCATTGCCGACCTCTACTTCGACCGCCCCGAGTATGTGCCCGCTGCGGCCTACTACGACAGTGCCATGAAGATCCTGCCCGAGACCCACCCGCAGTATGACCGGGTCTCTGCACGCAACGAGAGCCTGGCCGACCTCGTGCGCAACATCCGCATCATCGCCCGAGAGGACAGCCTGCTGCGCCTCGGGAACATGTCCGAGTCTGAGCGCGAGGCCTACATCACCGACCTCATCGAGGACGTGCGCCTCAAAGAGGAGCAGCGCAAGTTCGATGAGGCCGCTGCGGCTCAGAATGCCGCCCTCATGAACCAGCAGCCCCAGCAGGGCGGCACAGGCCTGCCCGGCAGCGGGGGCGCCTCATGGTACTTCTACAACTCATCGGCCGTCAGCTATGGCATCAGCAGTTTCCGCCAGCGATGGGGCGACCGCAAGCTGGAGGACAACTGGAGACGCTCCACCAAGAGCGAGGCCTTCGACCCCACGGCCGAGGACGGTGCCGATGCTGCCGCACCCGTCACCGTGGACCAGCTCATGAACCCCGAGTTCTACCTCAAGGACATCCCCGTCACCGAGGCCCAGAAAGACAGCGCCCATCGCAAGATTCAGTATGCTCTCTACGACCTCGGGGTCATCTACAAGGAGAAGCTCAAAGAGCCCCAGCGCGCCATCGAGTCGTTTGAGGAACTCCTCAAGCGCTACCCCAAGGGCCTCTTCCCCATGGAGTGCTACTACCAGCTCTACCGCCTCTACATGCAGCTGGGCAACTCCGCCAAGGCCAACGACTACAAGAACCGCCTGCTGCGCGAGTTCCCCGACAGCGAGTATGCCAAGATGCTCAGCGACCCCGACTACCTCAAGAAGCTCGAGGCCATGAAAGGCCAGATCGCCCAGACCTACGAGCGCAGCTTCAAGAACTACCTCAATGGCGAGCACGAGGCCGTCATCGCTGCGGCCGACAGCATCATCCGCATGTACAAGGACGAGAAGCTACGCCCCAAGTTCGCCCTCCTGCGCGCCATGAGCATCGGGGCCTCGCAGCGCCTCACCGTCTACCGCGATGCCCTTGAGGACGTCATCCGCACCTACCCGGCCGACCCCGAGAAGGCCAAGGCCGAGGAACTGCTCGGCCACGTCAAGAAACTCATGGGCGAGACCCTTGCGGACGAGCCCCTGCCGCAGGACACCGTCAAGCAGGAAGAGACCTACCTGCTCGATCTGGCCGCCAACCACTACTTCGCCATGGTCCTCGCCAAGGGCGTGGCCGTCTCCGATGTCAAGACCCGCCTCGCCAACTTCCACCAGCGGCAGTTCGCCTCAGAGAACCTCACCATCAAGAACGTCCAGCTCTCCCCGCAGCAGGAAATGGTGTTCGTGCAGGGTTTTGCCGACACCAAGAAGGCCAAGGACTACTTCCTCTCCATCGCGGTGGACAACGAGGTCTACGAGGGCATCGACCGCACCAAGGTCGACCAGTTCCTCATCTCCGACAAGAACTTCACCCTCTTCTACAAGCGCAAGGACGTGGCCGAATACCGCGCCTTCTTCGAGGCGTTCTACAAGTGATGCCGCCCATCCTTCCCCGTCATGGCGAGGGACGAAGCGATTCCCGTCATTGGTGCGATTCAGATTGAACTCCCTAATGGAATCTCGCTAAAGAACCCTCCCGCCTGCCTTGGATAGCAGCGCTCGGGCGAGTGTGCGGGAAGCTTTGTCAAACTTCGGGAGTTTGTCAAAGCTGATGGGATGCCCGTGCATGGGGCGGGACAGGCCTAAACTCTATGTGACGGGCAATTTGCGATTTTCAATCTTCCATTTCCCCTACCCCCTCTTCTCGATCACCTTCCAATACCTGTCCTTCTCCTCGGTCACGCGGTGCAGTTCGGCCGTCAGGTCGTT
>CAZATP010000003.1:0-155349 GCA_964488095.1 uncultured Chryseobacterium sp.
TGTATTTGCCCGCACCGTGGGCATGGACTTCGAGTTCAAGGAGTTCAACGATTGAGTTTTATCCCTGACAGAAATGGGAACGGCCATCCGATGAGGGTGGCCGTTCCGCGTTTATGAGACCTGTTCAGGTCCTGTGAGCTCAGAGTAGCCCGTTCAGTCCTTCGTGCTCAGATAGATGGTCATGGCATGATGGCGGTGGCCCGGGCTCACCTCACCTTCGTGCACGGACTCCAGAACGACCGAGTTACCGCTGATGCTTACCACCTTGAGACGGTTCGGGTCATCATAGCCCTCCGTGTGTGCGGTAAGGACATGTTCCTTGGCATCATAGGTCCATGTGCCTTTGCTCGCAACGCCTTTGTCCACCGAGCTGAAAGTGCCATCCGGAAGGAAGATGCTACCATCGCCCGCATGGATGTCGGAGGCGCTGTGGCGCTCTCCATGGACCTCATATTCTGAAGTGACCCACTTCTTCCCCACGAAATCCGCGAGGTCTTTATGTGTGGTCTGCGCCTGAGAGGATGCCGAGAAGGCTGAAAGAATAAGGCTGAACAGGAAGAATCTCATCTGGAAGAGGTTTGCTTTTAGCAGACGGTGAATTTACGGAAGGCTGCGTTGCTGACCTCACACTGCGTTCATGGCGTGGAGTCTGTCTGCCACACTGCGGTCGTTGGCCAATCTGGGCAGCTTGAACTGCCCTCCCAGTCTACCTTCTGCCCGGGCATATTGGATGAAGGCGTCAGCAGGGAGTTCCGTGATGACCGCAGGGCGAAGCACACTCCCTGTGATGAGGTCTCGATAGTAGATGTTCTGCTGCTGCATGGCGCGGTCAATGCGCAGAGCGAATGCTTCCATGTCATCGGGACGTTTCGCGAAGCTGATGAACCATTCGTGGTAGGGCAGACCTCCTTGGGGAGGGTTCACCTGAGGCGCTACATGGAAATCGACCACTTCCACTTCGGATTCGGCCGAAGCTTCCTTGAGCGCGGCCTCCACCTCCTTGGCGATCACATGCTCCCCGAAGGCAGAGGTGAAATGCTTAATGCGCCCGGACACCACCACACGGTATGGGTCTTTCGACACGAACTGCACGGTGTCGCCAATGCTGTAGCCCCACAGCCCCGCATTGCTGCTGACGATGAGGGCATAGTTCTTTCCCAGCTCCACTTCTCCTATGGTGAGGCGTGTGGGATGCTCGTTGAAATACTCCTCCACGGGGATGAATTCGTAGAAGATGGCTGCATCGAGTAGAAGAAGCAGTCCTGGGTCGCCCTGCCGGTCCTGATAGGCGAAGAAGCCCTCGGAAGCGGGGAACAGTTCGATGCTGTCCACCCTGCGGCCCATGCTGGCCTCCATCTTGGCGCGATAAGGCTCGTAGTTCACCCCGCCATACACGAACAGCGAGAAATCGGGAAACACCTCCTTCACGGGCTTTCCTGTGCGTGCGTTGATGCGGTCGAAATACATCTGCACCCACGCGGGTATGCCGCTGATGAGGGTCATACGCTCGGGCAGCGTCTCTTCCACGATGGTATCGAGCTTGGTCTCCCAGTCCTCGATGCAGTTGGTCGCATAGCTCGGCATCTGGTTGGTGCGCAGATAGCCCGGTACGAAATGGTTACTGATGCCCGAAAGTCGCCCTACATGAATGCCGTTTTTCATCTCCAATTCCGGGCTTCCGCTCAGGAAGATGAGCTTGCCATCGAGAAAAGCCGAATTTCCCGTCTCGTGCACATAGTTCAGCAGGGCATTCTTCGCCCCGTTGATGTGGTTGGGGATGCTCTCGCGGGTGATAGGGATGTATTTCACCCCAGAGGTGGTGCCGCTGGTCTTGGCAAAATAGAGCGGTTTTCCCGGCCAGAGCATGTCGCGTTCGCCAGCCACCACACGCTCCATCCACGGACGCAGACCCTCATAGTCGCGGATGGGCACCTGCTTCGCAAAATCGCGGTGGTTCTTGATGGAAGCGAACCCGTGTTCCTTGCCGAACACCGTGTCTTTCGCCTTCAAGAGAATGCTGTGCAGCACTGCCTGCTGTGTCTCCATGGGGCGCGAACTCCATCTGCGGGTCTGCGCATCAACGATGGCGGCCAACGGACGGCTGAGGATGGAACGGATGCCCATGCGCCAAAGGTAGTCAGGCCGAATAGGTTCGTTCCCAATGGGGTTCGTCACGGACCATTTGTTCAAATCCCCCTACCTTGGTCAACACCAAAAAACCATACCATGCCGATACGCGCGCCTTTCAACCTGAGGAAGTGGATAGACGATAACCGCGACCTGCTCAAGCCTCCCGTGGGCAACAAGAATCTATATGTGGAAGCAGGCGATTTCATCGTCATGGTGGTGGGCGGCCCCAATGCGCGGAAGGATTACCATTTCAATGAGACGGAGGAGCTGTTCTATCAGTTGGAGGGCGATATCAATGTGCGCATTCAGGACGAGGGCAAGGCGGTGGACGTGCCCATCAAAGCAGGGGAGATGTTCCTGCTGCCCGCCCGCACACCACATTCACCCATGCGCCCGGCCAACAGCGTGGGCCTCGTGATAGAGGCAGTGCGCACGGGCACCGACATGAAGGACGGTCTGCTGTGGTTCTGCGAGAAATGCAACCACAAGCTGCACGAGGCCTATTTCCCCCTCACCAACATCGAGAAGGACTTCATTCCCCGTTTCCGCGAGTTCTATGGCTCGGAGTTCCTACGCACCTGCACCAACTGTGGGCACGTGATGGAGGCGGACGAAAGGTTCGTTTAGTTGAAAGCTACTGCACCACGAAGGGTCTGACGATTACACCATCTGAAGAGGCAAGCCGCAGCAGATACATCCCCGCCAACGTGCCTTTCAGGTCGATGGACTGCGTAGAAAGCCCCGTGGGCACCACTACCTGTGCGGCCTGTACAACAGCCCTGCCAGCAAGGTCAGTAATGTCCATGTGCGTTTCCATGGGCCGAGTTGCAATCAGTTCGATGAACAGTCTGTCTGAAGCAGGATTGGGGAACACCTTCATGTCGGAGAGCGCATCCACATCCTCCAAACTGGCATTGATGTCGATGTTGATGTCATCAATATAGAGCCTGTTGCCTCCGGAAGATGTGAACCCGAAGCGGAAACGGAACCCTTCCGTCAGAAACTGCGATGGAATGTTGATGCTTTCCTCCTTCCAGTCAATCTCCTGAGGTATGAAAGGACTGCTTTGGATGGGCGCAGTCTCCAGTTGCGTGCCCGTTAGCGACACACGTGTAGTCCAATTGGTCTCGCAGTTGCGTGACACCTGTAACACAAGTCTATCGCCCCCTGTGGCCGTCTGCTTTCCGGCAAAAGCATACTTGAAGGCCACGCGCATCTGGGTGGCGCCCGTCAGGTCGATGGGCGGGCTGTAAAGTTCATCTCTGGTGTAGAGCCCGCTGTCCCAGTTGTCCACAGAGACGCTCATCGTTCCGCTCGTGGCCGCTTCATCGGTAAGCTGCCAGTTGCTTGGACCACCAAAGCGGCCCCTTGCCCAAAGCGGGCCGTCCAACGATGGACTCGCTTCAAAGGACTCGGAGAAAGGGAACGGCACCTGTTGGCTGGAGATGACGGAGATGAACCCGCTTTTGCTCACTTCCACCATCTCGCCATTGCGATAGGCCCGAAGCGTGACGTCATGGATTCCAGGCGTGGAATAGGTGACCACTGGCGAAGTAGCAGAAGAAGAGGATGGGCTTCCACCGGGGAATGTCCACCGGAGCGAATCGACCGCTCCGTGATAGGATGTATTGGTGAAGGAGACCTGATTGTCGGTGTTGGGGCACACGGTGGTGCGGTCGGAAGTGAAGTCCGCAGCGCACAGGGGCATGGGTTCAGGAAGAACGCCTGTGGAGATGAGGTTGGCCTCCTGCCACAGGTTGTTTCTCCCCGCTATGGGCGAGTTGAGGCAGGCGCGCATCCGTTCTCGCTGTCCCTGCGTGAACATGATGTTGCAGTAAGAGTAGTCCATGGCGTTCTGCACGTTATCCACCACGTTGCCACAGCTGGACGCGTTCAGGTTGCAGGTCTGCCATCCGATGGTGTTCGGGGTGTCGTCCACCAGGTCGTCATACTCGCAGTTTGTGGCCTGTGCTACGGGGAGATAGTAGAAGTTGGGCACGTTGTTCCCACCCCAGATGTGGTGGAGGTTGAGGTAGTGACCCACCTCATGGGCGAAGACCACCGAACGCGTCTGGTCCGAGGTGCCGATGGCGCCCACATAGCTGTGCGCCATCACGATACCGTCCCATTCGGGGATAGTGTCGGCATCAGAAGGCCACACCGCATGTCCGGCCAGCCCTGCCGCGCTACTGGCGACATATACGTTGAGGTAGCGCGTGGGGTCCCAGTGCACCAATGTTTTAACAGCGTGGTCCCCCGTTGAAGAGAGGGAGGATGCAATGCGATTGATGCCGCTGTGGCAATTGCCGTCAGGGTCTTTCGTGGCAAGCCGTAGCTCGATGCCGCAATCGGCATGGATGGGTTTGAACGCCTCGATGATGTCTGTGGTGTCAGGATAGGTCTTGCGCAGAGTCTCGTTGCATACACGGATGCCGTCCATGAGCTGCGCATCGCTGATGTTCTCCGGACCAAATTGATGGATGACGTGGAACACCAAGGGAATGATATATACCTGCTGCCCTCCACGGTCGGCTTCGTTGCTTTGATAGAGGGAGGTGAATTGTTCAAGGGCCTCCTCGCGCATCTGAACGGCTTTTGCCACTTCGGGGAGAGGCTGGAGGGTAGAGATTCGGAGTTCGTCTGCACTGCACATCTTGACTGTTTGCCCCTGAACGGTAAGCGATAGTAAAATGGGGAATAGAAGAGTTATGGGTGCTTTCATGAAAGACTGCTTTCAGGATGATTGACCACGAAAGTATGTGAATTGCGATTGAGCCAATCCCCAAGATAGAGTCAACCGCTAACACCCGTTCAACTTTTCATATGGAAAGTATCGGATTTTTAAGGGAAAACAACCGCTTGCACCTTTAGTGGAAAAAGGTCCGAAGCCCGAAATACAACTACGTGAGTTACATAACCTGCGAAGTCGCCAAGTTCACGAACAGAATGAAGAGAATGTTCTTCCTTAAAACGTAAGGTGCGGAGGCCAAGTTTCAACAGGTTTTCCACATTCCGAATTGCCATTGCCGATGCGCAAGCTGGGTTCGATGTGGACCATAGTAGATGAGGTATACAGAGTCAAGTTGAGTAATAGAGGCTTCGCTCATCCACAACGGGAACGAAATTGACAAACGATGATTCCGTGAGAATCGGCCAAATATTGGGGTGTGAAAGTTAAAAGAGGAATGTTTTGTGCGTGATGCACGTAGCCATTTTGGGTCACCGAGCGGTTGTGAATTTTAACTTTGAAGGCAATTTTCTTCTTTGAAAGGAGGTGAGCACACTTGTAGCATGTGTCTTACGACAGCTTAATGAACTGACCATGAGGAGTTTATACGGTATTTCATCGTGTGACAAAGCATTTTATGCATTTGTTGTTGAGTGCTTCATGAGGTCTGGTGTATTGGGGTGGTCTTTGAGGGGGTTGTTGCTGCTCCCAATCAAGTTAATGCTGCCTTTGGTCCTGACTTTCCTGTCACTGGAGTCCGTTGCTCAGTGCACAACTGTTGGGTCCGAGCCTTCAATGAACGTTACCCTCGCTCCGACCTGCACCGATCAGTCAACTTCAGGCGACAACGGTATTGGGAAGGGGTCTCAAGAGAGATACCTTGGTTTTACGGCCTCACAGTGGTACACACTCTCCTTGAGTGATGGAGGGGGAACTTCCTGTCGGCAGGCTATTTGGCAGAACTCGTCCAATGGAAACATCGGAGGGTGGTTCAGCATAGCTTCGGCAGTCTCTGTGCAGGCCCCAGCGGGTGCTTCAAGGCTTTTGGTTACCACCACAAGAAACAACACCACGTGGTCCACAACTTCATCACATCTCACTTACCGTAAGACGACACCTACCCTCGCAGCGAACAGTCCCGCATCGGCCACCATCTGCACAGGAGGCAGTGTGACCATCAGTCCAGGTGCTGCAAGCAATGGAACGGCCCATTGGCAGAACACCACCAGTAATGGTACGAATAGTGGCGGGGCACAGACTGCGCAGACCGTTTCACCAACGGTTAGCGGCACCACGTACTACTTCAGGCCATTTAACAATGGTGAGTGCCCGGGTACACAACAGGCCACTACAGTTACTATTGTTGCCGATCCCACCATTACCGCCTCGGGTGCCATCACCATCTGTACTGGGGGAACCGCCACATTAAGCAGCACTGCAGGGTCTAACGGGACCGGCACGTGTGCACTGCAATGGCAGAGTTCACCTAACAACTCTACTTGGACCAATATTTCTGGAGCTACGGCCGCAAGCTACACTACACCGGCCCTTACGGCCAATACCTATTATCGGGTGGTGAGGACTTGTAGCGGTAGCGGGTGTGATGTTGCCACCTCCAATTCTGTGTTGGTAACAATTGTGGCAGACCCCACCATCACGGCATCTGGTACGACTACCATTTGTTCTGGGGGTACTGCGACATTAAGCAGTAGTTCATCAAACGGAACCGGATCATGTACGTTGCAATGGCAGAGTTCACCGAACAACTCAACGTGGACCAACATTACATCGGCTACAGGGACAACTTATACCACACCTGCTCTTAGTACCACCACCTACTATCGTGTTGTTCGTTCATGCTCGGTGAGCGGGTGCGGATCTGCCACCTCCGGTACCGTGACGGTCACTGTCGTGGGCGATCCTACCGTGTCGGCCTCCGGAGGCGGTGTGACCCGCTGTGTTGGAGGAACTGTTGCGTTAAGTAGCAGCAATGGGTCGAATGGCACAGGAAGCTGTTCACTGCAATGGCAGAGTTCACCCAACAACTCTTCTTGGACCAATATCTCGGGGGCTACTTCATCCGGATATACCACGCCTGCACTGCCTTCTACCACATATTATCGTGTTGTAAGGACTTGTAATGGTGTCGGTTGTGATGCGGGCAACTCAACATCTCAATTGGTAACTGTTGTCCCAGACCCTACCGTTACGGTCTCCATCACCGATCCTGCTGGGGTGCCTACAGTATGCGCTCCGGTTAGTTCGGTTAGTCTCACGTCTGCCATCTCCAATGGCACGGGTGCGTATACCTTTCAGTGGCAGAGCTCTCCCAACAATTCAACTTGGACCAACATAGGGGGTGCAACTGCCTCAGGCTACAGTAGCCCGACATTGGGGTCAACTACGTATTATCGCATCGTTGCTACCAATACAAATAGTGTTTTAGGCTGTAACACAGCGACATCTGCCGGAGCTTTGGTCTCCATACCAGCGATTCCTACTGTAGCCAGTACTAACATCACTGGTTGTGGTCAAGCTACCATCATTCCGACACTTGGGAGCGGAGGTGATGCACTTCGTTATTACCGGGGATTTCTACCGAACGGAACCCCTACGGCTACTGGGGCTTCTTATACCATTGAGGATGTAGGTGCGCACACCGTCTATGTGACCACCTACAACACAACTACGGGTTGTGAGAGTCCGTATCTGACAGTCAATGTTACCGTCACTCCGACTTTCTCGGTTACGATGACCAATCAGAGTTTGACCACATACAATGGCTATGGGGTCAGTTGTCCCGGTGCTTCGAATGGTACTGTTCGTGCCACAGCAACCTCCACATCCTACCCACTGACGTTCAATTGGAGCAATGGGTCTTCTCAAATTGTGACACTTGCCCCTGCTCAGGCCGACCTCTCTGGGTTAACCGCAGGGGCCCATGGTGTCATCGTGACGGATGCGGGAGGTTGTGTTTCAAGCGGTGATATCATTCTTACCTCTCCTCCGGTAATGACCGTGTCCGGTACCATTCCGTTAAACAGTGGTTTTGCGGTGAGTTGCAATGGGGGTTCGAATGGAACGGTCAATCTGACCGCGTCCGGTGGCGTGCCCGGCTATACCTATTCGTGGAGTTCAGGCCAAACGATTGCCAGTCCGACCAACTTTACTGCTGGTACACGTACTGTTACAGTGACGGACCTTAACGGCTGTCAGTCTCAGCAATCTTTCGATATCACCCAACCCGCTCCAGTTTCTTTCAATCTGTCGGTGGGTTACGTTTGCTCAGGTTCGAGCTATGTGAGTGCCATCGTCTCGGTGAATGCCTCTGGAGGTGTAGGTGGGTATGAGTACGCGATCAGCACGAATAACTCCACATGGTCGGCCTATCAGACCTCCAACCAATTCCCAGGGCTCACCAATGGTGTCACAAGATATGTTAGAGTCAGGGATGCCAATGGCTGTGTCACGGCATCGCAGAGCGTGGTCGTAACATTCCCAACGCCTGGCACTGCGGTAGATGATTGTCAGTTCATTTATGTGGCCGACAATGGAGATCCAACCACCACTTTGGGCTCCAAGAATTGTACCGCCACGTTGTTGGCTGCCATCAACATCTACAACAGCATACCGAATAACCCACGGAATACCATCCTCATGCGGGGAGGCGACTACACCGTGAGCCAGAAAATCACTTTGCCAGCGGGACTTACCATCATCGGTGGACATTCTGAGAACGGCAATGGTGATTGGGTGAGGAACACCTCTACACCGACCAACATTGTGATTAACCCCGTGCTGGAAACGCCAACCGTGTCTGGCGTGGTGGTGGGGCACCATATAGGCCTTGAGATAGGAGGGAACAATGTGAAGCTTCGAGATCTGAACATCTCTGTGCTGCCCGGTGGAGTGAGCGGCCAAACATCCTCCAGAGGCAGAAGCATCTATGGTGTGTATGTGAATGGGCGGACTGGATTTGAGATGACGCGCTGTGCTGTGACCACAGGCAGTGCGAGTGCTGGAGCTGCCGGATCTACCCCATCAGGGGTCGGTGGTGCAGGGGGAGGAGGTACTGGTGGTGCAGGAGGCGGACAAGGAGGGTTTGGTTGTAGTGACAACCATTCTAGTGGCAGTGCTGGAGGCTCGGGTTCCGGTGTTACTCCTGGAGGAGCAGGTGGAGCGAGGGCCAATAGAGACGGGTGCAATTTTATTAACTGCGACTCAAATCTTAGATCTGGATTTAATGGTGGCAATGGCTCTAATGGAAGTGCAGGTACATCCTATTCAACAATAGACTATCCGGCAGCGCCTGCTTTGGGTAACCCCTTCTTTGTTCCTGCAGGCCAGTCTCTTTCTGGCGGGAACGGGCGGGGAGGAGGAGGAGGAGGAGGTGGTGGTGGTGGACATCGAGGAACCTGCTGTATCAGCAATTGTGGAAGCGGTGATCTAAATGGAGGAACAGGAGGCGCAGGAGGTGCAGGAGGTTTGGGTGGATCAGGAGGATTCGGAGGAGGAGGATCCTTTGCCATCTACTCTGTGGCTGCAATCGGTGTGCTTACCGATGTGGCCACCACCTCTGGGGCTTTGGGCTCTGGTGGATTGGGGGCCAATGGGCAGTCCGGAACAGGTGGCTCTGGTGGTGCTTCTGGTGGTTATCATAGTAAAGACGGTGGTGGTACCGGTGGTTCAGGTGGTACCGGTGGTTCAGGTGGTGCCGGTGGACGAGGGCAGAATGGCGCAAACGGTCGCAACGAGTCGCTCGTTGTGATAGGTGGTTCCATGCCGCGAACAGGTAGCACCGTTCCCTCTTTGGGCGCGCTCACCGTTAACCAGTTCAGAGGATGCACGGATTCGGAGATACAGCTGACAAAAACCACGGGAAGTTGGAATTTCATAGGGTCAGACCCATACTTCGTCAACAATCTCACTCAGGGCACCACTTCCTACACCAATGCGTTGAACAACGTATCTATTTATTACGCAACTCAGGGGTTGAAGAACGTGGTAATAGGTTCCACTACATTCACAAACTTCATAAACATTGCGCAGAACAGGGCGCTTGGCCTACCGACCATAGCACCTATCACCAACCCTTGTGTTAACGGTTCAGTTAACCTGAGTACGACCCTTGCAGGTGCGGTGGAGTATGAGTGGGTGATAACAACTACTGACGCCCCCAGCTCTGTGGTACTTGGTCCTTATACATCGCAGAGTCCAGGAACGGTGAGTGCGCCTTCCGGAGGATGGAATCCGACAAAGACCTATCAGATCCGTTTGAGAGTGCGAGAAACTTGCTGTGGCTGGTCAAGACCGGTATACCGAGAGTTCAATGTACTGAGTGTTCCTAGTCAACCAAGCGTAATCACTATCAGCGATGCGATTGTCTGTGCTGGCCAGCAGGCAGTAACGCTTTCGGTCACCAATGTTGCCGGGTTGAGTTACGATTGGAATGTTACTGGTGCAACATGGTCTGGTGTGCAGGGCAGCAATTCTATTTCGGTGAACCTCGGGACAGCAGGTACGCTTTCCGCCACAGTTACCCCATCGAATGGCTGTGGTGACGGCACCGCACGATCAGGTTCATGGACCATCTATTCGAACCCAACGGTGCCTATAACAACGAGTCCGGGAGATGTGGCGTGCGCAGGACAAACAATCACGTTGACAGCTGTACCTCAGGCAGGGAATTATGTCAATGGGGTGTTCACCTATGCTTGGGGTCACGGACCTACCAGTAATGCGGTTGGGGTTACATCAAATGGCACCTACACGGTGACCGTAACACAGGCTGTAAGTGGATGTCAGGCAACGAATAGCGCAACGGTGTCGTTCAACCCGATTTCCGTGGCGGGAACTGTGTCTGCTAACCAGACCATTTGTTACAATACCCCACCTGCCAACATCACACTTACTGGTAATACGGGAACCATCCAATGGCAAAGTTCGGCTGCTGCGGGTGGCCCTTGGGCGAATATCGTTGGGGCAACGGCATCGCCACTCACTAGTGCCCAAATGGGTAGCCTTACGTCCACCAGATATTATCGGGCAGTGGTTACCAGTGGCGTGTGTGCATCAGTGAATAGTGCCACTGTAACGGTCACCGTTCTTCCAGTAGTTGTGCGAGGTACCATTGCTTCTGGAAATGAGACCATCTGTTCAGGGGGCGATCCTGCCGACATCACGCTGTCCACCCCTACCTCCGGAGGCTCAGGATCGTTCTCGTACCAGTGGTACTATCAGGACGGTAGCATTGCATGTCCTACTGGTTCTGCCGTTGGTAGTTGGCAGAGCATCGGAGGAGCCACATCTGCGAATTATAATCCACCAACTGGGCTTACCACTACTCGAACTTACGCAGTTATGGTCAATCCAACAGGAGCGCCTGATTGCGGTGGTGCTGAGTGGGCAAGTAGTTGTAGGGTGGTCACCGTGGTGGCCGATCCCACGTTGAGTGCACCGACTGCAAACACCACCATCTGCTCCGGGGGTAGTGTTAACCTAACATCTAACCTCTCCGGGGGAACGGGCACTCCGGCCCCTGTTTGGGAGTATTCTGCTAATGGTACCAGCGGTTGGGCAACCGTTGCTAACAATGTTCCTTCAGGGGCAGCATATTCTAACCAAGGCACTCCGACCATTACAGTCGCGGCCATTACAGCCACAGGAACACACTACTATAGACGTGCGCTTTCCAATGCCACCTCAGGGTGTGACGCAGTGAGTGCTGTTGCGGCCATTGTCGTCAACTCCGATTTTGCGATTACAACGCCAACATTCGACCGTTCAACCATTTGCCGAAATGGCACTTCGGTGGTGTCTGCTACCGTTTCAGGTGGTACGGGTACACCCACCTTGCAATGGGAGTATTACAACGGATCGACATGGGGTCCGGTGGTAAATGGCACGCCCACCAACTCTTCGTATGCTAATGCTGCCACGAGTTCAATGACGATTTCCGGTAATATACCGGTCGGCACCTATCAGTACAGACTGAGCCTGTCCTCCACGGAGGTGGGTTGCGGAACTACCGCAAGTGCCGGAGCTACGTTGACGGTCGTGGCCGACCCATCGTTATCGGCACCCACGGCTGCAACATCCATATGCTCAGGTGGAAGTCTCAACCTGACATCAAACCTGAGCAACGGCACAGGAACGATGAATCCTGTGTGGCAGTACTCGTCAAATGGTTCGACCGGTTGGGCAACGGTTGCCGATGGGACACCTGCCGGGGCGGTCTACTCCAACCAAGGCACTGCCACTATTACTATTTCAGGCATCACTGCCACGGGTTCGCACTATTTCAGAAGAAACCTTGCTAATACAAGTGGTTGGGGCTGTAATGCGGTCAGTGCCAATGCTGAAGTCACTGTCGTGGTCGATCCGTCCATTACGACTCCATCGTTCACTAACGCAACTGTCTGCTCAGGCGGTTCAACCGTAGTGAGTGCCACAGTGAGTGGCGGAACTGGGGCTTCCACATTGCAGTGGCAGTACTTTGACGGGGCAACTTGGAGCAGTGTGACCAATGGTGTTCCGGCAGGGGCATCCTATTCAGGAGCGAACAGTGCATCAATGACCATTGCAGGTACCACTTCGCCAGGTATTCACCAGTACAGACTCACTGCTTCGTTTGCTGGTTCTGGTTGTGATGCGGTGAACAGCGGGGCCGCCAACTATGAATTGATCGCGGTGCCAGCGCAGCCCAGCCTCGTGACCGGGGATGCAACTGTCTGCACAGCCACATCAAACACGTATAGCGTCACCAATGTGGCCGGTGTCACTTACACATGGAGCTATAGTGGCACATCCAGTGTCGCCCCAAGCGGCACAGCCAACAGTGTCACCTTTACCCCGACTGGCAGTGGCACACTGACCGTAACTCCTTCCAATACTTGTGGAAATGGCACAGCGAGAATATTTGCTATTACGGTTCGTCCTGCGGCAAGCGCCTCTATTTCTGGCACAGCAACTGTCTGCCAGTTCGATGCAAGCCCAAATATCACATTCACCAATCCTACATCATTCCCGATCATTGTTACATACACGGTAAATGGCGGATCGAATCAATTCATAAGTGTTGCTGCCAGTGCTGCATCTGTGGCGGTTCCGACAGGAGCGGATGGGGTGTTTACCTATCAATTGGTCAGCGCGGCCTATCAGAGCAATCCGACATGTGCCAGCAACATTGTAGGTTCGGCCGTAGTTACCGTGAATCCGGGAGCAACGGTGGCATCAGTGACAGGAACTACTCCTCTCTGTATAGGTAACACGAACACCTACGCTGCCAATGGAGTGATACTTGGTGGAGGAACCGGAGCATGGAGCAGCAGTAGTCCCGCAGTGGCCTCTGTGAATGCCTCCACTGGACTTGTAACAGCTCTTGCCGCAGGAACGACCAACATCCGTTACACCATAACCGGTGGTTGTGGCGGTGCTATTTTCGCTGAGCAGGAATTGACCGTTCATCCGAACGCAACGGTTGGTACGGTTTCAGGAATCAGTCCGTTGTGTGTTGGTGGGGTTGCCACCTATACTGTTACAGGGGTGAATCTCGGGGGAACGGGGGTTGGCGCCTGGACAAGTAGTAACAGCGGGCAGGCAACAGTGAGCAGCACCGGAGATGTTACCGCTGTAGCTCCTGGAGTGCCCAATATCATCTATACCGTGACTGGAGGTTGCGGTGGAACACCATCGGCTCAACAGGGCGTAACGGTGTTAAACACAACTACCACTGCACCAACATCCATCAACGCATCACCTGGTTCTACCATCTGTAATGGGGGGTCGGTTACGCTTACGGCTGTTGGTGGAGTTGAGGGTGGTGCTACCTATGAGTGGGGCACGGGTACTGTTGGAAACAATGTTATCGCAGGTGCCACAACTTCGAGTATCGTTGTCAGCGGTCTATCCGCGGATACCCAGTATTGGGTGAGGAGAGTGGGATCGGTGACCTGCCCTGTGACTACAGCCGAGGCAACCATTACGGTTACCCTCGACCAGACCATCAGCATTACGGACGAAGGGACGGTGCTTTGTTCTGACCCTGCAGGTTCTACACTGACGGCCACATTCTCAGGAGGAGCAGCGCCATGCACTTTACAGTGGGAGACCAGTACTACCAGTGCCAGTGCCGGATTTGCGCCTGTATCAGGTGAAACGAATGCCACTTTCAACACTGGGGCACTTACAGCACCATTATGGGTGAGGGTGATCCGTACCTGCTCAGGTGGCTGTCCAGCAGCTGTATCGGGAGTAACTGAGGTCTACCCCATTGGACTACCATCGCTTGCGTCAACTTCCATCACTGGTTGTGGCGCAGCTACAATTGCTCCAACCATAGGTCTGGGTGGTAATACCATCCGTTTCTACGGGCCGAATTCCACAACCAACCTGCTATCAACAGGTACCAGCTACAGTACGTTTGCGGTAGGCGGTCCTGATGATTACCATGTAGCTACCTATAATACAGTCAATGGTTGTGAGAGTAATCAACTCGATCTGACGCTTGAGGTGAGCGCAGCTTACAGCATGTCACTTTCTTCGGTGAACTACAATGGTTTTGGGGTCTCCTGTGCGTTTGCGAACGATGGTTCGGTAACAGCCACCGCGGGCGGAAGTGCCGTGCATCCAATCACTTATGCGTGGTCGAATTTTGTAACGAACACCGTCTCTTCATCTACGAATACAATCAGTTCGCTTGTAGCGGGTCGCTACGTTGTGGTGACTACTGATGATGCCAACTGTTTTGCCACTGATACCATTGTTCTTGCGTCACCAGCCGTTCTTAATGCTGCCGTTACGCCATCTGATTTCAGCGGATGGAATCTGAGCTGCAATGGAAGCAATACGGGTTCGATCACAGCGGTACCGTCAGGGGGTGTATCACCTTACACTTATGGTTGGACTTCCACCCCCGCAGGGTTTACAGGTACGAATGCTGTAGCAGATGAACTCACAGCCCGTACGTACAATCTTACGGTAATCGATGCGAACGGCTGCACATACAATAGAAGTGTGCCTATGACACAGCCTTCAGCCATCACTTTTGCAACAAACACGGGATATGTATGTTCTGGAAGCACCTATCTTTCTGCAACGGTGACGGTTACCCCTTCTGGAGGTGCCTCTGCCACTTATGAGTACAGACGGACAGCAGTGGGTCCCGGGGCTTGGCAGGCTTGGCAGCCTTCGAATGTATTCGGTGGATTGACGGACGGGGATTATAGTTTCCAGGTACGTGACGCAGCCAACCCAACGTGTGTTGGAGCATCGCAGGACAGGACCATTGCACTTCCGCCTGATGGAACTGTTATTGATGCCTGTAACTTCATCTACGTGTCTGCTGCCGGTGACCCAACGGGTACACTTGGCCAGAAAGACTGTCCGGTGACCCTTCCGCAGGCCATCCAGATATACAATGGTGACCCGTCCAGGAACCACATACTCATGCTGTCAGGCAACTATACTTACAACCAGAAAATCACCTTACCTGGCGGTTTGACGATAGATGGCAGGTACGTTCAGTCGGGTACCGATTGGGTCAAGAGTTCAGCGGCTACCACGAGCATAACGCTTTCGCCTCCTTTGGAAACAGCCACCGTCTCGGGTGTTCAAGTAGGCCACTACATCGGAATGGAGGTAACCGGGAATAACGTGTCTCTCCGTGACCTGAATGTCAATGTCAGCCCTGATTTAGGAGCAGGAGTAACGAACAGTAGAGGGCGAAGTGTTTATGGTGTATATATTTCTGGACAAACAGGTGTCAACATCAGTCGCTGTGAGGTGCAGACCGCAGCAGCGGCAGCAGGTCCGGTGGGAAGCCCTGTATCTCCAAGCGTGGGAGGAGGTCCGTCTGGCGGAGCTGGAGGGACCATTTCGCCTGTACCCAGTGCGGCACTGAGCTGCCCAGTTACCAGTGTGGCTGGTGTATCGGGCGATGGTGGACTATCCGGAAGCTTTGCGGGCGGAGCGGGAGGAGCAGGTGGTAGCGCATGCAGTAAGACATCTCCTGGCTGTGTAGGATGTAACGGTGGGGCAGGAGGGGCCGGTTCCAATGGTGCAGCCGGCACATCTTACACTCCCGGTGATGCACCTTTGGCAGCACTCGGACTGCTTCAGTTCTATGTTCCCCAGAACGGAGACAATGGAGGCAACGGCTCCGGTGGTGGTGGTGGTGGCCGAGGGGGTGACGGTGCAGGTGGTGTTTGTCCCAATGTGGACGTTCTGCCAGGTCAACCCGGTGGAGCCGGTGGAGCTGGTGGAGCCGGTGGCAATGGTGGTGGCGGAGGTGGTGCCTCTGTGGCGGTATATGCCTTCGGGGGATCGGGCACATTCACTGACTGTGTGTTCTCTGCAGGTTCTGCGGGTACTGGAGGTTCTGGTTCCAACGGAGCAACTGGTGTAGCGGGTTCTCCAGGTTCGGGTTACAGTAGCCCAACAGGTTGTGACGGACTTGGTGGTGCTGGTGGAGCGGGTGGAAACGGAGGAAATGGTGGTCGTGGACAGGATGGCGCAGCCGGTATTAGTCAGGCGGTGGTTCAATTGAACGGAGCATCATTCAGTCAGATTGGGTCTTCCGTGCCTAACAATGGTAACATCTCAGCCAATTGGTTCAGAGGCTGTCGTAACTCTGAGATTCAACTTAGCAAGACAGCGGGTGCAAACTGGTCGGGTATAGGAACAGACCCGGCTTTTGTGAATGATCTCACCTCTAGCACCACAAGCCATGCGGTGTCGAACAACAACGTGAGCATATACTATCCAAGTTCATCTTCTCTTGGAGTGAAGAACATTGGGATTGTTGGAACGAGCCTCAACAGGTACATACAGCTCTATGATGACAGGCTTGTCACCATGCTGCCGACCACGATTAACGAGATTCCAAGTCCTTGTCCAAGCGATCCTATCACTCTGGGGACGAGTCTCACAGGAGGACAGATTGCTAACATCACCCAATGGGATTGGAAGGTTGCATTGTTGAGCTCACCAGGCACAGCCATCTACTCGTTCGCCTCTTCTGCTCCTGGTGCGGTTCCTGCTCCTTCAGGGGGCTGGTTGGCTGGTCAGACCTACCAGGTTCGACTGAGAGTGTTCGAAGCGTGCTGCGGATGGTCAGTGCCGGTTTACAGGACGTTTACAGTTGCGTCTCAACTCAGCCCGGCCTCACCGATTATTGCCTCAAATACTGGGGTGATTTGTGAAGGGACAACGGTCACATATAACGTCAGCGAGGTGATTGGTGCCACAACCTACAATTGGACAGCTTCAGGAGGCACTATTCAGAGCGGACAAGGAACTCAGACGATAACAGTGCTTTGGGGTGCTGCGAATCCAAGTGCAAGTGTGACGGTATATCCATCCAACACTTGTCCAGCTTCAGATGGAACGCTGACAACGTTACCCCAGTCCATCAACGGCCGTCCCAACACCCTTTCCATCATCGCTCAGACTGGAAGTCTTACTTTCTGTCATCCAGGTTCAGTGACTCTTCGAGCGCTTGCTAGTAGTGGTGGAGGGGCAGGGACAAACAGCTACACTTATCTGTGGTCTCCTGGTTCAACCACTGGTCAGGATCTGTCAGTTACGCCATCCGCAACAGGTACATATCCGTACAGTGTGACGGTTACAGAAAGCGGAAGCGGATGCTTCAGTTCGGTGTCGACCAATGTTTTTGTTCAGGAACCGGCCACTGTCAATGCCGGTCTGGATAACAATACGTGTCAGTCTGCCACGCCAGCAGCGATCACGTTGTCTGGTTCAGGGTATGGAGGTTCAGCCACCTCTGCTGACTGGACTTCCTCTAACCTTGCAGCAGGAACCTTCGGAAACGTGAACCCGGCAGCCCCTGCTGCTGTGACCTTCACGCCAGCGGCCAACTGGTCTGGTACAGTTACGCTTACGTTGACCACGAACGACCCTGCGGGAGCATGCGGTCCGGTAGCAGATTCAAGAACGGTAACTGTGCATGATGCACCGACTGTCGTTTTAGCAACGGGTTCTCAAAATCAGACGGTCTGTGATGGAGTTGCCATTGCAACCACCACATATACTTTGGGTGGAGGTGCCACAGGCGCTACGGTTTCAGGATTGCCATCTGGGCTGACTGCCAACGTATCATTCCCTACGGTGACCATCAGCGGCACGCCAACAGCCACGGGCACTTATACGATCACAACCACCGGGTCGCATGTTTCGTGCTCTGCCGCTACCATTAGCGGGGTGATAACTGTCAACCCGCTTCCCGTGGTTGTAATAACACCCAATGGGCCACTGAACTTCTGTTCAGGTGGATCTGTGACCCTCACATCAACGGCCGGATTCAGTTATCTGTGGAGCACGGGTGCTACCAGTCAGGACATAACCATGTCTGTCTCGGGGAATTACTCTGTCACGATGACGGATGGTAACGGTTGTTCCGCGACCAGTTCTGCGTCTGTTGTTACGGTGAACCCAGCACCGACAGTTGTTCATGCCACTGGTACACAGTCGCAGACCTTGTGCGCAGGTCAGCCTATTGTTGCAACAACATACACTCTCGGTGGAGGTGCTACTGGTGCCAGTGTAACGAATCTTCCCTCTGGACTTAGTGCGACAGTGAGCTATCCCACGGTAACCATCAGCGGAACGCCAAGCTCGTCCGGTTCGTACGTGATTACCACGACAGGGCAGGATGCAAGTTGCGCTGCAGCCACCATAGGAGGAACCATTACTGTGAACGCACTGCCAACGGTGACCATTACCCCAGACGGCCCAATTGATTTCTGTACTGGAGGTTCTGTTGGTCTAACCTCAACCGCAGGGGTGAGTTATCTCTGGAGTACTGGTGCCACAACACAGTCTATTACGGCCAGTTCGAGTAGTAGCTACAGTGTCACCATGACAGATGCTAACGGTTGCTCTGGTACCAGTACGTCTGTGGGGGTCACTGAGCATCCGGAACCCTCGCTTGTATTGGCGACAGGGCAGCAGGATCTAACGATTTGTTCGGGGGTGGCTATGTCAACAACGTTCACGTTGAGTGGTGGTGCTACTGGAGCGGATGTTACTGATCTGCCAGCAGGATTGTCCGCGTCAGTTTCGTTTCCAACTGTTACTATCTCGGGAAATCCAACGGCAACAGGTACTTATACGGTTACCACCACAGGTCAGCATTCATCTTGTACAGCAGCTACTTTGACGGGTACGATTACTGTCAATACTCCACCGGTTGCTACAATCACTGCCAGTGGCCCTGTCGAGTTCTGTGCAGGTGGGACGGTTGATCTGACCTCTAGCGTTGGTGATAGCTACAGTTGGAGCACAGGGGCTACCACTCAAGGCATTACCATGAATTCCTCGGGTGCGTACACAGTTATAGTAACTGGCGCGAATGGCTGTTCTGCAATCAGTGCCGCAACAGTAGTAACGGTGCATCCAGTGCCGACACTTGTTTTGGCAGGTGCCTCCAATCCTGCAGATCAATCTGTCTGTCCAGGAATTGCCATTAGCGCAATAACCTATGACTTTGGTGGAAGTGCCACGGGAGTGAGTGTTTCGGGTCTTCCTGCAGGTTTGAGTCACTCTGTGACTGGGTCGAGCGTCACTATTACAGGTACGCCTACTAGTTCGGGTACCTACACAATTTCCACAACAGGTCAGAACGCTACCTGTGCAGCCGCTCAACTTTCAGGACTGATTACAGTTTACCCGACTCCCGTAGCGACCATCTCTGCTGGGGGTCCGATAGATTTCTGTCAGGGTGGTAGTGTTACGCTTACCGCCTCTGGTGGAACCAGTTATGTGTGGAGCACATTGGCAACTACTACGAGCATTAGTGTGAACTCTTCAAGTTCAAACACAGTGGTGGCAACTGATGCCAATGGTTGTGTTGCTACAAGTGGCGCTACGGTTGTTACGGTTTATGAAGCACCTACGATTACCTATGCCTCAGGTAACCTGAATCAGGAACTTTGTGTTGGTGAACCCATAACTGATGTGGTATTCACGTTAGGAGGATCTGCAACAGGTGTAACATCTAGTGGAATGCCATCTGGCATCACTGCTAGTGTTTCAGGATCCACCGTTACGGTCAGTGGTACATCTACTGCTGATGGGACGTTCAACTATACATTATCCACCACTGGACAGAATGTTCTGTGCGCTGCGGCAACTGATGCCGGAACCATAGTGTATAACCCATTACCTGCTATACCAGTAATCACTGCGGGTGGACCTACAACGTTCTGTCAAGGAGGTTCTGTTCAGTTGAACTCCAGTGAGCCAGCAGGCAATACTTGGAGCACCGGTGCTACAACCGATAATATTACAGTTTCCACAACGGGCATATATACTGTTACATATACAGACGGAAATCTCTGCCAAAGTACCAGTTCCCCAACTTCGGTTACAGTCAATTCGAATCCCACCGCGACCATTGACTATGCAGGTTCACCATTCTGTCCTGAGGGTACCGGGGTGGTGACATTGACTGGTCAGACAGGAGGTTCATATACCTCAAGTTCAGGTCTTGTTGTCGATGCAATAAATGGATATGTTGATTTGGAAAACAGTACACCTAACACGTATACGGTGACCTATTCCTTCTCAGATTTTAACGGTTGTGTTAACACGACAACAACTTCGATTACCATCGTTCCGTTGCCAACGGCTACCATATCTTACACGGGAACGCCCTTCTGTGCAACTGGGGTGGCAGCAGTTACGATGACAGGGGCTGTGGGTGGAACTTACAGTGGTTCAACGGGTCTGGTGGTCGATCCAAACTCAGGTGAGATTGACCTTGAGTCGAGTGTTCCAGGCACTCATACTGTGACTTATACTTTCGATAATCAGGGTTCTACCACCCCACCAGTTATTTGTACCAACACGACCACAGCAATAGTAGAAATCAATGGGTTGCCAAATGTTCAAGCAGGGGCTGATGTAGCCATCTGCTTCGGACAAACAGTGCAGTTGAATGCAACCGGGGCCTTAACCTACGAATGGTCGCCTACCGTTGTTTTAGATGATGACCAAATCGTGAATCCGACATTCAGCGGAAGCACTACCACTACATTGACGGTTGTTGGAACGGATGCAATTGGTTGTGAGAATAGTGCTGACGTTACTGTGACGGTCAATTCACTTCCAGTGGTCTCCATCACACCCTCTGGCCCTACCACATTCTGTGAAGGGGTATCAGTTGATCTCAATGCGGGTTCGGGTTGGAACTCTCACCTCTGGAATGAGAGTGGAAGTCCGATTTCACCTGCGCAAACAGCACAGGTTCTGACGGCTGTTACATCTGGTTCTTACACCGTGACCGTTACAGATGGGAATAGTTGTGTTCAGACAAGTGCGGCAGTGGTGGTGGTAGTGAATCCGCTTCCGACCGCTTCTATAACTCCTGCACCGACTGCGGCATTCTGTGGTGATGGTGTGGATGATGTGGAACTCACAGCATCAGGGGGAGGTAGCTATCAGTGGCAGCTGAACACGTTGAGCTTGACTGGTGAGACCGCAGCTACACTCACTGTTACGACAGCAGGAGATTATACCGTGGAGGTCACAGATGTGAACGGATGTTCGGCTACCTCAGCCATCACCGAGGTGTCTGAGAATGAACCTTCGGCTATCTCCCTGACAAGTGGCAGTGCTTCCCCTGTGGTCTGTGTTGGTGTGGCGATTGATCCGATTGTGTTCACTTTCAGTGGCAGTGCAGATAATGCGGGCGTCACTGGCCTGCCTGCTGGTCTTACAGCAAGTGTGGACGTAGCATTGAAGACGGTGACCATTACCGGAACACCTACTTCAGGCGGAACCTACACTGTTACTACAAGTGGTCATTTGGTACCTTGTGATGCGGCAACGATTGGTGGCGTTGTTACTGTTAACACGGCATCCACAGTTGATGCGGGCGGTACACAGGACGTCTGTCAGTCTTCTTCGCCATCTGCTATCACCCTCACGGGTGCCACCATTGCAGGTGGAGCCACCACAGGCACTTGGAGTATACAGACGGGAATTGGTACGTTTAGTTCAACAGGCCCTGTGGCCAACCCAGCCACGGTGACGTTCACACCCGATGTGGATTTCGCTGGAACTGTCGAACTGGTGCTCACAACGGATGCGGCTGCTGGTTGTACAGTGGAGACAGATGTTAGGACGATTGAGGTGAGGGCATTGCCAACGTTGTTGCTTGTGCCTGATGTTACTATCTGTTCGTCTGTGGTTCCAATCTCCAGCCTGTTGGCAGACGCTGCTACGGTTGGAGGTTCAGCAACGGGAGGTTCTTGGTCTCTCGTGTCTTCCACACCATTGGGTATTACTTTAGGATTTACTGGATTTTCGACACAGCCAGATACGGTTAGTGCGTTTGCACCAGCGTCCTACGTTGGTGAGGTGGTTTTTGGATTCCAAACGGATGACCCTTACTCCTGTGGAGCGGCCTCATCTCAGTTCACAGTTGTGGTTCAGGGTCCTCAGGCAATGACAGTTTGGACAGGTGATGTGGACGATGATTGGTTTGAACCGTTGAATTGGACGAATTGTGTGCCAGGTGCAATCACGGATGCTGTGATTCCCGAGTTGGCTGACCCGCTCACAACCCCATATCCACGAATCGTCGGCTTCAATGCTATTTGCAAAACTATTGAGATTCAAGGAAGTGCTATGATTGAGATTACAGGTAACTGGCAACTTGAAATCGCACAGTAATTTTCAGTCATTGGTTCTACAGTATGTTGACGAGGTACATGAAAACGTTTGTTAGGACGGGATATGATGATGTTTGCGTGTTCGTTGCTGCTGTCTGTGTGACGCTATCGGAGGTCAGGTTCATGTGCTCGGATATTACCGTGGTTGGGGGGAGTGCGTGAAGCATATAGTCTAATCATGTTAGTTGGTGTGTCGTGGATAGGCTATTGTATGTTATGTGTATTCAACGACATAAGCCAGATTGGACTGATACCACGTGGTTTGGGTAAACGGAATGAAGAGTGTGGCTGGGTTTTATACTTGTCCTTATTGCCTTTACGCCCAGAGAGAGATGTATAAAGAGAATTGTCTTCTAAACTTTACAGTTCTGTGGTAATGTAGTGCTTTGAGATGGATGATATGAAACGCAACCCCAAGTCCGCATTGTCTCCGCTCAGTACACGCATAATGTGTAATCAACGGTTGGATGTGCGTTTGAGAGAGTACGGCTACGTTGTGCTGCCGATGCTCGATACTGACGAAGTCGGGTTGTTTCAACAGCTTTACGACAAGTGGCATAAAGAGATGCCTGAACGGTTCTACAAATCTTATTTCAGTGCCAATGAAGTTTACCGAGAGGAGGTAGAGGACACGATTCTTCGGGTCTTCCTTCCCAAGTTACAGCAACATTTCAGAGATTTCAAGGCATTTGGGGGCATGTTTGTGGTAAAGCCACCCGGGGAAAGTGGTAACATACCACCCCATCAAGATTGGAGCTTTGTGGACGAGACCCAGCACTGGTCGTTAAACCTCTGGTGTCCGCTCATCGACACCACGGGTACCAACGGCAATATTCAGATGCTGCCCGGTAGCCATCTTTTTATGGATACACTCCGAGGGTCAGGAACGCCTGAACTCTACACGCATTTGAAAGAGGAGATTGAGTCCCATCTTGTGGATGTACCGCTCAAGGTAGGTGAGTGTGTGTTCTTTTTTCATGGTATTGTTCACTGTTCTACAATAAACAACCTACTGGTGCCAAGGGTTAGTGTCGGGTTGTCTATGGTGGAGAAGAACGCGCCTCTGCGCTACGCCTTTCAATCCGAAGGGGAAACGCAGGCAGAGCTTTTTGCTACTACCCCCGATTTCTATATTAGATACGCCAACAATCGCTCTGAGAAGCCTCAGGGGGTTACGAGTCTCGGGTTTTCAGATAACCCTTTCGTCACTCTTAACAAGGATGAGTTGGAGAAAAAGGTGGCGGAGTTCAAGGTGGGAAGATGGTGGAAGGATTTGAAGGCAATGTGGGCGTGGTAGCCTATCTCATGCATGCGCCCTTGCATTCCTCGATTTGGGAATGTGGATTTCAGCGAGGCCGTTTGTTTAGCACTGTGCAACCAGAGACAAGCATATGGAGACAACCGTTCTGCAGCGATATACCAACACTGGTTTTTTTGGCGGGTCAATGCAGATATGTATCTCAGGTTCTACCTGAACTTCACAGATTTTGGATTACGAACGGGGAGAATTTTACCGCCTCCGCTCGTACAATTGGTTGTGCCAACTATTAGATGCGCAGTGGCTGGGCATACTGCTGAATAAACAGAGCCTCTTTTACAGCACTCTTCTTGTTGCCAAGTGCCTCTCAAACCGACAATCTCATTTCAGAACCGCAGGGGATGATTATTGCTTTTGAAAGCCCATGACTTGCTCCGTCACATGCGATAGAATCACTAAGGTATTCGAGCTTACTGCCGTACACAGCGTTGAACACAGCGGCCTTATTGGAGATGACAGAGTTGTAAATGGACGCCTTGTAGCCTTAGATGAATTGAGCTTTACCCTAAACGAGGGTGATCGGCTCGGAATCATCGGTAGCAACGGTGCGGGTAAATCGACCCTGCTACGCATCCTCTCGGGTATCATCCGCCCCACCTCGGGCAGAGCTGAGGTCATCGGGCGGGTAACCTCGGTGCAGGAGCAGTCGTCCATGTTGTTTCCAAGCCTCACGGGCCGTGGCAATGTGGTGATGATGCACCGCCTCATGGGACTGACAGATGCCGATGCCGAACGCCACATCAACGATATCATCCACTTCAGCGATCTCGGTAGGATGATTGATGAGCCTGTAAAAACCTACTCATCGGGCATGGTACTTCGGCTCACCTTCGGCCTCATCCGAGTGCTGCGGCCGGAGGTGCTCATCTTGGATGAGGCCATGAGTGCGGGCGATGTGGACTTCCGTCAGCGTAGCAAAGAGCTGCTCTCCGACCTCACCTCTCGGTCGCGCATCGTGCTTTTCACCAGCCATCAGATGAGTGAAATAGTCGAGCACTGCAACAGATGCATGGTGCTTGAGAATGGGAAGCTGAGATTCATGGGCAGCGTGTCAGACGCAATCGCCATCTACAACACTGAGTTGACAGACCCGTTCGCCACTGGGCTGTCCGGTGTGGTATCGCTGCTGAATACGAGATTCCCACAAGGGCCAGAGGTGCGCATGTCAGAGCCGGTGGAGTTGGAGATTGACTACGAGGTTCATACGGAAGAACATGTGATCGAACCGATGATCTACATATCCGGTCCGGCCGGCCCAGTGCTGACGGACAGTCCTGTGTACAGGGAGATTTATCGGCAAAGAATATTGAGCAAGGGCCTATACTCATGCCGTATCACTATACCTGCCTTCCTACTCAATGCAGGCAGCTACAATGTGAAGGTCGCCTTTGGGGACGGAGCGGCCATAGTTTCTGAATTCGATTTGGGCGTGAGACTTAAAATAGAGGCCGATACTTGGGAGGAGCATCGTCTTTGGAATCTCACCCCGCGTTTCCCGCTGCGGCCCCGATTGGGATGGTATCAAACTAGAAAAGGATGAGTGAAATACGGCATAACGGTTTGCAAACCGTCAATAAGTTCTTCATGGCGCTCATGGGCTATAGGTTGCACATCTCGGCCATTTTCGCCTATCTCCTTGTGGGCAACAATGTTAGGGCCGGAGTCCCGATTGACCATTACCTCCTACTCTCTCTGTCGCTATGGCACTTTGCGCTCTATCTGTTCGACCGTGTTTTCGATGCAGACCTTGACCGCGAGTCGCAACCGTTGGAATATGTGCGCGAGGGACACCGGAGGCCCCTTTATCTTTTCATTGGGCTGATGTTGCTCGCCTCGTTCGCATTCCATATAGCTGGTGGGCATGAGCTGCGCTGGTGGCTGCTTCTGCTTCCGATCACCTTCCTCTATACTGTGCCCGTGTGGAAGGGCATCCGGGTCAAGAACATCTTCCTTGTCAAGAACCTGTTCTCTGCGGTGGCCATCTGGACTCTACCCCTGATACTGCAGCACACCATGCTAACGGGGTCTGAGATGGGTGAGGAGAGCTGGAAACGAATCATCTCGCTAGGGATTTTCGTGCTCATCGGTGAGGTGTTCTGGGATATCAGAGACATGGATACTGACAGGAAATACCGAATATGTACCGTGCCGAACACATTCGGCCAGATATGGGCCAAGGTGTATATCCTCCTTCTAATGGCTGGGGACACTTGGTTGTGGGGATGGAAACTGTCCGGTGGGGCTGGCATCTATCTGATTCTGCTCCCCTTCACTCATAAGGACTCCCATCGCCTTATCTTTCACCTACCGCCACTGATTGCGCTTTATCGCTTCCTTTGTTAACATGAACATCAAGGACAATACCACCCTCTATCGTTTTGAAGAGATTTCATTCGGTGGCAGCCATGGTTCTCACTTGGCTGTTGACCTGCTAAGCGAGTCGCTCACAGGCCTCATAGTCCACGATTTCCTGTCTAAGAAGGAGGTCTCACGGGTGCTCGCAGGACTTGGCGGCATGGCATTGGGGGAAAAGGTAAGGGTCAATGAGGGGCTTTACTTCCATCCTCTAAGTTTCGCGCAATTTTCCCAAAGACTTGCGGAGGGAAGCATTACCGAAGAGGAATACACTCGGTATTCCTCCCGATTCAGGGAGAATTTTCAACAGGTTTTCGGGGTTGACGTTGAGAAGCGTCTGGTATCCTACGTGCGTGATACGTTCGGGATGGAGGTGACCCCCCTCTATAACTCCCGCGAGGCCGTCCACCTTCCACCCTTTACCTTCAGGGAGCTGCTGCCAGATGCTGGGGAGCTGGTTGTGCATTGCGAAAATCTTTTTTTCCAAGAATTCCCTGACTATTTCGCGTGGCTTGAACGAATGAATTTGAAGGACAATAGATTCAGCTTTTTCATTGTTCTGCAGGACAGCGAGGAGGGAGGGGAACTGTGCTGCTTCGACCTTCATTGGAACCATGTTGGTGGTCGCCATGGATGGGGATTCGAGATGCTGGAGGACAGGCAGGGGAATGTAATCAATGTGAACGATCCGGCCATCAGACGGATGTATGTTAATCCACTTGCGGGCGACCTCGTGATTTTCTGTGGGGGCAACGTTTGGCATCGCGTGGAGCGCGTCAGGGGTCAACGCAGCCGCATCACCCTCGGGGGGTTCATTGCCACATCGGCAGTTCCCGGTCAACTCATCTTGTGGTCATGAGCACGGACGAACTCCATCCAACTTTCAAGGATTCACTGCTGGAGCAGGCATTCGAACGGAACGGTTTCGTGGTGGTGCAGGGCGTTGATTCGAATATTCTCCGTCAGGCTTATGGTGATTTGAGATACCAGATACCCTCTAAGGATTCTGACAGCCCCGGACAGCAGTCCATCAACGTCACATATCACTGCACGTTCCTTGAGCAGGAAGCGGTCTACAAGCGGCAGGTGATGGAGAAGGTTCAAACACTGCTCCGCCCGCTGACGGAGGAGTTTCTTGTTGACCATCAGGTTTATCAGGCCAATCTGTTCATAAAGCCACCGGGCACTGGCCACGTCTGCCCGCATCAGAACCTTACCACGGTGGATGAAAGGCAGTTCACATCGGTCTCGCTCTGGTGCCCAATTCAGGACACGGATGTTAAGAACGGCACTATCCATGTGCTCAGGGGCAGTCACCGAAGGTTCGAACGGTTCAGAAACTTCAATATCCATTGGCCTTGGCTGCAGCTGTTCCCTCACATTCTATCCCATGGAATGGAGCCCGTAGCGGTTAGGGCGGGGGAGGTACTGGTCTTCAACGACAGCATTGTCCACGGGTCGCCCGATAATCTGTCGGACAGCGACAGGGTGGTTTTCCATGCGCTTGCTGCCCCAAGTAATGCCCCGCTGGTATATGCGCACCCCGCTGACGGGCAGGTTTTCCTTCATCAGGTGGACGGGCGTTTCTGGCAGGAGCACTACCCCGACCGCGAGCCTGAGTTGGGGCCGCTGCTCAGGGCCGAGCCCTGGTCATCCTCTGACCGGACCGAACGGGAACTGGCCCATGAGCTGGCGTGAACAGGCAGGAAGCCTCGTGGCCCTGGCCATGTCCGACTCGGGCAGGGGAGGCACGATTGGCTGGTTTCACAAAGGACTGGGAATCATCTACCTGACGGCATTCCTTCCGCTGTTCCACCAGTTGCTGCCGCTCATCGGTGCCAATGGCCTGCTTCCCGCCCGGGAGCTGATCGGACTGGCCAGGGACGACATGGGTGCGCTGCGGGCCTTCCTGATGTTCCCATCGGTCTTTCACTTTTTCCCGTACGACCTCACCCTGCTCGTGCTGGCTGGGGCTGGTTGCCTCGGTGCCCTTTTGATGCTCTCAGCCCGGTGGTGCTTTCATGGGGCGGTGGTCGCATGGGCTGCATTCCTGTCCATCACCGCCATAGGAGGTGATTTCTTCATCATCATCATCGACCTTTTCCTGTCGGAAGTGGGTTTTCTGGCCATGTTCTCCACGTTCAGCCTCCGCTACCTCGGCATGGTGCCCAAGCTGGTGGCCTGGCCGCTGCTACTGCTCAATTTCCGACTGTGGTTCTGCATGGGGGTCAACAAGTTCTACATGCCACATGCGGTCTGGACAGAGTTCACCTTCTTCGATACCTTCTTTCAGGCACAGCCCATGCCCACTCCACTGGCATGGCACCTGCATCGCACCCCTGATTTTCTGAAACACCTTGCCCAGGTCTGTCTTTTCATAGGCGAGGTGATTGTCCCCTTTTTTGTTTTTGGTGGGAAAAGATGGCGGTGGGCGGCCGTGACCACCTTCATCCTCATCTCGCTCCTTATCCAGCTGTCGGGCAACTACGGTTACTTCAACATGCTCTCGGTCGTGCTGGCCGTTGCGGTGCTCAAGGACACCGACCTGCCTGCAATACTGCGCCCCTTGCCCTCCAAGGCAAGTAGGGGGCGCATCGGGGCCCTTGGCCGTGCGCTGCTCGGCCTTCAGTTGGCGTTCCAAATGATGTACTGCATCACTGTTTTCGATCCGAGACCCTATTCCCCGCAGAATCAGCTCAACCACACGTTGGTGAACCTGAAGGCGGATAACCCTGTGGCCGACTCCATGCTGGAAGTGCTCCGCATCCCCTCGTACTGGCGAATAGTGAGTCCCTATGGGGTGTTCAAGGGCATTCCTGTGTATCATGCCGAAATCAGGTTGAGCGGCAGCGAAGACGGTGAGACATGGAAGCCATACCGATTTCGCCATCTGCCGTCCACCCTGACGGACATGCTCGGTTTCTACGCCCCCTACTACCCACGTCTGGACCATCTCATGTTCTACGAGGGGCTGTGCGAGGGGGCGTACCGCCATAATCCTCTGAATCCCTATCAACACGAGGGCAACGCGTGGGTCTGCCGATTCGTGGAGAAGCTGTTCGATTCCGACCCTGCAGTCAGCAGCCTTCTGCTCGAAAGCCCCTTTGCGGATAGAAACCCCACTTTCATCAAGGCTGAATTGTACCGCATGTGGTTCACCAAGGAGAGCACAAAGCGTGTGCGCTGGGATAGTGCGAGCACGGGGAATCAGGTGGTCTGGTCACCCGGACAATTCAAGGGGGACTGCGGCTGCATCTTCAGCTATGGGGATGCTATGGGAGCGGTGTTCGATTAATCTCCTGCGGATACGTTGAGCTCCGTTCGGAGTAAAAGTGGGTTCACATCCCAGAATCGCACAAAGCCATCAAAGCCCGCAGACATCAATTGGTTGTTGGCAGGGTTGAAATGCAAACTCACAATGGCATCCTCGTGAGCCTGTACTATCTCCACTTGGTCTGTGAGTAGATTTCGGACAGCAATTCTCCCATCAATGTCGCAAGAGGCCAAGTAGACTCCAGAATTGTCGGTAAGGGCAACGTGTGTGTCTGCATTCAGATCAGAGAAAACGGAAATGCATTTCCCTGTCTCCATATTCCACAGCCTGACGGTCATGTCCCTCGATGAAGTGATGACCACATTGAGTGCAGGGCAGTGGTAGATGCTCCTGAGCGCATCCCCATGCCCCTCAAATCGATGTCGGATTTCGCCATCAGAGTAGTTCCAAAGGTAGCCCATACCGTTGTCGCACGATGTAAGGACAAGGGAATCTGGTAGAAACCAGAAGTAGTGTACGGAGGCAGGATGTTCAAGCAGAATTCTGCGGTTCGCCCCTGTCCTGTCGATAATAAGAACGCCTTCGGCTTGGCCGCACATACCAAGATACCCACCCCCTCTGGAAAGTGCTGCATGATGAACAGAAAACCCTGGTTCAACACGCGCAACCTCATTGCATCTGTCTTGAGAGACCAGATGAACAGAACCATGCAGGTTTGGCGCAACTATGATGTTCTGTTCCCAAAGGGTGGATACCACTGGGCCATCGTTTGTTTGCATTCCGCATACCTTGGTGAAGGAGTCGCTTCGATGCACCGAGACCGAACCATCAGCAAATCCGATAGCGAACAACTGACCGTCTTCGTTGAAAAAAGCAGCGTATATACCTTTGCCGTAGGCCGCAGCAGTTGAATGAGTGGTGTTCGCGCTTTCGCCCTCTCTCTGCTCGAAAGTTCTGACCCTGTTGCACGAGACTGCTGAAAGACACGTTATGATGAGAATGATTTTCGTGCTTTTGTGTCTCATTTCCGCTTGTGCTGACTCTCCAGAAAAACATGAGGCTCAGAAGGAGCAGCCTCCGTTCAGTTCTCCTTGCAAGGATACCGTTTTAGGGGATATGACTTTAGTCCTCGTGGGTGGTGGGCCTTTCAGATTCGGAATCAATGCTGATTGGGACACTATCCAATATGATTTTCTCATCGGTAAGTATGAGGTGACCAATCGCCAGTTTCATGCTTTTCTGACGGATGCCATCTCAAAAGGGGTCATTTCCATAGAAGAAGGAAGGTGGAGAACCTACTATCCGGGCGACAGCATCATACCGGCTGGCAGCTATCACGTCAAAGTGCCTGACAACAGGATTTGGCTGCATGGAGGAGAAGTGATGCTGAACGATTCATTAGCAGACCATCCGGTTACCAGCGTCACATGGTTCGGTTGCATGGCCTTCTGCCAGTTCTACGGATTTGACCTGCCCACCGCCCGCGAATGGGAGAAGGCCGCCCGCGGCCCATATCCCTGCTGGTTTCCTTGGGGTGACGGGGTTGACGGGTCGTTCGCCAACTATTTCAGCAGTGGAGACCCTTATGAACCCGGCACCACCCCAGTGGGGTTTTATGACGGAAGCAACAGAGATGGCTTCCAGACCTCTGACGGGTCGAGCGTTTACGGTTGTCACGATATGGCGGGCAATGCTTGGGAATGGACACGTGACAGATGGGCGGGACTGCCTTATTTCATTGGCAAAGGCGGAGGATTCCATTATCACACCCCGGCCTTTCTTCAGATCTACTACACGAGCACCTTCGGTCCTGGCCAACCCCCTCCACTCGACATGTGTGACCGACCGGACGGATTCAGGGTGGTGCTCAGGATGAATTGAACAAGTACGCAGAGAATGCTCAGAGGCACATCGGCCCTTCTATACATCTTCTTCGCCTGCTCCTCTCCCCGGCATGAGGTCTCGGACATTATGACCGAATCGGGGGACGAGGTGCTCATCGAGCTAACGCTGCTCAATGGATGGGGCAGGCCGATTGAAACCACCGAACAGCCCAACGGCCTTTTGCCTTTGAGGGTAGTGGTAGGAAAGGGATATCTGATTCCCGCCTTGGATAGCCTGTTGATTGGACGATTCCAGGGGGACACTGTCAGAGCGGTGATTCCTCCTCAACAGACCTTCGGTGGTCAAGGGGCTTGGTATGTGGACCACTCAAGGGACACCGTGTTCATTGTGCGCCCTGAGGACACGGTGCGTGCCGAGATCGTGATTACGAAAGTGAGCCGACCATGTCAACATCCACCGGAATCAGCCGAATAGACGTTCAAGCTCCTCAAGTGACAGCACCCTGTTCAAATGTTGGAACGTACGATTGAGAACGCCTGAGCGTGGGCGATCTCTCAACTGCTCACGTCCTTCGAAATCGAACACATAGTCATTCGGCATAATGTACTCCTCGATCACATCGTCCCCTGCCATCCGATAGAACATCAGTGGCGCGCCCATGCTGTGAAAACCGCAGGATACGGCCACGCGGTTGCTGTCGCCCACATTTGAGGGGGAATAGTGTATCGTCCTATGATAGAAAACGATGGCCTGCCCCGCACGCACTGGGACCGGCTCGCAGAATCTCTTTACATACTCTTGATTACCATCGAAAAAATACGGGAGCGAATGGACACGTACGGATTGAGTCATAAGGTGATGTGATCGCTTCACGAAGTGAAGCGTCCCATCCGCAACGTCCACATCTTTCAAGGGAATCCATACGTTGCCGGACATAAACTTCGTCTCGTCCACAAATGTCCAGTCTTGATGCGCGGGGAACTCGGTGTCATCTCCAATGGGCTTTATGAGAAATGCCGGGAGCCATTGCACAGTATTACAAAGGGCCTCTTCGACCTTAGCCCCGATGACTCGCATGATGTTGTTTCCGACTGTCCTCCGCCATTCAGGTTTACCCATCATATTGGTCGAACTGAATTCAGAAAGTGGCTGAAGTATATGTTGTTGAAAAACATCTTTCAGCGCAGAGATTTGGTCTTGGCTTAGAAGGTTGATGACCACAAAACCATCGTGGTCAAGCTTACTCTGTAGAACCTTATCTTTAAGCACAGGCTGCATTGGGTTGTAATCGCTAGTAGTTCTTAGATTGCGCTGAACTCAAATTGTCCTATTCTCGGGGAAGGCTACCAAAGTAAAGGGGCGGCATATCTGAAAGTACCTGAGCCACCGTATTCCAACGTCCTCCCTTGGCCTCACCGTTTAGACGCGGATGATAGATTGATGGAAGCCCTATGGGTCGGATACCAGCTTTGACCAAACGCCAGCAGATTTCGCTTTCTATGACTGAACTGGTCAGCTTAGGGGCTGCTAACTTGAGCTGCTCCAGGCGATAGACTTTGACCCAGTTCACATCTTTCATGTTCAGACCGAGGAATAGGCGATTGAGCCATCGGTTAATGTTGCTCAACATTTGACGATATAAGTTGTAACTCTGATTACTTCTGTAGAACGAGTAGAATTCCATTGGTCCAAACGCAGGAATCGTGGCAAGTTCTGACGGGTCGAACTGCCCATCGCCCGGAATGGCGCATACGTACTCGTACTGAGCGGCTTCATACCCTGTTCGAAGGGTATGACCGATGCCCAGATTCTTTGGTTGACGTAGCACGCGAAGGGCGGGATGTTCCCGCTTCAGCCGCTCGCAGACCTCCTGGGTGTTGTCTGTACTTCCGTCATCGACAAGAATCATCTCATATGCCTTGGCATGTTCCGATAAGAATTCGACACATCGGCCTATTGTAGCGGCAAGACTGTCTCCCTCGTTGAAGGCGAATATCACGATAGACCAGTTCATGTCAGGGCAATCAGGCTTCCATTCTCCCTCAGCGACTGCTCGGCATATTCAAGTACGCAAATCACGCGGATGGCTGCATCCGCATCCGCAATAGGTCTGCGGCCCGTCTTTATGGATTGGTAGAAGTCATCCACTGCACATGCAAGGGGTTCGAGAGATTCGTACTTCGGTATCGTGATGTTGCCAAGGCGGTAATCCGTAAGCATTTCTGACCGTCCGTCCGTGCCACGGGGTGTGGCGGCATAGTCGTGGATAATGAGCTTGTTGGTGGGTTCGATGTCATCATAGATCATCATGCTCCACTCCGCACCGATGATCATCCGCCTAATTTTGACCGGTGAGGCCCATGACGCATTGATCTGCACCATCATCCCTGAGGGATAGTGCAGGAAAAGGTAGGCTAAGTCCTCGGTCTTCCATTTGGGGTCGATTCTTCCGATGGCCCGGACATGGCTCGGTTGTTCCTCTAGGAGATGGAAAATGATGGAAAGGTCGTGGCATGCAAGATCCCACAGCACGTTGACATCCGACTGATAGATGCCCAAATTGATGCGTGTGGAGTCGATGTAGTTGACCATGCCGCAGTTGCCAGACTTCAACTCCTCCTTGATCCGGACAACCACCGGGTTGTAAACGAAGGTGTGATCGACCATGAGCACGAGGTGCTGACGGTCGGCAATGGCCGCGAGTTCCTCCGCCTGCTGCACGGATGCCACCATTGGTTTTTCCACAAACACGTGTTTGCCGTGGAGCAGTGCGGCCTTCGCAATCTCAAAGTGGCTTGCCGTGGGTGTGGCTATGACGATGCTCTCACAACGGTCATCATCCAGCAGCGATTTCCAATCCCCTGTGGTAAGCACGTGCGGGTAGAGCCTTCGGGCCTCCTCAAGCTGAAGAGGGTTCTTGTCGCTTACCCATAATTGCTCCGTGTCCGGGTGATGCACCAGGTTCCGCAGCAGATTCCTGCCCCAATATCCATAGCCTATCAGACCGACTCTCATAGCTGCAATGATAACACAGAAGGGGTATTTCGGTAGGTAAGCATCGGTCAAAGCCTCATAGTGCGGGACACAATGGACTGTTCCTTGACAGCCAATGATAAGTGCGTCAGCAGCTCGCAGAGGCCGTGTACCTCGTGGATATGATATTCCGCTCCTGTCCGAACAAATTCAATCTGAATCTCTTGACCATCACCGTAAAACAAAATCGCTGTGAAATGCTCGGAACAGTCCCTCAAACACTCAAAGGAACTTCTCAGACGAAGCTTTGCAATTAAGCCTGAGACTTCGCGTACAACGAGATGCAGCACTTCGACTTCGCAGCAGGGTATTCGAGTAATCCAAGAACTGTCTGTCATCACGGCACAACCAACTTCGCGGGAGAAGATTTGGACAAGATTATCCAAGACGTTCGTTGGAAATTCAGAGAGACAGCTCTCATCCATATGGCATGTTATCGCCTCTTTAGCCTTAATAGGGAGGGTTTCAGGCAGATAGAATCCGGACAGAACCCAGAATGCAGCTATAAAGACGCTCAAGGATGTCCGGAAAAGGTCATTTCTGTCCATGGGAAAATAAGATTCCGAGTTTGGTGATAGTATCAACAGACAGGCGCACTTCATCCAGTTTGTAATAACGCTCGTAAGCCTCGTTCCAATATTGTGGGTCGCGATTTGGAGAAAGGAGTGGCTGGGCGAAGACTGTGGTAGGAAGATAGGTGATAGGTGGTACAACAGCAACATTCCATGTCCCCTTGTGTAAGGAGCTTGCAAGCATATCATGCCGCTTCAGCATCTGCTCTCGGTACCCGGTGAGGACTCCTGTGGAGTATTCCCGCTTGATTTCACTAATGTTGTTACGGAACATAGTCAAATCAACACACATGAGCGCAGTGAGTATTATGGGAGTGTGAAAATATGGCCGAAAAGAGAGGAAGCTTGAACCTTTATGGCTGGTTCCAGCTAAGATGCGGGCAGCCACCCCCCACATCCAGAGCTGTATTCCATAAAGCAACGATGTCTTAACCCGTGTCGGTGCCACCGCATCAGCCCCCATCGGCCAATAGTAGGCCCATGTCATTACCCAAAGACAGAGAATTCCGAAGGCTGCATACACGGCCGAATGGGACAATGGAACACGAGAAAGCTTGATGCGAATGTCCTCCGGAGTCGCGATGGATGCCACAACCACCCAAGGGAACACCGTCAGATTCTCGAAACAGATTTCCCAAAGAAAAGAGCTTAGATGACTTGAACTGACCGAGACCACCGCAATGATGTGATTCCAGTCGCGCACCACATCCTGATTTGCCATACGGTGCACGATGCCTGGACAACTCACAAAGAAGACCATGGAAGAGAGGCCCACGATGAGCAGAGGGACTGCCAAAACGACAGTTAGCAGTCCCTTTCGCCATGATACATAGGCTAAAACCATTAGTGTCAGGGAATAGAGCACAAGGAACATCTCGTTGATACCGATACCGCTGACCAGACTTGCTACGCAGAGCAGGAACCACATGTTCTGTATCATTCCTTTGGACGTTCGCATATATCGTAGCAGACTTCCTAAGAACAGGAAGAAGAATATCCAAGGCCACATATAGACGAAGCTACTCATCATCCAATAGAGGTCGTGCGGTAGTGACGGTGCGACCGACAGATGCACCATAAGATAGGTCAGCGACATCAGTAACGACTTCCAACGCCAATCAGGCCCTGTTGCAAGCGTTGAGAGCAGGAACCACAGTGAAAGGACCATTAGCAGGATTCCGATGACCGGCATCAGCTGATAGCCCATGAACCAACCCCATACTAGTGGGTTTAGAGCGTGCAGGGTGTTAGTGAAATACCGTCCGTCAAATTCTGTGAGAAGTCCCTGTATAGACCCGGAAAAGCCTTTCTCAATGGCCTCAACGGAAAGTGAAAGATCTTCGGCATTCGGGAAACAGTGCCATGCCCCGACCATCAGCCATAACATACACCATGTGCAGAAGAAGACAATGAGTACTTTAGCAAATCGGTTAAGGGTCATCGCCTAATCATCAGGGGAGCTAAATGCTCGCGTGTCAGTTGCAACATGCTACGAAAATGTTTAACTACTTATCCTTGGCCCCTTTCAGACCTGGGATGACAAACTTCCCGTCCCAAAAAAGGTAGCGCAGCAGCCCTGTGCCCATGGTGAAGAATCCGCCAAAATTCTTCATAAACACGGGGGCGTTGCTCAGGAAATAGGCGGGCCTCACATAGAATCTGCGGTAGAACGCCTTCTTCCTGCGGTCGAAATTATCATAGATGGAGGTGTCTTTCCAGCTGTTGCGGTAGGGGTAAATGGAGAAATCGATCCAGTCGGTCATTTGACCGTACATAGATGTGCCCGGATAGGGCGTGAGCGGGTTGAAGGAGGCAAAATTGAGCTTGGCCTCCTTGGCGAACCGCACCGTGTGCTCAAAATCCTCCTCGGTCTCATCAGGATGGCCCGACATGAAGAACGCGGCTGTCTCTATACCCACTTCGCGGCACAGATGAAAGGTGCGTTTGGCCTCCTCGATGTTCACCTGCTTGCGGTAGATGTTCAACATCCGCTGGCTACCCGACTCCATCCCGAAATAAATGCGGACGCATCCTGACCGCTTCATGGCAATGAGCAGTTCGCGGTCGAGGTTGTCCGTTCGGCTGAGACATGCCCAACTGACACCGAGGTCAGCCTCAGCTATGCGGTCGCATATCTCCAGAACACGCCTGCGATTGATGGTGAAGGTGTCGTCAATGAAGCGGATGGAGCGCGCTCCGAAAAGCCGCTTCCATTCCCTCATCTCTCCGATGATGCGTTCCGGGGTCAGCTCGGTGAGCTTGGAGCCGTAGGACTTCACACAGTAGTTGCACTGATAGGGGCAGCCACGGGCAGACTGTATCATGCCATAAGGTTCCGCCATAAGCGGCTCGTAATAGTTCCTCCCCTGTGGAAGCAGGTCAAGGGCCGGCATGGGTAGGTCGTTCGGATTGGGAATGCGGTTGCTGCTGCCCTGCATGGTCAGTTCACCGCTTTTCACATGGACGATGCCCATCACTTGCCCGAGGGGAAGCTCACCGTCCAATGCCTTCAGCAGGTCGGAGAAGACGAGCTCAGGTTCGCCAAGGATGATGAAATCCGAACCGGAATGTGCTAATGTCTCTTTGGGGAAATGCGTGGCATAATGCCCGAAAAGGATTAGCTTGGATGACGGGAAAGCCCCTTTCAGCTCACGCAGAGCGTCCATGTCCTCCTCGAAACATTCAAAGCCTGTGATCGACAGGATGATGTCAGGTGCGAAAGCACGGATTCTGGATGTCACAGCTACCGTGTCCAGTTTCTCGGCAATGGCATCGACCAAGGTTACTTCCGCTCCGTTCCATTCGCGGGCCACCGCCCCTGCCGAGATCAGCTCCAACGGTGGGAGCAGACTTTCTGGCGACACGTAAGAGCACATGTATCTCCTTGTGATCTGCTCCGCATTGGGAAGGTTGAGCAACAGCACTTTCTTCATCACCGCCTATCCTCTTATGCTGTCTATGAGATCCCGTTTCTCGTTCTTGGCGCGCTTCATCTCATTTTGCTGGGTGGCGTTCCAGTCTGTCCGTGCGCTGATCATGGATGAGATGGCGGGCGCTTGCCCCGTGCTCAGCACAAGGTCGTAGTCCACGGGCTTCTGTGAGCTGTCAAAGATGGCACCGCGACCCGAAATCATTTTCTTGAGCACCTCCCAAGCCGCCCTTCTGTACTCCACGAGGAATGCGACAAGGTCGCGATAGCGATGGTTGAATAGATAGACCTTCAGGTATGCCTTAACTTGAAACCACTCGATTTGCGCACGGGTGAGCCCCGCGAACTCCATGGCTCCGCCTATCTGCTTATTGTACTGGTCCCAGTCTGTGGTGAGCAGGCGGTAGCCGCCCTCACCGTTGGCGGCCATACGGGCCACCTCGGTGCCGGGGTAGGGCGTCATAAGCCCGAACATGGGCAGGTGCGGATTGACCTTCACCGCAAGGTCAACGGTCTTCTGGAGGGTCAGCGGGGTCTCGTTGGGATGGCCGAAGAGGAAGAACGTGCCGATGGTCACCCCCACCTCCCGCGCTGCATCGCAAGCCGCATGTATGCTTTCCATGGACGTGCCCTTTCCCATGCGTTTCAAAGCATCCTCATCACCGGTCTCAATGCCCAGCTCCACGCGGGCAACATTGGCCCTTTTGAATTTCTCGAAAAGCTCCTTGTTCACATACTGCACGTGAGTCTGCACATCCCATTTGACTTTCTGCCCGATGCCCTCCTCGGCCATCGCGTCCAATAGGTTTGCGGTGCGCCTCATGTCCACGCTGAAGAGCTCATCGCCAAAGCTGATGCGCTTGGGACGGAAGGTGGACGTGACCCATCTCAGCTCGTCCATCACGTTTTCAACCGACCGCTTGCGGGCCACGCGGCCGTTGGGGTTCATGCAGAAGAGGCAGTTGAACGGACAGCCCCGTACAGACTGTACGAAGTAGGTGTCTGCCCTTGGCAGCAGGTCCCATGCGGGGAAAGGGATGCTGTCCTGATCGAGTATCCGCTCGCGGGCAGCGGTGAGCACCGTTTGTGCGCCATCCCTGAAGATGATGCCATTCACCCCGTTCAAGTCCTCTGCCGAAGGTCTTCCTCCTTTTTCCCTCAAGAGCGAGCAGAGTTCATGGAAGGTCTCCTCGCCTTCGCCCACAGCACCGATGTCGAACATGAGAAACTCGTCCATGGTCTCCCTCGGCACGGCTGTGACATGCACCCCGCCAATGACCGTCACGCATTGGGGCAACTCCGCTTTCACCCTGTGCGACAGATAGGCAGCGGGTTTTATCTCGTTGGTGAATGCCGTGAGGCCCACAACATCAGGTCTCAGGGCACGCATCCGGTCCATGGTGGCATCGAACGAGAGCCTTTCCAGTTTGGCATCGATGATGCTGATGTCAAACCCTTCGAACTGCCGGAGATAGCCAGCGAGATAGGCCAGCGCGGTCCTTCCGAAGTCGGGGGTGTCATACCACGGCTCCAGCACAGCGATGACGGGCGGATTTACGAGGCAGACCTTGAGCATGTGCGGGGTTCTGTCAATCCCCAAAGGTAACCTTATCGGTCGGGGCAAGAACGTTTCTCTTGGAAGTGTGCCGTGTACGTCAGCACGTTTTCAGCTCCCTATGTCGAATCAATGGAAGTTAGTCTTGAACTTGACGGTACATGGCCATGCTCTCTTCGTTCTTCACCAACGAATACAGCTTCTCTGAGCTAATCTGTACCATTTTCAGGGAGCAGAGCCTTACCTAATTTCGCAGTGTTTTGTATCACCCTAACAACTCTGCTTCGATGCACTACAGTCTTCTGAAGCTCTCTGGCGTATCTTCACTATCGGGTAATCAACATACATGATAGTGAGAGAATCAGATAGCGAACTGCAAGAGGAGAATCGTAGACGGTGTTTCATCGTCATCCCTGCATTCAATGAGCAGGACAGGATTGCCGAGGTGGTCTTTCGGGCCCTGAGATTTGCGGAAGGGGTGGTTGTGGTCAACGATGGTAGTGTTGACAACACCTCGTCCGTGGCCCGTGACGCAGGTGCCTCAGTATTGGACCTGGTTGCGAACATGGGTGCCGGCTATGCCACCCGGAGCGGATGCGACCATGCCTTGGAGCAGGGCGCGGGAATCATTGTGACCATTGACGCAGATGGGCAGCACGACCCTGAGGACATCCCGCTTGCATTGGCAAGGCTGCATCAGGGCGATAACATTGATATGGTCTTCGGTGTCCGGCCAAGGAACAATGACATGCCCTGGAAGAAGCGTTTCGGAAATTCCGTGCTCACTTCGCTTGCCAATGTGCTGTACGGAGTCCGGGTCAGCGACAGCCAGACTGGATTTCACGTGTTCACGGCAGATGGGTTCAGGAAAAGCCGATGGGAATCACACCGTTATGATTTCGTGTCGGAAATCGTCTTTCAGGTCGCACGGAACAAGGTGAGATATGCGGAGGTGCCCATCCGGACGATTTATATCGGGAAAACCTCCGGTATGGGTGTGATGGACGGTATACGCTCCATTCTGATGATGTTCCTATGGAAGCTGCGTGGAACATCCGCTTGATATCGGTGATAGACGATCGACCTGTCGGCCTACTTTAGCCGCATGACAGTCCTCGGAATTAACGGTCTCGGGGTCATGCCGTCAGCGGCCCTGCTCATCGATGGGAAGCTGGTGGCCATGGCTGAGGAGGAGCGCTTCACAAGGGTGAAGGGGGCCTTCGGGACAATGCCTGGCCATGCGGCCGCGTTCTGCCTGCGTCAGGCGGGAATCAGCTTGAAAGATGTCAGCCACATTGCTTTCGGGTGGGATTGTGGAATGTACTCATGGCGCATGCCGCTCATCATATTGGAGCGTTATGTCTCGCGGAGTCCGAAGGGGCAGAGCGGGGGCAACATCATGGCTGCCATTGGTCAGCTTGCCAAGTACCATCCCCTGAACGTCCATCACATGCTGCGTCATATGTTTTTGGAACAGGGCATCACGGACTCCGTGCCCGATGTCCACTTCATTCAACATCATCTGGCCCATGCCGCATCGGCATATTACACGTCAGGAATGGAAAGGGCCCATGTGATTGTGGCAGATGGCAGTGGCGAAGACCGTTGCACCACAGTGTTCTCCTGCAATGGTGCAAAAATCACGGAGGAATGGATGGTGCGCATCCCCGACTCACTGGGCTGGTTCTATCAGGGAGTGACCGAGTTTCTGGGATTCCGGCCCAACAGCCACGAGGGCAAGGTGATGGCATTGGCCGCATACGGCAGCCCCGACCCTGAGATTGACAGGTGCATGTCACTGATGTTGAGTATCGAGGCTGATGGAAGCTATCGTCACGATGCAGGCTTCACCATGTCGGGCAGGCATACGCAGGGACAGGTGTTCAGCGATGCGATGACGAACCTGCTCGGTGCGCAGAGGAGAAGCGGGGAACCTTTGACACAGCGGCACAGGAATATCGCCTTCAGTGCCCAAAGGCATTTGGAGAAGGCCATGGCGGGCATCACGGGCCGAATTGTGAGGTCGAGCGGTTTCAGCGGAAACATCTGTCTTGCAGGGGGTGTGGCACTCAACTGCAGGATGAACATGGAAGTGGCAGGGTTCGAAGGGGTGCGTCAAATCTTCATCCCACCCGTCACGGGCGAGTCGGGGGTGGCGGCCGGTGCGGCCCTTGCGCTGTCGGCCCGGCTGGGGGAGCATCCCCGCATCCTAATGGGACACGCAAGGTGGGGGCCGGAATTTTCAGACACAGAAATAGATCATGTCCTGACGCGTTGCGGTGTCCGGTATGAGAAGCTACAGGACGTTGCCAAGGGCACGGCCCGGATGCTGGCGGAAGGTATGACGGTCGGATGGTTCCAAGGTCGGATGGAGTCCGGGCCGCGTGCTCTTGGTGGAAGGTCGATATTGGCGTCCCCGGCATCGGTGGAGATGCGTGACCACATCAACGGCAGCATCAAGCATCGGGAGGATTGGCGTCCGTTCGGTGCGTCCATACTCTACGAGGAGAGCGCGTCCATGGTGGAGCATATACAGGAGGCCCCCTTCATGAACCTCGCTTTCCGTGCAACTCCCGCAATGAGGGAACTGATGCCTGCAGTGGTACATGTGGACGGAACCACCCGGCCACAGTTTGTGAGCAAGGAAACTGACCCGCTATATCGGGAAGTGATTCACAATTTCCACCAGCTGACCGGCATACCGGGCATTCTCAATACATCCTTTAACCGTAATGAGGAGCCATTGGTCTGCACACCAGAACAGGCGGTAGCATCTTTTTTCGCTACAGGACTCGACCGGCTTGTCATCGGTAGATTCCTTGTCAGCAAGGCTTGAGTTCAGTACAGCCTCGGCATCCTGTCCACCACGGTTAGCACCTCGTCCCCGTCCAGTCCCAGCATGTCGAAATACCAGCGGAGGGCCTCGTGCCGTGGGCGGTTCTCCGCATTGACCAGTTCAAGGGCCTTCTCGCGGGTAAGAATTCCCTCACGCACCTGCCGCGACCGAAAGGAGTCGTTCTCTGTGAACCCCTGCACCTGATAATAGATGTAGTTGTAGAATGCTGATGTGCCATCATCGGTCCTCCAAGTGGCGGGTGTCTCCGTTGGCACCTCCCAGTCATACTCGTTAACCAGCGTATTGAGGATGCGGTCCTCATCCCAAGGCACGTAGTGCCACAGGAAGCGGTAGTCGTGTCGCTGAATGTAGGTGGAGAAGAATGCTAGGCCGGTATCGAAGAACGAGGAATTGAAGTATGCGGGGTTCTTCAAGTACTGACCAGCATAGAAGCTCAGCAGTCTCAGTTTCTTGAGGGGTTCCAGGTTGTGGATCACCCCTCCGGGATCTGCGTCCTTGACCCCTGCATGACCCGCTTTGAACTCGTCCTTCTCAAGCTCATTGCCCCGGAAGAAGAACATGAGTTTGAGACCATAATTCCGCATGAGGCGGTCTGCATGGAACTCACACTGCTTGTCGCCCTCCATGAAAAGCGGCACCATGCCCAGATGTGGGTTTTTCATCCAGGCAAGGATGTTCTCCCGGATATGGCTGCGCTTCATGGTGATGTCTGCGGAGACCACTACATGCTCCACACCCAGTTGACCCAGCATCCGGGCCTGATTGCGTCTGCCAAGGTCGGTGATCATGCCCCAGTCGTAGGTGTAGGCCAAAGGCTGAAGACCGAGTTCCTTTTTAAGGAAATGCAGTCCGTATGAGCTGTCGCGCCCACCGCTGAACGCAGCGATGCAGTCAGGTCTCCCGTCATTTCTCCTGTGCTTTGACAGCAAGGCTTCAAGATCCTGCATGCCGAGATAAGAGATGGGCTTGTGTTCGCGACAGTAGTTGCACACCCCAGCACTGTCAAAATCTATGAAAGGCGTGGTATGTGGAAGGATGCAGCGTGTGCAGCGCTGAATGGACGCGATTGCGGTATAGTCGAAATCGTGTTTCCGAATCTTCTCGGGGTCGTTCTCGAAGACATAAAGTTTCTTAGCAGCAGATCTGTTCTGTCGGCTACTGTGCTCGATGATGCGAGAGGTGGTCTTGCTGCTGTTGGTAAGGTTGTTCTCATTTCCTTTAAGACGGCCTTCAGTTGCACTTCGCATATCTACCTCTCTGAGGCCATCGGGAGAAAGCAGCAGGGTCGTCATGGGGCGGAGGTGATAAATCTTCCATTCCTTTAGTTCCGATACACCCTCAAGAAAGGGTTTTTCCGATGCGAAATACATTCCGACCTTCTCGGGACTGACCGCGTAGTAAAGCGAACCTGTATTGGTGGCGAGTGCAAGGCTTTTCTCCTCCGCCATGAGAAAGGCAACGCTAGCCGAACCATTGAGCTGTGAAAAGGTCTTGGCTAGTCCCTCTGCCATGCCGTGCTTCAGTACCTCCTTCTCCATCAGTTCTGCAAGTACGGCAGAGTCCAGTAATGGCGGCTTTGCTCCTGGACGGATTTGTTCCCAGATGGTCTGGTCGTTTGTTATAATGCCATTATGCGCCAAAAGCGAATGCCCATTAGCGGACACCACGGGCTGGTTGTTGTTTGAGTCAAGCTGCGTCCCATGGGTGGCCAGTCTGGTGTGACCTATCACGGCCAGTTCATTGCCTGTGAATTGTTGGAGGGCAAACTCCCGGTACTCAGGTGACCTCAGAAAACGATTGCCTATGAGGTCGGAACGTATCAGACCCACCTCTCCTTCTACCGAAAGTATTGCCAGACCACCCGCTTCCTTGCCCCTTGACGAAGAGGCCAAGAAAAGCTTTTCCAACACCCTTTGCGAAACAGCGCATCCTCTCTTTACACCGTAAAACCCGAAAATCCCACACATGCTAATGTTACACTACAATGTTGCGAATGATGACCAACATAGAGACCAGAGGAGGATTCTTTGGGGTGTCGGGCAGACTGGAGTCCTTTAGCTTTTTAAGGTCTACAGAACAACTGAATAGCAATCAACTGCATAAATCCGAAACTGGGTCACAAAACAAACTCTAAACTTAGCTGGCCGTCAATGAGCTTTGGCCTCAACGTGTATCTTGAATTAAAGGTGGGACAATTACAAAGGTATCAGTATAGGCGTACCCGAAACATTAGCTTTCTCTGGAACATGTATACTTGTCGAAGAAGATTACAATGTTTCTCATCAGTGGCAGGCGAGGTCGTCTTCTCCTGATGTGAAGAATCTGTGTTCCTTGTTCTGCTGTGTAAGCTGCGCCTGTAACTGTTTGTTGAATTTATACGAAGAATGATAGTGAAGTTGCGTTTAGGATGGATGAATCTCATAATGTTATTGCTGACTGCACTTACTTGCGTAGCTGTGGAAGGAATCAGCCGACTTATGCTCGAACGAAGGGGCGATGCGCGGCCATTCAGTTCCGGTGGGAACCCTCCACTGAGATTGATGCTGCGCAGAAGATTGGTTTCGACAGGACACATCTCTTATGGGAATGTAACATGAGCGGTAACTTGTTGAATTTCTTCGGATATGAGACCGAAGGAGACCTTATCGCACCTACCAACACCACCAAACCGCAACATGCCCTGCGTATCTATGTGACAGACGGGTCCACCAGCGACCTGGCCCTCGACTCATTCAACTGGCCAGATGCTCTGCACCGAATGCTGACCGACAGCGGCATCGCACACACCATTTATGCGGCAGGCGTGGGCGGGTTCAACTCCTCGCAGGAATACTTACGGCTAATTCAAGAGGGACTGCTGCTAAGCCCTCATGTCCATATCAGTTATTCAGGGGCAAATGAAAACGGTGACTTCGGTTACGTTACAGAATATGAAAATGACCTTTACCGCAAACTCATCAGCACATACTCCGAATCCCCCATCACGCCCAATGCGACCGCGTTGATCAGGTCGGCCATGGGTCCAGACAAGAAATTGTCGATACCACTCCAAGAAAAACTGGGCACTTTCCCACATTTCAGGCAGAACCTCTTGCTTATGCAAGCGGCAGCCGAAGCTTTCGGGTACACCCACATCGGGGTGCTGCAACCCCTCAAGGGCCTGGGTGCAGACGACTCTCCACCAACGTCTGAGGGGGGTCGACAACTGTTGGAGATCTATCAGTCCTACTACCCTGAAATGCAAGGATTCGTTTCAGGACATGACGGTACGCTGTTTGACTTCACAAACCTGTTTGATGGGGTTCTTGGCTCTGTTTACGTGGACGATCGTCACATATTTCCCCAACATCAGGGGCTTATTGCACAGCGTTTGTTCAATATCCTTGACCACAAGGATGCCCTCAGCGGATTTACTGTACGTTCAAGTCAAGATTCTGCGAAATGAGAGTAAAATACAGGTCAAAGCTCCTTGTGGTCCTTGTACTGCTGCTGGTAGGCAGGGTGGTCATAAGCGGTTCAGGGATGCTGGACGACAGTGATGAGGTGGATTACTACGTGGCTGAGAGTGCGGTGGACAGCCTGATGGCCTTGAATCTAACTGGGGGAATACAGGCACTTGCTCTTTCCGAGGGTAAGCCCTCAGAGACCATCATTAAAATGATGTTGGTGCCCGTCCACAGGCTTTGGGCTTCGGCTCTTGGATTGCCTCGTCACAGTGTGCAGGGACTTTGGCCTCTGATGGCGTTCAATATTTTGGTGTCCATGGGAATTCTGGTTGCTTTTCATCGCGTACTTCTAGCCCTGCATATCAGTGGGCTTATGTCCATTGTGGGAGTAGGCGTGCTTGGGGTGACGGTCAATTTCAACCTGTACACTCGACATCTGCTGCCATATGACCTCGGTTTGCTGTTCAACCTGCTTGCGCTTCTCGCGATTCTCCATGCTGATTGGTCACACGACAAGCGGATCAATGTGGCTGCGATACTTGCCTCCATCGGTTTCACTACATATCACGGGCACTTTATGTTCGTGCTTATTGTTGGCGGGCTTGCTTTTATGCACGGTGACCTGTGCAGCAGGTGGAATTGGCGACACTTGCGGTCATTCATCCTTTGGTTTGCATTTCTGCCCGTGCTTTATGAGCTGTTGTTCTGGCTGGGCGGACAATCGTATGTTTTAGAGCTCTTTAAAATAGGGGGTACCATTTCTCAGGGATCCTATGATGAGGGTTTCAGATACGCGTGGCTTTATGTCTCAATGGTCGAGGGGCCGATGGGAATGGCAATGGTTGCCTTGTTCCCAGTGTCCTTGTTCGTGTCGTTGAGAAGCAGACCGTCATCTCAGATTACCCGACTGCTCGTTCTGGCCTCGGTGGCATACATCAGCTTTGCGTTTGCAGTACAGTACCTGAATATGTTCGTGTTTTATGGTCGCATATTGCACATGTATCTGCCCTTCACGGCGATAGGGACGGCAAGTCTGCTCGATAGATGTTCTCTTCTCAGGTCCTTACCGTTGGCGACCTTGATACTGACTTTGTTGAGTGTTCAATATGTCGACAACATCAGTGATATGAATACCATCGCTTATCCACGGAAAGTAATAGACGTTTTCGGGTTGTCGGAATTCAATGATGGGATTTCGTTCCACTCTGAGTTGAGATTCCATGAGGATTATGTCAGCGACCTGCGGTTCAGGGCTTACGGTATGCGCCACGGAGAATTGACCTCTGACTCACTTGTTGTGGTCAATACCGTGTTCTTCGACCATCACCCCGATGATTTCATGATGACGCACCGTCCTTTCCTGGCAGACGGAGGTGACACTTTGTTCTCTCAGCTTCATTTTATGAGTTATCCTGCTTATACCTTGGAGTATTGCTCGCGGGCGGGACGTGAGTTTTATTTGTCACAGCGATTTCACATCACGGTCATTCGTCCATGAGCAGTTTTTCACCTCCAGTCTCACGGAACATTGCCTTGGCTATCCTTCTTATTATGATTGGAACTGTCCATCTTGGCATAGTTATACGGTACAGCGTACCCAATGCCGAGGATTTCGCTCTGAGTGTCGCACCTCGTCAAGTAGGGACTGTTACTTCGACTATAGGTCTGTTAACATTCGAAGACGCTCGCTTCACTGCTAACTTGATGCAGGGGTTCAATGTTCTTACCCTTGGTTTGTATCGGCAGTTCTGGGTCATGGCTGTCTTGACATTGGTATGCCTTTGGCTGGCGATGACGTTTTTTCTGGCTTCCATATTTTGGTCAGAGAATGCCAGTTTCCGACTTTATATCGCATCAGCACTGGTTGTGTTTGCATTCTACTCTAACGCCCCATCACTCAGCTATGGTTTGTTATATATGTCAAGCACATTCACGTACATCTGGCCTGCAACTCTGTGGTTAGTTTGGTCTGGCTGTCTATTGCGATTGTTCGCTTCCACTGGTACCCGTCATGTTGTGTTTTCCACTGTCGGTCTTGTTTGCCTTCTTTTCTCCTACGGATGCTCCGAGCTGTTCATTCTTCTCAATCCCATGTCCTTGGCAGTGTTTGCGCTGGCGGCTCCAAATGGTTGGCGCTGGCACGTGCCTGACCTGATCCCGTTTGCTATTGTCTCGATGGCGGCCGTTCTGTTCGTTTTTTACTGTCCAGCCGATAGGTTTACTACGGAGAACATAGCAGGTGACCTTGCGGCCAGATACCCCGAAACGAACTTCGCCACCCATGGTGTCAAAGTGTTCCTAATTACCCTGATACGGGTGTTTCTCTCTCCCTTTACGCTGTTGTCAATTCTGGTTTTTTCACGCCTCCTAACCACCTTTTCCTTACGCAACACGTTGAGTCCACCCTCTGATGGGCGGGTGTTTGCAGCCTTGTTCATGGCTTGGCAGGTGATAGCCTGCATCGTTACATTGGGCTACTACTTGTCGCAAGGTTCAATTGGGTGGGATTATGGTCATCATGGGCGCGCTTTGAACGTTGTGGTGATGGTTTCGCTCATTGGTGTCATGGTCACAGCGGTCATCATCCTGCCGACAGTGTCCCGTGTGTGGGGGAGAGAAAGATTCAAGTATGCCATCGGTGTGGTTACGGTGTCGCTTGCAGCTAGCAGTGTTGTTTTTCCAGGAAGCAGTTACACTATGATTCGACAGGAGTTCTGTGAAGGAACGCTCGAACTCAACTGGGTTGCGCATCACAACTTTTATCGTGATGTGGAGAAGGCAGTTTTGGAAGAGGGTCGGCCAACAGTTGTTTGGTTCTCCATGCCAGACACAATCCCCTTGTCAGTGTTTCCCCCAGATAGAGATCTACTTCCTAACCGGGACAATGAAATCTGGAACCGCGCTTACGAAGAGTACTTCGGGGTAGATGAGGTCAGAGTGGTCGGGGACACTATTTTCAAAAGATGAGCAGAACAATGGTGAACATTGCTGGTGTTGTAATGGCTCTGCTGCTGTCTGCGGGTCTTTTTGTGGCACATCAGTTCATCAACAGACAGCCTCAGGCAGAAATGAGCCGAACAGTCAGCCTGATTCTCTCTGGTGAAAGGGACGTGTCCGATTTTTATTCCCCAGGCCTGATAGAAGAATTGAGATGGCAGACAGGTGTTGACAGCCTTTCAGATGACGAACTGTTCGAGAATACCCTTTTGTTCATCAGTACTTATTCCGCTGGTCAACATGTTGTGGTCGGAATCAATGAAAAGGAGCACATCTGGGAGGTCAATGTCATTGCCCCGGTGAACAGGAAAGTCTCCGTTCGAGTTGTCAGGGTGAACGGTGATCTGATTTTCAGCAATGTACAGGGTATGGAAGAAGCGGTACTTGCCAAGTACGATTTGTGGAGAGAATTCCTTAGGTCAGGGTCTAGGTTATAGAGATCAGCCGGATTCAACCAAAGACCGTCACATCTCCGCCTGAAAGAGGTCATCGAGAGCGTACGTGCCAATAAACGGTCATTGGATGAACTATCTTTGACCACATGGTGCTGACCGAGCTTCTGCAACGCATCCTGCCTTCGCGCGTGGAGGTTCCGAACAGGTACCTCGAGCTCCGCAGAGACCCCTTCTTCCTCAATCCCGCCCACCAGCAGAAGTACCTGAGCCATGGCTGGTGTGTCATAGAGGATGTGGTGCGCCCGGAGGAGATCGAAAGTTTCATGGAGACCTTCGATGCCATCAGCCGCATGGAGGGTTTTGAGCTGGACAAGCATCTGCTCAATAGCGGCCGCCTGTTCAACCCCGATATCCGCAAGGCGGTGCAGCAGGTCATCAACCGCAATGCGAAGCTCATTCTGCCGCGCATGTTCGACATGGCGAAGACCGACACTCACACTGGCGGAGCCTTCCAGGTGAAACCGCCCCACGCGCAGAGTGACCTGCTAATCCATCAGGACAGCACGGTCATAGATGAGGAGAACGACTACTGCCTGTTCGTCTGGATTCCCTTCTGCGATGTGACGATGGACAACGGTGTGGTATCCTTTGTGCCGGGCAGCCACCTGTGGGGCAACACCCAGCGCAGCCTCGGAGTGCCGTGGCAGTTTCTGGGTAACATCGACAGGCTGTACAAACATGCTGTGCCCGTGACCGCCCGTGCAGCAGATGTGATTGTGTTCGACCCGGCTGTCATCCACGCCAGCGCGCCCAACCTTTCCACCGAGATACGCCACGCCATCACCATGACCGTGCTGCGTAAGGACTATCAGCTTGTCTATTATTTCCGCAACCCTGATATTGACAAAGGGCTGATAGAGAAGTACTACGTCACGGAGGATTTCTACTACCACTATGATTTCATCTCTCGTCCCGACCCTGAAAAATGGCGAATGGAGACCGTGCCCTACAAGGATTTCGACCTGACGGACAGGGAGTTGTTGAGGCTTATCAGGAAGTATTGGCCTGACGAATCCGACTCAGTGCCCGCCAGACCCTGAAACCGGGCTCGAGGAAGTATACCACCATCGGGAATGCGATGACACTGATGTCAATGTCCGTGAAATGGGCGATGCCGAGGTGCATGAGCAACAGCCCGATTCCCCACCATAGGCGTATCCTTCCGTTGAACAGAAGGATGAGGCAAAGAAGTTCGAGCAGCAGTGCGGCCTTGAGTCCCGTTTCGACTGCAATGGGCCAGCGTTGCGCCCTCGAAACAAACTGTTCAGCGGCTTGGATGTGATGAGCATGTAAGCTTCCCTTTGGTAGCCTTCTCTAGAAAGGTGAGCGTACATTTTCGGCGAAGGCTTCATTTTTGGGTAAGCCTACATTCTTTCTCAAAGAGTAGCTCTCCCGAAAACAATTGCGACATTGTCCCTTCGCATCGGCAGTGATTTTTGTCGGCAGCATCGTACCCACGCACCTTGACTGCCGATCGAGAAGAGTCAGATGCCTATGTTGTTGTGTCAAATTATCGGGCGGATGAACGCTGTGAAGGGGGGTAGATTGAAGTTGGTCTGGCAAGGTTGGCATTTGCGGATTGCCTTATTCTTTGGTGCTGCGATGCTCTATGCCGTCACCTTCAACCACGGCTTTAACATGGATGATTCACTAGTCACTGATGGACACAGGCTGACATCCAAAGGTCTTGCAGGAATTCCTGCGATTTTGAAGTCCCCTTACTACGAGGACGAAATGGGGTACAGCTATGAGTACAGGCCTGTCACACACATCTCTTTTGCTATCGAGCAGGGACTTTTCGGAGAGCATGCCAGCTTGAGTCATTTCATCAATGTGCTACTGCATGCTTTAACGGTGTTACTCGTGTTTCTTGTATCCCATAAGTTGTCCCCTATGGATTCGTTGATGTTTCCGCTGCTGGCGACAGTGTTGTTCGCGGTTCATCCCATGCACACCGAGTCCGTGGCCAACATCAAGAACCGTGATGAGTTATTGACACTACTTTTTGGTCTGTCCGCCCTTTACATTTCTGTAAAGGCTGTGATTACTGGGCGTTCGTTGAACTGGTTCTTAATTCCTCCATTGCTCATCCTCTCACTTCTGTCGAAGACATCCTGTGCGTCATTTCTTTTTCTGATTCCTTTATGTGCGTTCCTTCGTTCAGATGTCCGCCACCGAAATTTTCTGGTCGCACTTCTATTCACCACCATTTCACTGTTTATTTTTTGTTGGATTAGAAAAGTGTCGTTTTTCTGGGCTTTTGAAATGGCCCTTGTGATTTCGTTCCCCTACCTGTTCTACCTTAGTTGGTCGATTGTCTCGGTGACGGACTTCTCCCAAGTCTTAAGAGTTCTTCGCCCTAAAGGCTGGCCAAAGGACAGGCCTCTTGGTCACGGCACTGAGACTATCAGTATGAACCGGTCACAGCTTTTCTACATAGCCTTGATAATACTGCCGTCTGTTACATCCGCGGTGTTTGATTGGCCTTTAGTCGCTGCGGCCATTACTGGAGTATTACTGTTCAAGCCGTATTGGACAGGGCGGCACGATTTGATTTCCCCGGTCCTCCTGAGCATCCTTCTGGCGTTGTTGTCCATCCGAAAGGTATTGGGGGTGGAAGGGGCTAATTATTTGATGCTGTTGTATGCCATGTTCTTTAGCATAGAACAGGTTGCGGGTCGAAGTCGATACGCATTTGGGCTGTTTTTTCTGGCCATCATTCCAGAGTTCATTTCCAAACTGCTTTTTGTTGATGCAGAATGGGATATGTTAGACCTATTGGAGTTTGTGGCTCCTTTAAGCCCATTCATCTGGACCTTGATTGTGATTCATCTGCGGGCTCGTAAAAACTTGGTGGTTGCTGTATGGGGTCTTGTATGTGCTGCTCGGTTATTTGAATTGAGGTTGGGTGTGACGGTAGTTGAGGTCTTCAGATTGGCAGGAAGTCTTGTTTTTTTGTTATCCTGTGCGAGGCCATGGCCGGAATGGAAACTCCGCCCGATGCACGTCATAAGTATCCTGATTTTACTCAATGTGTCGATTGCTTGGATTCCTAACTCCAAGCACTTCAAGAACTTTGATGATGTATCCACTCAATTGAGTATGGATATGTCAGCTGATGGTTCAACAGATACGAATCCTTCGGTTACTGAGACTTTCTACGCTACCCAATACCGCCCACTCGCCTTTCTGGAATACCCTCTTGGTATCGAAGCCTCACTAAGTGAGCGCATCGGGACAGCCTCGCTCATCCTCGGTCACTATTTGAAGATGATGTTCATCCCTTGGCCGCAGGCCTTTTATTATGGGTATGATGAGGTTCCGCTCGGTGATTTGATGGATTCTTTTGCTGTCCTTTCTCTACTGGTGCACTCTACGCTTCTCCTTCTTGTGATGTATTTCAGCCAGCGTCATCCGACACTGGCGTTCGGAATACTAGCATATCTATCTTCAATATTTCTGTTCTCTAATTTTTTAGCCACCATACCTGGTATGATTGGTGACCGCCTGACCTACGTGGCCTCTTTCGGGTTCTGCATATCACTTGGATACGTGATTACCTTGGCCTACCAGAGGTTAAGTACAATGATGGCTAAATGGGTATTTACAGTGGCAATAGGTGCTTTGTTGGTCACATGGTCCTCGATGACCGTATCGCGCGCTGCAAAATGGAAAGACCCGCTGACCCTGATGAGGCACGACATTAGTACCGTCCCCAACTCAGCCCAGGCCCACAATCTCCTCGCATCCAACCTTATGCAGGCCTCATATGATGCTCAGGTTGAAGAGAACCCTGTTGATATGCGCTACGAGGCCATTCATCATTTCCGCGAGTCCCTGCGTATCTGGCCTCAGACGCTTAATGTCTGGTATGATCTTGGCAGAGCCTATATGACGGTGAACGAACCAGCCCGCGCGTTGCCCTGCTTCCGGTCTGCCTATGGGTTTGACAGCACTTTCACCGATGCTGCGTGGAGCGCTGCCCTTCTAGCGGAGCAGCTTGGCAGAGACAGTATTGCCATTCAATACTATCATTATTGTATCAGGTTCAGCCCAGAACTTGAAGAAGCATACAGCAGACTCAGTTACCTGTATTTCACTAAAGAGGAGTATGAGAGGTCGCTAGTGGTTAGCCGTATGGCCATAGCGTATGAGCCAAGGTGGAAATGGCCATATGAGAACGCTGTCCAAGTCTTTGATGCAATGGAGATGCCCGATAGCGTTGAGTCGTATATCCGCAAGCGCAACGATATTGGCATTCCGTAATTTGTTCTTTTCATTGACATCGAAACCGTGACCACTTGGATTCAATCAAAGGGGAGGCAAATGATTGTTCGACAATTGTGTATCTACATCAATGTAGGCCAAAAAGATTTGTACGATTCAATTTGGGTCAGACTTTTCTCGTCTAAAGCTTTTCAGAGGTGAGGTACGCCTGGTAAGGTCGATAGTACCTGTTGACACGTAGTCAAAATGCTGTGCTTGCGAAGTAATTGTGACATCGAATTATGAAACTCGCCCTCGCCCAACTGCTTGTTGAAGGCACCGAACCCGACCGCAACCTCGAACGTGCAGAGCGACTCGTTGCCCGCGCAGCTGCTCAGGCCTGCGACATCGTCCTGCTGCCCGAGACCATCGACTTCGCTTGGACACACCCGGATGCCCTGATGGGTGCGCTACCGATACCTGGGCCTTTCAGCGACCAACTCAGTGCCTTGGCCAAGAAGTATGGAATCTGGCTCTGTGCGGGTCTTACGGAGAGCACTGACGAAGGCAACTACAACAGCGCAATCCTTATCGACAACCACGGGCTGATTGTGGGCAAGCACCGAAAGATCAATCTACTAACGGTTGAATTCCCATATTACCTCGTGGGACAGAAACTCGAGGTGTTTGACACACCATTCGGAAAGATCGGTCTTAACATCTGTGCGGACAACTACATGGATGCCATCGACATTGGCCATGTTCTTGCGCGAATGGGGGCACAACTCATCCTTTCCCCGTCCAGTTGGACAGTCGATTACAGCATCACAGAGGCCGAGGACCCTTACCGAGACAAATGGGTTCAACCCCTCAGCACGCTAGCGCTGACGCACGGTCTCGTCATTGCAAGTGCCACCAGCGTGGGCTACATTGTAGGTGGGCCCTACGAAGGCAAGAAGATGGTAGGCTGCTCGCTTTGCATCGGCCCTAACGGGGTGATAGCGCAGGGGATGTTCAATGAGTTCGCTGGAGACCTTGCGATCGCAGACTTCGAAATGCCCCTTCGCGCGGAGAAAGGAATCGAGATAGGTAGGCGTATTTATCCCTCGCTCCAGTAGAACTACCGTTCGGACCGCCTTTACCTTTGTGGCATGGCGGTCATCGTGAACGGGATACTTCGGGAGATTACCTATCAGCGTTGCACAAGATGCATCAGCGACAGCACTTGCCCAGGTATCACTTTCGACTCAGAGGGCATCTGTAATTTCTGCCACCTGCACGATAAATGGGCGAGGTGGTACCCGAATGATGCGCGCGGTCAGCAGTGTCTCTCGGGAATCATCGACCGAATAAAACGAGACGGGAAAGGTCGAAAATATGATTGCGTGGTGGGTATCAGCGGTGGGCGAGACAGCACTTGGCTACTTCATCTCGTTGTGACCAAATATGGGCTCAGACCATTGGCTGTTCATTTCAACGATGGCTTTGACAATCCCGTGGGCGGTGAGAACATGATCAACATCACGCGCAGATTGGGAGTCGAGCTGCGCACCATCACCAGTGACTGGCGAGAGGCCAAAGACCTCAAGATCTCTTTTCTCAAAGCCTCAGTGCCAGAACTCAACGAAGGCACGGATGTGGGCATCGCGGCCGCCTGCTATGGAGTGGCGCACAAGGAGAGCATCAAGCATATCCTCTACGGACAGTCATTCCGCACGGAAGGCATCAAACCGATGAGTTGGGCCTTCATGGTGGGCGATTATGTTGAGGATGTTCAGAAAAGGTTCGGAACGGTCAACCTCCGCCCTTGGAAAGCAGACGACCCCAACTACCAGTTGGGCTGGAAGGAGCTTTTCTACTATAGTATCCTCAAAGGACACCGTGCGCATTCACCTCTTTATTACGAGAATTACGTCCGCAAGGATGCTGAGGAGGTCATCAAACAGGAATATGATTGGGTCTATCCGGGGGCCCATTACTTCGATGACCTCTATTGGGCGCTGATTACCTATGTCCACAGGGTGAAGTTCAATATCGACTTCCGGCTCAATGCCTACAGTGCTCTTGTCCGAGACGGACAGATAGACCGCCAATGGGCCCTTGAAGCGGTGAAGTCTCCGTACGTCATGGAAGATCCCCGTATCATCGACCTATGCCTGAAACGTCTGTCAATCAGTCGGGAGCAGTTTGATGAGTGGATGGCATTGCCCCCCAAGACTTTCCGGGATTACGACACCGGTTACGATACCATGCTATGGCTCCGTTCAGGCATCAAACTGGCCACTAAGCTGGGTTTCATGCCTGAAATAGTGTATGACAAGTACTTTCTTTGTGGGAAGTAATGTTTCTCAAACGTTAGCGTGAACCAGAATCGGTCTAACACCCCGCGTAACAAGGCACTATGAAACTGTCAGATTGGTTCGGTCACAGGCTCAGTTTCACCGGTTCCCGATTGTCAATGAGCGGCTTCGAACCATTGGACAGAAAGCGCTTTCGAGAATACAACAGGTTCCGTCCCGGGGGTGCGTTGCCCATTTTTTGCTACCTGCCATTCAACAGCATGACGTTCTCCATGAGCGGGAATGTCTATGTGTGCTCGTATAACAAGAATGTACTGTTGGGCCGATATCCAGAGCATACCATAGAGCAAATCTGGAATGGAGAGGAGGCCGTGAAACTGCGCGAATACATGCGCCACAATGACCTGAGCTACGGGTGCGGGCATTGCAAGTTCTACTTCGACAAAGGGAAATTTTCCAACCTGCGTCCCCCGAGTTTCGACCAGTACAGTCATCACACTGTGCCCGACACCCCAAGAGTGTTGGAGTTCGAGTTGAGCAATCAATGCAATCTCGAATGTCAGATGTGCAATGGCAACGTCTCTTCCAGCATCCGCAAACGGAGGGATGGATTGCCTCCTCTGCATAATCCGTATGACGATGCTTTTCTGGAACAGCTGCGACCTTACCTTGCTCAGGTCAGCGAAGCGAAATTCTATGGCGGAGAGCCTTTCCTGATTCCCATGTATTACCGCATTTGGGATATGATCGCAGAGGCGAATCCCGACTGCCAGCTTTTCGTCATAACGAACGGCTCGCATTGGAATCCACGCATAGAGGCACTTGTCCGAAACTTGAACATGGACTTGGCAGTGTCCATCGATTCCCTTGTACCGGAGAGGCTGGAGAAGATTAGAAAGAACGCACGATTTGATGTGCTGATGGAGAATATCCATCGGTTCAATGCCATCCTTCGGGCCAAGGGTCGGAGTCTTTCGCTCAGTTTCACGGTTCAGCAGGAGAACTGGCAGGAACTGCCGGACTTCGTGCGCTATTGCAACAGCATCGAGGCATCGGTCTATGTGAGTTATCTCGACAGCCCGAAGGAGTATGCCATAGCGGAGCTGCCCACGGAGGAATTGGAGCGGATACACCAGCGACTCTCAGAGGAAAGTCTGCCGAGCAAGACTGGGCTGCAGCGCCACAACGCCCGCTGCCTTGCGGATTTCATCACGTATGTGCACCGCTACATTGAGCGGGAGGACGAGCCGCAGTATGACGATTACAGACCGGAGGGGTCAGAATCGGACGGGTCGGTGGTCATCGTGGATCGCACTGCCAGGCGAGACGAATTGAAGGATGCGCTGGAAATCTTTCTACGAAACAGCGCGAAGCACCGATTGGTCAATGCCGATGAGCTTTTGGGTAAGATTGATGGTGTTCACAGTGGGATTGATGCTTCACATCACCCCATGCTGTGGGGTATGATACTGCAATCCGACATGTCAGGTACGGTTAATGCCCTTCTGACAAGGTCTGTGGAGGATTTACGTAGTTCAATCCTCAAGCAGCTCCCCAATGTGCGGATGAGGGCATCATCTCACTGATGTCATCTCCGCCCCATTATATGCGCGGATAATCTCCCACCATTCTGGGAAGGTCCACTCGAAACTCTCCTTGCGATACGCATCATGCGACCGCATCTTCCTCATGAAGCCGCGGAAATCTTTGTCGATGGAGTTGTTCAGGAAGGTGATGAGGTTCTCCACGGTCTTGGTGCGGGTCTCGTCCATCTCGTAGGTGGTGGTGATATGATTGCACAGCCGTTCGCGGATGACCTCCTTCACGGGTTCGGGCAATATCTCGATGGAGAACTCCCACGGCTCATAGACCAGATTCCAATAGACGGGCATGCCCGGAAAGTGCGCGTTCATGAACTGGAAGTACTCTGGGAAGTAGTAGATGTTCATGTTGGTCACGCTGCAGCAGATCTTGCATTCGATGGTGTCCGCATCGGTACTGCCGCCATGGTGCAGGAAGGAGCTCATGTTCTTGACCACCTCATCCCACCTGGCCCCGTTGCGCTGATATTCGAACCGTTCACCTATGTCATCGATGCTGAAATTGATGAACACCTTCTTGAACTGCAGGAAAATGTCCTTTATCTCGTCAGAATAAATGGTGCCATTGGTGTTGAGCAGGATGGAGATGTGCCTGCTATGGCCCGTTTCCACGCAATGCCGCATCAGGGCGATGTTCTCATCACTCATGAGCGGCTCGCCCCCGAAGAAACCGAGTTGCGTGATGTTTGGCAACCAAGCCCTGATTGCCTCCGCATTCTCCGGGGTCATGTTGAAATGGGCCTCCTCATTCCAATTGTAGAGCTTCTTGGCCTCAGGTATCCAGCGATGGCTGGCCGTGGGCATGCAGATGCGGCAACGCAGGTTGCAGATGTTGCTGGCGTTGATCTCCACCCGCATCGGCAGTTTCGGTTCCTGCACCTGTGACTCGGACACGTTATAGTTGTATGAATCGTAGCGCATTGGCTTGAGGCCCATATCCTGCTCGCGCCAGCATTCGCGGCATCCGTCCCTGCGCGTACCGTCAAGGAATCCCTGCCGGAGGTCTTTCATGTAGTCCGAGTTCCACGCCTCCTCAATCGTGGAGCTGTCGGAGGTCAGCACCTTACCCCCATGAGTGATGAATGCCTCGTGCTTGCTGCATGGCATGTACTTGCCTCCGGCGGTCATCAGGACTTGGAAGAAAGGATAGTAGCAGAAGTCGGTCTCCTCCGGCCTGCGCACAACGGCAGCCGTGCCGTTGCCTTTCAGGTATTTCAGGAAGAAGCGTGTGATGTTCATCTAATGCTTAAAGTATCGAACAAAGAAAAGGTTTAGCCTTGAAGTAGGCTCTTAGTAGATGAAAACATAGCTTTACCGAACCCTTTCTTAGCCAGTCACCAATGCCACTTCTCGACCAGTTGCAGATAGTCTATGGCCGTGCGAGGTCTGAACTCAGCCCACTGCTGCGCACGTCCAAGGTGTTCTGCATGGCCCCGTGGATACAGCTCCACGCACAGACCAATGGCGATGTGGGCCCCTGCTGCATGGCCAACATGGACAATGGCAACGCGGTCTCGAACCTCAATGCCGACCCGGACATCTCGGCCGCGTGGAACTCTTCGGCCATGAGGCGGCTGCGCACCGACATGCTCGCAGGCGCGGAAAGCTCAATCTGCCTGAACTGCTACGAATATGAGAAGGTTGGGAAGTTCAGTGAGCGGATGCAGTACAACCGCGACTACAGAAGTTGTTTCCACCGGGTGCTGGGCACTGCACCTGACGGCAGCATCGCAGCATTGGACGTACCGCTTATAGACATACGTTTCTCCAACCGCTGCAACTACAAGTGCCGCATCTGTAGCAGCGAGTACAGTTCGCTCTGGCATGAGGAGGAGTTGCGGCTGAACCCGGATGCGAAGCCTTACCCTAAGAGCCTGAAGGTGGCGGCAGACGAAAAGGTGTTCTGGGAATCATTCGAGCGGCTGCTACCTGAGGTGAAGCGGCTTCATTTCGCGGGAGGTGAACCCTTGGTGATGGATGAGCACTACCGTACGCTCGCACATCTTATCGCTATCGGCAAGACCGATCTCACACTCAGTTACAACACCAATCTCTCCACCCTGAGCCACAAGGGACACGACCTGTCCGACCTGTGGGGCCGTTTCAGCAAAGTGGACGTGTGGGCAAGCCTTGATGGAATGCATGAAAGGGGCGACTATCAGCGGAAAGGGCAACGGTGGGAGCGTGTGGAGGCGAACATCCGCGAGGTGCAGCGAAGATGCGGCACTGTGCTCATAGGAGTGAATGTTACGGTCAGCATTTTCAACGTGCTGCATGTGCCCGATTTCTATCGCCACCTTGTGGAGAGCGGGCTGGCCGACCCCGACCGCGTCAACCTTTATCTGCTTCAGTTCCCTTACGAGTACAGCATCACCAACCTGACCCCCGGCCTCAAGAAGCAGGTGCGCGACCTGTACGGTGAATTCCTCTCATCATACGTTTCGGGCAGAAACGATACCGGGCATTTCGCCAACCACATGCAGGCGGTCGTCAACAGGATGGACAGCACACAGGACGACTTGCGGGAAGGTTTCAAAAAATCCACAGGCCGAATTGACGGGCTGCGCGGTGAGGACTTCGCCTCAGTGTTCCCAGAATTGAGAAGTATGCTCAACGAAAGCTGAGGCAGTATATGAATGCTCAGGTGTCAATCAGAGCTTCGCTGCCAGATTCGCAGGATTCATTCTTGAAAGGACTGATGTGACCCTGTCCCAAGCAGTGACCTGCACATCTGCCCCTTCCGGAAGGAACTCATGAAGATTATGATTGATGGCAGGCAGAACGCCCCGTCTTGCATTCAAAAGCCGTTTGCGCTCCACCTCAACCAGTATTTCCAAGAACTCCTGCTTCTCAGAGGCATCGAGCTGCTCAAGGTCAATCTCTGCGTACTGAGCATCAGTGAGGTGGTTATACTGTCGTGGCCGTTTGAATTCCACAAAGGTCTGACGATTGCGCTTCACCAGTTTCTCGCCAAGTTCTATGAAGGTGAGCATCTCCCGGAAATTATCCCTTTGAACAACCATACTGATACCTAACAGTACAAGGTTGTCCAAGCCCTTGATGAAATGCAGGTTGCTCATCAGCCTCTCCCAACCTCCGGGAGGCCGGACCTTGGCATATACCTCTGCGCTTGCAGCATCGATGGAGATATCGGTTGAGATGCGGAGTCCATGGATCCCTTTCATCTTCTCGTACATCTTCTCATCGAACAGCTGGCCGTTGGTGTGGAAGTGGATCGTTTTGATATTCGGATACCTGACCTGGTCGAAATTCATGAGGAAATTCCTGAAAACCCTGCTCATGAAAGGGTCTCCGACACCTGTAAGGGCTATGGATTCGACAGAAGGAAGGATGCGTTCTTCCACATAGTTCTGAATCTGCTGAATCCGGTCAAGTTTCTCGCCACGCATATGGATGAAGTCATGACGGCAAGAAGGACATTTCAGGTTGCAGGTCTGATCATAGTTCAGGTTGATGTGAACAGGCCCCCCGCCTTTCCAGAGTCTGGCGTTGGTCCTGTGCGGAACCACATGGTAATTCCTGATGCCGGCCTCGGCATCCGCAACATTGGGGCACCAGTCCCTGTTGCAGTGCCGGAGCGACCCATCATACATCGACTCTCGGAATCTGATGGCCGCCTCGCCATGCCATATGTCATCCCACTCCTGTGTGAATACATTGCCGAGGGGGAACTCTACCCAATCAGGGCAGCAGGCGGGCCAAATGTTCCCGTCATCATCAATAGATATCCGGGTGAAGGGCAGCTTGCAGAAGAGCTTTTTCATCGGAGAGGTTCCGTAGGCTAAGGTCTGCACCAAATCTACTTAATTGGTAAACGGTGGGAATACGGACCCTATGGTGTTAATTTGTGGCTCGGACCATCTTAGCCCTCCAAACGCCCATCCATGAACCGCCTCATTGAGGGCATATGCACCCGCCTCACAGAGAAGGCCGACCACAAGGCCTCCATCGCTGCGGGCTTCGAACCTCTGGATAGGGAGCAGTACCGTAAGTTCAACCGCTTCCGACCCGAAGGCCCAAAGCGGCTGTTCTGCTATCTGCCTTTCAATAGTCTCACGTTCTCGTTCAATGGTGAGGTATATGTCTGCTCATACAACCGCGATGTGGAGCTGGGCCACTACCCCGAGAACAGCATCAGCGAGATATGGAACGGACAGAAGGCGCAACGGCTGCGCGAACACATGCGCCACAACGACCTGAGCCACGGCTGCCGTCATTGCAAGTTCTTCTTCGACAAGGGAAAGTTCTCGAACCTGCGGCCGCTGGTGTTCGACAAGTATCACCAGCACACCAATGGCGACCACCCCCGTGTATTCGAGTTCGAACTTAGCAACACCTGCAACCTCGAGTGCCAGATGTGCCACGGGGAGGTGAGCAGCAGCATCCGAAAGAACAGGGACAAGCTGCCCCCGCTGGTCAGCCCCTACGATGATGCCTTCGTGGACCAGCTGCGCGAATACCTGCCCACACTCAGGGAGGCCAAGTTCTACGGAGGCGAGCCATTTTTGATTCCTGTCTATTACAAGATATGGGACGCAGTGAAGGAGTTGAACCCCAAGCTCGACCTCTTCGTCATCACCAACGGAACGCAGTGGAACGACCGCATCGAGCGACTGCTGCACGAGCTCAACTTCGATGTGGCCGTGAGCATAGATGCGGCTGAGAAAGAATTGCTGGAGCGCATCCGCAAGAATGTGAGCCATGAGGAGCTGATGACCAACATCAGGCGGTTCAGCGAGGTATGCACGCGCAAGGGCAAGCACATGTCGCTGAGCTATACCGTTCAGCGCGACAACTGGCAGCAGTTCCCCAAGATGATTGAGCTGTGCAACAGCGTGGGGGCCTACATCTATGTGAGCTATCTGGAGCGGCCGCGCCAGTTCGCCTTGGCCGAGATGGAACGGAACGAACTGAAGCACATCCGTGAGGAGATGGAGAAGTACGAGCCCGCAGCCATGAGCGCCAAGGAGCGGCACAACCGCAAGTGCTTCGAGGATTTCATGACCTATCTCGATAGCTACATCGGCAACGAGGCCGAACGGCATTACCACGAATATGAGTTCAAGGACGACCAGAAGGCGGAGGACGGACAGGCGGGCAGCGACTTCCTCGCCAGCATCACCCCCGCCATCAGCGAGGGGCAGTTCATCGAATGGGCCGATGCCTGCTTCGCCACCGATGCCGCTTTTGACGCATTGCTGCCGAAAGCGGTCTTTTTCGAGAAGGTCAATGCGGTCACATCCAACTTCATTGAGGAGGAGCGCAACATCCTACGCGGGTTCATGATGGCCTCAGATTTCAAGCAGATGCTGGAAGGGGTGAAGAACGAGGAGGTCGGAGTGCTGACGGAGCGAAGCAGGGAGTCGTTGAAGTTGTACATTGAAATGAAGGGGCAGGCCGCATGAAGAAGACCCTTCTCAACATCTACAGCCACGTCAGCAGTTCAGTCCGCCAGCAGTCGGGGCCTGGGCTGCCCGCGAGCACGGTGGCGGCCTACAACGCCTCGCGGGGCAGGCCGCACTCACGCCACATCTGCCACGCCCCGTTCAGCAACATGTACTTCAACGTGCATGGTGATTGCGCCCCTTGCTGGCTCACCTTCCTCGCCCCTGATTCGTACCCTCAGAAATCGGTGCGCGAGATATGGTTCGGGGAGAAGTTCACCGCCCTGCGCGAGAGCCTGCTGCGCTATGACCTGACCCACAAATGCAACGTCTGCCTCAAGAACCTGCAGACGGGCAACCACACCTCGGTGCTGGCCCGCGCCTATGATGTGAACGACATACAGAAGTACCCCACCATGCTGGAGCTGGAGGTGGCTAACACCTGCAACCTCGAATGCGTGATGTGCATCGGTGAGCTTTCCTCTTCCATCCGTAAGAACAGGGAGAAACTGCCCCCGTTCGAAAGCCAGTATGACGATGCCTTTGCCGATCAGTTGGAGGAGTTCATCCCTCACCTGAAGGAACTGCGGTTCAACGGGGGCGAGCCGTTTCTCATACCCATGGTGTTCAAGCTGTTTGAGAAGGTGGAGCGGCTGAACCCCAAGCTGAAGATTGTGATTGCCACCAACGGCACGGTGCTCAACAACAAGGTGAAGGACTGGCTCGGACGGCTGAACATCCACATCAACTTCTCGCTCGACTCGCTGACGGACGGCATCTATGAGACCATCCGTGTCAACGCCAAATTCCAGCGGGTGATGGAGCATTTCGACCATTATCACGCCTATTGCCGCGACAACAGGCGCACGATGTGCATCATGGTGAACCCGATGCGCAACAACTGGCACGAGATGCCTGAGTTCGTACGCTTCGCCAACAGCCGCAACGTCAATCTCTGGTTCAACACCATCCACCGCCCCAAGGAATGGGCCATCTGGCCGCTGCCATCAGCACAGCTGCGCGAGATATACGCCACCCTGAGCGCGGTGGAGTTCGGGGAGCCTGCGGGCAATACCTCCATCGCGGCCTACAACATTGGGGTGTATCGCAACCTGGCCGATGTGCAGATACGCAACTGGATGCGCGAGGCCGAGGAGCGCGAACAGACCGAGCAGACCGAGGTCACCGCCCTCACCCCCGATGAGGCCGCATCAGCCCTCAAGAAAAGACTCACCGCGTTCATCTACGACCATTTCAACGAGGGCGAGGACCAGAAGCGCAACCGTGTGAAGCAGCTCACCGAGAAGCTTTACGCGATAGATGCCAAGCTGCGCGAGCGCAATGGTGATTCGGACTTCTTCACCAACGCCTTGGAAGCCCCTTCGGACGTGATCTACACCAGTCTGGAGAGCCGAAGCGTGAACAGCCTCGTGGAGGATTTCGAGAACTGGATGTTGCAGAAGGAGGCTACTGGCTGAATTGCGCCAGACCCGCGCCCAATTCCTCCAAGTTGCGGTTGATGAGGGTTTCGGCAAGGTCGAGGGGCGGTGCGCCCGCCATCTGCCGAAGTGCCAGTGGTGCGATGCCACTACTTTTGAGCATTTCCGCCACGGTGGCTACCTTTTGCACGGTGTCCTCCACGGGCATCAGGCCCTCCATACGCCAATAGGCCACAGGATATTGCATCAGAGCCAAGGCGAGGTCACCATCCCCAGCGGCCAGCAGCAGACCTGCCAGCTGCTCCTGCTTATCCTTCACACGGGCAAAGTCGCCCGTCTTTTCCATTCCTATGAGTTCGAGAATCACTGCCAACACCGCCTCCTTAGACCAGCCTTCAGCCTTTCTGACATTCAGTGTGACAGCGGTTCGTGCCCGTTCCACCTTGGTCTCCTTTTCGGCCAGCAATGACTTCCGTTCCGCAATCCAGCCTTCCAATAGACGGATGAAATCATTGTAGGCGCGGATGCTCAGATTGTGAGCACTGCGGCTGCGGCCTTTTTCTTTCGGGGCGGGATGTGCTTTGAGTAATGCGATGATGCGCTCCTGCTCCTCCATCGGCTGTTCGCGCAGCGAGAGTTCGACAGGCGTGAACACGGCATTGAAGTAGAGTGCGATGTCCTTGTCGAGGCAGAATTGCAGCATCTCGGGCATCTCGTGCCAGTTAAGTGTGATCGGGCAGGCCGCCATCGAGATGAAGGTGTTTTTCCGTCTTGTGTAATCGCGCAGGTAGTCCAGATGGGCCATCACACGGTCGAAATCACCGTTGACGCGGATTTTAGAATAAGTCTCCCTGTTCACCGAGTCGATGCTCAGGATGATGCCCGCCCGCAGCCCTTCCAGCAGCTTCTTCACACGGTTGGTGAGGAAGGTGCCGTTGGTGGTGATGTGGATGCGCATGTTCGGATTCACCTTGCGGATGCGCTCCCATATCTTGAGGTAGATGTCGATCATGAACGGCTCTCCGCCCAGGAACTTGGCATCGGTAAGGTGGGGCAGGAACTCCTCCAACTCGTCCACGAAGCGGTCATCATAGGGCGATTCGAGCGCAGGCAGTTTCTCGCGGTTCTTGCGGATGGACGATGAGAAATAGCCGTTGCACATCACGCATTCGAGGTTGCAGCGGTTGCTCAGTTCGAACTCCATCACCTTCGGAAACCCGATGAGTCCCGTCATACGATGTCGCAGATACTTTGCCGAAGTAACGAGGCCGGCAGGAGCGTACTCATCGTAGTACTTGGCGCGCACCCCGTGGTGGTTGCCCGCCACGATCATGCTGCCGCACTCGCTGCATCCACCGCCCAACTCATCCTTGCGGATCCACTCACGCAACTGCTCCGCCTCCTTACCGCGCCAGATGTCCGCGATACGCTCCTCGGGCCATTTACCCAATACATGCTTGAAGTTGTAGCAGCAGGCACGCACGTTGCCGTTCTGCTCGAAATTGAGGCTCACGAAGGGCGCATGGCACACGATGCCCTTGTGCGTCCCGCTGCGGGATGCGGCATACTCGGCCTTGGACTTTTCGGTGAGTTTCATAGGGGCACCTCAAAGGAACGGTTTCGCCATCCTTCTCCGCCACTCAGAGTGCCGCCATTCGTTCTTCCAGCATTCCCAGCGGGTGGAGGGAGGATTGTAAAGTCTATATTTCGCCAAAAGGGTCGCCAGCGCAGACCGGTGATAGAAATCGCTGCGGTCCACATTGCGGCTGCGCCATTCCTCATTCTGCCAGTGGATGAACTGCCATTCTTCAAGCAGCTCGTCATCATGCCAGATGTAGCTCGAGGTGATGTCCCAGCGGTCATGATTGCTAACCTCATTGGAGATATAGCTTTCCAGTTTCAGCGCGTGGATGTTATCGTTCAGGATTCGGATGGGGCGCAGCCAGTCGGTGTTGTCAGCGTCCACCTCGGCTTTGGCCTGCTCGTAGCACCGCCTCATCAGTTCCGAGCCTGCGGGGCACTTCATCACATTACCCACCACAGGCAGGTCGTGATGAGGCCGGAAGAAATAAGGGCGGTCGGTGAACATGGGCCGCAGGCAGGTCACGTCCATGTCCGTCCACCAACCTCCCCGCTCGTGCAGCAGCTTGTAGCGGAAGATGTCGCTGAATCCCGCATAGCTGCCCTTGCCATGGCCGTAGGCATTGGTGTTGCGGTAGCAGAAGACCTCCTCCTTGGGGATGATCTCCGAGGCATCGGCCAGCAGTATCCCTTTGGGCAGCGGGGTCTCGATTTCTTCATAAGCCCACAGCCTGAACACATGCCCCTGCGCCAGGTGGGAATGGATGGTCAGCAGCTCGATGGGGCTCAGCCTATTGCCTATCCACATCGCGTTGAAGACTTGCCTTTCGGGATGCAGCTTCACGCCCGTGCGCTCCTCCAGCCCCTGCCACACATCCCATTGCGCATCGCCCCAGTGATGATAGACATGGATGAAGTGCGGGGAAACGGTCTCGGCCCTGTCCTCTAGCGTGAACCGCAGCTCACCATTATGGGTGATGCGCTCGTGGGCATGGTCGGCAATGAGGTTGAAGGCCGATGGTAGCACGGGAGCATCCTGCAGGCCCATCTCCCAAACGGTGGAGATGAGTGTGCCCTGGTCTCGGGTCCTCCATTCAGGCTCGCTGAAAATGCGGACAGTGCGTTCGTGCCACATGTCGAGGAACGCATGGCTATGGCTATCGAAGAGGAACACGCCTCCGTTCCAATGGTGCCAACTCGGGTCGGTGACATCGGTACCGAACGTGGTCTTGATCTGTTCCCGCAGATGCTCACATTTACAGTCGAAGACCTCCTTGCCATGGATGGTCCAGAGGTGGCCCTGCGTGGTGTCACAACGGTAATCCGTGGTGGCCTCGATGCGGGTAATGGCACTGTCCTCGCGTTCATAGAGCACGGCTTGTCCGTCAAGGTCGCGCCAAAGCTCCTCTTCCTTGTGCAGCACGAATTCATCATTCAGAACGAATCGCTTGCGCGAAAGCCAGAATCTCAAAGTAATCCAGGCGTAGGACAGCCTGTCCTTCTTGATATCGAGAAAAAGCTGCTCCAGACGGGTCTTCTTCTCCGCATGCTCCTGCTCGCGCTCCAAGTGACGGTACTTCTTGAAAAGCCCCTTCAGTTCCTTTTCCCATTTCGCGAACTGCTGTATGCAGCCGCAATGCGTGGCCGATGGACTGAACTTGTCCATTCGGCAATGGTCGAGGGCGAACGTTATCGGGGCGGAGTAGTGCGTGAAAATCTCGTCCACGTCTGCTGCCAATGCCACCACGTCCGTGTCGAGGTAGCAGTAGGTGGGCCCTTCGGGAAGATAGCGGTGCAACGAGGTCTTGAGCCAGATGCTGGCCTGATGGTGGTTGAGGTGAGCTGGTGTTTGCACATCCACCAAATGGTTGTGCGCAATCGGAATGGCATTGCGGTTACTGTCGGTTACGACAATGATTGCACTGAGCGAAAACTTCCGAAGCGCCTCCAGAGAGTAGTTGAGCGTGGCGATGTGCTCCTCTCCCCCGCAGACCACAAAAACGAAAAAACATTCGTCCGAACTCATTTGATGAATCAACAACCTGTCCTTATCGATGTCCGAATCACGGTTGCCCCAATTTTCTGCGCACAAAGGTCGTGGCCGAAACTCCTTCTGCGATGAGGTTTATACCGAACATCTTGAAGAGCCAATAGATCGGATAATTTATGATTGCGCTTACAAGGCCTCTAATCAAAGGGAGTCTGCCAACGAACCACCACCTAAGGTCTGTTCCCTTGGCAATAGATGAAGAGAGTATGCTGTCAGGAATCAAAAGAGCAAAATGGAAAGGGAAAAGTATCAACCACAGAGCATCCGTTAAAGCCGCACAGGTAAGGGCAAGCAATGGGAAAAGAATCTGGTAAAATGGATCATTCAGATGTCTTAAAGGGGAAATGGGATTGAATTGGAAGGCCTTTTCAACAGTAATCCGTCTCATCCTTACAATGGTGAACATCATGAAACCTAATGGAAGCAGAAGTGACGTGTGGACTTCAGCAACAAGCATTAGTCCGAATAAGAGAAAACCAATGGTTTCAAGTGACAAAGCACCATAAATCAATATGGATGTTCCACGAGGTCCCAAACAACGGGCTGTGGATGGCATTCCGATCAAGCCGTCCGAAAAGATATCGTTCACCTGATGAATGAGGATGTTCCTGAAACCGACTAACCCTACCGTAATAGCAAGTGGGACGAACCATGCCGGATATGCACCACCTGCAAACAGAGCGAAGGTGTGAAAGGAAAGTACCAGCGGCACCAGATAGGCGTAGCCCATGTCCACAAGATTGGATATGAACGGAACAGCCTTCAACCTTGGAAAAGGAAGGGAATAAATTAGGAACAATCCTATTTGAATGACGATGAGGACTCGAGACCAATTGTTGGACGGTAACCAAAGCCATGGTAAGAATGCCACGGAAGTAATCACGGAAACCCAAACAAGCCTTTGAACCGAGGAAAGCGGAGCCACTCGATTGATCTTGCCGGCCAATGCATCTTGTTGCTGATCAAAGAATTCGTTAATGAAATAGCCCAATGCCGCGAATCCAGTAGATGTGGTAAGAGAAAGAGCCACTAATAACAAAGTCCTGCCTGTAAACGGCAGTTGAAAATGCCAGATCCACAGATATACACATCCCATGATAAATGGCAGCATACTCAACCGCCAATCCCTGCTTCTGGAGGATTCGGATATTCTGAGTAAAAAGTGTCGCATCACCCCTTCAGAATCAGGAAATCACCCACGACAAGTGCATCCATGCCACTGCCATAGAATGCCGACACTGCGTCCATCACCGAATAGACCATCGGCTCGCGGTTGCGGTTGAAACTGGTATTGATTACCATACCGGTCCCTTTGACTTCCTTCACAGTTTGCAACACTTTCGGGAAGTTGCCCTCGTCATCAGGAGAAACGGTCTGAACACGGGCAGTGCGGTCTAAATGGGTGACACTTGGAAACTCGTCAGAAACGACATCCACATTGATGGTCATGAAGGGAAGGACGCTACAGGAGGACGTGAAAGCCTTTTTGAAATCACTCTCCAACACCGATGGACAGAACGGACGGAATCCCTCACGGAATTTGACCCGATGATTAATGATTTCCTTCATTTCAGGGTTGAAGGGCGAAGCCAAGATGCTTCGACTACCCAAAGCGCGAGGTCCGAATTCAGCGCGACCTTCCACCCAGCCAACGACCTTGTCATTCAAAATGAAATCGGCAGCCACAGACCAGGGTTCCGAGACGTTCTGATGGCGGATTCCCAGCTTGTTCAAGGAGTCCTCAGTCTCCGAAGAACTGAATTCTCTTCCAAGTTTGGCAGTGGTCATCGGTCTTGGGCGTATTCCTGATTCTGCGCTGGCCAGATAAGCAGCGCCTAGTGAAATGCCGGCATCTCCTGCTGCGGGCTGCACATAGAGCTCGTCAAGACAATCAAGCGCCAGAATCCTTCGGTTCGCAGCACAGTTCAAGGCCACACCACCTGCAAGACACAGTTTACGAAGACTGGTCTGTGCAGCCATACCTCGTACCACCTCGCACATGGCATTCTCCAACATCTGTTGTGTTGAAGCGGCAATATTTAAGAAGCGTTCATCCATTGCGCTTCCAGGAATACGGGGGCTGCCTAGCCTATGGGTCAGGTGATAGTTGAAAACAGCTTGCTGCCGTGAGCCTTGCGGCTGTCCAGGCGCATACTGCTTCATGTAATCAGCATTCACCTGATACGTCCCATTATCGCACTCCAGAAGAAACGAAAGGTCACAGCGTTCAGGATTACCATAGGGTGCCAGCCCCATGAGCTTGTACTCGTCCGTATCGCGCATGAATCCACAGAACTGCGTCATCATCGCGTACAGAAGGCCGAGGCTATTATCTCGGGAAATCTGATTCAAGACTTCCAATTTGTCACCACGTCCAATAGCCTTCTGCAAGGAGATGCCATCACCCGATGCATCCACTGTGATAATCATGGCCTCATCCATCCCCGAGGCATAGTATGCACTGGCTGCATGGCACAGATGATGATGGTAGCGCGAGATTCTCGGGCAGCGACCGAAGTTGTACGTGAAATACTCCTTCAAGACATCCTCGTACTGCTCACCCCAAGTACTGCCATGGGTGGCAATGACATCCACCTCCTTCATGCTGATGCCCCCAATACTCAAGACCTCATGAACGGCAAGGAAGGGCAGTTGTCCTGCAGAGTGCTTCACGCGGGAAAGACGCTCTTCTTCCACTGCCGCGACCACTGATCCATCTCGCAGCAGCACGGCCGAGACATCCTGATACCCGGCCCTGACGCCTCCGTTAATGCCTAGCACTATCATGGACAATTGAAGTACCTTCCTCTGTTAAACGGAAAGTCTGGATTATGCGTGTCTTATCAATGGAGATGGGCAAAGTACGGACTGCGGTACGGTGCGATCTTCAAGTTGGCAGGCTGTTTAAACATTAATTCACCGCACGTTCTGGAGTGTGAAAGTTCAAAATTTCAATCATAAGAGACGCCATGTGGTTTCGGGTCAAAAAATTGCGAAGAGCTACGCCTGTGTGCGTAATTCAGTACAAAAAAGTTCACCGACACATGAATGTTTGGCGAACGACCGTGAAAGCCCTAAGAGAAATTGGAGGTAAGAATCATTATGCCGGACAAAGTAAATGACGCTGTATTCGTGGTAAGCATTGAGATTGCCATTAATCCCGAAAGAACAACTCGCTCACAATCTCAGAGTCTCCATTCATTGCGCGAATCATGTACAATCCTGCCGGGTAGTTGGTCAAGTCAAGTGACGTCCGATGCTCACCAGCACCTTTGCTGCCCAACACAGTTGAGGTAAGTTGACGGCCCATCACATCGTAAAGTTCAAAAAAGAGCATGGCCTCTCTGGCCGTACCAATCTTCAGGTTGATGACGCCATCCGTTGGGTTCGGGTAAAGCTGGAGTGAGAGTGAGGAAGGGACAGGATTCAGGTTCGTGGTCGAAAGCGCACTCTCCGGTCGAAGGAAATTCTGTCCGCTGATAGTGACCAGAGCATCCGACTCCGAAACAGTGTAGTCTGAAGAAGTTACAGAGGAAACATAGACCCAATGACCTTTTGTGCGCTGCTGATCCACGTCAAGGATCACATAACCTTTCTGAGCAAGGTCCACATACTTCATATGAGGGTTGGCTGCGCTGATGATGCTGGCTCCCACATTCACAGGCGAACTACCAGAGGTGATGGAAGTGGTCACAAACTCAACACCAACCGAACCTGCTCCAGTGTTCGGGTCATAATTCAGGTCGTGATGGGGAATATCATTGCCCCAAGAGGTGTGTATATCTCCTGTTAGTACGACAACATTGTCTATGTCATTGTCATGGAGAAACTCCACCATCTCCTTTCTCTCAGCCCGATAACCATCCCATTGGTCGGCATTGATGATGCCTCCGTTGGGGAAGATGATGGGAATCGCAGGAAGTTCAAGCGGGGCAAACATCACTTGGTTGCCAATGATTTTCCATTGGGCTGATGAACTGGATAGCTGTTCCTTCAGCCACTGCTTCTGTTCAGCGCCAAGCATAGTGCGGTTGGGATCATCAATGGCCGGATCGGTGGTGCCAACCTCCTGGTCTCGACCTTCTATGCGCGTATCGATCATAATGAGATCGACCATTGGACCCATGGGGATTGTGCGATAGATGCTATGATTTTCTGGGGCTTTTGGACGGATGGGAATCCACTCGAAGTAGGCCTTCTTTGAGTTCGCAAGTCTTTCCGTCCACGGCCCCTCAGTGTCTGGCTGATGATTCTGCGCGCCATTAATGCCCCACGAGTTGTTCGCGCTCTCATGGTCGTCCCATACGTTGTAAAAGGGCCATTTGCGATGAACCTCACGCAGATTGGCATCCAAGCGGTATGAAGCGTAGCGCTGACGGTAATCGTTCAGCGATACCGTCTCATTCGGTGGAAGTATCTCAATACCATTACCTGAGATTGAAGAGGCATATTCATAGATGTAGTCTCCGAGGTGGATAACGGCATCAATGTCACTGCGCTGCGCAAGGTCATTGTAGGCGTTGTAGAACAGCCCTCCTCCGAAGTTCTGGCAGGAGACCACAGCGAAACGAAGACGGTCGACCATGGCGTTCGGGGTGGTCCTTGTCCTGCCTACCAATGACTGAGAGCCCTCCATGCTGAATCGATACCAGTACCAGGTGTTTGCTGCCAGGCCTGTCACATCCACTTTCACGGTGAAATCCTCGCTGGCATCGGTGAGGTAACTGCCGCTTGCTACAATCGTTGTCATGGATTCATCGGTAGCCATCTGCCAGTCCACCTCATAGCTGTCGTTGATATCTGACGGGGTCACCCGGGTCCAGATGATGACCCGGTCGGCCAATGCATCACCCGATGCCACCCCGTGATAGAACGGGGCCATGTTTGGGTCGACCTGCGCTTGGGCAGTTGCGCAGGTCAATGTCAAGAGTGCTATGATCACTGTATTTCTCATGGTCATCATGTTGTATGCTTCAAAGAAAAGGATTCCTTCGGTTCTCAGCGTTTAAGATATGGTTACGCTTCCAGAGCCTCAAAGAGAAACTCGGACATTGCCACCCCAGCGGCACGCTTCATCATGACCGTTTCCACAAGCTTAGGGCTCAGTATCTCCTCTGCCGGCATCTGCGTGTAGAAGTAGAATGCCTTGTTTAACAAGAGCGGCTGCTTCTTTGCGGCCTCCTGTAATTCCTTGGGCAGCAATTTGTTTCTTTCACCATGGACAGTTCCGTAAATGGATGAGAACCCCGGATCATTGAGCAACGAGGAGAACCGTTCAAGATTCAGGGCGATGTGATTTCGGATGGCACCCAGCTGATGCTTGTCGGGCATATAGATTCCACCATAGACAGCCATCTTCTCAGGCCCCAATTCCAGATAGATGCCTGGAGTTGTCGTATCCTTTTTTCCTCCCCGTGCAATAACAGCCGAGCTGCAGAGCTTGTAGGGGGATTTATCCTTGCTGAAGCGTACATCCCTGTTGATGCGGAAAATGGCATCCTTGGCCCCGATATCGATAATAGGGTCAACTTTTCGCATCTCCACTATCAACCCTTCGATAAAATGCTCGAAGGGCTGCTTCACACTGTGCTCATAACGCGATTTGTTGGTCTGAAACCAGTCGCGGTCGTTGTTGGCTGCCAAGTCACGGTAGAACTGAAGAAAGTCAGGGGTGAAGGGTGCAGGTTCGTTCATGAATGGTCTATTTACCCATGGTGAAGTTCGGTAAAACGCGCCTTGACCCGCAGAGGTCTCAGAAGACAATGCTTTCAAGTAGGTTTGCGGCCAAAGTAAAGATATTCATGAGCCAGACCAAGTTAAGTGTCAATATCAACAAAGTGGCCACATTGCGCAACAGCCGTGGTGGAACCGTGCCCAGTGTTACGGAGGCTGCTGTGCGGGCTGAACAGTATGGAGCACAGGGTATAACTGTTCATCCGCGTCCGGACGAACGGCACATCCGCTATTCCGATGTTAGGGAACTCAAGCCGCTTGTCACCACAGAGTTCAATGTGGAGGGATATCCTTCGGAGGATTTCATGGAGTTGGTGCTGGAAGTGCTGCCCACACAGGTGACATTGGTACCCGACCCACCCGGGGCGCTCACTTCGAATGCGGGCTGGGACACGTTGAAGCATGGCGAATTCCTCAGTCTCACCATCAGCAGGCTGAAACATGCTGGTATCCGTACCTCCATTTTCGTGAATCCAGATGTACAAATGGTCACAGCGGCTAAGGCCACTGGGACTGACAGGATCGAGTTGTACACCGAAGCCTACGCGGTCGGGTATTCTGTGGACCGTGAGCGTGCAATCGCACCATTTATAGCTGCTGCTGTCCAGGCGAATGAACTGGGAATCGGCATCAATGCCGGCCATGACCTGAATCTCGAGAATCTGGCCTATTTCAAGCAGCATATCCATGGACTTTTGGAGGTGAGTATCGGTCATGCCCTCATCGCTGATGCACTATATGTAGGGCTGTCCAACGCCATCCGCATGTATCTGCACCGTTTGGCATAGGCCCAAAACAAAAAACCCCAAGCGCTTGGCTCAGGGTTTTAAATGAAATGGGTGTAATTCTCAGTTCGCTGAGGGAACAATAGAGACGAACGAGCGGTCGTCCCTGCGCTTACGGAACTCAACTGTCCCGTCCACGAGCGCGAAAAGGGTGTGGTCCTTTCCAATGCCAACGTTCTCACCCGGATGATGCTTCGTGCCGCGCTGGCGCAGGATGATGTTACCTGCGATGGCACTCTGACCACCGAAGATTTTCACTCCGAGGCGCTTGCTGTGTGATTCCCTACCGTTCTTGGAACTACCTGCTCCTTTCTTGTGTGCCATGGTTTCGGGCTATTTACTTGGTGTTGTTCTTAACTGCTGAATTAAGCGGTGATACCGTCAATCTGAACCTGCGTCAGATACTGACGATGGCCGTTCTGCTTCTGGTACCCCTTTCTGCGCTTCTTCTTGAAAACCTGGATTTTCTTGTCCTTCAGATGGGTCAGGATGGTGGCAGTAACCTGAGCACCGCTAACTGTTGGGGCACCCACGGTCACCTTTCCCTCATTGTCCACAAGCAGGACCTTGTCGAAAGCCACTTTGGCACCTTCTTCACCCTCAAGACGGTGAACATAGACTTTAGCGTCCTTCTCAACCTTGAACTGCTGTCCTTGAATATCTACGATAGCATACATCTGCAACGGTATGGTTTAATGTGATGTCCCTCAAAAAGGGCTGCAAATCTACTAAAAGAATTGAGAGGGCCAAGCAATGATGAAAAAACCTTTTAACGGGTAAGCAACAGCCTTTGAGTATGAGAATGGCCATCAACCGTGAGGCGAATGAGGTAAAGGCCGTTGACCGCATGCTCAGCATTGAAAGAGAAGGAGTGCCGTCCCTCACCCAGTTGACCATTGCTCAGGGTTGAAACAAGCTGACCTAATCCGTTGAGGACCTCCAAGCGTACGTTGGCCGCATGGTCCAGCGTAAAGCCGATGCTGGTCAAGCCTTGGGATGGATTAGGATAAACGGACAGTGAGGACACTTCATTCACGATTTGATCGCCAACGGAATTCGGTTCCACCAGCGGCTCCATAGTGTATTGGATGAAGGCAAGCATCATCTCGTCATCGGTGGTCAGACCGAAGGTGACCGGTAGCACCTGATTCGGATTGTTGATGCGGTACTTGGCCTCCTGCACCAGTCCAAGGCTCTTTGAGATGGGAACCAGTTCATCGAAGTACAGATTGCCCGGATGCGACCAATCATAGAAACCCTGATTGAAGTCGTAGGTCGTGTTGTAGAATCCCTCGTACAACTGCTCACCCTTTCCGCCTCCGGGCAGGCGCTTGTAGATATCGTAGTCGGTGCCGTACTTATGAGTGTGGGATGAGAGGAACCAAACGTAGATGGAATCTCCCTGAAGGTCGCAGAAACCGGGATTTCCCCCGCCATTGCCACAAAACTTATTGTTGGTGAAGCTCTGCTCAGACCCACCAGGGAGTATGAAGATATTGAGGTTGATGAGCAGCTCGCTGTGCATCTGGATGAGGCTTGGCGAATCATCCACATAAAAGTTCACATAGGCCTCTGCAGCGAGAACAGAGTCTCCGTTGGCCGCATAATTGATGAGGTGATAGTTGAGGTCGAGGGTGCTGTTGTTGCGGATCTTGTAGGCCGTGCCCGTAGGCAGGTCAATCACGTCAGAATCTACCCATCCGACCATGTAAGGATTCTGAAAGGCATTCTGAACGGTAACGGGCCGCATGCCCTCTTCAATCGCGGTCTCCTCGCCCTCATCGAATTGGAACAACAGGAAATGGTGCGATTCGTCATTGAAGATAGACTCAAACCGGACGACATCAAGCACATTCTCATTCAAGAGTTTCTCCTTCTTGTAAAACTCAACCTCCTCACCAGGTTCGAGGAAGAAGGGTCCCATATGAAGCTGATAGCCTTCGCCCTCTGCAGGAGGTGCAGGTCTTGCGATTCGAGCCATGCCATTCACATTGTAATAGTTGAACAGCGTCTGAGGGTCTACAACTTGGCCGGTCTGCTTGGCACCATAGAGAATCCACTGGCGGATGAGTTCCACATTCTCCTTGGCCAATACAGGCTGTCCTTGCGGCATGGCAGAGCCCTGTTGCACAGGCAGGTCATAGGAACTGTCCCAGGCCGGATAGGCACACTTGCGGAGCAGGAAACTGTTCTCAGGGTAACCTGGGTCCACAAGTTTGTAGCCCTTGGTGGCAGCGGCCGGATTGGTGGGCGTGACTCCCACAAGATTCGCGTACAGCGCAGCGAGGTCTCCGTCCGTATCCAGGACAAGGTTTCCACTGGGGCTGGATGCACTGTGACAACCGGCTGTGCAGCTCGCCTGAAATATCCCGTTGATGGAAGAAAGGGTGCTCTGGGCACTGGCCTGCACTGCGAGTGCTGCCAGCACCAGAAGGGTGAGAGATTTTCTCATGGAGAAGGGGAGGGTGGAATTTTTTGGACGGCCAAATGTAATCGGTCCGTACCCGCCTAAATGTCAGCCTTTTGTGATTTGTTCATGATATTCACCCCCAAAAGAACCGTGCCGATGCCCAACACATGGGCCGGTAGCAGCTGTTCTCCGTCCAGAACGCCCCACATGACAGCGAACACGGGCACCACGTAGGTCACTGTTGACGCAAACACCGCTCCTGCCCGCTGAATGAGGGCATTGAAAAGCAGAACAGCCAATGCCGTTCCCATAATGGCGAGGAGCGAGATGGCCGACAAGGCCACCATGGCACCGGGTTCTGCCATTTTCTGAGGCATATCGGAGCACAGCAGATACCCTGCGCAGACAGGGCCTATCCACAGAAATGCCCCGGCCGTTATGGTCATGGTCGGCACACCTTGAAGGTAGCTTCTGACAATGTTGAGATTGAGCGCATAGCAGGAACTGGCTGCCACTACCAGCAGGGCGGACCAGTGAAATCCAGAGATGCCGTTCGGGAGGATGAGCATCAGCGCCCCGCATAGACCTATGGCAATCCCAAGGAGCTGGTTCTGTTTCACAGGCAAGCCGAACAACAATGCTCCGAAAGCAAGCGTAAGCACAGGGACCAGCGAATTCAGCATGCCCACCACTGAACTGTTCAGATGCGTCTGGGCAGCGGTGAAGAGAAATGCGGGAATGCCGTTGCCCAGCGTTCCTACTGCCAGAAGAAGCATCCATTGCCTTCTGGAGATGGAGCCCAATGAAGGGATGAGGAACGGCATGGTTACCGCCCATGCAATGCCCATGCGCAGGGCAGCAACCTCTGTGTCACTGAAAACGGTGAGCCCCTTCTTCATCAGGATGAAGGAACTTCCCCAGATTGCCCCGATGGTCAACAGTGTCGCCCAGTTCTGGACAACGGAACTTCGTGTCACACCCGTTCGATGATGGTGGCAATACCCATTCCCCCGCCAACGCAGAGGGTTACCAGACCGGTCTGCTTGTCCTGCCGCTCCAATTCATCGAGCACGGTTCCCAGCAGCATGGCCCCTGTTGCCCCGAGGGGATGTCCCATGGCGATGGCCCCACCGTTCACATTCACTCGGGAAGGGTCGGCACCGATGTCGTCCATGAAGCAGAGCACAACGGAGGCGAAGGCCTCGTTCACTTCCATGAGGTCAATGTCACCGATGTTCATGCCGGCCTTCTTCAGTGCTTTCCGGGTCACGGGAGCGGGTCCAAGGAGCATGATGGTAGGCTCTGTTCCTGTGAGGGCCATGGCGCGGATGCGGGCACGGGGCCTCAGGCCGCTGCGCTGACCGGCTTCCCTGTTGCCGATCAGTGTGAGTGCCGCACCGTCCACAATGGCCGATGAGTTACCTGCGTGGTGCACATGATGGATCTTTGCCACTTCAGGGTACTTTCTCAGCGCAAGCATGTTGAACCCCACTTCCTCGCCCAGCTTCTGGAACGCAGGTTTCAGTTCGCCCAGCGAATCGGCTGTGGATGTTGGCCGTATCATCTGGTCGCGGTCAAGGACGATGTTCCCCGAACCATCGCTCATCGGGAGGATGGACTTGGAGAAACGACCTTCTTCCCATGCCTTGGCGGCCTTGCGGTGCGATTCGGCCGCGAAGGTGTCCAATTGCCTGCGGTCGTAGCCGTATTTGGAGGCGATGAGGTCGGCAGAGATGCCCTGGGGCACCAGACCATGTTTCATGATGAATTCGCGGTCGTCATACATTGGGCCACCATCGGACGCGATGGGAACACGGCTCATGCTCTCCAGACCACCGGCCACCAACAGATCGGCCTGGCTCGCCATCACATAGGCCGCGGCCATGTTCACCGCTTCAAGCCCGGAGGCGCAGAAACGGTTCACCTGCACCCCGGCCACGGTCTCGGCATAGCCGGCCTCAATGGCCGCTGCCTTGGCAATATTGGCGCCCTGTTCCTTGACGGGGCTCACACAGCCGATGATGGCATCCTCGATCAGGGCCGTGTCCAGACCGTTCCTGTCCCTGATGGCATTGAAGGTGGCCGCCAGAAGTTCAACGGGTCTGATTCCTGCAAGGGCCCCATCGGGTTTACCCTTGCCGCGCGGAGTGCGCACTGCGTCATAGATGTATGCTTCCATGGTGATAGTTGTGGGCCAATGTTAGGCAATGTATTTCAGAGGCCTTGGGCATTTTGTGACATTCATTTACAGTACACGATGAGTTACATTTGGCGCAAATTAGCAGGCATGCAGTTAGACACCTCCTTCTCGACAGCGATCCATGTATGTGTTTATCTTGAGAAAGCTGGAAAGCGGCTGGTCAATTCCAATGAGCTGGCCGCCAGCATCGGGACCAATCCTGTGGTCGTAAGGCGCATCGTGGCCCGACTCAAGGAGTTCGGCATCATCAAAGTGAAAGTGGGGCTGGGCGGTGGTTATGTGCTTGGGCGCACAGCCAGCAACATCACCCTCTGGGATATTTATCTGGCCATGCGGAAGGACAATCCGTTCAAGATGCGCGTGGCCGATTCTGACAGTCCGATGTCGTCTGCGCTGGCCACGGCCTTAGAGGAAACACTTGCGGATACGGAATATGCCATGAAGAAACCTTTGGGAAATACCTCCGTGCGGCAGGTGGCATCGAAGATTGAACTGTGAACAGAGTCCACCGGGAAAATTGCGGCTACGAAATCGATTCAAGGAATCCGAGCATTCTGGTCAGACCATCGTCATCCAAGCGGAATAGCCGTTTGAGCTCTGCGCCCGAGAGCGACTGCAGTTTGCTCACATAATCTGTAACCACATCGCGATAGTACTGTCGATCTGACCGGTCCGCCTCTGCGAGGGCGCGAAGTGCCGCAAGCTGTTGTTCGGCCTCTGCGTATCTGCCCATCTCCACCAGTGCCTGAAACCGGAAGAAGGCGGGGATGAGGCCATCGAGCGAGGCATAGATGTCCAGCGCTTCCTCTTGTTCAGATAGAAGGTGTATATATCTGGCCTTGATAAACATATCGGGTCGGTGAATGACGGAATACCAATCGTTCAGGGCGAGAACGAAAGCATCTCCCAACAGGCGATGGTAAAGTCCGATGATTTTCAGCACAAGCGACCGCGACCCGCCCATCGGTTCTGAAAGCCACGTCCACACCATCGGTCGTCCGCAGCTGAGCACTTTTCTGCGCGGATAGGTCTCCATGTCCATACCATGCCGGGTAATCAGTTCTTCCGGGCGTTGCAGCAGGTCAGAAAGTGTGGCGATGCTGTCCTTTTCGCCCGAAATCATGAAAAAGCTGTTGAACATCGGGTCGAAGAGCCTCGGTGTCCCGTTCAGGCGCACCTCTGCAAAGCTGTGGCACGGGAACATGACCATGCGTGCATCGATGCTCAAGGGCAGCAGCAGATGGGCCATGGCGTTGGCCTGCTGGTCGCAACGGCCGATGTTGCGCACGAGGTCGTGCAGCACATGGACATCCTCTGAGAATTTCCAGTCGTCCAGATGGGTCTCGTGGAGGTGCACATAGGCCATGATGGCCAAGGTCTTGTCCATGTCAGATGCGCATCCCGCGGTCACCTCTGACGAAATGAACCTGTAGATGGTCTGCCGATGGATGAACCCTGCCAAGGCCGGATGCACCGCGATGAGCACGAACGGAAGAAGAGCCGCAAGCAGCAGTGTAGCGATGATGAATGTGAGTATCGGTCTGCGTTTCATGTGTGGAAGGTCGGGTAAAGGTATCTGAACTGGCAGTTTCGGACCAGTCCGTGACGTTTACCAATCTTTGCTGCCCGAATGCTGCCCCGGATCCGACCTCTTCTACTGATTGTAAGTCTGCTGTGGGCATGCACAGCGGTCAGGGCGCAGGAGGGCGCAGCAGATGCCGCAGTGGATTCGCTGATGCGCGTGACCGTTTCTGCGCACGACACATCGAAGGCGGATGCGCTCATTGAACTGTGCCGCGTGTTGCGCACCACAGACACCGAGCGGGCCATGCGTCTCGGGCAGAATGGCCGCGACCTTGCAGCCTCGATCAACGACCGGGAGCGGGAGTCCATGGCACGTCAGACCCTTGCCAATGCGCTTATCATCGCGGGCAACTATGGCGAGGCGCTGCGCGAGCTTCATCTGGCCAACGAGCTTAACAGGGTGTTGGGCAACCGGCAGCGCGAGGCCGCCTGTCTGAGCAACCTGGGCATCATCCATCTCAATCTGGGCAACCTGACAAAGGCGCTGGAGCACCATGCCTCGGCACTGGCCCTGCGCGAGGAGCTGCACGACTCGGCAGGCATCGCCAACAGCCTCAACAATCTGGGGGTGCTCTACACGGAATTGGGAAATCATGCGCAGGCACTGGATTATTACAGCTCCAGCCTGGAGATGAAACGGAAACTGGGGCAGGAGAACCGGTTGGCGGTGAACCTGAACAACATCGCCCTCTCGCACCGTGAGCTGGGCGACACGGCCAAGGCCCGAGAACTGTTCCTGCTCAGTCTGGACAGTTATCACCGGCAAGGAGACCTGGACGGAGAGGCCATGGTGCTGGGCAATCTGGGCAATCTGTCCACGCAGATGGGACTGATGGAGGAGTCGCGCGGTTATCATGAGCGAGCCTTGGCACTGCAGCGGCAGTTGGGCAATCCAGAGGGTGTGGCGCTGGAGCACCTTAGCCTGGCCGCGTGGCATGCGAAGAAGGGAGAGGAGCGCATGGCTCTGCTGCATGCCGACAGCTCGCTGCAACTGGCCAGCTCCATCGGCTCACTGAAGCTGATGCGCGATGCGCACATGCAGCTTTCTGCGGGCCACGAGCGCACGGGTGCCATGGCCAAGAGCCTCTTTCATCTCAAGGAGTCTCAGCGGTTGGATGCCGAGATGAGCACCGAGGAGGCCATGCGCCAGATGGCCGAGCTGGAGGTGCGTATTGAAACAGCCCGCATAGAGCGCGAACTGGACCTTCTCAAAGCGGAGAACGAACTGAACATTCAGCGCGTGGCCTTTGAGAAGAAGGTGGCACGGGCCATGATCGGACTGCTCGTCATGGCCGTCCTGCTCATACTCATCTCTGCCTACGCCTACAGACGGAAGCGGCAGGACAACCTGATGCTGGCCGAGAAGAATTCCATCATCGAGCAGAAGAACACGTCCATCATGCAGAGCATCCAGTATGCCAAGCGCATTCAGCGGGCCGTGCTCTCGTCAGAGGCAGCATTGCGGAATGTGTTCGCAGAGTCGCTGCTGCTTTTCAGACCGAAAGACATCGTGAGCGGGGATTTCTTCTGGGTGGCGCAACAGGGCGGCAAGTGCTATGCGGCCGTGGCAGACTGCACGGGGCATGGTGTGCCAGGAGCGTTTGTGAGCATCGTGGGCCACACGGAACTCTCCAAGGCCCTGAGCGAACTCTCCGACCCATCGCCCAAGGAGATACTGACCTATCTGGACCACCGTATCCGCGAGATTCTGCGCAACGAGGAGGACAATCAGGTGAATGACGGGATGGACATCTGCCTCACGGTCTTCGACCCGGCCACGCGCACCCTCAGCTTCAGCGGGGCATTGCGCCCACTGCTGGTCTGCTCAGCCAGCACATCCGTTTACGAAAAGGCGCAGGTGACGGAAGGCGCGCATGGCTTCATGCACATCATCCCGGCCAGCAAACGCCCCGTGGGGAAGACGGATCGCGAAACCTCGTTCGAGGAGATCACCCTGCAACTGTCGGCCGGTGACCGCGTGTTCCTCAGCTCAGGTGGCTTTGCAGACCAGTTTGGAGGTGCGAACGACAAGAAATTCGGCAACCGTCCATTCCGCGAACTAATCCTTTCCACATCAACGCTATCCATCGATGTGCAACAACGGCAATTGGAGACTGTGCTGACGGACTGGATAGGCACACGCCCGCAGACGGATGACATCTGCGTGCTGGGTTTCACCGTGGGCTGAGGCCCATCACCACTTCAGCACCCACGCGAACACCAGCGGGGCCACGATGGTGGCATCGCTCTCTATGATGAACTTGGGGGTGTGGATGTCGAGCTTGCCCCAGGTGATCTTCTCGTTGGGCACCGCGCCTGAGTAGGAACCATAGCTGGTGGTGCTGTCGCTGATCTGGCAGAAGTAGCTCCAGAACGGCACATCGTGCCACTCCAGGTCCTGATACATCATCGGCACCACGCAGATGGGGAAATCGCCCGCTATGCCGCCCCCGATCTGGAAGAAGCCCACGCCCTTGCCGCTGCTGTTGTTGCGATACCAATCGCTGAGCCACACCATGTAGTCTATGCCGCTCTTCATCGTGGTGCTGGTCAGCTCGCCCTTGATGCAATAGCTGGCGAAGATGTTGCCCATGGTGCTGTCCTCCCATCCCGGGCAGACTATCGGCAGGTTGCGCTCAGCAGCGGCCAGCATCCAGCTGTTCTTCGGGTCTATCTCATAGTACTGCTCCAGCACGCCCGACAGCAGCATTTTGTACATGTACTCATGCGGGAAATACCGTTCGCCCTTATCGTTGGCGTCTTTCCAGAGCTTGAAGATGTGCTTCTGCAGCCTGCGGAAGGCCTCCTCCTCGGGAATGCAGGTGTCGGTGACGCGGTTATAGCCCTTCTCCAGCAGGTCCCACTCGTCCTGCGGGCTCAGGTCGCGATAGTTGGGCACGCGCTTGTAGTGCGTGTGGGCCACCAGGTTCATCAGGTCTTCCTCCAGGTTGGCCCCTGTGCAGGAGATGATATCGACCTTGCCTTGACGGATCATCTCGGCCAGCGAGCGGCCCAGTTCGGCAGTGCTCATGGCGCCCGCGAGGGTCACCATCATCTTGCCGCCCTCGGAGAGGTGCGTCTCATAGCCTTTGGCGGCATCCACCAGTGCCGCAGCGTTGAAATGCCTGTAATGTTCCTCTATGAATTGGGAGATGGGTCCGGGTGTCATGCCTTTGATTGTTTTGGGCCGCGAAGATAGGTAAGGCATGGCGCACCGTCTTTTACCCCAAGTTTGGGGCTTGGGTGCTGCCGAAGTGCCGGAAAACTGTGGGGGTTTGGAGAATGGTTGTAGGTTTGGCCATTGCCACTGGGCGTCAACAAATTGCTACATGTCAGAATGAAGACGATATCCTTTCGGAATAAGACGGTAGAAATTGACGGGAAAGCATTTGAACTTGAGTACCGAATTAAAAATGTGCGGGTGGTTAATGAGATGGCAATAGTGATTTATGAATTTGACGAAAATGCTCCAAGGCATCGACAGTTTCAAAATTGCCTTGCGCTTGATGAAAATGGAGAAGTGCTATGGATAGCGGAGCATCCGACAAATGAAACAGCGGATTTCTATGTAGATTTTATGAACAGCAGAGATAATCGAATTTGGAATTTCGGATGTTATATATGTGAGTTGGACTACTCCAATGGGCGTCTGAAAAAAGCGGATTTCACCAAATGAAACGAGTGAAAAGATTCGCATTTAATCAGCTTTTGGTTCTTACGCCATAAATTGGTGTTCTCGTGTTTTGGCAAGTTCGCCTTGGACGTTTGGACATTGAAAACCAATCCAAAATCATTCCCGAACCGCATTCAATCGGCCCTCTTCGATTAGGAGACCTGCACCCGTGAAGGCCAACACAACAATTTTCCATTCCCCCATTTTCGATTTTCCTATTCCGTCAGGCCGTCTTTCGCCCACTCACCAGATACACGCCCAGGAAGATGAGCATGGCCGAAACCACCTGGATGGCGGTGAGCACATCCTTGCCCGCCATGATGGCGAACATGCTGGCCAGCACGGGCTGCAGATAGATGTAGATGCTCACCACCGAGGGGCTCACCTGCCGCAGCGCCAACGAGTTGAACAGGTAGGCGAAGAAGCTCAGGCCGAACACCACGAAGGCCGTGGCCGCCACGATGCGGGGCGGCATGGCGGCCCAGTTCACCTGTCGCAGCTCCTCCTGCCCGAAGGGAATGACCATGAACAGCCCGAAAAGGAACACCCACTTGAGCACCGTGATGGGATGGTAGCGCGTTAGCAAGGGTTTCACGATGACGAGATACACGCCATAGAACGTGGCGTTGATGAGGATGAGCAGGTCGCCCACGAAGGTGTCTGAACTGAAACTCACCTCCTTGCCCGCCAGCAGAATGAGCAGCGCACCCGCCAGTCCGAGTGCTATGCCCGAGGCCTTGGTCCAGGTGATGCGCTCGCGGATGAGCACGGCCGCCCAGATGAGCACCAGGATGGGCGTGGAGGTCATGATGACGGCCGCGTTGATGGGGAGGGTGAGATTGAGCCCCTTGAGGAACAGCAGCTGATTGACCGCAATGCCGAAGACCGCGCAGAGCAGCAGTCGCGGCACATCCTGCCATTGGATGCGCTCCTTGAAGTGCAGGCCCACCAGCCAGAAGAGTGGCACGGCCCCCAGACAGCGCAGCACCACCAGCCCCAACGGGGCCACATGGTCGGGCATCACCTCTTTGGCGATGGTGTAGTTGGCCCCATAGATGAGGTTGGCGGCAAGCAGGGCCACGTGCGCCCACAGATGTTTAGGCATGGCCCAGCAGCTTGGCGGCCTCGGCCACCGTGGCCTTGGCATTGCCCACGAGAACGGCATCTCCCACCAATATCACGGGCCGTTTCAGAAGAGTGTACTCCTCGAGGATGAGTCTGCGATAGTCTGCTTCGGTCAGGTCCATCTTGTCGAGCCCCATGCTTCGGAATTTCATCGCCTTGCGGCTGAAAAGGGCCTCATACGACCCCACTTTCCCCTTGATGGCGTCCAGCTCTGCGGCAGAGATGTTCTGCTGCTTGATGTCCTGCATCTCAAAGCTCTTCTCTGCCAACCCGAGCTGTCGGATGATCTGTTGGCAGGTGGAACAGGAGGAAAGGTGATAGATTTTGCGCATGGCTGTTAAGGCGTGGTTAAACCTTGCCGCGAAAGTAGCCACCGTCATCATCTTCCTAACTTGGCGGTCTACAACAATGGCCTACCGCGCACAGGACCTTGTACGCACTCTCAGTCCGCGAAGGATACTCATCCCCATCGCGCTGGGAATGGTGGCCGTATCCGTCATGCTTTATGTGAGCTTGAGCGAGGAGCGCTTTGTGGAGATGAAGGACGGCACCGGCACCTTCGCTTGGGTGGACCTGAATGCGGATGGCGAACAGCAGACGGAGGAGTTCTTCCCTTCCGAGGAGGAGGGCACCCACGCCCGCATCACTTACCGCGAGATACTTGCCGGCATTCAATGGACCACCGCTTCCTATTTCTGGATCCTCATCGCCTTGGTGATGATGCTGCTGCGCGATGGGGCCTACATGTACCGCATCCGGCTGCTCACCGACAGGGCCATCTCGTGGCGCAAGAGCTTCGATGTCATCATGCTCTGGGAATTCGCCTCGGCCATTTCGCCTTCCGTGGTGGGCGGCACGGCCGTTGCGCTCTTCATTCTCAACAAGGAGGGCGTGAATGCGGGCAAGAGCACCGCCATCGTGTTCATCACCGCGCTGTTGGATGAGCTGTTCTATGTGCTGATGGTGCCGCTGCTCATCCTTGCCGTGGGTACCGTGCAGCTGTTCCCTGTCGCTATGACCATGGAGGTTTTCGGCACAACACTGGGCACAGCAGGTATCTTCATAACAGCCTATGTCGTTTTGGCGGCCTACTCGCTGCTGCTCATCTACGGCATCTTCATGAATCCGAGAGGGTTCAAATGGCTCATCATCAAGGTGTTTTCGCTTCCTCTACTGCGCAAATGGCGTCCGTGGGCCAACCGCACAGGTGATGAGATGCTGGTGGCCTCCGCAGAATTCAGAGGCCGTTCCGTAGGGTTCTGGTTGAAGGCCTATGGGGCCACTTTGCTCAGCTGGACAGGCCGTTTCTGGGTGGTCAATTTCATCATCCTTGCCTTCACCCCAGTGGGCGAACACCTGCTCATCTACGCCCGTCAGCTCGTCATGTGGAGCATCCTGCTGCTCACGCCCACGCCCGGTGGCAGCGGTTTTGCCGAGTTCGCCTTCAGTGGATTCTTTCAGGATTTCATTCCCATCGGCCTGGCCGCCTCGCTTGCCCTCATTTGGAGGCTCATCAGCTACTACCCGTACCTTTTCATCGGTTCCATCGTATTGCCGCGCTGGTTGAAACGCGTTTACGCTCAACGTTGACATCCCGAACATGTACTATCTGATCTACACAAGCACTGCGATCGTGCCGCCCACAGAGGCCGACCTGGCCCAGATCCTCCTTTCCAGCGACCGCAACAATGGCCGCGATGGCATCACTGGACTATTGCTCTATCACAAAGGTTCCTACATTCAGATGTTAGAGGGCGATGAGGCCATTGTCACAGAGACTTTCGAGCGCATTGCTCGTGACCCAAGGCATTACGGAGTCAGAAAGCTCGGTTTCGGAAATTCCGATAAGAGATATTTCCCGGACTGGCGCATGGCTTTCGAGCCGGTGGATGACGATACCGTTGCCCGTGCCGAAGCCATGGGGCTCGAAGAGGCCGGTGATTTCATCCAACATACAGATGGAGAGCATCTGGGCATCAAACTGCTTAGGCTGTTCTATCAGATGAAGATGGGCGGGTAGTTCCATCCGAGGATATCGGAGCAAGATCTTTCTTCAACCCCTACCTTCGTATTCCGTTTCAACCGAAAACCACCGCCATGAGAGTACTGTTGGACATCAAGGACAGTGAGGCCGTGCATCTGATGCGTGTGCTGCGCAGCCTTCCCTACGTGAAGGAACTGAACATTTCTGCTGAAAATGAGGAACTTGTGGATGAGTTGGAAAGTGCCGACACCCTCACCACGAAAGACGTGGCACTCGGCATCGGCAGACGGTTCACGGAACAGGAGTTGACCGAATATTTGACACGGACAGCGGGAGACGAACCGAAGACGGCTTCAGCGGTGAAACGCAGCTTGAAGAAGCGCATTGCAGAGCGGATTTCCATTAAATGACACTGCGTTTTCTTCCAGAGGCGGAGAACGCCCTTTTGGAGATTGCGCTGTGGGTCGAGGAGCGCAACACGTCAGGCAGCGGTTTGCGCTTCGTTTCCAAATTCATCGATAAGGTATCAGCCTCCGCGCTTCCCAACGTTTCCTGCGCCATCTGCCGTAACAGTTCGCTTGCAGCACTTGGGCTACGGTGTGTCAACATCGGTGATTGGGTGGTGGCGTTCCATCAGACTCAGGAAGAGTTCACGGTGCATTACATCATTCATGGTTCGGGATTGACATGAATGGGCGGAATGCCTCATGAGGCGGCTCAAGGCTGTACTCAATTCCGTTCTGATACTGTTGTTGGGCGTTTGAGGTCAACGGCCCACCATTTTCCCAATTCCCCGATTCCCATTTTCTCACCTATGGAATCCCCCCATTTTCCGCATCTTACCGCCAAAGAAACCGTCCATTATTCGTCTCCGCGTTCCTCTACTACTTGCAGGTTGCCCTCTGCTGGGGTGTTGCTCGGAAGGAAGACCTATTCCATCCGTGAGCGACCAGTTCTCAGTACAGCACAATCCGCTGCGACATGTGACCCAAGCGGACGATATAGGCCCCCTTGGGAAGATGACTGATGTCAAGTTCCTCGGTACGTAGTAGTATGTCGGAACTGAATGCTTCACGACCACTAATGTCAACGATTCTTATGGTGTTGGCATCCAGGTCGGGGGAGCGTGAGACCATGACCCTTCCAGTACTTGGATTCGGTGTGATTGTGAAGGAACTCAAACTTAATTCAGGCACGTTGGACGGATGGTTGGGCAGTGGATAAATGCGAAGCATCACTGTGTCAATCACCAGACTCATCCTTGAACTGCCTACGTTACGGGTTGTCTGGCCAACAAGCATTTCGCAAGGATTGAAGATGAAAAGCGAAGATGAGTCCATGTAGAACCCCGGAATCTGAAGGTAGACCTGATACGCTTCATCCCCGTTCAGTTCGGACATGTCCGAGAACATGAAGTTGCCTAACGGGTCTGTCTCGGTGTAGGCCCATGGCAGGTTTCCAGGCAGTTTTTCCAAGAACACCCCTACCCCTGGTACGGGATCCGGAGCTATGGAATCGTAGTACACTCCCCCATCCATTGCGCATGGACCCGGTGAAGTGCTTGCAGACGCAGCCATAAGCACTTCAATGTTACGTTGTTGACTCTGACCATTGTCGCTCCAAAGGAAGTAATTCAAACTGGGCATTCCCCAACGATGGGTCATGCCATCAAGAGTGAAAAAAGTAGGGACCAGCTCAGGATGTTGCAAAGGGTCGGCAATTGCCTTGAGGATGAAAGGTGACCCATATACTGGCAGGTCTGCAAACTCATAGGTTCCTGCGGTGATTAACGCGGTATCGGAGGCATGATAGTTCAGCATCCCGTTCCATGCTGTTGTCTGCACATAGGTAATCACCCATCCAGAAAAGACCGGGGAGGCCCCATTGAGTGTGGTGACCGAACCATAGAGGTGCGAACTCTGCTGCGAATTGGCATCAATTGGCCGCGTAATTAGCGCCACCGCAAGCAACGTGGCAATTCGTAGACGGCAGTAATTCGGTTGGTTTCTGAACATCTTGAGGTGGTGTTTGAACGGAATTCATCAATAAACCTGTAAATATGAGCTTTTCCACACGACCAACAGTATCGGAGTTATGCAGTGAGACTTACCCGTGTATGGAATCCCGCGCATTTCCGCATCTTACCGCCAAAGAAACCGTCCATGATGCGCTTCGTCCTTCCCCTGCTGCTCACCATAGCACCCCTCCTCAGCCAGGCCCAGACCTACGATGACCTCTGGAAGGAGGTCGCCACCCTCGAACGCGGAGGCCAGCCCCGCAGCGCGCTGGATAAGGTGGAGCAGCTCCATCGCAAGGCCATAGCCGAGAAGAACGGCCCGCAGCTCATCAAGGCCATCATCCACGAGGTGAAGTTCAACGCGCAGTTCGAAGAGGAGAGTCTGATGCTGAGCATAGGGCGGTTGGAGGACGAGACGAAGACGCTGCCTGCCCCCACGCGGCAGATTGTACACTCGCTGTTGGGCGAGATGTACATGGCCTATTGGCACAACAACAGTTGGCAGATACGCCAGCGTACCGCGATGGAAGGGGAAGGCGGCAATCTTCTGACGTGGGATTTCAAGCGCATCGTGGAGGCCGCAGACCGCCACTATGCGCTTTCGCTGCAGGGCGAGGACACGCTGCGCAATGCGAGGCTGGAGACCTACGCGCCTATTCTGGAAGGCGAGAGCCGCTACCGCGACCTGCGCCCCACGCTCTACCACCTGTTGCTGTCACGTGCCATGGACTTCTACTCTTCCGAGGACCGGGACCTCGTCAACTTCGACACGGACGGCATCTATGACAATCCCGACCTGTTGGCCGATGCCGCCACCTTTCTGAAAGTGAGTACTGCGGACGGCCTGCGCCCTGCGGACCGCACCATCGGCCTGTTTCAGGATTTGCTTCGCGAAGCAGGGAAAGTATCACCCAAGGCTGCGCTCATCGAAGACCTGAAGCGGTTGGATTACATGCACCGCAGGTCGCAGGCGGAGCGGAAGGATTCGCTTTTCGAGAAGGGATTGGAGCGTCTGCTGCCCACCGCGCCCGACCCCGTGATGAAGGCCGAGGTGGTCTGGCACATCGCGGAGCTGTGGTTCAACCAAGGCAACGGGAACACTGCCGACACCACCATCCTCCTGAAATGGAAGCAGGCCCACGACCGCTGTGCCGAGGCCGTGAAGGGTATCACAGGCAAGGACGCGGGTGAGGTCGGCCCCGCCAACTGCCGCCAACTGATGCAGCGCATCGAGCAGCGCGAGTGGAACATGACCGCGCAGGGTGCCACGCTGCCGAAGCAGCCGTTCCGATTCCTGCTGAACTATCGGAATGTCGGGGAGAGCGGTTCCAGAACGTGGCCCGCCCACGTCCGAATGGCAAGCATCGACCCTGTGAAATTCCGTGAGGAGAGTCGCAGGAACTACGGGGAGAAACTGACCGAATGGCTGCTGAAGAACAGCACCCCCGTTTCCACCAAGACACTTGACCTGCCCAACCCGCAGGACTTCCGCAGCCACAGCATCGAACTGCCACTGGATGGCCTGCCCATCGGCACCTACGTCATCTTCGCGGCCACCGACAAGGACTTTAAGACGAAAGGCGAGGCCGTGGCCCACGCCATCATCACCGTCTCCGACCTCACGCTGCTGAAACGCGCTACTGTGGACGGCCACACTCTGCTGCGGGTCGTTTCCCGCGAGAAGGGAACGCCCGTGAAAGGTGCGCGTATCCAACTGTTGGAATCGTTCTACGACCGCAATTCGAGGAGCAACAATTATCGTTTGCAGGAGACCTTGACCACTGATGCCAAGGGTGAGGCCGTCTATCGCCACAAAGGGCAGGGCTACGGGTCGCTGATAGCGGATGTGTTCTCTGGCGATGACCGTCTCATCGGTGCCGACAACGTCCACACCTACCGCCACGCGGAGGACGTGCGTTGGAACAGCTCAACCGAGTTCTTCCTCGACCGCGCCATCTATCGCCCAGGACAAATCATCCATTTCAAGGGGCTGATGCTGCGCAGCAATGGCGATGACGTGGAGCGTGAGAAGGACAGGGCGACCACCGTGACGCTCTATGACGTGAACGGTCAGCAGGTATCGACCATGGAGGTGCGGACAAACAGTTTCGGGACGTTCTCAGGCACGTTCATCGCACCCACGGGAGGGCTGAACGGCTACCTGCGCATAGGTGACAACCACGGTTCCATCAGTTTCAGGATGGAGGAATACAAGCGGCCGAAGTTCGAGGTGAAGCTGGATGCGCCCAAGGAGCAGCTGCGTGTGGGCGATACGGTGACGGTGCAGGGCGCGGCCATCTCCTACGCGGGCGTGCCGCTGGCCGATGCCGAGGTGCGCTACCGCATCACGCGCAATGCCCGTTTCCCCTACCCGTGGCGGTGCTGGGGCTGGTTCCCGCAGAGCAACCCCAAGCAGGTGGCCTACGGCACGGCCACCACGGATTCGGACGGGCGGTTCTCCGTGCAGTTCCCCGCGCAGCCCGACCCGCTGATGCGCAGCCGTTGGTTCCCCGTGTTCTCCTACAGCATCGAGGCCGATGTCACCGACCGCAGCGGGGAGATGCAGACGGGAAGCAGTTCCGTGTCGGTGGGCTACCACGCCCTCGACCTCGGCATCGCGGTGCCCGATGTGTTGGAAAAGGGAGCGTTGAAATCCTACCCCGTCAGCGCTACCAACCTCATGGGCGAGGCGCAGGACGTGGCAGTGAAAGTGACCGTCTGGCAACTGAGGCCCAACGACCGCATTCTGCGGAACAGGCCGTGGGCCAAGGCCGACCAGCACCTGCTGACCGAGGCGGAATACCGAAAGCTGTTCCCCAACGACCCTTTTGGCGATGAGAACGACCCGAACACCTGGCAGAAGGCCGCGAAGACCTTCGAGACCACCGTGCGCACGGGCAGTGATGGAAAGCTCGACCTATCGAAAGTTCCTTTCGGCATCCTCGGCCATTACCTCATCGAGCTGACCGCCACCGATGCGTTCGGCAAAGAGGTGACGCAGCAGGCGCGTTTCCTGCTCATCGACAAGAAGTGGGAAAAGCCCGCCATCCCCGTCACCGCGTGGTTCCGCGCCATGCAGGAGAAGCTGGAGCCGAATGACACGCTCGACCTCCTCGTGGCCTCGTCCTATCCCGATGTGCAGTTCACGCTGGACATCGAGGTGAAGGACAAAGGCGTGCGCACCAACCGCTTCATCCATTCCGAGCAGTTTGCCCTGAGCAACGGCCAGCGGCTGCTAAGGATTCCTGTGACGGAGGAATGGCGGGGCAATGCCACGGTGCATCTGCTGGCGGTGCGCAACAACGAGCAGCTGAGTTGGACGCAGACCGTCACCGTGCCGTACACAAACAAGGAGTTGGACGTGCAGTTGGAGACCTTCCGCAAGGAGATGACCCCCGATGACGCGGAGCAATGGACGCTGCGCATCACCGACAGGAAGGGCAATCCCGTGAAGGCCGAGCTGCTCGCCACGATGTACGATGCCTCGCTTGATGTGCTTGCGGCCAACAACTGGTCGCTTAGCCCGTACCGTTCGCTAAACTCACGTTTGCACTGGGGAAGCAGTTCGTTCAACAGTGCGGATGTGCGCGTGTGGGACAGGGATTGGAATGTTTATCCGAAAGGAGGAATGGTGAGGGAGTTTGAGACGCTGAACTGGTTCGGGCATTATTTGGGCGGGGGTGGCTATCTGCATGATGGCATCATGCTGAGCGCGGTGAGAACCACTTCAAAAGGGGCCAGGGCCGAGATGATGGAAGCGGACATGGCCGAAGGAGCAGTGATGGAGCGTTCTGCCAAATCTGCACCTGCGGCAATGTCGGGTGCAGCGATGAAGGATGAGGATACGGAACAAGCTGAACCTGTCGCAGAGCCTGTGCCCGAGGTCAAGCTCCGCTCCGATTTCAGCGAGACGGTGTTCTTCCATCCGCATCTCACCACGGATGATTCGGGGAAGGTGAGCATCGGGTTCAATGCGCCACAGAGCCTGACGCGGTGGAAGTTCATGGGGCTCGCCACCACCGAGGACCTGAGCATCGGCACGGTCACCGAGGAGGTGGTCACCCGCAAGCTGCTGATGGTGACGCCCAACTATCCACGCTTTGTGAGGGAAGGAGATAAGCTGCGGTTTCAGGTGAAGGTGGATGTGGTGGATTCGACCGTTGTGGAGGTGAATGCAAGTTTGGAGGTTAAGGATGGACTGACGGGGGAGGCTCTTCCATTGGAAATTGGAAATAGAAAATTGAAAATTGAAAATGGTGGTGTGGTGGCCGCATGGGAACTGGACATTCCCGAAGGGATTTCGGCATTGACGTTCACGGTGAAGGCGCGGGGGAAGTCGGCCTCCGTGATGCACACAGATGGGGAGGAAAAGACCATCCCCGTGCTGCCCAACCGCATGTTGGTGACCGAGGCCATGCCGCTGTCCGTTCGTGGAAAAGGGACGCATGATTTCACGTTCTCTAAATTGTTGAAGAGTGGAGACGTTGGATCCAACGTCTCTACCACCCTGCGTCACCACAACCTGACGCTGGAGTTCACGCCCAATCCCATCTGGCTGGCGGTGCTGTCGCTGCCCTACATGATGGAGTATCCGCACGAGTGCGCGGAGCAGATTTTCAGCCGTTTCTACGCCAACGCCATCGGCACACATCTCGCCAATAGCGACCCTGCCATCAAGCGGGTGTTCGACCAGTGGAAGCGCGATGCGGAAACGGGGCAGGGCAATGTCTTCCAATCGCAGTTGGACAAGAACCCTGAGTTGAAACAGGCTCTGTTGCAGGAGACCCCGTGGGTGCGCGATGCGCAGGACGAGGCAGAGCAGCGCAGGCGCATCACCGAGCTGTTCGATACGGAGCGTATGGCGCTAGAACTGGCGGAATCGCTCCGCAAACTGCAACAACAGCAACAGGCAGATGGCGGCTGGGGCTGGTTCAGCGGCCTCCGCAGCGACCTCTACATCACGCGGCACATCGTGATGGGCTTCGGGAAACTGAGGAAAATGGGCGTTTGGGAACCCGATGCCGCATCGTTGAAAATGCTTCGCAACGCGGTGGATTTCATGGACAGCGAACTGGTGGAATACTATGAGCGCGTGAACCTGAAAGACAAGGAGCGCATCCCAGGCTGGTTCGAGCTGCATTCGATGTATGCACGGTCGTTCTTCCTCGCGGATTTCAAGCCCACGGGCAGGGCCAAGACCATTTACGAGGACATGCTCTCGCGCATCAAGCAGCACTGGACGAAGTTTGATGCCACGCAGAAGGGCATGGCGGCCGTGATCCTGCATCGCAACGGATTGGCGAAGGACGCGGCACAGCTCATCGTCTCCCTCCGCGAGACCGCGCTGACCAGCGAGGAGTTCGGCACTTACTGGGCGATGGAGAAGGGCTACTACTGGCATCAGGCGCCCATCGAGAACCATGTCATCATCCTGGAGGCGTTCCATGAGGTGGCGAACGACAAGGCGATGGTGGATGAGATGAAGATCTGGCTGCTGAAGCAGAAACAGACCCAGGCGTGGAAGACCACCAAGGCCACGGCAGATGCCTGCTATGCGCTCCTGAGCATGGGCAGCCGCGACCTGAATGTGGAACCGAACGTGTCCATCACCATCGGCAAGGAGACCATCGACCCGAGCAAGGACAGGGATATGAAAACGGAAGCAGGCACGGGCTACTTCAAGACCAACTGGGCGGGGAAATCCATCACGTCCGACATGGGCCGCGTGACCGTGACCAAGGACAGCGAGGGTGTGGCCTGGGGCGCGGTCTATTGGCAGTATTTCGAGAATCTGGACAAGATCACGGGCGTGGATGACAACCCCATCAAGATGAAGCGCGAGGTGTTGCTGCTGCGCGACACGGACAGCGGCCCTGTGATGTCGGCCATCGGGGCGGGAGCGAAGCTGAAAGTGGGCGACCGGGTGCGTATGCGCATCGTGCTGGAGACGGACCGACACATGGAGTACGTGCACCTGAAGGACATGCGGGCGGCCAGCTTCGAGCCGAGGCAGCAGCTCTCAGGAGCGGAGTACCGCGAGGGGATGGGCTACTACCGCAGTACCACCGATGCGGCCATGAACTTCTTCTTCAGCTATCTGCCCAAGGGCACGTTCGTGTTCGAATACGACCTCAACGTGACGCAGGCGGGCGATTTCAGTAACGGCATCTCGCAGTTGCAGTGCATGTATGCGCCTGAGTTCACCACGCACAGTGAGGGGGTGCGGTTGCGCGTGGAGTGAGGCTGGTGGAACATCAGACATTGCAGACGCGGGAATTGCGGTCTGAGACTGGTTGGAAGTGGTCTGAGACTATCAGATAGTGGTCGAAGGGTATCAGATAGTGATTTAAGGCCATAAGGGTATGGCCTTAGGGGATAAGCATGTGGTTGAAGACTATAAGTATATGGTCGGAGACTATCTGGAAGTATTCTAAGACGGTTAAGAAGTGGTCTAAGGCTATATAATAATGACCGAAGGTCATCTAGAAATGGTCTTAAGTGAGAAGGAATTAGTCGAGGGGCATAAGAAAATGTGAGATTCGGAAGAAGCGATTATCTTCGTTCTACAAATCGGAAGACATGCTGGAGCTGAATGTGGAGCGGCTGGTGAGGATGCACGGGGCGGACTATCCGCAGACGTTTCTGGTAGGTAGGGGACTGAGCGCACGTGAGGCGCGGACGGTGTGGCACCCGAAGGAAATCAAGCAGGTGAGGGACAGCCTTCTGCAACGGCTGTGCGAAGGGCTGCTGTGCACCCCGAACGATGTGTTCGTATGGAGGGGTGGGACGGACAGTATTCTGAGCGGGCTGAACAAGGGGCCTGTGCAGAGCCTTGCTGACCGCTTGCTGCGGGAACAGGACCCGAAGGAGGTGGAGCGGCTGGTGCAGCAGGCGCTAAATGTGCTGGAAGAGGAGCCTGTGGTGAGGCGGATCCACGGAGGGCGGCTGAGGCTGAATGTGAGGAGGCTGCTTGAACAGAAGGGGGTGAAGCGGTTGCACCATGATCTGATGCAGATGGGTTTCAGCCATGGGGAGGCAGCGGGGCTTCTGGGCGAGAGCAGGATGGCGATAAAGCTGCCGCTGCTGGCAAGGTTGTGCGAGGCGTTCCATTGCCTGCCGAACGATGTGTATGATTTCGAAGGGCCTGAGGGGCACGTGCTGGGGGCGTTGCAGAAAGAGCCTGTGGTGAAGCTGGACGCGCGGCTGGAGGGACTTACGGAGGCGCAGTTGCGGAGGGTGCTGGAGGCTTTGAGGTGAGGGAAGATGGGTTGGTGTATTTTGAGCCTATTCAGTATAGATGCTACATTTGGTCATGCGTTGGGCGGTATTTTCAGCTTTACTGATGTTAGGCGGTTCTGCGAAGGCCCAGCAAACGGACTTTGCTGATTCCTCCGCACAGTGGGTCTATATCACCTATATTGTCGATTGGCCATTTTCGCCAACCGAGATTGACAATCGCGCATCCCGATTTTTCATCTGGGGTGACACCCTCATAGAAGAAGTGCCGTTTGCAAAGGTGTATGTGAACGCACAGGTATTTGGGCTGACTCCGAGCTTATCCTCCGCGCATCTCCGAGCACTGATGCGTGAAGATAGCGGACGAGTGTGGCTGAGGGTTCTGGAAGACCCGTATGAACTCGCTGGCATTCATGAGTCCATCGCAGAGTTTGGGGACATACTAATGTTTGATTTCACGGCTGGAGTTGGGGACACGATTTTTCACGGCTCGTGGACGAACCCATTCTTTCAGGAAGTAGATTCCATGTATTCCGTGGTGACTGCAACAGACAGCATCTTTCAGGATGGGACATGGTATAGGGCCTATCATACGGATGAATTCAATTCAATCACCTATTCTACAGGCGATTGGGTCCAGGTCATGGGGGGTTCCGCTGTAGATTTGAAACGCGAGCCTTTCGGGTCGGAGCACAATGGTCTGTTTGGGCCATTCATGGCGTACCATGGGTTGAATCAGGTATCGTGGCTCAGTTGTTTCCATTCGGAAGGCTACCAGTACAGCAGTGAGACATGGGCCACATGCTTGAATGTCTCCGCACCCGACAATGACCCAACAGCGGAGTGTGTTTCTATCACCTCTGACCGCATCGGAATCAATTGTGGCAATAGTCTGGCCGAGATTCAAGTGGTCAATATGATGGGGCAGGTTGTTCTGAGGAGTGTGGCAAAGGACGGTGAACGGGTCGACCTGTCTGAACTTCCGAGAGGGGTTTATGCGATCTCAGTCAGTATGGCGGAACAGACTTGGCTTCGAAAAGTGTATCTGGGAGAGTGAGGCTTGAACTTCGTCAAACTTTGGAAGTTTGACGAGGTTTGAACGCAATCGCGACCTTTGTCTGAGCAATCCTCCATCAGAACCATTCGGCCATGCTTCACACCATTGAAATAGATGACTCTACGGGAACTGGGAGGAACCTCATCGCCCTGCTGCGTGACCTTGCCAAGTCGAATAAAGGAATCCGAGTGCTGGAGGAAGAATCGTTTGAGCCGATGACGCTGAACGAGCTGAATGACCGCATTGACAGAAGTATGGCAGATGCTGCGGAAGGCAGACTCACCTCCGTGAACGAGCTAAGGAAAGAGGCCAAAAAGTGGTGATGACTGTTCTATGGACAGACTTCGCCAAGTTGATGCTTCGGGAGATACACTCCTATTACTCGGAACATGCAGGCAGACGTGTTGCCGATGGGATAGTGGAGGGTATTCTCTCTGAAACAGAGAAACTGGCGCTGAATCAGTCGATTGGACAGCACGAAGAGTTGTTGGCAGAACGACCGCAGGAGTTCCGTTATCTGGTACAAGGAAATTACAAGATCATTTATTGGGTCAATAGCGCCCAGACGAGGGTGGAGGTCGTGGACGTATTTGACACGAGGCAGAACCCAGTGAAGATGTCGCGGGGAAAATAGAAGCCCTATTGCGTTACCCCGCAATCCCGTTCTGGAATGCGAAGCGTATGAGCCCGGCCACGTTGTGGATGTCGAGCTTGCCCATGAGGTTGGTGCGGTGGGTGTCCACGGTGCGGGGGCTGATGAACAGTTTATCGCCTATCTGCTTGCTGCTGAGGCCTTCGCAGATAAGGCGCAGGATCTCTGTCTCGCGTTCGGTGAGCTCGGCTTCGGCCCCGCTGGCCGCGGTGACCACTTCACGTTCGGCCAGTTTGCGAGTCACTTCCTCCGAGAAGTACTTACCGCCCTGCATCACTGTTTGGATGGCGCTGAGCAGCCCATCGCGGTCAATGTTCTTGAGGGCATAGCCATCGGAACCGCAGTCCATGAGCCGTTGCACCATTGCACGCTCGTTGTGGTGCGTGAGGGAGATGACCTTGACATCGGGCATGGTGCGTTTGATGCGGATGGTGGCCTCGATGCCGTCCATGACGGGCATGTCGATGTCCATGAGCACGATATCGGTGCGCACCAGTTTGAGGAGGTCGAGGGCCTCCTTGCCGTTCTCCACCGTGCCCACGCAGGTGAAACCCTCGGCCCCGCTGAGCATGGCGCAGAGTCCGTCCAGCACGATGCGGTGGTCATCGGCCACGAGCACTCTGATATCCTGCGATTCTGAAGCTTTTCTCATGCCACTGGGATTCTTATGGTTGCAACTGTGCCCTGCTGCGGGCTGGGAGCGTAGTTCACTTCTCCGTTCAATGCCTTGGCGCGGCTGCTGATGTTCATGAGGCCGATGCCGTTGCGGTTGGCCTGGTCCTCGAAGCGGAAGCCCTTACCGTTGTCCTCCACCACGAGCACCAGATGCGTTGCGGTCTTCAGCAACTGCACGGAGACGGCCTTGGCGCCCGAATGCTTGATGATGTTGTTGATGAGTTCCTGCGTGATGCGGTAGAGGCTCACCTCGATGTGCTCGGGGAAGCGCTGACCTTCGAGCCGATGGTGCTCGAACGAGAAGCGGATGTCGGTGTGGCCGAATGCCTTCTCCAGCAGGTCTTCGAGTGCGGGCAGCAGGCCGAGTTCGGCCAGGGCGCGCGGCATCATCTGGTGGCTGATGCTTCGCAGCTCGTTGATGGATTCGTCCAGCAGGGAAGATGTCTGGGTGAAGGTCTCCTTATCAGCCTCGTCCATCCGGGCATTTCTCAACTGGTTCTGTAGTCTCATCTTGAGCCCCGTGAGCCCTTGAACCACGCCATCATGGAGGTCTTTGGCGATGCGTTTGCGTTCCTCTTCCGTGGCGGTGATCACGGCCCGCAGGCCGGCCTCGCGCTCGCTGATGATCGAGGCATCGCGGTCGCGCTCGGCATTCCTACGGGTGAACTGGATGTAGCCGAAGCCCACGAGCAGTAGCATGATGAGCAGTGAGATGAGCAGCACGATGTAGGTGTTCCTGCGCTCGGCAAGCAACGAGGTCTGGGCCACCTGCCGCTCCTGTTCCTCGATCCTGCGGTCCTTCACGGCCGTGCGGTACTTGGTCTCCAGCTCTTCCAAGGCCTGACTTTTCTCGAGTGTAAGCACGCTGTCCTTCATCACATCCATGCGCAACAGCAACTCATTGGAAGTCTTGTGGTCGCCCTGGTCGCGCAGCACCAATGCCTTCTGACGGAGCACTTTCCAATAGAGCCGGGCGTCCTGAGAAGGGTCTATCAGGCCTAAGGCACGTTCCAGATTGGCCAGGCCCCCGGCAAGGTCTTTCTGCTTATACAGCAGCACACCGATGTAGTAGAGTGTACTTGCAGATGCCCTGTCGTTGCCCAGCCGTGTGCTGATCTCAAGCGCCTTCTTGAAGTAGGTCATGGCCTCGTCAGGGCGTTGCTGCTTGTTGTATTCGCTGGCGAGGTTGTGATAGCTTTTTGCCAGACCATAATCGTCCTTCACCTCGATCTTGATGGGGATGGCCAGCAGCAGATAGTGGATGGATGAGTCTATGTTCCCTATTTCACCGTGCAGCAGACCGATGTTCGAATAACTGGCCCCCACTCCATAGCGGTCCTTGAGCTTCTCGCGCAGCCGGAGGGCCTTGAAGGAATAGTTGAGCGCCTCGCGATGGTTGTCGTCCTCCCAGAGTACGAGGCCGATGTTGTTGTAAGTATTGGCCAGTCCCTTGTCGTTGCCGAGCTCTTCGAAAAGCTCGGCAGAGCGCACATAGAACTCCACCGCCTTGTCCAGTTCCCCAAGATTCCAATGAATGAGTCCGATGTTGTTGAGTGCCCCAGCCAAGGTCGCCTTCTCACCCCCTGGACCCTCCGACAGGGCCACGGCCTGATGATAAAAGAGCAGGGCCGAGTCGGGAAGATGCTTCACATCGAAAGCCACGCCCATGCGGTTGAAGGCAGTGGCCTCATTGCCGACATCTTTCAGTTTCCTGGAGAGGACCAGCGCCTTTCGGCCGAAGAGCAGAGCCGAGTCGGGCTGATTGAAGACGTGGGCCCAGCAGAGGTCGTTGAGCAGTTTGGGAGACAGCTTCCCCGAGCGGTACACCTGCAGCAGGCTGTCTACCGGGGCTGCGCTCTGAGCCGAGGTCGGAAGAGTGGGCGCAAAGCACCACACGAGCATCAGAATGAGGAAATAGGGTCGAAGGACACGCATCAGACGTCAGCGTCAGGATGCGGCAAAGTACGTTAAACCACGTAGTCAGGTTCTTGATGTTTGTCCAAAAAAGGAGCAATCATCGACCGATGACTCAGATGCGCATCTCGGGTATCTCACCCTCGATGATGAGGCGACCTGCGGTGAGGCGCTTGATCTCCTCCACCGAAACGCCCGGTGCCCGCTCGATGAGCTTGAAACCATCGGGGGTGATGTCGAGCACTGCCAGCTCGGTGACCACGCGCTTCACGCAGCCCACTCCTGTGATGGGCAGGGAGCATTCGGGCAGCAGTTTGCTCTCGCCCGCCTTGTTGGCGTGCATCATGGCCACGATGATGTTCTCGGCCGAGGCCACGAGGTCCATGGCCCCTCCCATGCCTTTCACCATCTTTCCGGGGATCTTCCAGTTGGCGATATCGCCCTTCTCGCTCACCTCCATGGCGCCCAGAACGGTGAGATGGACGTGCTGCCCGCGGATCATGGCAAAGCTGGTGGCGGAGTCGAAGTAGCATGCGCCCGGACGGGCAGTGATGGTCTGTTTGCCAGCATTGATGAGGTCGGCATCCTCCTCGCCCTCAAACGGGAAAGGCCCCATGCCGAGGATGCCGTTCTCGCTCTGGAACTCCACCTCGATGCCTTCGGGGATATAGTTGGCCACCAGCGTGGGGATGCCAATGCCGAGGTTCACATAGTAACCGTCACGCAGTTCCTGAGCGATGCGCTTGGCGATGCCGTTCTTGTCGAGTGCCATTTTTCGGGACAATTATCAATTAACAATGAGCAATTGAACAATGGTGAAGTGAGGTCAATCCCTTTTGCGGACGGTGCGCTGCTCGATGCGCTTCTCGTACTTCTCGCCTTGGAAGATGCGCTGCACGAAGATGCCGGGGGTGTGGATGAAGTTGGGGTCGAGCTCGCCCGGTTCCACCAGTTCTTCCACCTCGGCCACGGTGATGCGTCCGGCCATGGCCATCATGGGGTTGAAGTTGCGGGCCGTGCCTTTGTAGATGAGGTTGCCGAGATGGTCACCCTTCCATGCCTTGACGATGGCGAAATCGGCCGTGAGGGCAGATTCGAGGATGTGCGGCTTGCCATTGAAGACACGCACCTCCTTGCCCTCGGCCACCTCGGTGCCGTAACCCGCTGGGGTGAAGAACGCTGGGATGCCCGCTCCACCTGCCCTGCAACGTTCGGCCAGACTGCCCTGCGGAATGAGGTCCACTTCCAGTTCCCCGCTCAGCATGAGCTGCTCAAAGAGGGCGTTCTCGCCCACGTAGGAGGAAATCATCTTGCGGATCTGGCGCTGTTGCAGCAGGAGTCCAAGGCCGAAATCATCGACCCCGGCATTGTTGCTGATGCAGGTGAGGCCTTTGACGCCCATGCGCACCAGCTCTGCGATGCTGTTCTCCGGAATGCCGCAGAGGCCGAAGCCTCCGAGCATCAGGGTCATGTCATCCTTCAATCCCCGCAGGGCCTCTGCGGGTCCGCTCACTACCTTGTTCATGGAATAGGGCTGTTGTTGTGGCGGGCAAAAGTAAGTCGCTCCGTGGAGAGACATTCCGTTGCTTCATTCCGGACCCATGTGCCATCAACCCATAGCACAGACGAACAGCCGTTGCTCCTTGTCGCCAAACAGATTGAAAAGTGAACTGAAGCGGACGGTGCCCACCACATAGTTGAAACTTGGGGAGCGGTATTCCTCTTCGATGTCGATAAGTGTGATGCGGTCAAGATCCTTGCGGTCGTTGTAGCGCACATAGACCTTGATGTCGAAGTCGGTGTCGAGCTGGATGGCAGGGTTGTGGGTACCGTTCTGCAGTGCCTTGCGCAGCTTCTTGTGCTCGTAGCGGTAGCCGTAGGTGAGGGCCGAGATGTCGCTTAGCACTGCGCTGCCAGTGGGGTATGACCCTGCGCCCTTGCCGGCCAGTGTCTGCCGGTCGCTGTAAGCGCCCTCCACCTCAATGGCATTATACTCTTCCATGATGTTGTAGAGGGTGCGCCCGCGCTCTACGAAATGTGGCAGCACGTAGGCCCGCACCTTGTCGCCCTGCTTGTGGGCCCTCGCTACGAGTTTGATGCGGCTGTTGCGCTGCTGCGCGAAACGGATGTCGTCAAAGCTGGCGTTCTGAATACCGAGGTTCAATATCTGATCGGGCTGCAGCACGGTTCCGAAGGCATGCACTGTGAGCAGAAGCAGTTTGTACTTGCTGTCGTAGCCGCCCACATCGAGCCAGGGGTCACTTTCTGCGAATCCTTGCTCCTGTGCCATCCGCACCGCCTCCTCGTAGCCCAGGCCTTCCAGTTCCATCCGGGTCAGGATATAGTTGGATGAGCCGTTGACGATACCGCTAACGCTGTCGAGCAGCTCGTTGTCGTAGTACTCCTCCAGATTACGGATGATGGGGATGCTGCCGCCCGCAGAGCCCTCGTAGAGCAAGGCTGCGTTGTTCTCCAAGGCAAGATGGTAGAGTTCCTCGAAGTGTTCAGCAAGCATCTTCTTGTTGGCTGTCACCACATTGACCCCGTTGCTCAGCGCGGTGCGCACGATGCGGAACGCCTCATCGGCATCGTCAATCAGTTCCACTACAACATCCAGGTTGTCGCGTTTCAGGATCTCCTCCTTGTCGAAGGTGAAGATTTCCATAGGCAGCTTACGTGGTTTGCTGCGGTCTTTCACACAGATTTTGGAGATGGTGGCCTCCAGCACCTGCGAGTGGTTCAACACATCATAAAGGCCCTGCCCCACGCATCCGAAGCCGAAAAGGCCGATGGTTATTCGTTTGTCTGACATTGTTCTGGAGATGGAGGCTGCGGCCTTTCGCGGCTGCGGCAAAATTCAGCGGAAGCTATTTTCTCAGTGGGCGAACTTATCCAATTCACTGCTAAACAATCAAGGCCGAAGTTGTTCAGTCAGCAATGCAGCGATGGCTGATGTTTCGACAAGGAAACCATCGTGCCCGAACGGAGAGTCGATCACCTCCAGATGTGCACTGGGGATGCTGCTGGCGAGGAATTGCTGCTCGGAAACAGGACACAGTATATCGCTCGATATTCCAACGACCAACGTATCCGCGGTCAGCTTTTCCAGTGAGGCGGCCGCTCCTCCTCTGTCCCTTCCCACATCATGGCTGTCCATGGCCCTTGTGAGCAGATGGTAGCTCTGAGCGTTGAACCGTTTCACAAGTTTCTCGCCCTGATAGCGTATGTAAGATGCTGCTTTGAATCCCTGGAGTTTCTCTTCCTCATCGGCCTGCGTGTTACCGAAGGCAGTATAATTCCTGTAGGTGAGCATACCAATGCCGCGGGCAGCGCGCATGCCGGCCGCGCCTGCATCAGGACGTGCCTCTCTCCAAGTCGGGTCGGCCTCGATGGCGAGTCGCTGCGCCTCGTGAATGGCAACACCCCAGGGCGATTCCTTGGCACTGGTGGCGAGCAGACAGACCTTGGCGAACCGTGCCGGCTCCTGCACGGCCCACTCCATCACCTGATAGCCTCCCATGCTGCCACCGATTCCCAGACGTATCTGTCCGATGCCGAGATGGTCGGCCAACAGTCGGTGTGCATTCACCATGTCGCGGATGGTGACCAACGGGAAAGAAGCGAAATAGGAAGCCCCCTTCTCTGGATTCATTGAAAGCGGCCCCGAACTGCCGTAGCAAGAGCCGATGATATTGGCACAGACGATAAAATGGCGTTCGGGACTGATGGCACATCCTTCGCCTACAAGTCCGTTCCACCAGTCGGTGGGGTCGGAGTTGGCAGTGAGCGCATGGCATATCCAGACCACGTTACTTCGGGCAGATGACAATTCACCGAACGTGTGATAACCCACTTCCAGCCGCGGGAGCACCGCTCCGCATTCCAGGGTGAAGGGATGATTGTGGATGAAGGTGTTCATCGGGCAACGGTCGGTCATCGAAAGCCTCGCACCGTACTTTCGCACCGTGAGGAAGCGGCCGGCAGGCGCGCAAACTTCGTCAATCCCCAGAACAGATGTCATGAGCAGCAGACGATTCGAGACGGATGCCATCCGCAGTCAATTGGCCACCTCGGCACAGCGGGAGCACAGCGTTCCGCTTTATCTCACCTCCAGTTTCGTGTTCGATGATGCTGAGCAGATGCGCGCCATGTTCGCGGATGAGCAGAGCGGCAACATCTACAGCCGCTTTACCAACCCGAATGTGGAGGAGTTTGTGCAGAAGATGTGTGTGCTTGAGGGTGCCGAGGCCGGATACGCCACCGCTACCGGCATGGCCGCTGTTTATGCGGGTTTCGTTGCGTTGCTCAATGCCGGTGACCACATCGTGAGCTGCAGGTCAGTGTTCGGGAGCACACATACGGTGCTGACCAAGATCCTTCCCCGGTTCGGCATCACCACCACGTATGTGGATGCGGATGACACAGGAGGTTGGGAAGCTGCCATACGTCCAGAGACGAAGATGATCTTCGTGGAGACCCCCTCCAACCCGGGCCTGGACATCATCGACCTTGAGATGCTCGGCAAACTGGCAGAGCGGAAGGGACTGCTGCTGCATGTGGACAACTGCTTCGCCACGCCCTACCTGCAACGGCCCATCGACTTAGGTGCGCACCTTGTCAGCCATTCGGGCACCAAATGGATCGATGGTCAGGGCCGCGTGATGGGTGGTGTGCTGGTGGGGAGGAAAGACCTCATCGATGCCATCTATACGTTCTGCCGGAGCACAGGCCCCGCGCTCTCACCGTTCAATGCGTGGGTGCTGAGCAAGAGTCTGGAAACGCTGGCCGTGCGCATGGACCGTCATTGTGAGAACGCTCTGCAACTGGCCACGTGCCTTGAGCATCATCCTGAGCTTAGCAACGTGCGTTATCCGGGTCTGGTCTCCCATCCACAATATCATATTGCCCGGAAGCAGATGTTCAAAGGTGGTGGCATCGTCACTTTTGAGTTGAAAGGCGGGGTGGAACGCGGCAAACGATTTCTTGATGCCCTGCAAGTGTGTTCGCTCACTGCCAATCTCGGTGATGCGCGCACCATTGCCACGCATCCTGCCAGCACTACACACGCCAAGCTCACCGAGACAGAGCGTCAGGCCGTGGGCATCACTGCAGGACTGGTGCGGATCAGCGTAGGGCTTGAGCATATCGCTGACATCATCACCGATATCGAGCGGGCACTGGAGCACTCTCGTGTCTGATGCTTTGACACACCAAATTCTAACGCGGCCGATTTGCCGTATTCCCTACTTTCGGAAACCCTTTACAACAACGTAAACAGCAAGCATGGAAACAGCCACTTTGACCAAGATCGATGTCATAAACCCCATTGACAAGAGCGTACTCTATCAGATAGAGGAGACCAGCGAGCAGCAGGTGAAAGCAGTGTTCGCCAAGGCGCGGCAGATGGAAACGGCCATCCGTGCGCTGACCGTGGAACAGCGCGTGGCCGAGATTCAGAAGCTTAAGAACTATATCATCGATAACCGCGAGGAGCTGCTCACGCGCATCATCAAAGAGACAGGCAAGTCGCGCTTGGACGGCTTCACATCTGAGATGTTCGAGATCATCGATGTGATGGACGTGTTCGCCAAGCTGGCGCCCAAATTCCTGAAGAACCGCAGTGTGCCCACGCCCATCGTGCTGGTGGGCAAGAAGAGCGAGATATGGTACGAACCGCTGGGCACCATCCTGATCATCCCACCTTGGAACTATCCGCTGTATCAGGTGCTGGTGCCTGCCGTTATGGCGTTCCTCTGCGGCAATGCGGTGGTGGCGAAGCCGAGTGAGGCCACCCCGATGCAGGGTGTGATCGAGGAAATGATCGCCAAGAGCGGTTTCATGAAAGATGCCATTCAGGTGGTGTATGGTACGGGCATTACAGGCCAGAGGTGTATAGATGCGCGGCCCGACAAGATTCATTTCACAGGCAGCTGCCGCACGGGCAAGAAGATCATGGCGCAGGCCGCAGGGCATCTGATCCCCGTGGATTTGGAGCTGGGCGGCAAGGACGCGGCCATCGTGTTCGAGGACATCAACATAGAGCGCACAGTGAACGGCATCATGTGGGGCGGATTCACCACCGCTGGGCAGTCCTGCACCTCGGTAGAGCGGTGCTATGTGCACGAGAGCATCTTCGACCAATTCGTGGAGATGATCGTTCACCGCACCAAGCAGCTGCGCCCGTCACATGCCAAGCGCGATATCTCGAATCCCGAGGACTGCGATGTGGGCTGCGTGACCACAGAGTTCCAGCTCCAGATCATCGAGAGTCACTTGAAAGATGCCGTTGCCAAGGGTGCAAGGATTCTCTGCGGGGGTAAGCGCGAGCCGGGCACGCACCATTTTCCCCCGACCATCGTGGTGGATGTGGACCACACCATGGAGCTGATGATGGAGGAGACTTTCGGTCCGGTCATCCCCATCATGAAGTTCAAAACGGAGGAAGAGGTGATCCGCCTTGCCAACGACAGTGTCTACGGTCTGGGCGGCAGCGTATGGAGCAAGGACATCACCCGTGCAAGACGCGTGGCATCGGCCATCAAGACGGGCAACCTGAGCATCAACAACCACATGCTGAACGAGGGCAATCCCTACCTGCCGTTCGGGGGCACGAAGAACAGCGGTTTCGGGCGCTACAAGGGCGAGGCGGGACTGCTCACCTTCAGCAATGCCAAGTCGGTGCTGGTGGATGCCGACAGCGGCAACATCGACCCCAACTGGTATCCCTTCACCAAGACGAAGTACGGTATGCTCAGCAGCATCATCGACCACCTCTTCGACCTGCGCAGACGCAACTGGATCAAGTTCGCCATCGTAGGGCTGAAGATTGATAGTATCGGGAAGAAGGAGAGGTTGAAGTAAGGTGCGCGGTTCTTGAAGCGGCCGCTGCCGAGCCCAACTTCGTCAAACTTTCAAAGGTTGACGAAGTTGGCCCTTCAACTAAAGCACAGGATGATGGGCAAGAAGGAAAAAGATGAAAACGGGAGGCTCCCTGAGTATGACTTCAAGGGAGCTGTGAAGGGAAAGTATGCCGACCGCTTGTGGCTGGACTCAAAAGACCCTCTGCAATAACACCTCTTACCTGAAACCATCATCCGACCTGTTGTCGAATACGGACAGGATGATGATTTCATCCGCCCGATGACGATAGACCATAGTGAGATTGGGGTGGGCAAGGGCCAGTCGGCATCCGGGTCGTTGCGGGGCCTCTCGGAATGCTTCGGGATGTTTGGCAATGGTCTCCTCGCAGGTTTTCACGGCAAGCAGCATGTTCATCGCCTCCCGCTCCGTCCAACGCAACAAGATGAAACTGTAAAGGTCATCCAACTGCCGCTCGGCCTCATCGGTCCAAACGACTTTCAGCTCAGATGCCATATTTCTTCCAGACCTCACTGCTCGGTTTCACTTTGCCCGCGTTCATATCCTCCAATCCTCGGTCTATGGACGCAAGCTGTTCAGGTGAAAGTTCACGGGCTTCCGAAGCCGACCGTTTGTAGTCGAGCATGGCGGCAAGGACGCGGGGGTCGTTCATGCCCCCTATCCAGTCGATGAGTTCCTGACGGATGGCCTTGGTGGTCATGACGCGAAGTTAAAGGATTCCGTTCATCCGGCCAGTACCTTTGCCGCCCAACCGATAGGCCTGCCATTCATGCTCCAAGGTGAAAAAGTCCGTCTGCGTGCCATAGCGGCCAGCGATGTGGACCACATCCACGCGTGGGAGAACGATAGCGCCCTGTGGCATCTGGGTGCCACGGTGCAGCCCTATTCGCGGGAGGTCATCATGGAATTCATGGCCCATGCGGCCCACGATATCTACACCACGAAGCAGTTGCGACTGATGGTGGAGGCATTGGAAGGCCGCACCATCGGAACCATCGATCTCTTCGATTTCGACCCGAAGAACCAGCGCGTGGGCATCGGTATTCTCATCGCAGAGCAGAGCGACAGGAAACAGGGCTTCGCTAAGGACGCGGTGCAGGTGCTGTGCGATTACTGCTTCGATGTGCTGGGCCTGCATCAGGTCTACTGCCACGTGACGGTGGACAACCCCGCCAGCATCGCCCTGTTCACAGCAGCGGGATTTGAGACCCGTGGTGAACTGCGCGACTGGGTGCGCAAAGGGCGAGGTTTTGTGAACGCGGTGATGATGCAGAAACTCGCGTAGAACGGATGGCAGCAGTGAAGAAGAAGGGCGGGCTTCCGAAGTGGAAGAAGGTGCTGATGGTGTTCCTTGCGCTGATGGTGCTGGGCGGCACCTGGGCAGGCTATGAGTTCTACAGCACCGTGTTCAGCCCCAATGTGGTGATGGAGGCCGAGGAAGGCTATTTCCACATACCGACCGGTGCGGAGCTGCAGGATGTGGCCGACCTGCTGCAAGAGCGCGGGCTCATCATTCATCGGTCCTCGTTCGAGTGGCTGGCACGGCAGTTCGATTATCAGGACAACATCCGCCCGGGGCGCTACCTGCTCAAGAACGGCATGAGCAATAAGGACCTGCTGCTTCTGCTGAGGTCGGGAAGGCAGGTGCCAGTGAAGGTCACGTTCAACAACATCCGCTTGAGGGAGGAATTGGCCGGAAGGGTGGGCGCGCTGCTCGAAGTGGACTCATTGGAGCTGCTGAACCTGATGGACGATCCCGTTTTCACCCTCGATTATGGTTTTGAGCCAGAGGTCTTCCCGACCATCTTCCTTCCCAACACCTACGAGTTCTACTGGAACACGAGCGGTGAGGAGTTCGTGGAGAAGATGGCCAAGGAGTACAAGAAGTTCTGGACCGCTGAGCGGAAGGCCAAGGCCAAGAAACTGGGGCTGGAACAGAGCGAGGTGAGCATTCTGGCTTCGATTGTGGAGAAAGAGAGCAACTATCGAAGTGAGCATTCCACCGTGGCGGGGGTCTATCTCAACCGGCTACGCATCGGGATGCCGCTTCAGGCCGACCCTACGCTAGTGTTCGCCAACCGCGATTTCACGGCCAAGCGGGTGCTCAACAAGCATAAGGAGATAGACTCACCTTACAATACCTATCGGTATAAGGGTCTGCCGCCCGGGCCGATCTGCATCCCCGACCCGCGCACCATTGACGCGGTGCTCGATGCCGAGCAGCACACCTACATCTACTTCTGCGCCAAGGCCGATGGTTCCGGACGGCACGCTTTTGCCACCACCTACAACGAACATCTGGCCAATGCCCGCGAGTTCCAGCGTATGCTGAACCGGCAGGGTGTGATGCGCTGACCCCACCTGTTGCCTCCCGGCTGGGGTTACCTTTGCGGGTCCAAGCCAGCCACGTGCATCTGCGTCAACTCTCCCTCGTCAATTTCCGGAACATTCCGGGTGCGGAACTGGAGCTGGGCAGCAAGTTCAACTGCTTGGTGGGCAACAACGGGGCAGGCAAGACCACCGTGCTCGATGCGGTACACTACCTCTCGGTGTGCAAGAGCTTTCTCAACGCCCTCGATTCGCAGAACATCCGCCATGGCGACCCCTTCTTCTTGCTGAGCGGCATCTTTGACAAGGAGGGGCAGGAGGAGGCGATCCATTGCGCCATGAAACGCGATGGCAAGAAGCAGTTCAAGCGCAACAAGAAGGAGTATACGCGGCTGATGGACCATGTGGGGCTGTTCCCCTCGGTGGTGATATCTCCGTTGGACGGAGACCTGATATCGGGCGGCAGTGAGCTGCGCAGGAAGTTCATGGACGGGGTGCTGTCTCAGCTCGACCGCGACTATCTGGAGCATCTCATTATCTACAACCGCGTGCTGCTGCAGCGCAATGCCCTGCTCAAGGCATTCGCGGACGGGAAGCCCTTCGATGCCGGACTGCTGGAAGTGTGGGACATGCAGTTGGCCGACCGTGGGCAGCGCATCTACCAGCGCAGGGTGGAGTTCATGAAGGATTTCCTCGTCCAGTTTCAGATTTATTACGGACTGCTGGCACAGGGGAACGAGCAGGTGGGCATCGATTATGAAAGTCCTATGACCGAAGGACCGATGGACGAGCTGCTGCGGGCGGCCGTGCCGCGCGACCGGGCGGCCACGCACACTACGGTGGGCATTCACAAGGACGACCTCGTTTTCCGCATCGGGGAGCACGCGCTGAAGCGGTTCGGATCGCAGGGGCAGCAGAAGTCGATGCTGGTGGCGCTCAAGCTGGCGCAGTATGCCCTGATGCGCGCCCACACGGGCATGCGGCCCATGCTGCTGCTGGACGACATCTTCGACAAGCTGGACGATGCCCGTGTTGGGCAGCTGCTCGATATTGTGAGCGGTCCGGATTTCGGTCAGATCCTCATCACCGACACGCATCCCGAACGGACGGCCCAGCTGCTGAAGGGCGAGAGCAACGTTAGGGTGTTCAATGTGGCAAACGGGGGCATTGCCGGTGGGTAGCCTTCAGTTCGGCACACTCTGGAACATCTCCCTCGGCAACGCATAGCGTTCTATCCAAGGCCTGTTAGCCGGCAGATTACGAATAAGGATGAGGCTGACATCGTCCACGAGGATGGGCACCCACTCGGGGTCCTGCGTCCTGCGAATAAGGAAGGGCTGCGCCCAAGGGGTCTCATCGTGGCGGTAGAAACAGATCACGTTGAGGTCGTAGCGCTGGGTCATTTCGCGGAACACAGCATCATCTTCCTGCATCGGCTTGTAAATGGAGTCGAAGAACGCCACGGAATAGGCCTCTGGGCGGTTGTCCACGAACACACGGCCGCCTTCCCCGAAGTAGTAGACCAGGTAGCTGCCGATGTCATAGTTGTTGAAGATGCGGCCGGGGATGCCTGATTTCCTCAAAAAACGGCCACTGGTCTCCACTCCATTGAAGAGGCCAAGGCCATTGTATCCCTTGTTGGCCGAGGCATAAGTGCCCGGCATGGCAATGAAGATGCCGCAGAGCGCGATGCCTGCCACAGGGATTAGTCGCATCAACGTTTCACGGGTCTTGAAATGCAGTTCGTCCGAAAGGGCGGCAAGCACCCGTGCAAAGAGCGGGATGCTGAACAGGGCGAACATCGGTATGCCCCTTACGGCCATGAAACTGAGGGCAAGGAATCCGATGGAAAGCAGCAGCTCGGGCAGCATCTGCCGCCATATGCCGCGGGCTATGGACCAGACGGAAGCCCCGATTGCGAACACCGCAAGGATTTCCAGATGGATGAACTGAGGGTTGCCGAAGCGCTCCTGGAGAAAGAAGACGGTCTGGTTCTCCACGATCATGTAACCGTACTCATCGAAGATGGTGAGCGGGGCCAGCAGGCCGCTGTGGAAATGCGGGTTGATGATACTCACCGCCACGAGTGAAGCCAACAGCAGCAGAAGCTCACGCGCCCTTGGGGAGTCGCGTTTCAACACAAGCGCATCGACAAGGAACACGCCCACCATCCCAAGCCCGAGGAAGAAGAAGATGTGGAGGTTCACCCAGAGCAATTGAAGGGGCAGCATCCATAGTAACAGCGGCCCGAAATCAAGTTTCCCGCTCTGGTGCTTGGAAAGCAGGAGGTAATAGACCGCCAGCAGCAGATAACTGAACCCTTCTGGGCGCACTTCGGTGCGATAGGCGAAAAGCGGCACCATCAGGGTGGCGACCAATAGGACCCAACGCGGTGCGATGCTGATGGCCGTGGCCCGCACCATGACGAGCAAGGCCCCAATGGAAAGCAGGATGTAGAGCAGGGAAAGTCCTTTGAAACCTGCAGAGGCATGTACCAGATGCATCAGCACACCGCTGCCCCAGTGGTGGTTGGTGAACGGATGGTCGGGTTCGGTGAAGGAGTAGAAGTTGGTGTAGAGCACATCGGTGACGCCCTGCATCAGCAATGCCCCGTTGGTGAGATGCCTGCCGAGGTCGGCCGTGGAAAGATTGATGGGAATGGCGAAGAAGATGCCGGTGTAGAGGGCCAACAGCGCGACCCAGATCGACAGGACGCGGTCGGTAGGGGCGGAGCTTTTCATCTCCCCAAACTTATGCAAATGCCCGTGGCTGTTAAAGAAACCCAAGGCCCGCAGCCCGTCCCGACCCACGGAGGGTAATTGCCTATTTTCGTCCGCCCTAATGCAATGTAAGGAATGAGCAGATACGCGCTTTTCAACAACATCACCGGATGGCTGGTCTTCGGCATCGCGGCCTTCGTCTATGTGAGCACCATTGAGCCCACCGCCAGCTGGTGGGACTGCGGGGAATACATCAGCGCCAGCTACAAATTGATGGTGGGCCACGAACCCGGTGCGCCAATGTTCCAGCTGCTGGCCCGGTTCTTCACCCTTTTTGCGGGGGATGATGTGACGCAGGTGGCGAAGTGGGTCAACATCATGAGCGCGCTGGCCAGTGCGTTCACCATCCTGTTCCTCTTCTGGAGCATCACGCACTTCGGGAAGAAGCTGGTGATCGGCAACGATGACCCGAATGCCGACCTCGGAAAAATCTTAGCCGTCATGGGCAGCGGCATCGTGGGTGGACTGGCCTACACGTTCAGCGATTCGTTCTGGTTCTCGGCCGTGGAGGGCGAGGTGTATGCGCTTTCGAGCATGTTCACCGCTCTGGTGTTCTGGGTCATCCTGAAATGGGAGAGCGTGGCCGATGAGCCGCATTCGGACCGTTATCTCGTGCTGCTGGGTCTGCTGTTCGGCATGAGCATTGGGGTCCACTTGCTCAACCTGTTGGCCATTCCCGCCATCACTTTCGTGTACTATTTCAAGCGCTACAAGCCATCCACAAAAGGATTCATCCTCACGGGCATCCTCTCGGTGGTTATCCTTGGTGTGGTTCAGTATGGCATCATTCCCGGAGTGGTGTCGCTGGCATCGAAGGCAGAACTGCTGTTCGTCAATGGTCTGGGGATGCCGTTCAATAGCGGGGTGACCATTTTCGCCATCGCGCTGGTGGCGGCCTTTGTGTTCGGACTGCGCTATACGAAGCAGAAGAACCAGCCGTTGGCCAACACGGCCATCCTGAGCGTGCTTATGATCCTCATCGGATACTCGGCCTACACGGTCACCGTGCTGCGTTCCGTGGCCGACCCACCGATGAACGAAAGCGCACCGGACAACGTCTTCGCCTTGCAGAGCTATCTGAACCGTGAGCAGTATGGCGACCGCCCGCTGTTCTACGGCCAATACTTCAATGCCGAGTATGTGGACCGAGAGGAGGGTGCGGCACAATACTACAAGGCCGAGGACCGCTACGAGATCATGGGCCGCAAACAGACCCCGATCTATGACCCGAAGATGAGCGGTCTCTTCCCCCGTATGTATAGCAACCAGCCGCATCACGTGGAGGAGTATAAGAGCATCACCGGGGCCAAGGGCGGCAATGTGAAGCCCACGATGGGTCAGAACCTCGCATTCCTGTTCAAGTACCAGGTGGGTCACATGTACATGCGTTACTTCATGTGGAATTTCGCTGGCAGGCAGAACGATGTGCAGGGCCACCGCGAGATCAACCGCGGCAACTGGATCAGTGGCATCGCAGCATTTGACGAATGGCGCGTGGGTCCACAGGACAACCTGCCCGTGTCCATGACCAAGAACAAGGCCTACAACCGGTTCTACATGATTCCACTCATCCTCGGTCTCATCGGGCTGTTCTTCCAGTACTACCGCGACCGTCAGAGCACCTGGCTGGTGTTCCTCATGTTCTTCATGACGGGTCTTGCCATCGTACTCTACCTGAACCAGTACCCCTATCAGCCCCGTGAGCGTGACTATGCCTATGCGGGCTCGTTCTATGCCTTTGCGTTCTGGATCGGCTTTGCGGTTTTGGCTGCCTACGATTTCCTATCGAAATACAAGGTGCCAAGGGTGGCCGCAGCTGCCCTCGGAACGGTGCTCTGCCTAAGCGGCCCGTACCTCATGGCCAAGGAGGGCTGGGACGATCATGACCGTAGCAACCGCAGGGCGGCCCGCGACATTGCGGTGAACTATCTGGAGACCTGTGCCCCTAATGCCATCCTCTTCACTAATGGCGATAATGACACGTTCCCCTTGTGGTATGCGCAGGAGGTGGAGGGCGTGCGGACGGATGTGCGGGTGGTGAACCTCAGCCTGTTCAACACCACGTGGTACATCGACCAGTTGCGCAGGAAGGCCTACGAGGCCGACCCGCTGCCGTTCTCGTTCACCGAGGATCAGCTACGGGGTGACAACCGCCTGCAGATTCCCATCTACGACCGTGGCATTCAGGGCGCGGTGGAGCTGAAGGAACTGATGGATTTCGTGGGCAAGGAAGACAAGCAGTACAAACTGCAGACCCGCGTGGGCGACTACAACTACCTGCCCACGGGCAATATCAAGTTGACCATCGACAGCGCCCAGGTGCTGAAGACTGGCACCGTGCGTCCCGATCAGGCCGACCGCATCGTGAAGGAGATGAACTGGACCATGAAGGGCAGTGCCATCACCCGCAATCACCTGATGGTGCTGGACATCCTGGCCAACAACAACTGGGAGCGGCCCATCTACTTTGCCGTTACCGTGGGCAGCGACAACTATCTGGGCCTGGAGCGCTACTTCCAGACCGAGGGCCTCGCCTACCGCCTTGTTCCGATTGAAAGTTCAAGCCGCGATGGACAGACGGGCGAAGTGAACACCGTGGCCATGTATGAGAACATGGTGAACAAGTTCCAGTGGGGCAACATGCACATGCCGGAGGTCTATCACGGCACCGAGACCGAACGCATGAGCCTCAACTATCGCAGCATGTATGCCCGGTTGGCGAATGCGCTCATTGCCGAGGACAAGAAGGAGCAGGCCCTACAGGCGCTTGACCGCTGCATGGAGGCCATGCCACATGAGAGTATCCTGCTGAACTTCTCCGCTGCGGGCATCGTGGAGGCCTACTACAAGTTGGAGCAGTTTGAGAAGGGCAACGATATCGCTCTCAAGCTGGCCGATGTGTACGGACAGGAGATCGAGTATTTCGCGCGCTTGGATCGCAATCAGGTGAACCGCCTGGGCAACGACCCCGATATCGCCATGTCAGTGATGCAGAAGCTGCTTATCCTGGCACGGATGCACAAGCAGGATGCGGTGCTGGAACAGTTGGAGGCGCGTTTCGCTGACCTGGAGGCCAAGTATCTGGGCTCTCCGATGGGCAGGAAGTAAGGATTCAGTGGCCTGTGAGCAGGTGCTCCAGTCGGTGCGCCAGCCAAGTATGCTCCTGTTCGGAGAGCGCTTCTTCCGCAGCTGCCAGAATGACCTTGAGGCAGCCTTTGTCGCGCGCAAGCACCACGCTGAGGCCCGGAGGTGATGGCACGGGCGGAATGTGGTCCATGCCCAGCACGGGGACACCAAGGAAATCAAGGATAGGCTGACGTTCCTCGCCCAGGTCCGAGAAGGCCAGACTGCTGATTCGCCCACCCGTGGTGAGACCCACCATGGCGTTCATCAGCCAGAATGGGATGAAGCGGAACACCCGTTGCAGCGCAGCCTGATGCTGCAGTGCCCCACTGCGCACCTGCAAGGCAAGCTGCGTCTGAAGGGCGGTCACCGCCAACGGCACATTTGCCAGATCCCTGCGCTGGACTTTGAAGAAGAAGAATGACAACTGGTTTCCCACCAGATGGCCTTCGGCCCCCTTTCTGCGCATGTCGTGGGGCACTGGGACCCAGAAATAGGGCGGATGCTGTCCGCGAGCTTCCAGCAATTCGCGGAGGGCCACCAAGGTGCAGGCGAGGTAGAAGGTGCTGCGTCCCATGCGGGCACCGGAGGCCATGGCAGCGCGGTCGCTGGTGGCAGTGGTCTCGCTGGGGAGCATCAGCTCGCGGAGGAGGACATGGCCTGTTGTGGACGCATTCCGCGCAGTGAGCGCTGCCAGATTCCAACCGCCCGAAGCAAGCGCAGCGAACATGCCGCGCAGGGCATCTGCGGCCTCTTGGCGCCAAGGACGTGAAGGTTCCTGCACGAAAAGGGACTGCGGCAGGGTGTTGTTGGCCAAGGCACGCAGAAAGAGCATCATGCCCCGATGGTCGAACAGAGCGTGGTGCATCGACACCAGCAGGCGCCTGGAGCCATTCGCCATGGTGCAGAGGTCGATGCGCACAGGCACACCCTGAGCGGGGATGGGAGCGTGGAGGAGTTCACGGTCGAATTGTTCCCGCCCCAAGGTCCCGTGGAGGAACAGGGCCGGGGACGCATCCGTGGAGGTGATCCAAGTAGGCACTGCCGGCCATCGGTGGTGCAATCGCAACGGCCGGATGCTGTTCAGCACCGGAGACTGCTCCAAGCGGTCGCGCAGGGCGAGGAGGTCGGCATCGTCCGAGAGGTGGAGCTGCAGTCGCGAGATGTTGCCGGGCTGTCCGTTGGCGCGCATCTGCCGGTCAATGAGCAGATGGAAGTGATCCGCCCCGGTGAGGCGGTGGCGCGAATTCGGCATCAGCTGAGGGGCTTTCCGAACTGTAGGGCGCATGCCGACAGGGCGCGCACGGTCCGTGTGTGGTCGGGGGTGAGCTGCGCCACAGGGATCTCAAGGGAGAAACGTTCCTCCACATGCATGGCCAGTTCCACAATGGTCACCGAATCGATGCCGAGGGCAGGCAGGTCGGAGTCGTCTGCGATGCTCACGCCAGGGGCCAGCACATGAGTGCGCAGGTAGGTGAGAAGCGTGTTGCGGATGTCCTGCTCTGCGGGCTGCATGGTATGTCGGCAAAGTTAGCAGGTTGGCCCGCGGAATGCATGATGAATGCCCTGTAGTTCACGTCCTTTGCCGTTGAGATGAAAGAGCGCTCCGCAGGGGTCATTGGTGCAGGGATAGGAGGCCTTGCGGTGGCCATCCGTCTGGCCCAAAGAGGATTCAAGGTCACGGTTTTTGAGGCCAATGATGCGCCCGGGGGCAAGGTGGCCGAGCTGCGGATGAACGGCTTCCGATTCGATATGGGGCCGTCCGTGCTCACCATGCCGCAATATATCGATGAGCTTTTCCAGCTGTGCGGAGAGGACCCACGGGAGCATTTCCATTACCGCAGGCTCGACCCCATATTCCGTTATTTCTATACGGATGGCACTGAGATCACCACCCCGGCCGACCCGCAGCGCCTGGCCGATGAACTGGCCACCAAGACCACCGTGTCGCGCGAAGTGGTGCTAGAGTTCCTGGAGCGGTCGCGCATCAAGATGGAGCTGACCGATCCAGTGTTCCTGCAGCGGTCCTTGCACGAATGGAAGAGCTACTTCGACCGGCCCACCTGGTGGGGCATCCTGAATTTCGGCAAGGTGGAGGCGTTCACCACCATGGCGCGGGCCAATGCGCGGCTGTTCAAGGATGCGAAGGTGGAACAGCTGTTCAACAGCTATGCCAGCTACAACGGATCGGACCCTTATCAGGCACCGGCCACGCTGAATCTCATCTCACACTACGAGATTACCTTGGGGGCCTTCTACCTCGAAGGGGGCATGTTCACTCTGGCGCGCGAGCTGACCGCGCTGGCCCAGCGGCAGGGCGTGGAGTTCCATTTCGGCCGCAGGGTGGACCGTATCGCGGTGGAGGACGGTCAGGCAACAGGGGTCGTGTCGGAGGGCAGGACGTATGATTTCGATGTGGTGGTGAGCAATGCCGATGTGCATGCCACCTATGACCGATTACTGCCCGGAGAATCGCGTCCGTCCATCACGCTCGACCGCGAGAAGTCAAGTTCGGTCATCGTTTTCCTGTGGGGAATGAAAAAGCAATTCCCCAGGTTACATCTTCACAATATGTTCCTTTCGCCCGACCCCGAGCGGGAATATGACGGCATTTTCATCCGCAAGGAGGTGTGTGACGACCCTACGGTCTATGTGCATGTGAGCCAGAAGGAGAATGCCATGGACGCCCCCGAGGGCTGTGAGAACTGGTTCGTGATGGTCTCTGTGCCGAATGACACCGGACAGGACTGGGATTCCACGGTGCAGCGCACGCGAAGCAACGTGCTCCGCAGATTGAAGGCCCAACTGGGCGAGGAGGTGGGGCAGCACATCGTCTGCGAATCGGTGATGGATCCCCGCACCATTGCACAGCGCACATCCAGTCATCTGGGCGCAGTGTTCGGCAACAGTTCGAACGGTATCTTCTCGGCCTTCCTGCGCCATCCGAACTTCAGTTCGCGCATCGGCCATCTTTATTTCTCGGGCGGAAGTGTGCACCCGGGCAGCGGAATACCGCTGTGCCTGCTCTCGGCCAAGATCACGGCCGGACTCATCGGTAGTCGGAAGTAGCGGGCCTACTTGCCCAACAGTTCCATGAGGATGTCGAGCTTCGGGGAGAGGATGATCTCTGTCCTGCGGTTCTTGGCGCGGCCTTCCGGGGTGCTGTTAGGGGCAATGGGGTTGAACTCGCCTTTCCCCGATGCCGTGAGGCGGTCGGGATGCATGCCCGTTCCTGTGGTGAGCAGGCGCACCACACTGGTACTGCGGGCCGCACTCAGGTCCCAGTTATCGCGGAAACGGTCATTGCGGATCGGAATGCTGTCCGTGTGACCTTCGATCTGGATGCTGATGTCGGCATTGCGTTGCAGGGCCTCGGCCAGTTTGGCCAGTGCCTCCTTGCCTTTGGCCTCCACCGCATCGCTGCCCGAGCGGAACAGCAGCTTGTCGCTCATCGACACATAGACCTTGCCGTTGCGCATCTCCACGCTCAGCTCATCGGCAGCGAAACCGAGCAGTGCCTGCTTGATGCGGTCGCTGAGGGCGTTCATCAGGTCGTCCTGTTTCTTCACAATGTCCTCCAGCACCTTGAGCCGTGCCTCGCGTTCTTGGAGCAGTTGTTCCTTCTCCGCAAGCTGCTGCTCCTTTTTCATCAGGTGGTTGCTCAGGGTCTCCACTTCTTCGCCTGCCAACCGGGTGAGGTCGTCATAGCGCTTCTGCTGTTCGGTGAGGTCCTCGTTCAGCCCCTTTTCGCGTTCCAGTCCGAGGTTCACCTCGTCTTCGAGTGCCTTGGTGCGGATGCAGAGCGAATCGCGCTCGGCAAGGGATGCCTTATATTTCTTGCTCTGCAGGCCGGGCTTCTTCTCGCTCACCACGCCACAGGGAACGTGCGTGGCACAGGAGCCCAGCAGCAGGGTGAGCGAAAGTAAAGGGAGCATGATGATGGACCAGGATCGCATGACGTATGATTTTTTGGATGTGCCCGAAGGTACACAGCGGCAGTCCATTGACCTTAGAATAAGGTTGGAAGCCTATTTCAGCGGGCTGAGGGTGATGGAGAAGGGGTGGCCTACATGGGTCACCTTCATCTCCATGAGTTTCCCCTCCGAGTTGAAGACATAGTTCACCTCGCGGGAGGGAAGGTGCTTCCGGGTCTTGACGCGCAGCCGCGCGATGCGGCCCTGCTCCACGTCCAGATGGATATCGCGCTTGTGCCAGAGCCAATGATCGCCCCGGTCCTCGGCCTTCGAGTCGAAACGGAAATGCATGAACAGCAGCATGATGTCGTCCTGCAGCATCTCGATGAGGCCGCGTCTGTTCAGGCTCGTGTTCACGTATCTCTTCTTCCAGCGGCCGTTCTTCCACACCATCTCCAGCAGATTGGTGCCCATGATGGAGTTGAAGGACACCTGGAGCACGTTGTTGCGCTTGTGGCTAACGGCAAGGAATCCGTTCATGCCCGAACCCAGATGCTTGAACTCGGCCTGATAGATGGCATCCTTGCCCGCAGGCAGCACCTCTGCCACAGGCAGCTGCTGTGCCAGCGCAGGCAGCGCCAGCAGCAGGCTAAAAATCAGTGAAAACAGCCTCATTGACGGTCTGTCCGGTGCGGATGTCGGAGAAATGGATGTGCGTCACATCGCCCGATGGGTCGGTGAGCATCACCGAGCGGAGTCGGGTGCCCTCTTTGGCAAATTCCACCTCGATGCGCTGGATGAACTCCTTCAACTGGCGGTCCTTGGGCTGCATCTCCAGTTTGAGGGACGAGGCGTTGCCGAAGAAGGCGGCCTTGTAGTTCGGGTTGTCGATGATGGAGCCATCGATGCAGCCGAGAATGATCTCGCGCACCTGGCGCAGGATCTTGTTCACGCCCTTGTACTGCTTCTCCTCGCCCGCCTCGCGCAAGCGCATGGAGTTGTCCTTGATGAGAATGATGTATTCGATGGGGCTGTCGAACTGCCAGCGCAAGCGGTTGTCCTTCTTGTAGACGAAATAACCTGTGGAGACCAGTTTGTCCTCCAGAAAGGCGAAGGATTTCTCCTGTCGGATGTTGCCTTTGATGGAGGTCATTGCGCCCAGTTGTTTCCTGAGGGCCAGGACGGCAGGGTCGGTGGCGGTCAAGGGTTTCAAGTCCTGCGAGAAGGTGGCCGTGGAGAGCAGCATCAGGATAAGGTATAGCAGTCGTGACATGCGGTTGTTCGGTTTCGGGCAAAGAACGGGTGCAAAGAACGCAGCGATGGCGCAGCGCGTGGGCGCATGCCCTTTCAAAATTCGGGCCATAGACCAGCGGCAAGGAACGGCCTCACACCTTGGCCTCCACCTCCAGATTCTCAAAGAGTCCGGCATCGTGGGCGCTGAGCTTGAAATCCTTCACTGCCAGCAGCATCTGCCTTGCCGACAGGGTGAAGGCGCGGTTGGCCGCCAGGATCACCGATACCTGTTCGGCAGGGATGTTGTGCTGTTTGAGCCCGAGCATCAGTTCCTGCATCAGTTGGGCGTCCTCGTCTAAGATGCGTTTCATGGATTTTACAAGGCGCGGCAGGTTCTCCAATTCCTCCTCCTCACTCAGCACCCGTTGGAGGAGGATGCAGTTCTCCATCATTTTCCTGCGCAGGTCGGTGTAGCGGTCGTTGAGGTGGGGGTTCTCTGAATCCTCCATCTCATCCATATCGCGTTTCACGTCTTTGAGGGTCTTGGCCGATGAGATGGCATAACGCACGGCCGATAGCAGTCGGTTGAGCAGGGAGGCCTCTTCCTCGCTCATCTCCCTGCCTTGCACCTGTGCGGCAAAAGCATGGACCTCGGCCTGCACCGACTTCAGGTGTGCGTACTGCTCCTCTGGCTTTTTCTTCTCATCCCTGTTCTCTGGGAAATGACCGGTGAAAACAAGCTTGGTGTCAATGCGCAGCAGCTCAAGGTTGTGCTCCATGGCCTGTTGTATCAGGGCGCGGGTCTCCTTTTGCAGTGACACCATGGCCGCCTCGGGCACATCGGGGGTCACCTTGGAGATGAACATGGAGGTGTCCTGCCTTTTCTCTGGCACAGCATAGATTAGCAGCTTGGAGAACAGGGGCAGGAACGGGATGAAAAGCAGCACGCCCAGGAGGTTGAAGATGGTATGGAACATGGCGAGTCCCATCACCGGATCGGAACTGAGGCCCATGTATCCGAATATCAGGCGGTTGAGCAGCGGCAGCAGCAGGGTGGCCACAGCGGCCGTCACGAAATTGAACAGGAAGTGGCTCATGCCCACCCGCTTCTTTACGGTGGAACCGCCCACCGCCCCGATCATCACGGTGACGGTGGTGCCCAGATTGGCCCCTATGACCATGGCCGTGGCCTCCGGATAACTGAAAATGCCGCTGTGCAGGGCGCTCAGTATCACCGCCATGCTCGCAGAGCTGCTCTGCAATGCTGCCGTGAGCACAAACCCCACCGGGATGAAGATGAGGGGCCCCAGATCGGGGATTGCTCCCAGAAGCTCTTCTGTGGCAATGGCCTCTATGCTGCGTTTCATGTAGTCGAGCCCCATGAAAAGGAAGCCGAAACCCACCGACAGCTTGCTGATGTTGCTGCCCTTGAGCGATTTTCCGAGAAAGATGAGTCCGAGCCCGCCTATGCCGATGAACGGCAGGGCCATGGCCTCTATGCTGATCTTGAAGCCCAAGGTGGCCACGATCCAACTGGTGAGGGTGGTGCCGAGGTTGGAACCGATGACCACCCCTATGCCATTCTGCAACGTCATGATGCCCGCACCCGTGAAGGCCAGTACCATCAGCGTCACGGCCGAACTGCTCTGCAAAATGGCGGTGGACAGTGTGCCCGTCAGCACCGCCTTCAGCGTGGTGTCCGTGTACTTGCGGATGAAGTTCTTGAACGTCCGGCCAGAGAGGTTGCGGACCGACTCCTCCAGCAGGAACATCCCGAACATGAAGATGCCCAGCCCGGCAAGGAATTCCCAGAAATCGTTGGCGTTCATGCGCTGTTGCCGTCCAAAGGAGGGGGCAAAGTTAAGCGGATGTTAAGTGGCGGGTGCCATTGTTCGGAAGGGACGAGAGTGTTGAACACTGCGAAGACGACCTGTTTACACATTCTTTTTCTCTTTCTGTCAGAACTCTATCGGGAAGTATTAGGAATCAACGGTCATTCAGCAGGATTCAACGGTCTGCCAGCGGTAATCAGCAGTCTTTCAGCGGGGTCTGACGGTCATTCAGCAGGAATCAACGGTTGTTCAGCAGTTGCAAAACTTCCATGGATACGTGCGGAACGACCTTGGAGCCATGATACGGCATCATACGGGTGCAACGGATCGTGGACTGTTAGTGCGAGGTCAAAGCGTCATCGGTGATATTGCTCTCCGCCCGCTCTAAGCTGTCCTTAGCTGGCGCGCAGGGTCTTTCCCTCGCGCCTGTTGTGTGCGAGCCTCCGGGCTCGCCAACATGCCGTCCCGCCCGGCCAAGTCCCCTTATCCATCCTACCCCAAGCCTCGCATCCTCACAGCATCTGAATCGGTTTGCCCACCTGCCTGTCCTTCATATTTTTACCGTGGTCAGACATGAAACACACCGCTACCTGCCTTTGCACGCTGCTGCTTTTCCATTCTGCCCTCGCGCAGGTGACCAGAGTGCTGCACTACACCGAAACATCTGGATACGACCATCAGACACGTAGCGTGTCCTATGCCATGTTCTCGCAGATGGGTGCGGAGCATGGGTTCACCGTGGATCACGACAGCACCGGGGATGCCTTCTCATCCACTGCCAACCTGCAGCAGTACGATGCCATCATCTTCGCCAACACTTCGGGCAATGCCATCCTGAACACGGTGCAGCAGCAGCACTTTGAGCAGTACATGGACCTTGGTGGCGTGTTGATAGGCATACATGCCGCCACCGACACCTACAGGCACTCGACCGCGAACGGCAACAGCACCGGCAGCTGGGACCGCTATGCCGAACTGTTGGGGGCAAGCGTGCAGGAAGGCCCGAACCATGTGAGCGGTACACCGGTGTACCGCATAGATGCACAGTTGGCCCACCCCCTTCTCACCGGTGTGCCAGACCCGTGGCACAAGGCCGAGGAGTACTACTACTGGGAGCAGGGCTATTTCAATCCCTCCAATACGGTGTTGCAGCAGGTGGAGCAGACCGTGGGGCCCAATGCGCAGGTGAACAGCTATGATGCCGCCCGTCCTGTTACGTGGTACTCTGTGCTGCCCGGTGGAGGCAGGGTGTTCTACACCGCGTTGGGTCACGCTGCCTCCGACTACACCAGTGACCCATCGTTCTATCGCCTACTCACCAATGCCGTGCTGTGGGCCGGTAGGCTCACATCCGCTCCGGTGGCGGAAGTGAGCGGGACGGACTTTGCCATCTATCCCAACCCTGCCGGCCAGCAGCTTACGGTGAGCTATAAGACGGGAAACACTCCTCAACATCTGCGTCTGTATGATGGATGTGGCAAGGAATTGGGCGGATGGACGAAAGAGACCGACCGTATGGATCTGGACCTGAGTGGCCTGGCCAAAGGGGTCTATGTGGTGCAGTTGGCCGCAGATGGCCTCCATGTGCTCAGAAAAGTGGTGAAGCTGTAGGCCGCAGCGGCCATGCAAGTTCAGGAATCTGGATACGCAGGTCCAAAGAGCATCCCGCCTCAGAAGGGGCTCACCCCTATGCCGATGCTGATGGGCGTGGCCTCTGTGCCCCGGCCCTCTTGGAACAGGGGCGTGAGCGAGTAGAAGAAGTTGAGGTAGAAGTTGGCATAGCCCACCCGCGCGGTGAGTCCGTAGCGGAACCAATTGAGATTCTCGACCTCATAGCTCTTGAACTTTCCACCGATGTTGACCCCGTCCACCGCATAGTCCTCGGCTGTCTCGGTCTTGGTATGGCTCTGCACAAGAAAACCCAGCTTGAACCCCACCGAGGCGGCAATGCGCTTGCCGTTGCGGTGGGCCTTGGACCGGAAACGGAACTCGAAGGGGATATCGATGAAGTTGGTGCTGATCTTGTTCACCTCCAGCTCCCTTCCGCTGAAGAAGGCCGTGTCCAGATGGGTGTAGGTGTTGCCGGCCGTGGTGTTGTACACCACCGGGAAGGCCTCCATATGGATGTTGTGGGAGTTGAAGCCCACCCCGCCCGCCAGACTAAAGTTGCTCTTCTTGATCACATAGTCATAGAGGATCGCCACGTCCACCCCGCGCGATTCTCCCCATTTCGGGGCGATGTGCGAGGGATGGTTCACCCAACTGTCGAAGTTCAGGTTCACCAGCAGCATCTCCTTCTTGGGCATCTTGCGCTTCTTCGGCTTCGGATTGTCCGGTGGTGTGGTCTCCTGCGCCACGAGTGCAAAGGGAAAGCAGAGCGGCACCCATACTGCCGACAACAGGTAGCGCAAGTGGTTCTTCATGCCGCAAAGTTAGGACACGGGCCGTTGGGCCCCTGCCGAAACGGGGCGTCTGTCAGCTACCGGAGCGGCCAGCTGCCTTGAGAGCCTGTTTCTCGCGTTTGCGTTGCACGCCCTGCTCCACGTGCAGGATGATCTGCGTGGCGATATCCACCCCTGTGGCCTTCTCAATGCCCTGCAGTCCGGGCGATGAGTTGACCTCGAGGATGAGCGGTCCGCGCTTGGAGGGCAGCATATCGACCCCCGCCACGGGCAGTCCCATGGTCTCGGCCGCATGGACGGCCGCAGCCTGCTCCTGTTCTGTGAGCTCGATGACCGTGCCTTTGCCCCCGCGATGCAGGTTGCTGCGGAACTCGCCCTCGGCCCCTTGGCGTTTCATGGCGCCCACCACCTTTCCATCGACCACGAAGGCGCGGATGTCCGACCCCTTGGCCTCGGGGATGAATTCCTGCACAATGATGTTGGCCTCCAGCCCGTAGAACGCCTCGATGACGGACTTGGCCGCCTTCTGCGTCTCGGCCAGCACCACTCCGAGGCCCTGTGTGCCCTCCAGCAGCTTGATGATGAGCGGGGCACCGCCCACCTGTTTGATGAGGTTGTTGATGTCGCTCGGATACTTGGCGAAGGCGCTCTTGGGGATGTCAATCTCATGCTGCGAGAGGTATTGCAGACTGCGCAGCTTGTCGCGCGAGCGAATCAGGCTCTGGCTTGGGGTGGTGGTGAACACCTTCTGCATCTCGAACTGGCGAATGATGGCGGCCCCGTAGAACGTGACCGATGCCCCGATGCGCGGAATGATGGCATCGACATCCTCCAGCGGGTGGTCGCCATAGAACACCTGCGGATTGCCTTTCTGCATCACCACATAGCATTTGGTATGGTTGATGACCTCCGCCTCGTGGCCCCGCTGCCGGGCAGCCTCCAGCAGCCGTTTGGTGGAGTATAGGTGTGCGTTACGCGAGAGGATGACGATCTTCAATGGGGCGCTCATGGGCGGGGACGTTGCTTGGCGGAGAGGTTGGTGCGGGTCACATCGACCACAAAACCCTTTTTGAGGAAACGCCTGCCCAGCAGCACAGGGTAGCGCATCTGGCCGCGGTCGGTGAGGGTGAATTCCACGGGCCATTCGCGGCCGAAGAGGACGAGCGTGGTGGCGATGGTGTAGCGCACCTCCACATGACCACTCGAGCTGCGCACGCTGCGATCGCTGAATTCGCGTGTGCGGATGCTATGCCCGTTGTAGAGCGGATGTTTGGGGTCGAGCACCCGGAACTCGAGCACCTCGCGGCCATCCTTGTCCTCCACCACACGGATGCGGCTGCAGTGCAGGCTCGATGTATCGGCACCGGTGTCCACCTTGCAGGTCAGGCCGGTCATGGCATATTCGGGCAGGTCGATGAGGTCGATGCGGCCAATCGTGCGTTTCTCTGTGGGCATGGTGCGGCAAATATATCCGTTCGGCATCGCGGCCATGTTCAGGGATCGTCAAGGCTTAGTGCCGTGGCTACTTTTGCCGCCATGCTCGCCATCAAGGAAACATTGGTCTCAGAAGACCTGCTGGAGAAGTATTTCGTCTGCGACCTCGGGGCGTGCAAGGGCGCCTGCTGTGTGAAGGGCGATGCCGGTGCCCCGCTGCTGGCCGATGAGTTGGATATTCTGAGCCGTATTCTGCCCGAGGTGCTGCCCTATATGGATGATGAGGGACGCAAGGCCATAGCCGACAAGGGCGTTTCGGAGGTGGACAGCGATGGCGACATCGGCACCACCCTCGTGGCCGATGGCCGCTGCGCCTTTGCCACCATAGACCGATGGGGAATGGTGAGCTGCTCCATTGAGCGGGCCCACAGGGATGGCAAGGTGGACTGGAAGAAGCCCGTGTCGTGCCATCTCTACCCCGTCCGTGTGAAGGACTATGTGGGTTTCGAGGCGGTGAATTACGACAAGTGGGACATCTGCAAGGCGGCCCGCGTCTGTGGCGACAAGCATCAGGTGCCGCTGTTCCGGTTCGTGAAAGAGGCGCTCATCCGTAGGTTCGGGCAGGAATGGTTCGATGAGCTCGAGACCGTGGACCGCGAGCTGCGCAGGCAGAACGGGTGATACCCACCTTCCTGATTGACTAATCGGCCCTATCGTTCGACCATCGGCCGTTCGATGTGGATGAATCCTCAACGCTGGTTCATGAATTCCCGGGAGGGTAGTCGATCCGATTCACATTCCGGTAATGACATGTGACGCCAAGGGGTGGATTTGACCTTGGTCAGAACGTGGGGATCAGCAGGGACGGGCGTTGCAGCGTTTCCTACTTTTTATTAACGGAGGGTTAAGGGGGGGCGTGTTAAAAACTGCACCCGATTGTTAATTCTTTCGGCCCGATTCATTCGGCTTTAATCCGAAAATTTGGGCTGTGGAAGATGTAGCGCTTGACAGTTCTTCAAGCGGCTCGAATCCAAAGGTTTAAGGGAGTGGAGATGTTTTTTGGATGCCTCGGCATCTGAAGAGGGCATTTTGCCCCCTTTTTGGAAAATGTAAGTTATTGAAAATCAGAAATAAAGATAAAATCGATGGAAAACACAGCCCCAAATCAACTGGTTCAGGACCTGGCCTCCGTGCTGCCGAGGAACACTTCGCTGCCCGTGGAGCCGATCCTTGTGGAGAACAACGACCGCTTCGTGCTCTTCCCCATCAAGCACCATGAGATATGGAAGATGTACAAGAAGGCTGAGGCGAGCTTCTGGACGGCCGAGGAGATTGATTTGGGGCAGGACCTGCAGGACTGGGATGCCAAACTGACGGACAACGAGCGTCACTTCATCAAGCACGTGCTGGCCTTCTTCGCGGCCAGCGATGGTATTGTGAATGAGAATCTGGCGGTCAACTTCCTCAACGAGGTGCAGTATCCAGAGGCGCGTTGCTTCTACGGTTTCCAGATCATGATGGAGAACATCCATGCCGAGACCTATTCGCTGCTCATCGACACCTATATCAAGGATAGCCGCGAGAAGGATTTCCTGTTCCACGCGGTGGAGAACCTGCCGTGCGTGGGCAAGAAGGCGGATTGGGCGCTGCGCTGGATCAGCAAGGGTACGTTCGCGCAGCGTCTCATCGCGTTCGCAGCGGTGGAGGGCATCTTCTTCAGCGGCAGCTTCTGCTCCATCTTCTGGCTGAAGAAGCGCGGACTGATGCCGGGCCTTGCGTTCAGCAACGAGCTCATCAGCCGGGACGAGGGCCTGCACTGCGACTTCGCATGCCACCTCTACAACAATCTGGTGAACAAGCTGTCGGAGGCCGAGGTGACGCAGATCATCACCGAGGCGGTGGAGTATGAGAAGGAGTTCGTGACTGATGCCATTCCTGTGGCACTGATCGGCATGAACGCCACCACCATGTGCACCTACATCGAGTTCGTGGCCGACCGTCTTCTGCTGTCGCTCGGGTGCAAGAAGGCCTACAACGCCACCAATCCGTTCGATTTCATGGAGATGATCTCGCTGCAGGGCAAGACCAACTTCTTCGAGAAGCGCGTGGCCGAGTATCAGAAGGCAGGCGTAATGGACACTGGAACCGACAAGCGCGGTTTCACCGTGGACGAGGACTTCTGAGATTCAGGATTGATGACTGCTGATTGTTGAACAGAATTTCATAGAAAAGACACTACCCCCTAAACCATAACCGCCATGTATGTACTGAAAAGAGACGGCCGCCAGGAATCCATCAAGTTCGACAAGGTGACCGCGCGCATCCAGAAGCTGTGCTACGGCCTCGACCCGCTCGTGGACCCCATTCCGGTCGCCAAGAAGGTGATCGAGGGCATCTATGAGGGCGTGACCACCCAGCAGCTCGATGAGCTGGCCGCTGAGACGGCCGCATCGTTCACCGTGCGCCACCCGGACTATGCCCTGCTGGCCAGCCGCATCGCGGTGAGCAACCTGCACAAGAGCACCACCAAGTCGTTCTCGCAGACGATGACCGCGCTCTATGAGTACATCGACCCTAAGACGGGCGAGAACGGAGGCATGATCGCGGACGATGTCCACAAGATCATCATGGACAACGCGGAACTGCTGGACAGCACCATCATCTACGACCGCGACTTCGGCTACGACTTCTTCGGCTTCAAGACCTTGGAGCGGAGCTATCTGCTGAAGATAGACGGCAAAATAGCCGAGCGTCCGCAGCACATGCTGATGCGCGTGGCGGTGGGCATTCACAAGGAGGACATCAAATCGGCCATCGAGACCTACGACCTGCTCTCGGAGCGGTGGTTCACCCATGCTACGCCCACACTCTTCAACGCGGGCACGCCCAAGCCGCAGATGAGCAGCTGCTTCCTGCTGCAGATGCAGGAAGACAGCATCGATGGCATCTATAACACCCTCAAGCAGACGGCCAAGATCAGCCAGAGCGCAGGCGGCATCGGTCTGAGCATCCACAATGTGCGCGCCACGGGCAGCTACATCAAGGGCACCAATGGCAGCAGCAACGGCATTGTGCCCATGCTGCGCGTGTTCAACGACACGGCCCGCTATGTGGACCAGGGCGGGGGCAAGCGCAAGGGGTCATTCGCAATCTATCTTGAGCCTTGGCATGCCGACATCCACGATTTCCTCGACCTCAAGAAGAACCACGGCAAGGAGGAGCAGCGTGCCCGCGACCTTTTCTACGCCCTGTGGGTGCCCGACCTCTTCATGAAGCGTGTGGAGGAGAATGGCGAGTGGTCGCTGTTCTGTCCGCACGAGGCTCCGGGCCTGAGCGACTGCCACAGCGAGGAGTTCGAGGCGCTGTATGAGCGTTACGAGAAGGAGGGTCGCGCCCGCAAGAAGGTGAAGGCGCAGGAGCTGTGGTTCACCATCATCGAATCGCAGATCGAGACAGGAACGCCCTACATCCTCTACAAGGACGCCTGCAACCGCAAGTCGAACCAGCAGAACCTCGGCACCATCAAGAGCAGCAACCTTTGCACCGAGATCGTGGAGTACACCTCGCCCGATGAGGTGGCCGTTTGCAACCTCGCCAGCATCGCACTGCCCAAGTTTGTGACCGATGAGGGCACGTTCGACCACCAGAAGCTGTTCGAGATCACCTATGTGGCCACGCGCAACCTCAACAAGGTGATCGACCGCAACTACTACCCGATACCCGAGGCGCGCAACAGCAACATGCGCCATCGCCCTGTGGGCCTCGGTGTGCAGGGCCTTGCCGATGCGTTCATCAAGCTGCGCCTGCCCTTCGACTCAGAGGAGGCCAAGGCACTGAACCGAGACATCTTCGAGACCATCTACTACGCGGCCATGACCTGCTCGAAGGACCTCGCCAAGGAATTCGGACCGTATGAGAGTTATCCCGGATCGCCTGTGAGCAAGGGCATCTTCCAGTATGACATGTGGGGTGTGACCCCGAGCAGCCGCTGGGAGTGGGATGTGCTGAAGGAGGAAGTGGCCAAGTACGGGGTGCGCAACTCGCTGCTCGTGGCACCGATGCCTACGGCCAGCACCTCGCAGATCATGGGCAACAACGAGTGCTTCGAGCCCTACCACAGCAACATCTACACCCGCAGGGTGCTGTCGGGCGAGTTCGTGGTGGTGAACAAGCACCTGCTCAAGGACCTGGTGCAGCTGGGCCTCTGGAACGACAACATGAAGAACAAGCTCATCGGGGCCAACGGCTCGGTGCAGAACATCCCCGAGATCCCGGAGAACATCCGTATGCTCTACCGCACCGTGTGGGAGTTGAAGATGAAGGACATCATCGACATGGCGGCCGACCGCGGTGCCTTCATCGATCAGAGCCAGAGCCTCAACCTCTTCATGCAGAACCCCAATTTCGGCAAAATCACGTCCATGCACTTCTATGCATGGAAGAAAGGGCTGAAAACGGGCATGTACTACCTGCGCACTCAGGCCGCTGCCGAGGCAATCAAGTTCACGGTCGATCAGGCCCAATTGGCACAGCCGCAGGTGGAGCAGACGGTAACGCATAACCCAAGCTACGCGATTCCTGTGACCCAGGCCCCTGTTATGGCGGAGCCAAGGACCGCGTATGTACCTGTGAGCCCAGTGAACATGCAGGATGCCCAGGCCCAGATCACCTGCTCGCTCGACAATCCGGAAGGATGCGAAATGTGCGGGAGCTGATTTGCGGATAAATAGACCATGATGGACGCCCCTTGCCGAATGCGGTGAGGGGCGTTCTCGTTCGGCTTCCTTTACTTTTACGCCCGCTTCAACCCTTGCATCATGGCTCACGACCCTATCGATTCGCACCGCGCTCCAGAACCCGTAGGCCTGTATCCGCATGCACGCAGAGTGGGCGATCTGCTGTTCCTCTCAGGCGTTGGGCCGAGAGAGCGGGGCACCAAGAAGATTCCCGGGGTGGAGTTGGACGAGGACGGGGACATCGTGAGCTATGACATCGAGGCCCAGTGCCATTCGGTGTTCAAGAACGTCAGGCTCATTCTGGAGGATGCCGGGTCCAGTTGGGACCGCATTGTGGATGTTACCGTGTTCCTCACCAACATGAAGGAGGATTTCAAGACCTACAACCGAGTCTATGCGGAGTATTTCAAGGACAATCTGCCCTGCCGAACCACCGTTGAGATTAACTGCCTGCCCACGCCCATCGCCATCGAGCTGAAGGTGATCGCCACCATCTGAGCCACGGCCAAGGCTCCCCGAAGCCGTGCTGGAAATGGCGGAAACCTATCGTTCAACCCTCCGTACACGGCTGACCGCGATACAAGGCGATTAACAGGACCATCTTTGACCCTACGGATACTCTGCGGACTGCTACTACTGTGCCCTGCAGCCTTTGAGGCCGATGCACAGGTGTACCCCATTCGCACGTATTCGGGCGCCCAAGGGATCAATAGCCCGCAAATCACCTGTTTGGCGCAGGATGCCAACCACTTTATCTGGACAGGAACACCAGTTGGTGTGAGCCGAACGGATGGTCGGCACTTCACCAACTTCACCATGATGGATGGATTGGCGGGGGACAAGGTCACAAGTGTGGCCGTTGATGCTGACAACCGCATCTGGGTCGGGCATCAGGAAGCCGGCATCTCCATCATCAGTGCAGACACCATCACCCACCTCAAGGAGGCCGATGGATTGGCGAACAATGAGGTGCACATTCTGTTGCCAGCGGCAGACGGTTCTATCTGGGCCGGCACCTTCCGAGGACTTACCCGTTTCTCCATGGACGGGGTCAAGACCTATGGCGTTGCAGATGGTCTAACCTCAGACAATGTACAGGCCTTGGCGTTCGATGACAGGGGCAGATTGTGGATTGGCACCTTCGGAGAGGGCATTTTCCTTCTGGAGGGCGGCAGGATAAGTCCGTTCGTCCCTCTCAGAGAGCTGCCCAATCAGCATATCACGGGACTGGACCACAGCGAGAACGGAATGCTTATCGCAACAAAGGATGGGGCGTTCAGGTACGACCTGAGGACAGAACAACTGGTCACAGTGCTTTCTGCCGTGGGACCCGTAAATGCGGTGGCCAAGCAGGGTGATGCTCTTTGGAGCGGCACATTCAACGGTCTGGCAAGGGTGCTCAAGGACGCAACATTGAAACTCAGCGAGCACAATGGTCTTCCCAATGACGAGGTGACATGTCTTTTCACCGACAAGGAAGGCAACCTATGGGTCGGCACCCGTGATGGGCTTGCATGCCTCACGCATGTGGCCCTTGCGCATTTCGAGACCGGAGAAGGTCGAGAGCTCAGGGCGGGAAGTCTCTTCAAGGACCGACAGGGGCACATCTGGGCAGGCAACGGTTCAGGAGGCGTGTTTAGAAGGGTGAACGACCGCTTCGAACGTGCATTTGAGGATCCGGACATCAACGATCACATGATAAGACCTGTGGCGGAAGATTCCGAGGGTAATCTATGGTTCGGCACGCTCGATTTCGGAGGGCTTTACCAGTGGGACGGTAAGGGTATTTACAACTACTCGGATGCCTTCGGACTGAGCGACAATAACATCAGTAGCCTTCTGCTGCTGCCCTCCGGCAAGATGGCAATAGGAACTCCCGGGGGGCTCAGCCTGTACTCGGACGATGCGTTTGAAGTCATCCCGATATCAGACAGCCCCACATCGGACCATATAACGACCATGGCCTTGCTGAAAGGCCCCCAAGTGCTCATTGGCTCCATGGATGGTACGGTCTCAGTTCTCAATGAAGGGGAAGTAGATCAGTTGCTTACCGCATCGGCCATCGGTGCACCGGTCAATCATTTCTCGGATACACGCTCGGGCATCTGTATATCCACGGAAGGGAATGGTTTGTTCCTTTTCAAGGATGGCAAACTCCGTCACATCACGATGGAGCAGGGTCTTCCGGACCGCTACGTGAGAAGCACCTGCGAGGTTATGGGTAAACTATATGTAGGCACGTCTAAAGGAATCTTTTGCGTGGAGTTGGAGGATGCCGCGCTCCGTGCGATGACAGTGCAATCCAGTTTCAAGGGAGAATCTCTGGAGTGTATGCCAGGGGCATTGCTTCAAGAAGGGGGAACATTGTGGTTCGGCACATCCATCGGGATCATACGGTTTCAGCCACGGCAGTTTCCGGGCAGCACATCGGCTCCCCACCTTTTCATGGAAGGGCTGGAGCTTTTTTACAAGCCTGTGAACTGGCAGGAAAAGGGATTCGGAACGGATGCCAGGGGACTGCCGATGGAACTTGTTCTCCCTTTCAACGAGAATTACCTGCGCTTCCATTTCAAGGCCATCAGCACCACCGACCCCGAGCGGGTGAGGTACCGATGGAAACTGGATGGGTTTGAGAACGATTTCGGGCCCTTCTCCACAGAGGGCGTGGCCAACTATCCCAACCTCCCTCCGGGCAGCTACACGCTGTTGGTGGAGGCCTGCACGGGAGATGACGCCTGTGTGACCCAGTATCTCAGCTATGGGTTCACAGTGCGTCCGCCCTTCTGGAAGACGCTCTGGTTCTATGTTCTGGTGGTCGTTGTGTTGATGGCCGGCACATATGCCTATATCCGATGGCGCGAAACGCGATTGCGGGAGGAGAAACGCGTGCTTGAAGACACTGTTCAAGAGCGGACCCGCGAACTGCGTGAGCAGAAGGAGATCGTGGAGGAACAGAACCGTCACATCACCGAGAGCATCCAGTATGCATCCAATATCCAGATGGCCGTGCTCCCATCAGAAGAGGAAATGAAGCGGTTCTTCACCGCGCACTTTATCCTCTACCGGCCCAAGGAGACCGTTGGGGGCGATTTCTACTGGGCCTATCAGGACGGGCAGGTCACATGGGCCGCTGCAGTGGACTGCACCGGGCATGGCGTATCGGGCGCGTTCATGAGCATGATTGGCACCGACCTGCTCAACCAGATCATCATCGAGAAGCGGGTGGACGACCCCGCGCAGGTGCTCAGTGCCTTGGACAAGGGCATCAAGCTGGCCTTCGCGCAGAGCGCGCGCGAGTTCGAGGGCGACAAGGGCATGGATATCTGCCTTGTGCGCATCGACCGGGCGAGCGGCAGTGTGATGTTCGCAGGGGCGCATCGTCCGCTCTATGTGGTCGATGCGGGCGAACTGACCGAGTATGAGGGCGACCAGCTTTCCATAACCTCGTCCAACGATGGGCAGAAGACGTTCACCAACCACTGCTTCCAGTGCAGGCCAGGCATGCGCCTGTTCCTATGCTCCGATGGCTATGCCGACCAGTTCGGAGGGTCAAAGGGAAAGAAGTTCATGACGCGTCAACTCAAGGAGATCATTCTTTCCTGCCACGACCGGCCCATGACCGAGCAGAAGGCGGCCCTTGAACATGGCCTCGACCTCTGGAAAGGGACCGATTATCCTCAGTTGGATGACATTCTGGTCATAGGTATCGAATTGTGAGACGGCCATGGACAGCGCATGCAGTGATAAGATGTCGAGTAAGTAGTTTAGCTGTCCATGAATCCGGTCCGTTCGCTTCTGCTCATCCCGTTGCTCTGTGTTGGGATCCAGGCCTTTGGACAGAAGGCGCAGGTGGACAGTTTGGAGCGTCTGCTGCGCACCAGATATGCCCCGCAGGGCAGTAAGGCCGACTCTGTGCGCATCCCGCTGCTGGTTCAGGCCAGCGAACTGCTGCTTCGCATCGACCCGTCTCGCTCGCTCGAACTGAGCAAAGAGGCCCTGCGGCTCAGCATCACCACGGGCCAGAACGCCTATGTGAGCCACATCTATAACAGCACTGGAACAGCCAACCGCATCCAAGGCAACTATGAGAAAGCCATCAGCTTTCATACCAATGCACTGGAGAACGACAGAAAACGGGGCAACAGGGCAGGAGAGGCCCTGTCGCTGAATAATCTGGGCAATGTCTTTCTCAAGCAGGGCAAGTACAAGGATGCCATTGCCAGCTACGAGCGGTCGCTCAACATCCGTCAGGACCTCAATGACAATGAGGGCGTGGCCGCATCGCTCAACAATCTGGGCATGGTCTACAAGAATCAGGGCGACCACGACCGGGCACTGTCCTACTACCAGAATGCCCTCAAGATCTTCGAGCAGATGGGCGACCGCGTGGGTCGTGCCAATGCGCTCAACAACATCGGCATCGTGCATCGGAGCAACGGCAACCCCGAGCGGGCGCTGGAGGTGTTCCTTGATGCGCTCGCACAGTTTGAGAAGCTGGGCAACAAGGTGGGAGAGGCCAATACGCTCAATAACATCGGTAACATCTACTACCAGCAGGGAAGGCACGATCAGGCGCTGGAGTTCTACGAGAAGTCCTACAGGATCAGTGAGGCGGTGGGCGATGTCAATGCCATGGCAGGCAAACTGGGCAACATGGCAGGGGTGTATCTGGTGAGGGGCGACAAGGACAAGGCTGTGAAAACCGCCCTGCGCGCATTGGAGCTGCAGGAGCGCATCGGGGACGAACAGGGCCAGATCAGCACCCTCAACAACATTGGGGCCTATTATCTGGAAGAGAAACAGTATGACCTCGCCCTCGGCAATTTTCTGAAGGCCGAGAAACTCGAGAAACGCACTGGCGACCGGTCGTACACAGCTACCACTCTCACCTCCATCGGGCAGGTCTATCAGCAGATGGGACAGCATACCAAGGCGCTCGACTACCTGACCCGTGCACTGCGGGAGGCCAAGGGCAGCGGAAACAGCAACGCCATGCTCTCGGCCTATTCCGCTCTGGGCGAGACCCACGCTGCCTTGGGTGACTATAAGAAGAGCTACGACAGTGAACAGGCCCGGAAGCAGCTGCAGGACAGCCTTCAGCGTGAGTCGAGCACCAAGGACCTCGCCCGAATGCAGGCCCAATTCGAGAACGAGCGCAAACAGCGCGAGATTGAGATGCTCAATAAGGAGAATGAGGTCAATCAGCTCCGCCTGGCCAAGCAGCGCATGGTGCGCAACCTGATAATAGTCCTCACGGTGCTCATCCTCATCACGCTCATTCTCATCTATTCCCGCTACAAGGCCAAGCAGAGGGCCAATGTGGAACTGGAGGGCAAGAACAGGGAGATAGCCAAGCAGAAGGAAATCGTAGAGGAGAAGAACTGGGCCATCACCTCAAGCATTGAATATGCTAAGCGCATTCAGGATGCCATCATGCCCACCATGGCCCAGATAAGGGAGTTTCTTCCCGAGAGCTTCGTCTACTACCGCCCGAAGGAGATCGTAAGTGGCGATTTCTACTGGTTCTCCCATCAGCACGGGCAGACCTATCTGGCCGCGGTGGACTGCACAGGCCATGGTGTGCCCGGGGCGTTCATGAGCATGATCGGCAACGACCATCTTAACCAGATCGTCAATGTCGAAATGGTGAAACGCCCCGATCAGGTGCTCAACCGTCTGCACGAGGAGATTCAGGTGACCCTCAAGCAGAAGCACGGTGTGAGCGAGAACCATGACGGCATGGACGTAGCGCTCTGTGCCATCGACCGCGGACAGCGGAAACTCTACTTCTCTTCGGCCAACCGCTATCTGTATTTCATCCGCGACAATGAGCTCTCGGAGGTGAAAGGCGACCACTTCAACATCGGTGGTGTGATGCACGAGGATGTGCGGCAGTACAACGTGCACGAGCTCGACCTGTTGCCGGGCGACACGTTCTACATGTTCTCCGATGGGCTTTCCGATCAGTTCGGTGGGGGCAACTCCAAGAAATTCGGCTACCGCAGGCTGAAGGACCTGCTGCTACAGATGCACGCCATGCCGATGGACACGCAGCGCGAGTTCTTCGAGAAGAGCATGCTGCAATGGATGGGCGGCAACGACCAGATTGACGACTTCCTATTGATCGGTGTTCGCGTCTGAGGCCGTGATCGAGGACGACCTGCGCTCCACATAGTCCTGGAATATCTGATAGCTCTCGTTCTCAGTATCCCAGCCCTTGCGCTGCGTCAGCAGTTGGAAGTAATGCTTCAGTTCCTCTGGGCTGCGCGAGTTGTTGAGCTTCAGCACCGCATCACCGAAGTCGGAGGCATTGCCTCCGAAAAGATTGCGGATGATGCCGAACTTCTCATTGAGCGGAATGGCCGAGCGCAGATCGCTTACCGGTTTCCTGTTGAGTTTCCCTGCAAGGATGGTGTCATCGTTGGGTTTCTCGGCTTTCACCGCCATGTGGGCATTGGTGCGCACGGCCGGCTCGTTAGAGTGTGCAGGCTCAACGGCCCTCGCAGGGGCGGCCATCTCCTGCGCTGGGGCTTCCGTGAAAACGGGTGCCGCAACCTCTACCACCAGGGTCTCCACTGCGGCCACGGCCTCTGGCTCAACGGTCGCTGGGATTTCGGCCACTATCGCGGGCGTTTCCACTTGGGGTGTAGGCATGGGCTCCGGATCTACAACCTTGACCTTCACCGCTGGCGCAGCAGGTCTGGCCACACCGTGCTCCAGTTTCAGGGCCGCATCATAGCATTGGCGCAGCTCCTGAAGCAGCATGTCGCGGACGATATTGGACGGGTCCTGACCCAACAGGACAAAAAGTTCGTTGACGCGGTTGAGGTGAGACTCGAGGGATGTCATGTCCATGCGGATGGTATCAGGGAAGGAAACGCTTTTCCTTTAGTTTTGTGATGTGCCAGCCTCGCAGATGCGGAGCCCCACAAATCTAAAGACCTCACAGCGCTGCCCGAAATGTTTCTTGAGAATTCGCGTGACGCGCACGGCAGAACAGGTTGGATCGAGGTCATCTGCGGCTCCATGTTCTCGGGCAAGACCGAGGAGCTGATACGCAGGCTCAAGCGTGCGCAGTTCGCCCGTCAACGGGTGGAGATCTTCAAGCCCGAGATTGACCGCAGGTATGACGACACAGCGGTCGTTTCGCACGATAGCAACTCCATTCCCAGCACACCCGTGCCCGCCTCATCGAACATCTATCTGATGGCCGAGAGCGTGGACGTGGTGGGCATTGACGAGGCCCAGTTCTTCGACATGGGTCTGGTGGAGGTGTGCAACCGGTTGGCTGCCAACGGTGTGCGCGTCATTGTTGCCGGGCTCGACATGGATTTCCGAGGGAAGCCCTTCGGGCCCATTCCCCATCTGCTCGCCACAGCCGAATACGTCACCAAGGTGCACGCCATCTGCATGAAATGCGGAGAGCTCGCCAACCATTCGCACCGTCTTGACACGGACGACCGATTGGTGAAACTGGGCGAGAAGGAGAGCTACGAACCGCTGTGCCGCAGCTGCTTCAACAGTGCCACCGTTTAGAAGGTATTCCCGGCATTAATTGCAGATGGTGCTGGCTCCGATTCCCTTCTTGCGCTCACCACAGTCGAAACAGTCGGTGCCGCAGTCGCACACACTGAACGAGGAGCCCTGACCTCCATCATCGCAAACACCGTCATAGGCGTAGCTACAGGTGTTGTCGCACACGGTCTTTGTGCAGGAACTCCACGTGGTGACACCAAAGAAGAGGAGTGCACCGAGGGTCATGGTAGTGAGTAGACGTCTGTTCATGGCTGAAGGGGTTGATGTACGGTTGTTTAGTGGTGAATGGAATGCAGGGGCGAATGTCAACAGTAATCGCGCACAGCAAATGACTTGCGTCAGAAACTCAAGCATCAAGGACTACTCTGCCGGAAGCCAGGTCTGTGTGCGGTAGAGGAAGGCGATGTAACCTCTCACCTGTAGCTTGCCATTCTCCACCCAGATTTTGGCACGATAGACCTTCCCATTCTCAGGGTCGAGAATGTCGCCATTGGCCCATTCCTGTCCCTCTTTCACCATGTTGCGGATTACTTCAAGGCCACGCACGGGTTTCCCGTGACGCGGGTCGTCCTTGGCGCATTTGTCGCAAATAGGATTGGGAACAGGCGGATCGAAGAGGTCCAATACTTTGCCGTGGAGTTTTCCGCCCTTTTCGAATATCTCCACCACAGATTTCACTTTGCCTGTGGCATCATCCACAGTCTTCCATTTGCCCACCGGGGTGGAGCGCTGCGCGAATGCACCGATGGAAAGGGTCAGAAGCAGGAGGGTGAGGAGGGGTCTCACGGCAGCGGGATTTGAAGGGTTGACTATCGGACGATGTTGAAGCGCTTGGTCTGCACATCCTGTCCGTTCACCAAGAGACGGTAGAGGTACATGCCGGCAGGAAGCCCGGCCACGCTCAGCTGCAAACGGCCCTGCTGGTTGGGCAGATTCACGCTTTTCACTTTCATTCCGAGCATCGAGTAGATGTCGATCCTACCCACTCCGTCACCCACATTGTAGTCGATACTCAGGTCGTTGACCGCAGGATTGGGGAACGCCCGCGAGATACCGATACGACTGCTGCCGGAGAGCTCTCCTACTCCCACAGGGTTCGCACTGAAACGTATGATGCCACAGACCGAGTCGTTCTCGTTGGCCACATTGAAGAAGCAGTATTTCATTACGGAGGTACCACTCTGGCCCTGCGGCACATAGTCACCATAGAAATTGCTCACCTGCTGGTTGGCCCCGATGGTGAGCGAGGTGGGCGACAGGAGGACGCCCGGCTCATAGCAGCGCTCCCAGCAATAGTAGTTCAATGTGCCTGGTACCACCGATAGCTCCTGAGCGATCACCTTCACCTCCAAGCTCTGAGCAGAGGTGTTCTCCACGATGCCCGTGGCCTGGATGTACGGTGCGTTCGTGTTGCCCCAAACCTCGGTCTGAAGCGAAACAAGACGCAAACTGCCCTGGGCAGAGGAAAACTGCGGAAGAGAGCAAAGCAGCAGTAGCGAAGCGAGTATATGTCTCATCATTTTGAATCGTTCAGTAGAAACAAAACTACGCTTAACCTTTGAACCGTTGAGAGTTCAGGAAGCATGTGCTGCAATCGGGGCAGTTTGCGACCTTTCGGGCATGAAATCGATGGTCCTATTCTTGCCGATGCTGCTCATCGGGTTCGTTTCGCAAGCCCAGATCGCCAAGAAGAACTGGGATCTCCCGGCCGTAAATGTGAAGACGCTCGATGGGAAGACCTTCAGTACAGGCGACCTTGACAACGATGGCAGGCCCATCATCGTCAGTTTCTGGGCCACATGGTGTAAGCCCTGTGTGCTGGAGCTCTCCACCATTGCCGAGCTCTATGCCGATTGGCAGGAGGAGACCGGGGTCAAGCTCGTGGCCATCTCCATAGATGATGCACGGAATGTGTCTAAAGTGCCTCCTTTCGTCAATGGCAAGGACTGGGACTATGAGGTCTATCTCGACCCCAATGCCGATTTCAAGCGGGCCATGAATGTCAACACCGTGCCTCATACGTTTCTGCTCAACGGGCAAGGGCAGGTGGTCTTCCAGCACAATGCCTATGCTCCGGGTGATGAGCATCACCTCTATGCCAAGGTGAAGGAGTTGGTAGGCAAATGAAAGCAATGCACCATAGCATCGATTGCAGGGGCTGGGCCATTGGTACTCTGATGCTGCTCTGTGGCCTGCACCTGGCCCCGCAGGCCATGGCGCAGGAGCAGGAGGCCGACCCGAAGACCAAGATCAAGGAGAAGGGCAAGTGGGGCGAGGTGCACGGCAACGTGCAGTTCGATGCACAGTACTACAATCCCGACTCGGCCATCGGTGCTCAGCCTGTACCGGAGAAGCTGCTGATGAACGGCTTCGCCAACCTCATCTACACCAAGGGCAACTTCACGGCAGGGGTGCGCTATGAGAACTACATGAACCCGATGCTCGGTTTCGACCAGCGTTATAAGGGACATGGCATCCCCTACCGTTACGCCAGTTTCGACAACGATTTCCTCAGTATCACCGTGGGCCATTACTATGAGCAGTTCGGTTCGGGTATGATCCTGCGGGCCTATGAGGAGCGCGGTCTGGGCTTTGACAATGTGTTGGACGGGGCCCGTGTGAAGGCGACCCTGCTTGGTGGCATCCGCCTCAAGGCGCTGATCGGAAAACAGCGACTTTATTGGGAAACAGGGGAGGGTATCGTGCGGGGATTCGATGGTGAGGTCGACTTCAATGAGACGTTCAAGGCGCTGGCCGAGAAGGATCTTCGGGTGACGCTGGGCGGAAGTTTCGTGAGCAAGTATCAGGAAGACACCGACCCTGACTTCGAGCTGCCCGAGAATGTAGGGTCCTACGCTTTCAGGGGAGGAATCCGTTATCGGAAATGGTTCCTCAGTGCCGAGTATGTGCACAAGGACAATGATCCGCAGGCCACCAACACCATTTTCTACGAAGGCGTTGAACGCAGAAATTACAGTCCCGGATCGGCCTTCCTCGGAACACTCACCTACTCGCAGAAGGGGCTGGGGGTGGCGCTGACTGCGAAACGGACCGACAACATGGACTTCCGATCGGACAGAAGGGCCGCAGGTTTCGACCTCAACATCAACTACCTGCCCGCCCTCACACAGCAGCACACGTATCAGCTCGCAGGAAGTCTCTATCCCTATGCCACACAGCCCAACGGAGAATGGGCCTTTCAGCTGGACATCGACTATCGCATCCCGAAGAATACGAAGCTGGGCGGCAAGCGAGGTATGGGACTGCGGTTCAACTACTCAGAGATCCACGGTCTGGTGACGCAGGTAACGCCCGAAGGGAGTGGCCTGAACAGCACCGCGTTCGGACTAGGTGACCTCTATTTCCGTGACATCAACTTCGAAGTTCAGAAGACCGTGTCTGCCAAGTTCAAGTTCAATGTGCAGTATCTGAACATCGCCTATAACAAGGATGTGGTGGAGGGCGTGGCCGGTTATGGCACGCTGTTCACCAACATCGCCATCATGGACATGACCTATAAGGTGGCACCGCGCCATGCGCTGCGGCTGGAGGTTCAGGGACTGTGGGTAAAGGATAGGGCCGACCTCGGTGATTGGGCCATGGCATTGCTGGAATACACCTGGTCGCCCCATTTCTTCATTGCCGTGACCGACCAATGGAACTACGGCAACAAAGACACAGCAAAGCGTCTGCACTATCCTTCCGTGTTCGTAGGATACACCCACAACGCCACACGCGTCACGCTGGGCTACGGTCGGCAGCGTGCGGGTATTCTATGCGTGGGTGGAATATGCCGGGCCATTCCGGCATCTAACGGGGTGTCACTCACCCTGTCGACAAGCTTCTGAGCAGAAAGTTTCGCGGTTCAGTCCTGCGACTTGGCGAAACCGGCCTCTTTCACATAACGGTTGGCAGCGACCACGGCACCATCAGCGTAGTGCATCTCCAGATAAGAGTCGCTGAAAGCATCCCAGGTGCGGAACTCACCATGGCGCTTGCCATTCCTGTAGTTCAGCTCCGCGGTCTTCACACCGTTATCTGCAAAGGTCTCCCATTTGCCATCAGGAACGCTGTTGAGGAAATAGCCGACCTCGCGCACGGCACCGTTGGCATGAAAATGGGTCACCTTGATCCGTTTGCCTGCCTGCTCATACACGGGTGCGTTGTCTGTTGATGCGGCCAATGTATTTTGCGCCTCGGTGCCAAAGGACACGAACAGGGCCAGAGCGATGAGAGTGGCTTTCATGATTTCCTGTTTTTCAGTTAAATGAACGTTATGCGGGATGGGCCCGTGTTAACAATTTGGTAACACAAAGGTAAACGAAAGAAATCCGAACTTGTTTGAAGCCTTCGACCCGCATGGAAAAACTTAACATTGGGAGTGCTGTATTGAATGTTACGCTCAAGTTAACTGGTGCCGAAATGTGCAGCATCATCGACCTTCGGGATGGCTGTGAACACCTGTGGCAGGCCGACCCGAAGTATTGGGCAAGGCATGCGCCTATTCTGTTCCCCACCGTGGGCGAATCGCGGGAAGGCTGCATTACGGTCAATGGTGCGACTTTCAAATTGGGAAGGCACGGGTTTGCACGGTTCCTTGATTTTGAGCTGCTGCACAGCGGAAATGACCGTGCGCGTTTTCGCCTCACGGCAGATGAGAGGACGCTTTCTTCCTACCCGTTCCATTTCGTCCTTGAAACGGAATACAGCGTGGAGGGCGACACCATAACCCAGTCTTTCCTTGTAAGGAATGCGGATGCTCAGCCCTTTGCCTTTCAGTTGGGCGGGCATCCTGCCTTTGCCATTCCATGCGGCAAGGGCGGGGCACACACGGACCATTACATCCGCCTGGACCGCCTGGGCAGTTATCCACGCCATCTGCTCACTTCAGGAGGTCTGTTCTCGGGCGAGGTGCGGTCCTTCATCCACGAGAACGACCGGTTTCAACTGAACCACGAGCTTTTCAAGGAGGATGCCATCGTTTTCAAACGCGAAGGAATCTGCGAGGCCGAACTGGTCAATGATAGCAATGGCAAGTCGGTGATCATGCGGTTCGATGGGTTCCCACACCTTGGCATCTGGTCTGTGCCGGGTGCAGGCTATGTGTGTATCGAGCCGTGGATAGGTTGTGCCGATGACGCGGATGGAACGAATGACATCTTTCTTAAGGACAGTGCTGTGCATCTGCAACCAGGGGAGGAGTTCAGCGCGGCATTCAGCATTCGGGTGGCTCAGGCCTAAGCCACCTTCAGATGGGTGATGTCCTCGCAGATGCCAGCGATGCGCAGTACCTCGCCCTGTTCGTTGCGCACGGGGAAGGCACGGTCTCTCACCCAGATAAGTCTGCCATCAGGGTGAAGGATGCGATACTGCTCATCATACGTGCCCAACGGGCCGAACTTCTCGAACCGTTCCGCAATACCCAAGCGGTCCTCCGGGTGCACGTGTGTCTCCCAGGCAAGCGGGTCAACGTACAGGGACTGTTCTGATATCCCGAAAAGGCGATAGAACTGGGGGCTGACGTACAGGTATTGCTTTGCTTTTGCGTCTGTGAGCCAGAATACCTCTGTGATGTTCTCCGCCATGTCGCGGAAAAGCTGTTCACTCTCGCGGATCTTCCGCTCCATGGCCGCCCGTTCGGTCAGGTCTATGAGCACACCGTGCATCTTGATGGGCAGACCATCGTCATCATACAGGGCCATTCCCTGTCCGTGCACACTCACCTCGGTGCCGTCCGGACGGATGAAGCGGTACTGCACGGAGTAGCGCTCTTTCCTTATAAGGGACTGCTGGATGTTCATGATGGCGCGGTCGCGGTCCTCTGGGTGAATGTGTGCCGCGATATCGAACATACTCACCTCAGTGCGGTCAAAGCCATAGATCTCTGCCCCTCGGTTGCTGAGCATGCAATCCTGATTCGAGCAGTCCCAGGACCAGACACCGAGGTGAGCGGCCTCTATGGTGAGTGCAAGCCGATCGCGCTGCTCGTCCAGTTCCCGTTCATCCAATACTCTTCGTGTAATGTCCTCCACGAAGATGATGAGGCCGCCCACCTTGTCCTGGGCGTCATACCAGGGCGATATCTTGATGCGCAGCCAGAGTTCCAAGTCTCCGTGCCTGACGTGCTCAGCCTCATTGGAATAGGTGTTGCCCTGAAGGCAGTGTGCATGGATCTCCCTCTCCTTTGGGCCTTGGAGTGGCACCACGTCATAATGGCACTTGCCCACGAGATCCTCTTCCTTGAATCCGGACCCGGCCAGCCATGTTTCGCTAATCACGAGGTAACGCATTTCACGGTCGAACATGGCCACGGCCATGGGCATGTTACGGATCATATTCCGGACGGCCTGCTCGCTTCCTTCCAGTTGAGCATGGCTATGTTGAAGATCAGTAAGGATTTCATGCCGCTGTATCGCCTTGCGGATGGCCACCGGCAACCGTTTGAGGTTGTCGCGGGTGATATAGTCCTCGATACCCGCAGAGAGCAGTTCTATGGCAATCTCCTCGGCAAGGTCGAAGGAAAGGAGAATGAACGGGGCCATGCAGCCCAGCTCGCGCACCGACTGCAGTACGAGCAGCACATTGGTGCTGGGCAGGCTGAAGGGACAAAGGACAATGTCGGGCTGGATACCCTCGTGGCACAGGCGCTGAAGTTCATGCTCATGGGCCGAGGTGTGCGTGATCGCATAGCTGAAACCAGCGTTGCGCAGCTCGCGCTCCAACCGGTCCCACTCGGACCGAACGCGGTCGATGCAGAGGATGTGGACGGTGTTGGTCGGGTTCATTGCTGTCACGAATTAACGAAGAGAACAGTCAACTGAACTTAGGGCGCTTACTATTGCCTTCGTTCCATGAATCTGCGGAACCTTTTGAGTCGGTCCACATTGATGACGTCTGCGCCTTCGTCCAAAAGCAGCTCCCAGACCTTTTTCCGATTCGTGGCGCCCCAGAACCTTACCTGACGCCCTTCTGCATGTGCCGATGAGATGGTTTCCCGGAGTCTGATCCGCTCGTTCTCATCCATTTGTCCATGGCCGCGCCACTTCGTCTGTCCGCGCAGGCTGCCGCTCAGTCTCGGAATCACGTCCGGCCCTAACGGGTTACCCAGCGTACCGAAATTGCCCTCAAAATAGAACCAGCGCCTCGTTGCAGCGAGCCACTCCGCCTCACGACCGCAGGCCCCGATGATGATGCTCACCGCCCGCGTCCGTTTCTGGCCATTGTTCCACACCGTTAGCATTTGTTCGTACTTCCTCAGTTGTGAGATGAGTGTGTCACAGATATGCGGACAGCCCTGTTTGATGTCGATGTAGAGCACAAATTCCTCTGGGCCGTTCGGGAAAACGCTATTGAATCCGTTGGCCTTTGCCAATTCGAAGAGCGGTTGCAGGTAGAGTTTCTCCAAGGTTCTGCCCCTGCGGGTGAAGATGGCCTCGTGATTGACCAGAAGGTCGCCTTTCAACAGGTGCACATCGGCCTCCACGCTCATGAATCCCTGCGCCAACGCCTGATGCAACGGCCGGATATGCCAGTAATCGTTGTGGGCATGTGCCTGCGGCAGTGGTATTACCTGCGAATGGACGGTGAGCCAGACTACCGATAGTACGGCACCAATGACAAGTTGCTTCATGGGAGGTTCAGAGCGTGCAATTTAGGCGTTGACAGGGCGTGGACCCATTGCCGCGCACAGGGTAACTTCGCGGCCTCACAAGCATTTGGCATGAACATCTCCTACAACTGGCTGCAGCAATACCTCCCCATCGACCTAACGGCTCACGAAGCGGCCGAACTCCTCACCCACAGCGGGCTGGAGGTGGAGCATGTGGTGCCGTTCTCGTCCGTGGAGGGCGGATTGGAAGGCATCGTCATCGGTGAGGTGCTCACGCGGGAGAAACATCCTGATGCCGACCGCCTCAGCGTTTGCACGGTGAACATAGGAGGCGCAGAACCACTCCATATCGTGTGCGGTGCTCCGAACGTGGCCGCAGGGCAGAAAGTGGTGGTCGCCACCGTGGGCGCGAAGCTCTATCCTTCAGGAGGTGAATCGTTCGAGATCAAGAAATCGAAGATCCGCGGGCAGGCTTCCGAAGGGATGATCTGCGCAGAGGATGAGATTGGTCTGGGCCAGAGCCACGATGGAATCATGGTGCTGCCTGCTGATGTGAAGGTGGGCATGCCCGCTGCCGATTTTTTCAAGGTAGAGAACGATGAGGTGCTGGAGATCGGCCTCACGCCCAACCGTGCCGATGCGATGAGCCACATCGGGGTGGCGCGCGACCTTCGTGCCGTGGCCCGTTCCGCAAAGAGCGGTCTTGAGGATCTGGAGTTGCAATGGCCCGATGTTTCCGCCTACAGCGCGCAGACGGAAAGCCCCATTACGATTGAAGTGAAGGACACCGATGCCGCACCTCGTTACGTGGGCCTCTATATCGAAGGCATCAAGGTGGGCCCGTCACCGCAGTGGTTGCAGGACCGGCTGAAGGCCATCGGTTCGCGGCCCATCAACAACGTGGTGGACGTCACCAACTTCGTGCTGCACGAGTTGGGCCAGCCGCTCCACGCCTTTGATGCGGACAGGATCGGTGGGAAGAAAGTAGTGGTGCGTACCGCTGCTTCCGCAGAGAGATTCACTACGCTCGATGACGTGGAACGTACGATGAATGCGGAAGACCTGCTCATCTGCGATGCCGAGAAAGGCATGTGCATCGCGGGGGTGTTCGGTGGCGCGAATTCAGGTGTGTCGGACAGCACGGTGAATGTCTTCCTCGAAAGTGCCTACTTCAACCCCGTTACCATCCGCAAGACGGCCAAGAGGCATGGGCTGAGCACAGACGCATCGTTCCGCTTTGAGCGCGGCATCGACCCGGAGATTACTGTCTATGCGGCCAAGCGGGCTGCGCTGCTCATCCAGCAGGTAGCTGGCGGGAAGACCTCGGCCATCACCGACCTCTACGCGAATCCCATACCGCACCATAAGGTGGAGGTGAAATTCGCCCACATCGACCGCCTCATCGGGCAGGCCATTCCACAGGACACGGTGGTCAGCATCCTTGAGGACCTCGGCATTTTCATCGAGAAAAGGAATGCGGAAGGGTTGCGCCTCTCTGTGCCCAATTTCAAGACGGACGTGACCCGCGAGGCTGATATCATCGAGGAGGTGCTGCGTGTCTATGGCTACGACCGCGTGGAGGGCAGTGGCCAACTGCGCGTCCCGCTCACCGGCAGCCCTGACAAGGACGCGGAGATGCTGCGCAACATGGTGGCCGACATGCTGACCGCGCAGGGCTTCAACGAGATCATGAACAACTCGCTGACGCGCTCGGCCTATGTGGAGAAACACCTCGCAGCGCAGTCCCCGCAGTCGGTCATCATCCTCAACCCGCTGAGCACCGACCTCAACGCCATGCGGCAGACCCTGCTGTTCGGTGGGTTGGAGAACGTGTCACGCAACATCCGCCATCAGCACCCAGATGTGCGGTTCTATGAGTTCGGGAATCTGTATTTCAATGCCGAATCGAGCGGCTGGCCGTATCGCGAACAGCAGTCGCTGGGCATTTTCCTCTCGGGCCGTTTTCAGCCCGAACGCTGGAATGCGGTGAAGGGTGATGTGTCGTTCCATCATCTCCACGCCACGGTGCGCCAACTGCTGCAACGGATGAACATTCAGGCGCAGCTCACCGACCTGCCCACGGAGAACTCTGTCTTCTCCTATGGAATGGCATTCACATTGAAGAACAAGATGCTGGCGCGATTCGGTAGCGTGCGCAAGGACATCCTCGCCACGTTCGACATCGATCAGGAGGTCTTCTTTGCCGATGTGGATTGGGATTCGGTGCTTGCGGCCTCGGCCATCAACAAGCTGACGGTGACCGACCTGCCGAAGTTCCCGTCCGTGAGGCGCGACCTCGCCCTGCTGGTGGACAGGACGGTGAAGTACGCCCGCATCGAAGAGCTCGCCCATCAGACCGAGCGCAAGTTGCTGCGCGAAGTGGATCTCTTCGATGTCTATGAGGGCAAGGGCATCCCCGAAGGGAAACGGTCCTATGCCGTGAGCTTCATATTGCGCGATGACACCGCCACCCTACAGGACAAGTCCATCGAAAAGACGATGGAAAGGCTGGTGGGCAGGTTCAAGCAGGAGCTTGGGGCGGAGTTGAGGGGGTGATGCATACGATGCTAACCGATCTCGAGGCAGGAAACCTCTGCCCATGACGGCTCACCGATGAAGTTGGCGATGATTTCGCTTCGGATGCGGAGCTCGTGCGCCAATTCTTCAGTGGAGGGATTTGCCAACCGCACCCAGATGACTTTCGGAGGATGACCATAGAGGCTGGAAAGGTCATAGAAATCCGTGTCGAAGGTGACGATGGTGAAGCCGTTCTTCTTGGCGTATTCCCAGATGAGCGTATCGCGCCTATTTTCAAGGGCCAATCTCCTCACTTGAACAGAATCCGGAAACTCATCCTTGAGTTTCGCAACGATTCGGAAGGAGATATTCTGGTCAAATAGCAACTTCATGGGTCAGGCCGCCCTGAGACGATGTTCCCGGTCTGCCGCATAGGCGAGGCAAGCTTTCACATGTTCCTCTGTTATCTCAGGGAAGTCCTCTGTGATTTCGGTGATGGACATGCCGCGCGCCAACCAACCAAGCACATCAAATACAGAGATGCGCGTACCGGTGATACACGGTCGGCCGAAACGGATGTCCGGGTCAATGGATATGTGATCGGTGTAGCGCATTGTTCAATTGCAAGGTGTCTCAAATTTAGGCAACTAAGGGATAACGAGAAGTTGTGGGAACGACTCACCAGAAGCTGGGAGCAGGTTGATCAGCCGTTAGGGCTGTCCTTGTCCGAATGTGAAGCAGGGTTCTGCTGGTTCATCCGTGCGGCACCGCTCACGAACACATCTGCCAACAGTGCCGCCACCATCAGGATGAAGAACACCGTGGCAAGGGCCACATCAAGTCCACGGAGAAGGTTTCCGAGTACGAATGAAAGCAGCAGGGCGTGACGGGTCCAAAGCGGGCGTTCTCCTTTCTCGGCCCCCATTGTTGCTCGGAAATGGAACCAGAGCACACCGATGCTTCCCAAGGCCGATACCGCAACGCGGCCCTGCCATCCGGCCACCGTCATGGCGAAACCCGCGAAGAGCGTTAGCACAGATAGCAGGAACAGGGAGCGGGCGCTTGGCATCGGGTTCGGATGGGGGCCAAATATCGTGGCCACGGGCCATGTGCGGTAACCTCCGATTTACAGGATGCGGGCAAAAACATGAGAGCGGTGAGCGTATTTGTGAGACCTTTACGCACCATCAAAAACACTTTGCCATGAAGACCATACTCATCGGACAGGGCCTCGGTCCCATCAAGTTCGGAATGACCCGCGACCAGCTTACACATCTCATCGGAGAGCCCGATGAAGTGGAGGAGAATGTGGACATCGATGAGGATCTGGACGAACAGGCCGAGGCGTGGCACTATGACGATATGGAGGCCTCCTTCTCCTTCGACATCGAGGACGATTGGCGCCTGGGCATGATTGCCATCAGCCATGAGGATGCGACCCTCAATGGCCGCAAGCTGATCGGGATGAGCCGGCAGGAACTGCTTGAGATGCTGCAGGACATGGGCTTCGAGGACCTCGTATTCGAGGATTGGAGCGATGATGAGGACCCCGACCGCCATCTGGTGCAGTCAGACGCCAATGCCATCAACTTCTGGTTGGAGGATGGCGAGCTCTGTGAAGTGCAGTGGGGCCCGCGCATGCTGGACGAGGAGACGGTCGATTGGCCCGCTCAGGACTGAGCCTCAGTAACTCCATTTCACCCGCAGAAACACACTGTTGCTCAGGTTCTGATAGGAGCTTGAAATGCCTGTTGGCGTGATCTCTGGAAACTCTGAGAAGAACAGCTGTGCAGCCAACAGAATATCGAAACTGTTGCTCACGGAATAGGTGAGCGATGGGTTGATGAGCAGCAGATGCGGCCCATAGCCGTAGATCACCGCTAGACTTGAGCTGATGAGCGGAGTGATGGGATAGCTGGCGGAGATGAAACCGTTGTAGCGCGTGGGCATCAGGTTCTTGGCGCTGAGCGCGGTTCCGCTGAAGAAGGTGGCCAGTTTAGCAGGGTCGGAATCATCAATGCCGTTGCTGTTGAAGAGCAGCGAGCCGTTGAGATACAGGCTGTTCTTGAAAGCATAGTCCACCGAAATGGCACCTGAGACCGTGTGGATGCTGTCCGCAAAACCCTCGAAAGGTGCGAACCACTGCGCCTCGCCCTTGAAGCCCGCATTGCCCAAGTTGCCCGCCCAGCCGATGCCTGCGGTCACTTCATCACGGTATTGACCTGCGATGAACTGCAGGTCGTAGCCCTTCACATTCATCTTGTACATTAATGCTGCGGTCGATTCCAGCCATTTTTCACGTGGGGCGACAGCTATCTCAAACCCACTCATATTCTTGCCGAAATACTGGAATCGTACAGCGTCTGTGCCCGGCCGTTCCTCATAGTCGAAGTCGATGAAGTTGTAGGCGTTGAAGATGTCGTTAGGGTTCCAAGCGAGGTTCACTCCCCAATTGATGCGCTGACGCCCCACCCGAACATCCACTTTCTCATTTCCCCAACCGAGATAGAGCCTGTCGAGGGTGGTGTTGAGGAGCACGGCATCGCTGCGGCCGATGTTGGCCGTCATATCCACGAGGCCGCCATCCATTTCATAGTTCTCGTGCAGCGTTGGTGTGGTAGCTGTCCGTCCTGCGTAGAAAAGCCTCGTCCGCAATTCAGCCCCGATAAGGAAACCCTTGCCGGGCGTGATTTTCAGGTTGATGCGGCTGTGCAGGAAATTCTCCGTGCTATTACCGATGAGCGGATTCTCAGAAATAGAAACGATGTTCAGGTTCTTGACATAGCCGTGAATCTGAACGATGTCGGAGAATTTGGGGCGGGGATTGGCGGTGGTGGTGTCGGGGTTTTGAGCTGTTGAAAGGAAAGACAGAAAGAGTAAGAAGAGTAGAAGAATCCCCCGCCCTTCGGGCACCCCCTTTGCAAAGGGGGACGGGCGTCCGTGCTGCTTCACACGTTCAGATTTCACACCAACAGCAGTGGACGCACTGCGCGCCTTCCCCCTTTTAAGGGGGTGGATCCGCGTAGCTTGCGGAGCGGAGACGGGGGATTTTTTCTTCATTCTCCCTCCTCTTTCAAAGCCTCAATGTGCCGTTGAATATCCAGCACCACATAAGGCAGTTCAAACATCACCCGCTGTTCCGTGAATCGCAGCAAATGCAAACCCATTCCTTCCAACACCTCTTGTCTTATTCCATCCTTCACGATTACCTCATCAAAATGGTGACTTCCACCGTCAATCTCAATCACAAGGTTGAGTGGTTTGCAGTAAAAATCAACGATGTAGTTGCCGAGCGGTTTCTGCCGGTTGAAGGTGTAACCCATCATTTGAGCACCCCGCAACTTTTTCCATAACATCACTTCTCCCAGTGTGGAGTTAATGCGGAGCTGGCGGGAGAACTCCTTGAGGTCGGTGTTGTAGGGGATGAATCTCATTGGTGTTCGGTTTTGGAATTCAGTTACAAAATCCCCCGTCCGCCTGTGGCGGACACCCCCTTAAAAGGGGGACGGAGGCCTGTGCGTCCACCAGCGTCAGGTTTTGAACCCCATTGTTCGGGGAGGCGCGGACGCCCTTCCCCCTTTCTAAAGGGGGTGCCGAGGAACGAGGCGGGGGATTCTTTTTTCATACCACAAACTCAACGCCTCTCATCGCTCACAATCACCCCATCCTCCAGCTTTATCACCCTCCGCGCCCTATCTATCACCCTTTGGTCGTGGGTGGAAAAAATGAAGGTGATGCCTTCTTCCTGATTCAACCGCGCCATGATGTCGAGCAGGTTGGAGGCACTGGCCGAATCGAGGTTTGCGGTGGGCTCATCGGCCAGAACGAAATCGGGTTTGGAGGCCAAAGCCCGCGCTACGGCAACGCGTTGCTGTTGTCCGCCCGAAAGTTCCGTGGGACGTTTGTCCATCTTGTCGGCAAGACCCACTTCACGCAGCAACTGCTCCACACGGGCATCGCGCTGCGCCTTCGGGATCTTCTGCAACAGCATGATGAACTCGGTATTCTCCTTGGCCGTCAGTACAGGGATGAGGTTGTAGCTCTGGAACACGAAACCGATGTGTTTCAATCGGAAGTCGATTAGTTCGCTGTCCGTCTTGCCTGTCAGTTCGTGGCCGTTAACCTTGATGCTGCCCGAGGTGGGACGATCAAGGCCTCCGATCATGTTGAGCAGCGTGGTCTTGCCGCTGCCCGATGGACCGATGATGGCCGTGAACTCGTTGTCCTCGATGGTCACATCCGCACCGCGAACGGCATAGACGGGAACGATGCCTTCGTAGGTCTTGGTCAACGACTTGGTTTCAATTACGTAGTTGGTCATGCGCTTATTGTTTCGTTTTCTGAACAAAATCCCCCGCCCTTCGGGCACCCCCTTTGAAAAGGGGGAAGGGCGTCAGTGCTTCCTCCGCGCTCTTTGCGTAAGACTTTGCGTTCTCTGCGGTTAATTTTCTCATTGGGTTCGGATGGCTTCAACAGGAATCAATTTCAATGCTTTCCGGGCGGGGTAAACGGCAGCAATTACTGCCATCACTACCACCATCATTGTCACTTCCAAATAGCTGCGTGCATCCAGATAGGGATAGACGATGGCTGCGAATCCGAGGTCGGAATAGGCCGCGCCACCAAGGTTGATGCCCGCTTCCCCGAAGTAGGTTACAAAACCATAGGACAATAGCAGTCCGAACGGGCCACCGATCATGGTGAGCATCACCGTTTCGAGCATGATCATAACGAAGATCCTTGCCTTGGACATGCCCACGGCCATCAGCACACCGATCTCGCGCATGCGCTCCAACACGGCCATCAGCATGGTGTTGAGGATACTGAACAGCAACGCCAGCAGGATGATGCCCACGATGTAATAGAGGTACACATCCAACGCCTCGACCATGAATCGCATGCCGGCAGCGAGGTCGAGCCATGGCTGCACCTGAAGGTCGGGATAGGACGCCTGATATTTGGTGGCGAGTGGTTCGGCCAGGTCGTGGTCGGTGAGGGAAACAGCGATCTCATGCACACCCGCTTCGATGTGCATCAACGCGCGGAGGTCATCCTGCTGCACATAGATGTTCATCTCGTCAAACATGCCGTTGCCTGATTCATAGATGCCCACCACGCGGAACGCCCCGGCAATGATCTCGCCCTCCACATCCTGCACCGTCAGCACGAGTTTCGATTTGAGTTCCACGCCATATTTATCGGCCACTTTTCGGCTGATGAGCAAGGGATTGCGCGATTTTCCCTCGAACCACGAGCCATCCACCACCTTCTCGTTCAGCCCTGTGACCACGGCCTCTTTCGCAGGGTCGATGCCCATGATGCGGATGGCGCCCGAACGTCTTGCCGAACCTACCATGCCCATGCTGATGAGCCGCCCCGAAGTGCCCGCCACGGCAGGTTCCTGCTCCACTTCGGCCATGATAGCCTCTGAGTTTGGAATGAACAGCTTGGGCAGATATTCCTCCGTGAACTGCGGCCTATGGAACTGGAAATCGCTCATCTCCAGTTTGATCACACTCTCGATCTTCTGTCGCATCATGCCTTGCATGAAGGCCGAGGCGAACACGCCCGCCAAAAGCCCGATAGCAATGGCCGTGATGACCACAATGCTGCGGGTGCGGTTCCTCCAGATATTACGCCAAGCGATTTTTAGTAGCATAGGTTTGCGTTTTTAGAGAAGAAAATCCCCCGTCCGCCTCTGGCGGACACCCCCTTTTCAAGGGGGAAGGCGCGCAGTGCAACCATCAATCTTAGGGTGCATACTGAACGTTCGGGGAAACGCGGACCCCCATCCCCCTTTGAAAAGGGGGTGCCGAGGAACGAGGCGGGGGATTTAGTCGATATTACCATCATCTTAACTCCTCATCGCCTCAATCGCCTTCAACCTCAACAGCCGCATCATCGGATACAAGGCTATTACCGAAGTGATGGCTGCCACCACCGCAGCCTGCGTGGCAAACACTCCAAAGTCCACGGAGGCCTGCATCACGGGTTCCATGCCGTATTCCTCGAACATCTTCGCGAATTCCTCGCCTTCGCCAAACGTGATGGGGAAATAGTAGAACCAACCGACAACGGGCAGTGCGCCCACCATGCCGAGGGCAGCACCGAGCAGCGAGAGCATCACCACTTCGAGCCAGAAGACAGCGGCCAATCGCCAGCGTTTCATGCCCACGGCCACCAGCACCCCGAACTCGTGCATCCGCTCGGCC
>CAZATP010000004.1:0-147379 GCA_964488095.1 uncultured Chryseobacterium sp.
CCTCCCATGCCGATCGTATGGCCAATGACTTGTTCTTCGAATGACCGAACGATTCGAGGAAAAGGACACGGTCGAAGGTCTCTTTGCCGAAGAACTCCGGTAGGCAATGATAATCGGCCATGGTCACCTTCACCTGTTCAGACACTCCCTTCTCCTGTAAATTGACATTAGCCTTCTCTGCCTGAACCGGACTGATGGTACAGGCTTGAATGGAAAGCCCGGGAATCTGTTGGGCGAAATAGGAAGAAGGGCCACAAACGCCACATCCGGCATCGATCATGCGCGTATCGGGCATCAATTGGGCACTTGATATCGTATAGTCCAGATATGCGGACACATCCTTGGTGCGAAAGGCCTGAATGACCTCGCCATAGACCGCAAGGAACTTGTCGGTGGTGGCATCATAGAAGCGTGCCACTTCCGAGGCGCCATTGTCCTCGTTTTCTTTTCTTCTGCGCGAGAAAAGGGAGAAGCTCATGAGAATTGGATTGTTTTCGCTGGCAATTGTTCCGCGCGAAGCGTATGGCCGAAGAACGTAACTTAATCATCAACATAGGCACGTGTGTATCAGAGGGGTCTCTAAATGAGGTGCCTTCTAAACGGGCAGTTACGATTCAGTGATCACTTTTAAGAATATACGAGTACAATGGGTCTGTTCAAGCAGTTCAGTAAAAGCGCAGGCGTTGTGCAAGTTGCATCACAGCCAGCTTCCATTTGCCAACAGGCTCCGATTCATCTTTCAATGTTCTACAATGATTCAGAATCTCCGGTCCCCGTTGAATATCACCCGTCATGAAAAACTCCACGCTGCTCTCATAGACCGCGACCTTCCCGTCCTTGCCGAAGTAGTAGAGCATCTGCGCCTCTTCGGGGATGATGCCGAACACGGCCGCGACCCGCAGCTCGTCTATGGTGTTAGGGTCTGAGGCGTGGAAGAGTCGGTGGTCGTATATCAACGCCTCGCCCGGCTTCATGTGCAGCGGTTTCATCTTCTTCCAGATGTCCTCCTGCACATTTGTGAAGGCATCGGGGATGTTCGGCCCACGGAAGTTGCGCACCCAGCGGTGGCTGCACGGCATCACGCGGATGGCCCCGTTCCTTTCATTCAGATTGACCAGCGGCACCCAGATGTTGAATGAGCGGTACTTGTCCTCGTCCACGATGTTCCAGTCCTGATGCGGGTGCAGCCGCGAGGTGTTCTCCTTCGACTTCACCACGAACGAGCCGCCCAACGCCTTGCATCCCGCGAAGTATCGCGCTATCGGCCCAGCGAACGCCTCCTTGATGCGGTCGTTCATCCGCTGGCGGAAGGCGATGTCCGTGGCGTGGGCCGTGGCGTAGAACCCGCTCACACCCTGCGGATGGTTTTCGAGGAAGAAGGTCTTCAACCCGCTGACCGCCTCAGCATCGAGGAACGGCACGACCACGTAACCCTCTTTCAGTAGGGAACGGTCGAGATGGTCATCACTTAGAATGCGCTGCGACATGATCAGTTGCTGAAAAATGAGGCGATCCGTTTCAAGAAGGACGGACGTTCGTTTGCGATCACAGGTTCACGCACAGCCTCCTCCATCGGCCCGTTCATCTGAAAGCCCGCGCCCTCCTTCATCTCTCGCAGTGTTGCCTTCAATTTCTCTCTTTCCATAACTGGCGGAACATACGGGATGTGCCCAATAGCTCGCCCCTGTATTGGCCGCTGCATGATGGACTCGGCAAAGTTCTCGAAGCGGATGAGAAAGTCATCGTCCATCTCGCGCACCTCCAGCTCTTCACGATCGGGCTCCTTGTAGTGGAAATACATCTGAGCCCCGGCCGACTTGATGCCGGCCGTAATGGCCTTGCGCACAGTGCTGCTGCGGTTGTCGGGGCTATAGTGTATCACGCTCTGGTTCAGGATGACGGCCGTGCCCGCCTTCACCTCCATCGGCACCAGCTCCTGCATCACCAGATCGTCATTGCCCGAGAAGAAGAACGGTACAGTGGGTGCGCGCACCGTGTGGAGGCGGTCGAAATGGCTACCAGGCATGATCATCAGCGGGCCGTTATCCATCATCACATCGCAGAGCGGCACCCAGCAGTTGAGCGCCACGTGCTGGCTCTCGTCCACGATGGTCCAGTCCTGATGAGCTGCCAAAGCGCTGTTCTCACCTGGTAGCTTGTAGAGAAATGCACCACCGAAGGGCGCATAGTCGGTGAACAGTTCGGCATACCTGCGGGCGAACACCTTCACAATGCCATCGCTCGCCCGCTTCTTGTAGTCGAAGTCGTTGCTGTAGCTGCCGCTGAAGAACCCGCTGCCGTGCAGCTCCGGGTGCAGCTCATCGAAGAGAGCGTCCAAGTCTGCAACCTCCTGCTCGGTGAGAAACGGAAGCACGATGAAGCCCTGACGCTTGAACGTCTGCTGGTGCTCATCGGAGAGGAAGATGCGTTTCGCCATCAGGAAACGAGTTCTTTCAATCTCTGGAAGAATCCTCGCTTGGGTTCAGAAACCGCTGGCACTTCTTCCATAATGACTTCTTGCTTCGGTGCGGCCTCCTCAATGAGCCTCCGCGCATCGGTGCGGCCGAACTCGCGGTCCATGAACTCCACGGTCAGCTCGGGGAAGTCGTAGTCCATCAGGCCGAGGGACTGGCCCACCTTGGGGCGGTCGTGGATGTTGCTGCCGAACTGCTCGAAGTCGGTCATGAAGGTGTCGCTCTGCGCGAAGAGCTCCACCTTGTCGGGGTGCGCATCGGTGAAATAGCAGGTGCGGAACTCCGCGTCCTTGTGGGTGAAATAGGTGTTGGTGACGATGCGTGGGCTGTCCGAGTAATTGGGCGGTGAGAAATGGATGATGCTCTGGTCGAAGAACACGGCCTGGCCCGCCTTCACCATCACGGGGTGCAGGTAATCGACCATGTGGCCCATGATGCCGCAGAACATCTCGCGGACGGTGCTGCCACGGTAGGTGGGGTGTATGCGGTGGCTCTTGGGCAGCACGAAGAGGCCCCCGTTCCGCACCGTGAGGTCGCACAGCGGCACCCAGATGTTGATGCCCGTGAAGCGGCTCTCGTCCACCAGCGTCATGTCCTGATGCACGCACATGCCGCTCTCGGCATCCGCCCCCTTGACGATGAAACTGCCGTTCATCACCTTAATGTCCATGCAGTAATCCGTGATGGAACGCTGGCACACGCGCTGGATCTCGCGGTCGGCCGTCTGTCGGTATTCCTTGTCTGGCGAGAAAGTGCTGGGGAAGAAGCCCTTCGCGGCCTGCGGGTGGAGGCGGTGGTAGAGTGCCGTGAGTTCCGCTATCTCCTCTGGCGTGTAGAACGGCAGGATGATGTAGCCATCGCGCTCGAACCGCTCCTGATGCTCCTCGGAACGGAACACGCGCTTCATCTTCTCGGGGAACTGGAACATGGTCAATTTGATAATTAGCGGATGGGCGAATTAGCTAATGGTTGAAAAATCGTTGTCATCAGGTTCAAGCCCCAACGAGCCTCCGTTTCACCTCCGTCACGATATTCTTCGGGCTGTATTTCTCAAAGAAACTGCGGTCGTCCACCCACTGCCATTCCTTTTCGGGTTCGGGCGGAGGCTCGGAAATCGGTACTGGTTCAGTTTTGGGCTGTTCCTGTTGCGGGCCGCTGATATTACCGAAGATGGCCGCGAGCTTCTCACACATCGGCACGTTGTATTCATTGCCTGCCGCTTTGATGATGGCCACCAGTTCCTCGCTGGTGTAGTCCGTGAACTCGTACGGCACTTCCACGGGGTCGCCATAACCCTCGATCAGTTCGCCACGGTCAAACATCTGCGCCAGCGTGGCGTTCTCGTACCTCAGGAAGAAATCAGGGTCCACGTTGTAGCGCAGCATGGTCTTGAACTGCCCGTCAGGCTTCATGTAGTAATGCACGAGTTGCGCATCCTTCTGCGTCACCCCCACGCCAGCGGCCAGACGCACGAAATCCGCGGTGTTGGGCGGTGAGGCGTGGAACGTGCGGTTGTCGAACATCAGCACCTCGCCCGCCTTCACGTCCAGCGTGTGCAGGTAGGGGAAGATGCTGAACATGTGGTTGCTCAGCGGCACGGGCGTCTGCGGGCTGGGCGATGGCCGCTTGTTCTGCATGAAACGGTGGCTGCCGCGTATCACGCCCATGCCCCCGTTCTCAAGGTTCGTGTCCACCAGCGCGATCCAGCACGTGATGCTGCTGTAGCCGTCCTCCTCGCGGTCCACGAAGCTCCAGTCCTGATGCGCGGGCACCACCCCCTTGGGGTTCGATTCCTTCACCACGAAGCTGCTCACGAATGGCTTGAAATCCTTGAGATGCTCCTCCAGCCTCGGCAGGGCCACGCCCCACACCTTCTCGCGCACCGTTCGGCACAGCTTCTTGTCCGCCTGGTCCATGCTCACATGGAATCCGAAACCCTTTTCGTCCGTGAGATTCAGGGATTCATAGTATGCCTTGAGGTCAGCCACCTCGTCCGCATTCAATAGCGGGAAGACTGCAAAGCCCTCCTTCTCAAAAAAGGCCTGCTTCTCAGTGTCCTTGAACAGTGGGATCATCTTGTAGCTCATCTTGGCTTTCTGGGTCTGGTAGGCGCGCTTGGCTTGGTGATAGTCGCCCGAAGTTACGGGCCTGGAGACGTAGTTGAGGGTATCAGTGAGCGCACCGATGGCGGGCCGCTGGCCTATCTGCGTGTTGTATTCCTGAAAGAAATGGTCGGGCACAGCGTATTTCTCCACCTGTCCATCTTCATTCTGATGGTAGAAAAGCAGTTCCGCCTCCTGCGGGATGAGGCCGTAGGTCACTGCGATGCGGGGTTCGGCCGAGGTGTTGGGCGGTGAGGCGTGCAGCAACGCCTGATTGAAGATGATGGCCTCGCCCGCCTTCAACGGCACGGTGCGGAGGTCTGCGCGCATCTCCGCGTGGATGTCACGGAAAGGGTCGTCCAACGTGGGCGACCGCAGCGCATCGCTGAAACGGTGGCTGCCCGCGATGACCTGCATGGCACCGTTCCTCTCGTCCGTGTCCTGCAACGCGCACCAGATGGTGACAGAGCAGAACCGCGACTCGTCCACCACCGTCCAGTCCTGATGGATGGGCATCTCGCCCTGGGGCCCTGACGACTTGCTGAGGAAGCAGCTCCCGAGTTTCCGAATAGGCTGGAACAGCGCACCGACCTTGGGACCGAAGACCTCCTCCACACGCGCATTGACGCGCTCCTTCTCCGACCTCTCCGTGCTGAAACTGCTGCTGTGGAATCCCTCTGGCACAGCGGGGTGCGTCTCGTGGAAGTACGCCCGCAGCGCAGCCACCTCCGCCTCCGACAGGAACGGCACGGTCACGTAGCCGTCAAGGGCAAAACGGGAGTTGAGGATGGGGTCTTGGAAGAGCACAGATATCTGACTTAAAACGAGTTTCTTACCGAGTTCTTATCACCTCAATGCCTCCAGTTCGAGCTGCAACCAATTGCCGCATTATGAAATCTCTTTCAAGCCCATTGACTACATCTTCCTTAAGTGTGGAAAATTTGATAATTCCATGTGTGGGACTAAAAATTCTGACAACGATTTCATCGTTCACTTCTTCAATTGGCACTCTCAGTATGTAGAACCCACTCGAATCTGACGAAGTCTTAAGCTCCGTATCTATGATGGTTAATGACGCGGAGACAATGGGTTCTCCTGTTCGAGCGTCCGTGAGTCTTCCTTTAATCGTGTATTTCTCAGGGGTTAAAACCTTCTGCTCTTCTGAAGTGATAACTCTAACTTGTTGAGAAATCACCGTAGGTTGAATAGGCTCATTTTGGGAAAACGCTGTATCAGCAGAGGAAAGCATCATCAACCCCGCAAAAAAACCTGAGAACCGCACAGAAGCCCGTTGCGCCCATGGCTCAAAGACCATAGGACGGTCGAGCTGCTGTGGATGCAGACGTCCGCATACCTTGCCGCTGGACTGCTCGATCAATTGGATTACCTCCCTGTCCGACAGCCCAGAAAAATCAATCACCTGCTTCTGGCAGCTCGCGCAGAATCGGCCTTTTTCAGTCGGGGTCATCTCATCCCACCGCTCGTGGCAGGGCTGGGGAATGCTGAGGGTGTAAGTGGGCTTTTTCATGGCTTCTTCCCTTATCAAAATCAACTCTTTGTGTTCTCTGCGATAACCTCTGCGTTCTCTGCGTGAACTTTTTCTAAGCGAATACCTTCTTCAACCTTGAGAATATCCCGCTCTCTGGTACAATCGTTTCAGCCAGCTCATCGAACCTCGGCCCTTTGAGGCGCTGGGCGAACTCGGCCTCGTCTATGAACTGCGTGGTGTGGGGAATGGAGCGCAGCTTCTTCGCGCCTTCGGGCTTCTTCCATGGGTTGAACTGCATGTAGAAGTCCACATCGACCTCCAGCACATCGACCATGCCTGGGTTCTCCGCTGGGTTCATGTGGTAGTGTATGCTGGGCATCTCGCTGGGGATGCAGATGAGCTGGATGGCGAGGCGCAGCCCCTCGGTGCGGTTGGGGGCGGAGTAATGCACGATGCTGTCGTCCAGGATCACGCAGTCGCCCGCTTTCGTTTCCAGTGGAACGAGGTGGTTCTGGATGATGTGCTCCTTGATGTTGTCCAGCTCCCACGGTATCATAGGACCGCGCAGCTCCCCGAAACGCTTGTGGCTGCCCGGCACCACTTGCAGCGTGCCGTTCTCCACCGTGCCATCGACTAGCGGACACCAGATGCTGACGGTGAAGCACTTGCGCTCATCGGCAAAGGCCCAGTTCTCGTGCAGCGGCACCTCCCCGTCATTGGTCTGCTTGCGGATGTAGTTGGCGATGATGGGGCGGTAATCGGCCAGCAGCTCGTCCATCCGCTCCTTGAACCGCGCGGTGATGATGTCGAACACGCGCTGCTTGTACTGCGGGTTCTTGTCGATGAAGGTGAAGTCATAGGTCACGAGGCGGCTGTTCTCCACGCCCGTCTCCTCGGTGGTGATCTGGCCTCCGCTTTCGGGCAGGGTGTCGAAGAAGAGCTGCTTGAGCTCCTCCACCTCGGCAGGGCTGATGAACGGCACGCGCACGTAGCCGTCACGGATGAACTGGGCGTTGAGGGCGGGGTCGTTGAGGACTTTTCGCATGGTCGGAAAGCGTTTAGCTAAAGGTACGGGCAACCCGAAAGCGAAGCGCAATGACCCGGGTCAGTTCAGAGATAGTCAATCATATCGCCCTCTCGCTCCTTGAAGAAATAGATGCCTGAAAGGGTGGCCGAAAAGCCGAGCATGGCACTCCAAGCGATGGCCGGCAGATTGAGAAGGTCCCCAAAAAGACACCAACGGTATAGATTGAGTACGCCCGTCATCGGATTGAGGTCGGCCAGCCAAGCATATTGCTCGGGGATTAGCGTGACAGGGAAGAACACCGGTGTGAGCCAGATACCCATGCCTATCAGACTGGGAACAATGTGATTCAGATCCCAAAAGCGGATACTGGAAACATTGAGCCATACGGCAATCCCAGTTCCTAGCAGCACATTGAGCAGTACGGCCACAGGCAGCAGCAGCACAGCAAGCGGTGGCACCACACCGAGAATCACCATCAGCAAGACCAGCAGCCCGAAGGTCACGACCCACTCGGTCAATGCATTCGCAACGGTGAGCAACGGAAGGATGAGCAAGGGGAAGCTCATTTTGCGGATGAGGCCCGAGTTGGCCTTCACGATGCTCATGCCATTGTTGACAATGCCAGAGAACATGGTCCAGGCCAAATGGCCGGAAAGCGCGAAAAGCAAATAGGGATAACTGCCCACCTTGATGTTCATCAGGTAGGAGAACAGCACGGAGAACACCGCCACCACCACCAATGGACGTATCACGGCCCAGAGCAGTCCCAGCCGCGTCTGTACATATTGCTGCTTGATGTCGCGCAGATAGAGCGCGTGCAGCACATGACGGTGATGCCACACCTGCCGGAGGTACGTGAAGTAAGGCGGGGCATCGGCCGTGATGATCTTTATCGGAGTGGGCATGGGCTGCACAAATGTAGCGGCTCTATCTGCGGTCATTGCCCTTCCCGTCTGCCAAAGACCCGATCGAGATACTCCTCGTCAACTTTGCCCTTGGCCGTCATGGCGCGGTACTTTCTGCGCAGCCTCTGCTGGAGAAAGTCCGTGTGCTTTTCTCCCAAGCGGAACAGTTGAAGCACCAATTTCGGGAAGTAGCGTTTCAATCGGTACATGAACCATGCATCCCAGGGCAGGATGATATGGAACCTTCCCCTTCCCGCATTTTTCAGGACTGTGGATGCCACCTCTTCCGGAGTGAGCGTGCTGGTACCGAAGATGAGTCTCGACATCTCAATGTGCTCCGACTTACCTCTGCTGTATTGCATCACGGCCGTTTTGAAGAAGGTGGGCATCACCACGGACACATTTATGCCGAGATGATGCAGCTCCGCACTCATGGTCTCCGAAAGGGAGAGCACGGCAGCTTTGCTCACGTTATAGGCCCCCATGCGCGGCAGGCTGGTGAATGCGGCCGCACTGGCAATGTTGATAATGGAGCCTGAACGCTGCTGGCGCATGGCAGGGATGAATAGGGCAGAACCGTAAATGACACCGCTGAGGTTGATGCTCAGCAGCCAGTCCCAGTTCTCCAGACCGTACTCGTCCACATAGCCTGCATCGCCCACACCGGCATTGTTAATCAACAGGTCTATCCCGCCATGTTCGCTCAAGAAGTCAGCAGCCACAGCGCGGTAGGTGTCCTTATCGGCCACGTCAAGCACGTAGGTGAAGATCTTTCCGCCCAACGCATCAAGCTCTTCGGCACATTTCTGCAAGGCAGGGGCACTGATGTCTGCCGCCCCGATGGCCCAACCATCACAGGCCAGTTCCCTGCAGATGGCGAGGCCGAGCCCAGAGGCCGCGCCTGTGACGAACGCCCGTTTTTTCGGGTGAGATGTGGAAAGACGATAGGCAGCGTTGCGGGGCATGTCACAAACTTAAGCTGAATCGCCAAGGGTGAGGGATACGGCATATTCTCGCACTTTTGCACTCATGCGAATCACCGTCCTTCTCAGCACCCTTCTTCTTGCGCTCACCCATGCCGCTATGGCACAACTCCCTTCTCCCGGAAAACTTCCCGCCAAGGCGGTGGTGCTAGCAGGAGCCACGGCCCATCTTGGCAATGGAGAGGTGATGGAGAATGCGGCCATCGGCTTTGAGGGCGGTAAAATCACCTTTGTGATGCCCATGACCAATATCCGCCTCAACCGCGAGGAGGCCGACATCATTGACGTAACAGGCAAGCACGTGTACCCGGGCTTCATTAACCCCAACAGCACTCTCGGACTGACGGACGTGGATGCAGTGCGTGCCACCCGCGATTTTCAGGAGACCGGACTTTTCAACCCCGAAGTCCGTGCGGTGATTGCGTTCAACACGGAAAGCAAGATCAATTTCACGGTGCGCAGCAACGGTGTACTGCTTACGCAGGTCACCCCGCGGGGAGGCCGCATCGCTGGGACATCGAGCATCGTTCATCTGGACGGATGGAACTGGGAGGATGCCGTGGTGCTGGAGGATGACGGCATCCATGTGGAATGGCCCAGACGTTTCGCGCGCAGCGGCTGGTGGGCCGAGCCGGGAGGCGTGAAACCCAATGAGAAGTATGCCGAGGAGGTGGCCACCCTTCGCGATTTCCTTGCGCGGGCCCGCTCCTATGCGGAACAGGACAGTAAAGAGGTGAATCTGAAAATGGCGGCCTGCAAGGGGCTTTTCAAAGGGTCGAAGCGACTTTATCTGCGTGCCGATGACGCCAAGAGCATATCCGATGCGGTGCTGTTCGCGCAGGAGGCCGGCATCCTGTTCCCGGTGATTGTGGGCGGGGCCGAGAGCCATCTGGTGAGCGGGCTGCTGAAGGAGCGCAACGTACCGGTGATCTTGGAACGGACGCACTCGCTCCCGGCCAATGTGGACGATGATGTGCGACAGCCGTTCACCACTCCGCGGCTGCTCCACGAGGCCGGTATTCGATTCTGTTTCAACTATGAGGGCGATATGGAGGCCATGGGTTCACGGAACCTGCCGTTCACTGCGGGCACAGCCGTTGCCCACGGACTTCCTTACGAGGCCGCTGTGAAGGCCCTAACGGGAGGGACAGCGGACATTCTGGGGTTTTCTGGACGCTGCGGCACCATTGCCGAGGGCATGGATGCAACCTTGTTCGTCTCAAAGGGCGATGCGCTCGATATGCGCACCAATCAGGTGGAGCGCGCCTACATCCAAGGCCGGGAGTTGGACCTGAACGATCCACACAAGCAGATGTACCAAAAGTATTCCGTGAAGTACGGAGAGTGACCAGTTCGGCCTCAGCCGTTGATGGCCACCACCTCTTTGATCTCCCCCGGAAGGCGGTTCTTCAATAGTGTTTCGATACCATTCTTCAGGGTGATGGTGCTGGAAGGACAGCCGCTGCAGGCTCCGCGCAGCACCACGCTAACCACGCCATCGTTGAGACCCTTGAAGGTGATGTTACCACCGTCCTGCGCCACTGCTGGGCGAATCTCCTCCTCCAGAATGGCGATGATCTGCTCCTCCAACTGAGAAGAGGGTTCAGCATGACCGGCCATGGCGGTGGCCTCCTGCATGGTCGGTTCTTCCTTCATGTCGGGCAGTTCGGTGATGATAATGCCGCCACCATTGAGGAAATCACGCACGAACTCACGCAGTTCGAGCACCACATCCTGCCAGCCCACCATGCCATTCTTCTGTACGGTGATGAAATTGCCCTGAATGAACACGCCCTGTACGAAGGGAAATTTGAATAGCGCCAGTGCCAGCGGGCTTCCCTTCGCCTCTTCGAAGGAGGTGTATTCCGCAAGCCCATGTTCCAGAAGGATGCGGTTGGCCACGAACTTCATCGTGTTCGGGTTGGGCGTGCTCTCTGCGTAAACGGTGTATAGGGTCTTGGTCTCCATGATGAATCGGTTCAATATTGTTCAGACACGTGGGGCTTGCGCAATCGGCATCGCGCCCCGGAACGGTCTACTGTATGAGAATTCTCCTGCTTAGCAGCCCGCTGTCGGTGGACACCTGAAGAAGGTACATGCCTGGAACGAACGAGGAAAGGTCGAACTCCTTCTGCCAGAACCTGCGTTCTCCGAGATGCTCACGGTAAACCCGCTGGCCCATGACATTGTTCAACTCGATGAACAGAGTAGTGGGTGATTCCAGCTCCAAGCGGACGGTGAAAAGGCCAGTATTCGGGTTCGGGTAGACCTGAAGTTGGCCTTCGAGCACCGTTTCCTCCATGCCCACGCCATATTCCACCACCGTGATGGACTGCGAGGTGCTGGTGGTGCAGTTAAGGTTGATGGCCGTCAAGGTGATGTCGTATGTGCCCGGCTGCGTGTATGCATGAATGGGGTTCGCATTCGGGTTCGTAGGAGTGCCATCACCGAAATCCCAAACGAACTGCGTGGCATTGGCGCTGAGGTTGGTGGTGGTCACCGTTCCAGAGGCGGAGAGGGTCACGGGGTCGGGGAAGAGGCTGAAATCGGCCGTAAGCCCAAGCGCATTGCAGTCGTAGATGACCTTCACGATGGCATAGGCCGTGTCGGAGCAGATGTTATTGCTCGCTATGAGGAACACCGGCCGGTCGCCAACGGATTGGAAACTATGGACCGGGTTCTGTGTGTTAACGATGGCCGATCCGTCACCGAAGTTCCATGTCCAGTTGGTGGGCACAGGATTGGTCGCGTCCACGAATTGCACCGGTTGTCCGAGTTCTGCGATGGTCGGGGAATTGAAAGCCGCATTGAGCGAAGGGAAAGTGAAGATCTCCAGTTCATCCGTGGCCTGACAGCCGTACACATTGGTCATCACCACCGAGAAGATGCCTCCCTGCGTGGGCTGATAGGTCTGACCCGTGGCACCGCTGATGGGCTGCCCGGTAAGGAACCATTGATAGGATGCCCCGGGGTTGTTGGCATCCAGAACAGGGAATGAGGCATTCGCGCAGACGTTGATGTCCTGTCCGAGAAAGACGAAGGGAGTGCTCACCACCACCTGAAGCTGGTCGTTGCCCGCACAGCCCGACTCTTCCGTAACGTTCACCGCGTAGGTACCCGGTAGGTTCACCTCCAAGGTCACGGCATCGGTACCGATCGGGTTACCATTGAAGGTCCAACTGTAGGAGGCGTTCTCAATGCCCGCGTTGAGCACCGGCAATGGACTTCCTGCGCAGATGGCCTGATCGGGGCCGAGTTCCACTGGAGTGATGGTGTAGATCTCTACAAAAACGTCATCCGAACCCGAGCAGCCACTGCCATAGCTTACTATTACCCCATAAGTGGCGGTGAAAAGCGTGCTCTGGGTGCGCCCATTGGAACCATAGGTCTGACCGTTGAGTGTCCACGCATAGGTGGCACCGGGATTGCCGCCTGCGTCCAGCACCGGTGCACCGTCCAGGAAACAGGCGCGGAGGTCTTCACCAAGGTCCACCTGCACCTGTTCCAACACATAGATGGTGTCTGTGGTCTTGGAGGTTCCGCAACAGCTGGTCACAGTGAGTTCAACCACATATTGTCCTGGTTGGGAGAACGAGACCGTGCCCGGATTCTGGTCTGAGAAACTGGTGATGGAGCCGCCCGGAATCACCCAATCGTAAGTGAGCCCATCGAAAGTAGTAGAGAGCGAGGTGCTTTCCCCTGCGCAGATCGTGTTGCGGGTAGCATCAATCACGGGCGGGTCGAAATCCGTTCCCACCAGCAGGTAATTCGCATAGAAATAGGGGACACCGTCCACAATGAGCGTCAGGTTGCGCGACCCGAGCTGTCCACCATACTGCACGGTGTCAGAGCTGCTGGTGCTGTTCTGAGGCGAGGCCCCAAAACCGAAGATCCACGTGAGATTGCCCGTGGCATTGGTGGACACGGCCACGTCCGAGTTGGTGCAACCGAAATACTCCACCGTGATCTCAGGTTCCCAAGGGTTGTAGATGTTCGGGTCCTGCACAGGAACGCCCTGCACCTGATGCAGTCCACGCCTCAGACCGTCCGATCCTTTGCCGCCAGGGCCGCCAGCACCTCCGGGGCCGCCTGCACCACCATTGCCTCCTTTGCCCACGTTGCAGCTGTTCACCGGACCATTGTCGCCAAGGAACCCACCAAGTCCGCCCTGACCGCCCTGGCCACCGGGCCCACCTTGACCACCCTGACCACCCTGACCACCAAGGCCGGGAGTCAACCTACAGTCCTGCACCACACCGTTCTGACCGTTGTCGAAAACGAAGATGCAGAACGACCCACCGCCACCATGCCCCCCCAGGCCGCCCTGACCGAACTGTCCGCCTTCGCCACCGCCACCGCCACCGCCACCGCTGCCAGCGGTGTTGTAGGCAGTGTCACCAGCATAAGGGGCCGGGCCGTTTGTGGGAAAATAGGGCATGAGCGCGGCAGGTTCGCAGCCTTTGCCGCCACCGCCACCGCCACCGCCACCACCGGAGCCATGTGTCTGACCGGGGTCGCCCTGAGCACCGATGCCCGGGATGTAAAAACCACCTATAATGCTGGCGAAACCCTGCAGACCGGGTCCGCCATCAATACCTTCAAAGCCGTCCGTTCCATCCTTACCGTAGTTGATGGGCTGCGCTGGACAGGTCTGGACGGCATAGGTGATTTCGCAGACGCCCACGCCCCGCTGCCCGCCCATGCCGGCTCCGGAACCGAAACCAGGGAGGCCATTGGCGCCAGGATTGGTAAACTCGCTACCAGGAACGATGACCCATTGGCACAGATTGATGATGGGTGCACAGAATTCCTCCACCTCAAAACCGCCCCATTCGCCACCTTCACCACCCTGACCACCACCGTTACTGCCAGGGAAAGACCCGCTGGCGCCCGCACCGCCTGCGCGGCAGCAGTTGCCCTCGTCAATGCCGCCTTGCCCGTTCTGGCCGGACGCACCGTTCTGGCCAGCAACACCGGAGTCACCATTGATGCCGTTGGAGCCATTGCCCGTGAGGACCTGACAGCGGGAGATCACATAGTCGGAACAGCCGGAGAGATAGATGCCATAGACAGAGATGCCACTGCCAGGGGCATCATCTACCCGGATCTCCAGTTCCTGGATGCGGAAATCTGATTGACCAACTATGCGCAGACCGATGAGAGCCTTGTTGGCCACATCATAGTTCGTGGCATCGCGGTGAAAGACCGTGGTGCCAGAATTCGACTTCTGCCAAGTGGAAGGGATGAATCCCCCTTCCATGGTGATGCCCGAAGGGATGTCAAGCGTCTGCGATAGTGGATAGGTGCCGTGGCTTATGCGCAGATGACCTCCTTGCGCAGCAAGGGTCATGGCATAGGCCAGAGAGGCCGGGTTGTCGCGCGTTCCTGCTGTGCCCGAGGAAGCCCCATCAGGAGTGACATATATAAAACCGCACTGCTGCGCCTGCACCAGCGGAGCGGTGAGCATCAGCAGAATTACCAGTAGGCGGTGCAACTTCATTTCAGGGTCACAATTTTACGGAAAAGAGCGGGGCGCGGAAGCCAAGGCCCGTGGCCTTGCCTGAAGGTCTTGCAGTGTCTCCGCACCGAACTTTGAGACGCTCAGAGGGCATGACGGTTGCGGGGACGGAAAGTCTATATTTGCAGCCCCCAAGCCGAAGTGGCGGAATTGGTAGACGCGCACGACTCAAACTCGTGTGCCGCAAGGCGTGCCGGTTCGATCCCGGCCTTCGGTACGGTAGCCCTGTCCGCTTCTGGCGGGCAGGGTTTTCTTTTTCGGAGGGGTCACCCTTCTTTATAGTTTCGCCACACCCATGGAGGAGGTTTTCATCAAATATGACGATGCGAGGAAGCAGGAACGGTATGACCGTGCCTACCTGCGCATGGCCTTGGAGTGGGCCAAGCTGTCGCACTGTAAACGCAGACAGGTGGGCGCGCTCATCGTGAAGGACGGCCAGATCATTGCGGACGGATACAATGGCACTCCATCGGGATTTGACAATTCTTGCGAGGACTGCGAGGGCCACACGCACTGGTATGTGCTCCACGCTGAGGCCAATGCTATCATGAAAGTGGCGCGGTCCATGAACAGTGCGAAGAATTCCACGTTGTATCTCACCATGTCGCCCTGTAAGGACTGTAGCAAACTGGTGCATCAGGCAGGAATCAGGCGGTTGGTATATATGGACGGATACAAGGACACATCCGGCATCGATTTTTTGCAGAACGCAGGAGTGGAGGTGGTCCAACTCCAGGATGTGAGCATTGACCATGAGCGATAACCGGTTGCGGCCCTTCATTTATCTGCCCATCGCCTTCTCGGTGGTGTTGGCCGGGGGCATTTGGCTGGGGGCCTACCTCCATCCTGTCGGACAAGGCCACACCATTCAGGTGGGCGGTGTGAGTGATAATGCCCGCAAGATCACCAACCTGCTCAATTATGTGTCTGAGGAATATGTGGACAGCATCGACCTGGATGGATTGACCGAGGATGCCCTCATCAGCCTGCTCAACCAGCTCGACCCACACTCGGGCTATATCCCTGCAAGTGAGTTGGAGGCCATGAACCAGCCGCTGCAAGGCAACTTTGACGGCATCGGGGTGGAGTTCAACATTCTGCGTGACACCATCCTGGTGGTGGCCCCCATATCCGGAGGACCTTCTGAGAAACTGGGCATCCGGGCAGGGGACCGCATCGTGACCATCGAGGACACCATCGTGGCGGGCATCGGTATCCGTAACGAGGATGTTATCGGGAAGCTGCGGGGCCTCCGGGGCACTAAGGTGCGGGTGGGCATTGCCCGCAGAGGGGAGAAGAACCTGCTTGATTTCACCATCATCCGCGACAAGATCCCCATCTACAGTGTGGATGCAGGTGTGATGCTGACCCCTGCTGTGGGCTACATCAAGGTGAGTCGATTCGCGGCCACCACCCATGAGGAATTCGTTGAGAAGTTGACCGCCCTTCGCAAGCAGGGGATGACCAAGCTGATACTTGACCTGCGCGGTAATCCGGGCGGTTATCTGAACGCGGCCATCTCCATGAGCGATGAGCTGTTGCCCAAGGGCAAGCTCATTGTTTATACGGAAGGAAGGAAGCGCGCGCGGCAGGAGAGTTTCGCTACCGCCTCTGGCGACCTGGAAGATGTGGATGTGGCGGTGCTCATTGATGAGGGTTCGGCCTCGGCCAGCGAGATTGTGGCGGGGGCCATTCAGGACAACGACCGAGGAACGGTCATCGGGCGGAGGTCGTTCGGCAAGGGCCTTGTGCAGGAGCAAGTGGAACTGCCTGACGGATCGGCCGTGCGGCTTACCATTGCCCGCTACTACACGCCCACGGGCCGTTGCATCCAGAAACCCTACGATAACAGTGAGGAGTATTTCGGTGATTTCACGCACCGGCTCGACATGGGCGAGCTCTACGAGGCCGACAGCATCAAGGTGAATGAGGAGGAGAAATACACCACGCCCGGGGGCAAGGTGGTCTATGGCGGAGGCGGCATTGTGCCCGATGTGTTCGTGCCGTTGGACACGGCCGACTATTCCGTTTATCACAACCGCCTCATCAGCAATGGGCTCATCCGTGAGTTTGCCATGGAGCTTGCCGCAGAGCGCCAGCGGGAGCTGAAGGGCTACCGTGACCTGAATGCCTTCAAGGCGGGTTTCGTGGTGCGCGACACCGATCTATCCCGCCTCATCGCGTTGGGAGAGAGCCGCGGTATCAAAGGGACTACTGACCAGCTGGATCATGCCAAGCGCGGCATCGTTCGCAACCTCCGAGCATTGGTGGCGCGTTCGGTATGGAACGGTGACGGATACCATAGCGTGATGAACGACTATGATGCTGCCGTTCAGGAGGCCCTCCGGGTGCTGAAATGAGCGCACCTCAGGTCAGTTCGTAGATCTTACCAGGAAGATTTCGCACCATCCCCTCGAATTCCATCTCCAATAGCAGGGCCGACACCTTGCTCATGGGCATCTTGGACCGGGCCGCGAGGACGTCCACACTCAGAGGGGCTTCACGGAGGATGTTCACCAGAAGTTCCTGATCGGGCGTAAGGTCGAGGAGCATCCTTTGCTGACGCGAGGCGGACGGCCTTTCCGGCAGGTCCCAGTTGAGGGCCTTGACAATATCCTCTGAACAGGTGACCAGGGCCGCCCTGTTCTCTTTGATCAGTCGGTTGCACCCCTCAGAGTAAAGGTCGCTCACCCGTCCGGGAATGGCAAAGACGTCACGGTCGTAATCGCTGGCCAGCTGTGCGGTGATGAGCGCCCCACCTTTCATGCCTGCCTCTACCACCAGCGTGGCATCGGTCATGCCTGCCACGATGCGGTTGCGGCTGGGGAAATTCTCCTTGTCGGGCTTCGTGCCGCTGGGGTATTCGGAGATCAGCCCGCCATTGGTCAGCATGTCACGGGCGGTTGAGGCATGTGCAGGCGGATAGATCCTGTCCAGACCATGCGCAAGACAGGCAAGGGTGGGCAATCCGTGTTTCAGAGCCGCCCTGTGGGCCGTGATATCAACGCCATAGGCGAGTCCGCTCACGATGGTCACTCCCAAGGGGGCCAGTTCCTCAATGATGCCCTCTGTGATCTCCCGGCCATGCGATGTGGCGTTGCGTGTTCCTACGATGGAGATCGTTCGGGCCGCGTTGAGGTCAGCATGTCCCTTGACGAATAGGAGCAGAGGCGCGTCCGCGCAATGGTTGAGGCGCTGCGGGAAAGCGGGTTCCAGAAATGTTACAATTCTCACGCCCGACCTTTGGCATGCATCCAGTTCCCGTTTGGCATCTTCCAGTGGTTGATGTGTGGCAACGGCCTGGGCAATGACCTTCCCAACGCCCGGGATGCGCTCAAGGAAGGACGGCCTCTGCTGGAATACCTGTTCAGGGCCACCACAATAGGCAATCAACTTGCGGGCCACCACGGGCCCCACACCGGGCACCCGCGACAAAGCAAGGATGTTAAGCATTCGTGCGTGACCCTGCTCCATACCTATTATTGATATATTCGCCCGCTTTTCAGAGCTCTGGACAGTTACAACCCAACCGCAAACCAAATGAAAAAGACGATTACCTCTGCATTGCTCACCCTGTTCACGGCCGCGCTGATGGCGCAGGACACGGGCACGCTGAAAGGCGTTGTGAAGGACAAGGCGTCCGGTGAGACCATCATCGGTGCGAACGTTGTATGGGAGGCCGACAAATCCCGTGGGGCAGCGACCGATATCGATGGCAAGTTCCAGCTGTCGCTGCCATCGGGCAAACAGAACATCGTGGTCACCTCCATCGGCTACGCGGCCAAGACGGTGCCCGTGAGCATCAACAGTGGGGCGAGCACCGAGGTGACTGTTCAAATGGAGATGGAGTCGGAGCAGTTGGAGATGGTGGTCGTATCTGCTGGTAAGTTTGAGCAGCGCGTGGAAGACCTTACCATGTCGGTTGCGGTTATCAAGCCCGACATTGTACAAAGTCGCGGGTCAACATCGGTGGATGAATCTTTGGAGCAGACTCCTGGTCTGACCATTGTGGATTCTGAGCCTCAGATGCGCGGAGGCAGCGGCTACAGTTTTGGTGCGGGTGCGCGGGTGATGGTGCTGGTGGACGACCTGCCCATCCTGAGCGGTGACGCGGGCCGTCCAAGCTGGGGATTCCTCCCTGTTGAGAATCTGGAGCAGATCGAGGTGATCAAAGGCGCGTCATCTGTTCTTTATGGCTCTGCTGCGTTGAATGGCGCCATCAACATCCGAACGGCCTATCCAAGAGATAAACCTCAGACCAAGGTCAACCTCATTTCCGGAATCTATGACCGCCCAAGTGTGGCTGAGTCGGAGTGGTATGAACCTGCCAACCCTCCTGTTTTTCATGGGTTCAATTTCTTCCATTCACGCAAAATGGGACAATGGGATATGGTCGTAGGTGGAAATTTCCTGTTCGACAACGGTTATATCGGATATGAGCAGGCGGATACACTGATTGGAGGATTTCCCAGAGTTATCTCGATCAACGAGGATGCTGATGGAAACGTGATTGACACCACCTACAACGATCCCAGAAAGGAATTCAGCAATAGGATGCGGGTGAATATGAATCTGCGCAGAAGGTCAAAGAAGCACAGTGGGCTCAATTATGGGGTCAATTTCAATTTCATGTACTCAAGGAGTGCTGGTTCGAACATCTGGCTCAATGGGACCACAGGACTGTATCGTCCGTTCCAAGGGGCTATTACCCGCACTATCCAAACAACCTATAACATAGACCCCTTCATCACCTATTCCGGTACGAAGGGCGCGCGTCACACCCTCAGAGGTCGTCTCTTCTATCAGAACAATGGGAATGATAATAATCAGGCGAATCTCAACTACGTTGGATTTGCAGAGTATCAGTTCGCTAAACGTTTCGCTGTCATCAAGGACTTCACAATCACTTCGGGGGTGATGAGTCAGTATACTTATGGTGAGGCCAATCTCTATTCTGCCAATGAAGCAGGTGACGGAATAAGTACCGCTTTGAATATCGCTGGTTACCTTCAACTGGACAAGAAGTTCTGGAACCGACTCAACCTCAACGGAGGGGTTCGCTTGGAGTATTTCAGGGTGAATGATCGCGAGAGCGAGGTGGCCCCGGTGTTCCGCATCGGTGCAAGCTCCATGCTCTGGAAGGAGGGCTACCTGCGCGCCTCGTTCGGTCAGGGTTTCCGATTCCCGACTATTGCTGAGCGTTATATCAATACCACCATTGGCGGTGTGCCTATTGTGGCTAATCCCGATCTGCGTGCAGAGAAGAGCTGGGCCACCGAGGTGGGCCTTATGCAAGGTATCAAGATTGGCAAGTTCGCAGGTTACCTTGATTTCGCAGCATTCTGGCAGGAATACACGGATTATGTGGAGTTCAATGCGGGAATTTTCGGAGCACCGGACAATGGATTCTTCGGACTGGCATTCCAGTCACAGAACACGGGAGGTGCGCGTGTGCGTGGATTTGACGCTTCCTTCACTGGCGGTGGAAACGTATCTCCTTGGTTGGGCATAAACGTGCTGCTGGGCTACACTTATGCACAACCGCATTCCAAGGACCCACTCGAAGGTTATGTGACCGATAACAATGGGAAGGAGATCAATCAGATGAATTCTACCTCCATTCTGTATGGTAGCCTCAGCGATGCCGACTATCCGATTCCTACCGCAGCCGATACTGCCGCATATCTGGCCGATCCAGTGCTCAAATACCGTTTCGAGCATCTGGTGAATGTTGACCTTGAGTTCGTGTTCACCATCAAGAAGAAATACCGTTTTGCGATAGCAGGAACCTATCGTTACTACAGCTACATGAGGAGTGTTGACCTTGCATTCTATCAGTTCGACCGTAACCTTCTTCCGCTCATTGGTCAGGAAAGTTGGGGAGCTGCCGATTTCAGGAGAAATAACAGCGATGGAGATCACGTCTTTGATGCCCGGGCCTCTTTTGACATTCATGAGAACATTCGTCTTGCCTTCATTGCGCGCAACCTCGCCAACAGGGCCTACGCATTACGTCCTCTGAAGGTGAATGAGCCGAGGACGTTCCTGTTGCAGGTTTCATTGGATTTCTGATTTCGTTATGCTATCTGGTTCAAGGCCCGCCCCCCTGTGAAGGGAGGCGGGCCTTGCTGTTTCTATTAAAATAACTTTTGATGTTGTGGTTGTTTTAAGCTGTGATTAGCAATGACCAAAGGCAGTTTGACCGTTGGGAAACTTTGCCAACTTTGCCGCCCAAATCAAACCGAAGAACACATGGCAGTTATCGAGAAATTGGAGGAAAAAAGGGAGCACAGCTTCTTTGAGGACGTACTGAAGTACTTTGACAATGCTGCGAAATTCCTGGACCACGACCCGCAGCTGTTGGAGCAGATCAAGTACTGCAACAGCGTTTATCGCATGCGTTTCCCCGTGAAGGTGAATGGCGAGATAGAGGTGATCGAGGCCTACCGTGTGGAGCACAGCCACCACAAGCTGCCTACCAAGGGAGGCATCCGTTACAGTATTCATGTGAACCAGGACGAAGTGATGGCCCTTGCCGCACTGATGACCTACAAGTGCGCTATTGTGGACGTTCCTTTCGGTGGTGCCAAGGGTGGTATCAAGATCAGCCCGCGCACCTGCTCTGACGAGAAACTGGAGAAAATCACCCGCAGATACACCTCTGAGCTGGTGAAGAAGAACTTCATAGGCCCGGGCATCGATGTGCCCGCACCGGACTACGGCAGCGGATCGCGCGAGATGGCCTGGATTGCGGACACCTACAGCACCTTCTATCCCAACGAGCTGAACGCAGTGGCCTGTGTCACAGGAAAGCCGTTGAGTCACGGAGGTATTGCAGGACGCACCGAGGCTACGGGCCTGGGCGTGTTCTATGGCATCCGCTATGCATGCACTTTCAAGGAGGACATGGAGAAGCTGGGCCTCACCACGGGCATCGAGGGCAAGCGCATCGCCATTCAGGGCCTTGGCAACGTGGGCTACTGGACAGCCAAGTTCTTCCACGAGGCCGGTGCCAAGATCATCTCCATCGGTGAGTGGGACGGATCCATCTACAACGAGAACGGCATCGACCCCGAGGCCCTGCTCGCCTACAAGAAGGAGAAGAACGCCATCGTGGGCTTCCCGGGCAGCACGCACATCGGTGAGTCGGGCGCATGCTTGGAGGTGGACTGCGACATCCTGATCCCTGCCGCACTGGAGAATCAGATCAACGGTGACAATGCGCCACGCGTCAAGGCCAAGCTCATCGGTGAGGCGGCCAACGGACCCATCACCCCGCAGGGCGAGGACATCCTGTTGAAGAACGGAGCCCTCATCCTCCCGGACATCTATCTGAATGCGGGCGGTGTGACCGTGTCGTACTTCGAGTGGCTCAAGAACCTCTCGCACGTGCGTTTCGGCCGCATGGAGAAGCGCTACAGCGCCAACATGAACCACAACATCGTGGACGCCATCGAGAAGGCCAGCGGCACCAAGATCAGCGCCAAGCAGATTGAGATGATCGAGCGAGGTCCGGACGAGCGCGACTTGGTCTATTCCGGTCTGGAGGAGACGATGATCAACGCCTATGCGGCCATCCGCAACCGCATGGTGAACACCCAGGGCATGAACGACCTGCGCACTGCGGCCTTTGCTGAGGCCATCAACAAGGTGGCGGTGAGCTACGAGAACCTCGGCATCTTCCCATAATCGGACAGCATACATGTTCGGAACGCCAGCGGGGATACCTTCGCTGGCGTTCCGTTTTTCACCCTTATGCAAGGCGCCCATGTTCCCCACTTACTTCCAACTCGGTCTGGAGCACATCACCGATGTGAACGGCTACGACCACATCCTGTTCCTCCTCGCGCTCTGTGCGGCCTACCGTTTCAGCGACTGGAAGAGCATCCTGATACTGGTCACGGCCTTCACCGCTGGCCATTCGCTCACGCTGGGGCTGGCGGTGCTCAACATCATTCCGGTAAACGGGGCGTGGGTCGAGTTCCTCATCCCGCTCACCATCTTTCTCACTGCGGGCAAGAACATCTTCTTCGCCTTCAGGGGAGGCATGCAGCGGCTGGAGACCTCGTCCATCGCCTCCTATGCGCTGGCCCTCGGTTTCGGGCTCATCCACGGCATGGGGTTCAGCAATTTCCTGAGGTCGCTGCTGGGCGATGAGCTGCTGCTGCCGCTCTTCGCCTTCAACGTGGGGCTGGAGGCGGGTCAGCTCATCATCGTGACGCTCATCTTCGCGGTGCAGTGGGCGGTGATGCGCGTGCCTGCCGTGCGCCTGAAGGGCTGGAACATCGCCCTGTCGCTACTGGCCGGTACCGTGTCGGTGATGCTGATGGCCGAGCGGGTGCCGTGGTGAGCATGAGGCAGGCGTGGCGCCCGACCATTTGGACCAGTGATCCGATCACTGATGGTTGCTTCTGCTACTCGACCACCACTACACGTTCGTAACCGGCCAAAGACTGGTCGGTACCTCTGATGGATAGCAGGTACGTGCCTGCTGGAAGGGGCGTGTTAAGCATGAGGTCGGTATGGTTCCTGTGCACGAGCTGGCGCTCAAAGACCACTTTTCCCGTCAGGTCATGGAGCGCGATCACGTAGGTGTCCTCCCGCCCGGTATCAATGACCACACGAAAATTGCCATTGTTGGGGTTTGGAAATACAATGGCGTTGTTCTCGGCCGATAATGACTCTTCTGCGGGCACAGGGAGAGCTATCTGATTCTTTGTAATGTTGGTCGGCACGGTCGTTCCGCGGTTGAAGGTCACAGATGCCTGATTCTCTATCCAGGTACCGGCAGGAAGGTCAGGCCTCATTCGAATGTTATACTGCAAGAAGCCATAGCTGTCGATGAAGCTGCTGCCTGAATCCGGAAGGACGAGGTCATCAAACTCGAAGATGACGGTCTCTGCATCGGGCACATACATCTTGAACGCGTTGAGGGAGAATGGTGCTGAGATGGAAGTGATGTCCAAGTAGGGCGAGATGGTGTTGACGATCCACACATGGTGGGCCGTGTCGGAGGTCACGTTCTGAAAGTTGATGAGGTAGGAGAATGTGGAATCGTCATGCGTGATGATGCCCGTCTGCGGGTCGCCTGTGTGCAGCACCACCATGTTGTTCGGTTCCCATAGGTCCTCCTCCATTTTCATAGGGCCAGTGAGCACGGTTCTGTTCCGGACAACGGTATTGTTGTTCTCACAGGTCTCGGGCGCGGTGCACGTGATGGTCGCATTCCAAAGGAGCACGTGACCAGTTTCCGCCTCCGGACTGAGCGTGAAGTTCAAGGGCATGCACTGCGATATCGTATTGCTGAAAACCCACTCCGCATGGTCGATGCCCACCACGTCAGCTTGAATTCCGGACGAATTCAATGTGATCAGTGGATCGAAATCGACCCGCAAGGTGCAGGTGCCTGTCATCGTGCCGGTGATCTTGAAATCCATGGAGGCGTTGAAGGGCTGTCCCGCATTTCGGCCATTGTCAACCCATAGGTTGACCATCTTGGCATCGAGCGTGGCGGGGTCATACACCCCGAAATCTGTGGCCGTGGCGTTGGGGGTCTGAAGGGTGAGTGGCAGGGTGTAATTCGGATTGAAGGCCGGGAAGGTCTGCACAGACGAGAAACCGCTTCCGCAGTAGTAGGTCTGGTTGTTCGGCATCAACGAGACCACATAGGTGTCGAACGGCAAGGTGACCGAATAGTATCCTTGGGCATCGGTCTGTGTGCTGACGACCAGTTCCCCGTCCTGACTCTCAATTCTGACGTTGCGGCCTGCTGCACCGGGCTCGCCAAAGTCCTGCATCGCATTCTGATTCTGGTCGTGAAAGACGAGGCCGCCAACCGTGGCACATGCAGACGGCCCGAACTGAAATCCGAAATCATGGTCAGTGGAGCTCATCGGGTCAGGCCCGAAACTGACCGTATGGCCGCCCACCTGCGGTTCGGTCTGCTCGCCTTCCGACCACTGATTGCATTTGAAAATGGTGGGCATGTCGGGCGGGGCCACCGTGTAGGTGGCATTGAGGTCAACGAACATCCTGTAGTTGCCCTCACTGTCGCTGTAGGCCCTGTATGTGCCGGAGGCATCGGCAATCTGAACACCGGCCAGCCCCGGCTCCTGATCATCGGCCCCGTTCCCGTTCAGGTCGTTGTACACCCTTCCGAGGATCTGACCGCACCCCTCGCCTGCCGCATCTATCATCTCCTGCGTGACAGTCACCGGCTCGTAGGCACTCGTGTTGCCATTGGCATCAACAACAGTGATAGCATACTGCCCGGGCGTTTGCAAAGTGATGGAAGGGGTGGTCGCTCCAGTGCTCGATAGGTAAGCGTATGGAGGAACCCCGCCCAGCACATTCACGGATATCACCACTTGGCAGTTCACGGTGGAAGTGACCATCTCTGCATCAATGCAGTTCACAGGGCTTACCGTCATGGTGGAAGACACCGTTACACCGTTGTTATCGGTGACATACAGGGTGACATCCGTTGGGCCCGAGTAACTCCAGTACCATACAGGGTTCTGCTCGTTGGAAGCCATCGGCCCCAATGCCCATAACCAGGATACGATGGTGCATCCATTGCAGGTGGACTGGTCGGTGAACGTGTAGCTCTGGCAATTGTCCGTGTAGCTGAAATCGGCCTGTGGCTGCGCAACGCAAAGGGTGGCAGAGGTCAAGGCGCATAAGAATGGAAGGAATATGTGCTTCATGGTGACAGGAATTTATATTCGTTGATATACAAAAGTGCGGTTTATCTTATGAAATACGTGTTTTTGGTCGGGGCAGCTCCTCATCGTGATGCTCATTTTCGCGGTGCAGTGGACGGTGATGCGCTTACCTGCCGTGCGCCTCAAGGGCTGGAACATCGCCCTGTCGCTACTGGCCGCTGGGGTAGCGGTGATGCTGATGGCCGAGCGGGTGCCGTGGTGAGGCTCACCCTCTGGTATGGGTGGTGACAGTGAACGCCTGGTCGTTCTGCGGTCTTGGACGTATACCATTGAGGTTCATCAGTAAAAGTCCTTCATCTGTTCCTAATGCTCGCATGGAACAACGAGAGACAAGGATGGTATTACAGTATTCACTTATCTTCTATCGAATTTACCTACAATTAAAAACAGAATCATCTGTGCTCATTTCATTCGTGATAAGATTCAAACGTAGATTAACAGACAATATGTATATAGTTGGAATAAGAAAGCATATGTATAGAATATAGAACAAGAGAGTCTGAAGAAACAAAATATAATGTGGAGGACATTATGAAATAGTTTGAAGAGTAAGAACGTAAATGAGAAAATAGCACAATAACGGTTGAATAGTTAATATAGTAATCTGAGAAGCGTAGTCAATTCATAGAAAGGACAAGAAACTGATTTGAATACATTTTGCTACTTTCGATAAGTGTAAGACCTCTAACGTTGATAGCGATGGCACAGACCGCACACAGAACCTTCACCATGGCCAATGAGGTGATGCTGGAACGCGCCCGCGTGTTCCGCGACCGCCTTCTGGTGGAACTTCCAGAATTCACCGCGCACTTCCCTTGGCTTGATGCCGCCTGGGCCGCAGACTTCGGGGCCGAGGTGGAGGCTGCGGACGCCTTTCCCTCCGACCTCAGCGTGAGGCTCGACCTCCAAGTGATCACCTCCGACCTCATGCAGACCATGCAGCAGGGCCAAATCGCTCTGCGCGCCCTGGCCGGCTATGCCGCTCTTGCATGGCCCACCGACCGGGAACGCCAAAGGGCCTTCGGGCAGGACCGGTGGCCGGCCGCCCGGCAGAACTGCCTGCGCATGGCCGAGGCCCTGGAACTGGCATATGCCACCGCAGAGGACCCTGATTTCAGACCTCACCTCATGGAGAAGGGCTACACCCAGACGGCCATCGACCAACTGGCCGCCCTGGCCACCGAGCTGCGCGGGCGCAACAACCTGCAGGAGGCCGCCAAGGCGGACAGGAGGGTGAAAAAGCGCGACCGCGTGATGCTGTTCAATGCCGTGTGGCAGCGCATGTCCACCCTGAGCATCTGCGCCTCGGTGGTGTGGGCGGGCGATGCCGAGCGCAGGAAACAGTATCAGCGGTATCCGTACAAGGCCAAGAGGAAGCAGGCCGCGGAGGTGGGAGGTGAATGATCGGCCTGTCTCGCCTATGTGAGACGTGTAGCATACAGACTGCACGGGTCTGCACGGTTACTTTTGTGCCCCATTCCTTTTAATAGCAAGGCTTTGAGAATACTCCATCTTTCACTTTTCCTGTTGCCGCTGCTGGCCACCGCCCAGGACCGCAGCAAGTTCCGCCAGCTGCAGCAGGACCTGCCCACGCCCAACGTCTACCGCACCGCCAGCGGGGCACCGGGCCATCAGTATTATCAGCAGAAGGCCGATTATGTGATGGACATAGAGCTGGACGATGAGAAGCAGCGCATCTACGGGTCATCCACCATCACCTACACCAACAACTCGCCCGATGCCCTGCGCTACCTGTGGTTGCAGATGGATCAGAACCAGAGCGCCAAGGACAGCGACACGCAGAAGACTGCCACGCAGAACATGAAGGAGAAGATGAGTCCGGGCGACCTCCAGAAACTGCAATGGGACTTTGACGGGGGCTTCAAGCTCGAATACGTGAAAGATGCCGCGGGCAAGGACCTGCCCTTCACCGTGGTGAACACCATGATGCGCGTGGACCTGCCCACCGAACTGAAGCCCGGGGGCAAAGTGAGCATCAAGGTGAAGTGGTGGTACAACATCAACGACCGCATGAAGATCGGGGGCCGCTCGGGCTACGAGTATTTCCCGGAGGATGACAACTACCTCTACACCATCGCGCAGTTCTTTCCCCGCATGTGCGTCTACAACGAGGTGCAGGGCTGGCAGCACAAGCAGTTCCTGGGCAAGGGCGAGTTCGCGCTGCCCTTCGGTGACTACACCGTGAACCTCACCGTGCCTGCCGACCATGTGGTGGCCGCCACGGGCGAATGCCAGAACCTGAGCAAGGTGCTTGCTCCCAAGCATCTCGCCAAGTACAACGAGGCGCGCAACGCCTTCGAGAAGCCCGTCATCATCATCACGCAGGATGAGGCCACCAAGAACGAGAGCAGCCGCGCCAAGGACAAGAAGACGTGGATTTACAAGGCACAGAACGTGCGCGACTTCGGTTTCGCATCGAGCCGCAAGTTCATCTGGGATGCGATGGCCGTGAAGATCGGGGGCAAGACGGTGATGGCCATGAGCTACTATCCCCGCGAGGGCAACCCGCTGTGGGAGCAGTACAGCACCCGCGTGGTGAAGCACACGCTGGAGGTCTATTCCAAGTACACCATCGACTATCCCTATCCCGTGGCCATCTCCGTGCATGCGGACGCGATAGGCATGGAGTATCCCATGATCTGCTTCAACTTCGGGAGGCCCGAGAAGGACGGCACCTACACGGAGCGCATCAAGTATGGCATGATCGGAGTGATCGTTCACGAAGTGGGCCACAACTTCTTCCCCATGATCATCAACTCGGACGAAAGGCAGTGGACATGGATGGACGAGGGGCTGAACTCGTTCGTGGAGTTCTTGGCCGAGAAGGAGTGGGACAAGGATTTCCCCACCAGACGCGGCCCTGCGCCCAACATCGTGGACTACATGAAGGGCGACCCCGAAGGGCTGGAACCCATCATGACCAACAGCGAGAGCATCAAGCAGTTCGGCAACAACGCCTACGGCAAACCGGCCACTGCGCTCAACATCCTCCGCGAAACGGTGATGGGCCGCGAGCTGTTCGACTATGCCTTCAAGGAGTACGCCCGCAGATGGGCCTTCAAGCATCCCTCTCCTGCCGATTTCTTCCGCACCATGGAAGATGCCAGCGGGGTGGACCTCGACTGGTTCTGGAACGGCTGGTTCTACACCACCGATGCCTGCGACCAGGCCATAGACGATGTGAAATGGTTCCGCGTGGACACCAAGAACCCTGACTTTGAGAACGCCCTGAAAAAGGAGGAGGATGCCGCCAAGCCGAGCTACATCACCGATCAGCGCAACAAGGATGCCTTCAAGAGCATCGTGGAGCAGGACCCTACCATGCGCGACTTTTACACCGAATGGGACCGTTATTCCGTCAGCATCATCGACAAGGAGGAGTACACGCAGTACCTCAGCCAGTTCAGCGAGGAGGAGCTGGCCCTGCTTGATCCCAAGCGCAACTACTACCAGATCGACTTCAGCTCACCGGGCGGACTGGTGATGCCCGTAATCGTGCAGTTGGAGTTTGCCGATGGCACCAAGGAGGAGCACCGCATTCCTGCCGAGGTGTGGCGCATGAACGAGAAGCAGTTCAGCAAGGTGTTCATCTCCGACAAGGAGCTGGTGCGCGTGAACCTCGACCCGCACCTCGAAACAGCCGACATAGACCGCAGCAACAACCTCTGGCCCCCACAGGCCGAGCCCACCCGCTTCGAACTCTTCAAGGAGCGCAGCCGCGGCAGCAGCGAGAACCCTATGCAGCGGGACCGGAGGGCGAGGGGGGTGAAGTAGCCCTCAGAATAACGGCCACAGACCGTTATCTCCGGGCGACCATTGCCCTTCCGGTCTCGGGGTGGGCGTTGTGTTAGGGGGTGGCCTGTATCCTCAAGGCCTGTACATTTATCGTAATCGCAGAATCAAGGTTGGTCGCAACCTGCTCTATTATAGAACTATACCAGAGTGAGGTTTGTAATATTCTGAGCGTTAAATCACGTCCTTTACGAGGATGATTCTCTCCGCTGTTCTTCGGATCACGGCTGTTGCCTCCCTAGCAATGGTAGCCTTGTCTCTTCAGGCACAGGATGGATTTGAGCGGATAAGCACCGACACTATTGAATGGAGTGGCCATCGGTTCGAGTTGGCTCGTGTTCACGAGTTGAAAGAACCGTGGGGACATGGTGGGGTGAAGAACCTTGTTAACCGCAAGGGCGAGGTGGTAGCTGTGTTTGAGCCAGGGCAGATGTACATGACCTATATGTATGGTACTGGGCGGCTGATTGTAGCTGGCGATACAATAGCGACATCAGGAAATCAGATTGCCCAGCTTGCAAAAAATGACTCGACTATCATTATGTTCTCATATGGTCGTGGAAGTGGTGCCCCTCAAGTTTACAACCGTCACGATGGCCTGAAAACCATTCATGTCGGCCCAAGTCAAGCAGGGTTGTCCAGTGCATACAACTTTAGCATGACAGACGGTATTTACTCCTTTGGTTACGGGAGTAAATCACAAGGAACAACGAAAAATCCCTGTTTGGCCGGCAAGTATTCCTTCAATGGCAATTTGCTTTGGGAGGTAACTCTGGATAGATGTCCTGGCTTTTTTGAAAGCCGCGAGTACTACTGGGGGGATGAGAATCTGATGCTTCGTGGGTCTTTAGGCAATTCGGGCATGTATAATGGCATGTACAACGATACCACCGTGTACTATGTCTTAGATCTGGAAAGTGGAACACTGAAGTGTAGTTGGATGCAATCCACACCAAATCCTGGGCTTGGAGAATTCAAGTCTTTTGTAGGAAATGACAAATTTGTCTGCCTGCTCGGCAAAGAATGGGTTGTGTACTCGCTGAAAGGGAAGTGCCGTCAAGTTAAGCGGGGCAAGTTGCTCACAGACAGATTTGTTCATGGTGGTGTTGGGAGCTATAAGAGTGGTCGAATCATCGGTTGGGCACATGGCGGTACTTCCCAAATCCAGTTCATTGACCTGAGAACGAACAGAACCGGAACCGTCAGCATTGACGGAATGGTTTTCGGAAATTACAGCCAGTATATTGAAGAGAACACGCTACTCTACAAATCCCTATCACGAGATGAGCCTGACCTCATTGTCAGGCTGATTGAGTGAAGCTGTTCCGACCTTTAAGGAGTGCGAGAAATTCGATAATCCGAATCTGAGATAACTCACATCATGGAGTACAAAGGATATACGGCAACCGTCCGTTTCAGCGATGAGGATGGGGTGTTTCACGGGAAGATACAGGGCATCAACGACCTCGTGACTTTTGAGGGCGCATCTGTGGACGGGCTTCGTAAGGCTTTCACCGAAGCGGTGGATGATTATTTGGACACCTGTCAGCGGGTGGGAAAAAACCCCGACAAGGCCTACAAAGGCTCCTTCAATGTCCGCGTATCACCGAAGCTGCACCGGTTGGCCGCCAATTATGCCGAGCATGAAGGGGTTTCCCTCAACAAGCTTATAGAGCGGGCTTTGCAGAATACCATTGGTGCATAGCGCGGTCTGACGGTCGCTGTTCAGAACAACGGCAACTGCCCCTGTCCGCCCGGTGTCCATTGCCTTTCGGGTTTGGGTGCGCGAGGCGGTGTGCTCGGGCCGCTGTCTGATGATGGGCCTCCTTCGTCATCGTCATCATCTGCGGCATCGGAGCCATCCTCTTCTGAAGACTCCAGACTCTCGTCAACCGTCTCTTGAACCTCGTCCCGCACTACCACGGGCGGCTCATAGGGAATGGGTTCCAGCAGGTCGATGGTGTTCACCGTCTCGGTGTTCAGGCGGTTGCCCTTGGCCTTGAGGCCCTTCACGGCTATGAATTCCTCCAGCTTCACCTCCTCTGCCCGTCCGGCCTCCTCTGCCGCACGCTTGCGGTAGTTCACCTGAATCACTGGCAGCCAGTCAGAAGAGACCAGTTCCAATCGGAACGCATCGCCCTCGGGGATGAAGAGCACCTTCTTGTCGCTCTTCTCCAGCAGGAAACGCTTGGCCATGAACACCTTCTTCTCCCCATCCCAATAGATGGCCGAGAGCGGTTTTTCGGGGACCCATTTCTCGATGAGGATCATCTCGTCCTCAAACTGGGTGCTGAGGTCGAAGCCCGAGAGCTTGTAGTGACCGTCCTGCATCACGGTGAGGATGAGGTCATCGGCTGCGAACTCGCCCAAGAGCTGCCCGCGCCCATCGGCATTGAGGCGCTGCACGGTGTCATCGAACCAGATCTTGCGTGCACCCAGCGTGCTGAGGCCCTTCTCCCTGAACTCCACCTTGCGCACGGGGTTCTTGGTAAGCGTGTTGCCCTTGGCATCACGGCCTTTGATGGCCAGTTGGGCAAAGTCGAAGTCGAACTTGAGCTTCTTGATCTTGGGCAGCGGCTTGTGGTGGATGGTGAGCACCTCGCCCTCCCCATTGGGGTTGGCGGTGAACCACTCCACGGTGCTGCCCGATGTGCCCGATGTGAGGTCGTAGTCCTTGTCGCGCGTCACGCTGGTCACGGGGAAGCGCTTCACGAAATAGCTGCCGCGCGGCCCATCGCGGTAGATCATGTTGTAGATGGTGCGCTTGTCGTTCTTGTGGAACACGCCTACGTGGATGATATCCTTGCCCACGAACACCTTATCGTCCACCTTGACCACCTTCATGGTGCCGTTGCGCAGGAACACGATGATATCGTCAATGTCCGAGCAGTCGCTCACATACTCGTCCTTCTTGATTCCGAACCCGATGAAGCCCTCCGCACGGTTCACGTAGAGCTTCTCGTTGGCCACGGCCACCTGTGCGGCATTGATCGTGTCGAAATGGCGGATCTCCGTCTTCCGTTCGCGGCCCTTGCCGTAGCGCTCTTTCAGGCCCTTGAAGTAGTCGATGGCATACTCGGTGAGGTGCTCCAGATGGTGTTTCACCTCTGCGATCTTGCCTTCAAGCGCAAGGATGTTCTCATCGGCCTTGTTGCTGTCGAACTTCGATATGCGCTTGATGCGGATTTCCGTGAGGCGGGTGATGTCCTCCACCGTCACCTCGCGGATCAGGTGCTTGGTGTGCGGTTTCAATCCCCTGTCGATGGCCGCGATGACCCCCTCCCACGTCTCCTCCTCCTCAATATCGCGGTAGATGCGGTTCTCGATGAAGATTTTCTCCAGCGATGCGAAATGCCACTGCTCCTGCAGCTCCCCGAGTTTGATCTCCAGCTCGCGTTTCAGTAGGGCCAACGTCTGCTGGGTGCAGATGTGCAGAATGTCTGTGACGGAGACGAACATCGGTCGGTCCTCCGCAATGATGCAGGCGTTGGGCGAGATGCTGATCTCGCAGTCGCTGAACGTGTAGAGCGCGTCAATCGTCTTGTCGGGCGAGATGCCGGGCGCGAGGTGGATGACTATCTCCACGTCCTGGGCCGTGTTGTCCTCCACCTTTCGGATCTTGATTTTGCCCTTGTCGTTGGCCTTCAGAATGCTGTCGATGAGCGAAGAGGTCGTGGTGTTGTACGGCACTTCGGTGATCACCAGCGTCTTCTTGTCCAACTGCCCGATCTTGGCGCGCGAACGCACCTTGCCACCCCGCTGGCCCTCATTGTAACCCGTGATGTCCACCATACCGCCCGTCTGAAAATCGGGGTAGATGACAGGTTTTTTCCCTTTCAGAATGGCGATGGAAGCATCGATCAGCTCATTGAAATTGTGGGGCAGCACCTTGGTGCTCAATCCCACCGCGATGCCTTCCACGCCCTGCGCCAACAGCAGCGGAAACTTCACGGGGAGCGTCACGGGCTCCTTGTTCCGTCCGTCATAGCTCAGTTGCCACGTGGTCGTCTTTGGGTTGAAGAGCACCTCCTGAGCGAACTTGCTGAGACGTGCCTCGATGTAACGCGGTGCGGCCGATCGGTCGCCTGTCAGGATGTTGCCCCAGTTTCCCTGCGTGTCGATCAGCAGTTCCTTCTGGCCAATGTTCACCATCGCATCACCGATCGCGGCATCCCCGTGCGGGTGATACTTCATTGTGTGCCCGATCACGTTCGCCACCTTGTTGTAGCGGCCGTCCTCCAGTTCCCACATGCTGTGCAGTATCCTTCGCTGCACGGGCTTCAGGCCATCCTCGATGGTCGGTACCGCCCGCTCCAGTATCACGTAGCTGGCATAGTCCAGGAACCAGTCCTGATACATGCCGCTCACCGCGATGGTGTTGGATAGCGCAGGGGTCTCAGAGGATTCTTGCCCGTCCTGTTGGCCTTCTATGTTGTCCTCGTCCTGGATCATTCTTTAGAAAATGGGGAAATTGAAAATTGAAAATGGTGCGAGATGAATAGGGGAAATGGAAAATAGGGAAATGGAGAATGGTGCGGATGACACAGAGTGCAGGCTACTAGGGTGTTGAAGATTTTTGGGTTGAAAGAAACTTGATGTATCCGTTGAGAATGGAAATGGCCTTGTTGGCGAGTCGGCAGGCTTCGTGATGCTCTTCTGAGGTGATGTATTCCTCATCCAACGCTACGAGCAGATGGTCAAGCATTTCGAAAAGCGAACCACGACCAATCCGGCAGAACTGGATGTTCTCCTGAAAATGGAAGCGCCCGTAGCCCTCAGCGATGTTAGCCGAAGGCGACCGCGCGGCTCTTCGCATCTGCGAGACGAGGTTGTAGGTCTCAGATTTCGGAAACTTCTTCAGCAACCTTGAAACGTAACGCCTCAACTCCACACATGCCTTCCAACATTCCAAGTCCTGAAAATTCTTGTAGCCTGAAGCTGATTCCATGAACATCGATGGCTGAATCTCACTCAGGTCAGGATACTGATGCTCCTCCGCCTGCTCCGATTCAGCCCCTATTTTCCATTTTCCATTTTCCATTTTCTCACTCTCCGGCAACAACAGGTTCTCCAGCAACCGCAGGCTCCTCATCCACCACATCCTTCTCCACCCTCAGCCTTTCAATAATAAAATCCTGACGGTCAGGCGTGTTCTTGCCCATGAAGAATTCGAGCATCTGGGCCAAATGGTCGTCCTTCTTGATGGTCACGGGGTCAAGGCGCATGTCAGGGCCGATGAAGTTCTTGAACTCATCAGGTGAGATCTCACCAAGGCCCTTGAATCGCGTTATCTCAGGGTTGCGGCCCAGCTTGGCGATAGCCTCCCTGCGCTCCTCTTCGCTGTAGCAGTAGATGGTCTCCTTCTTGTTCCTCACACGGAAAAGCGGGGTCTGGAGGATATAAACGTGGCCGTTCTTCACCAGATCGGGGAAGAACTGCAGCAGGAACGTGAGTAGGAGCAGGCGTATGTGCATGCCGTCCACGTCAGCATCCGTGGCGATGACGATACGGTTGTAACGCAGTCCGTCCAGTCCGTCCTCGATGTTGAGCGCGGCCTGCAGCAGGTTGAACTCCTCGTTCTCATACACCACTTTACGCGTAAGACCGTAGGCATTCAGCGGCTTTCCGCGCAGACTGAACACTGCCTGTGTGTTCGGGTCGCGGCTCTTGGTGATGCTGCCGCTGGCCGAGTCTCCCTCGGTAATGAACAGTGTGGTCTCAGCAGCACGTACATCCTTGTCGTTACCGAAATGGCTGCGACAGTCGCGCAGCTTCTTGTTGTGCAGACTGGCCTTCTTGGCCCGTTCCCGTGCCAGGCTCTTGATGCCCGAAAGTTCCTTCCGCTCACGCTCGGCCTGTTGGATGCGCTTGAGCAGCAGGTCGGCCGTCTCGGGGTTCTTGTGCAGATAATTGTCGAGGGCGGTCTTGAGGAAATCGCCCACGAAGGCCTTCATGCTGACCCCATCGGGCGCAATGTTCTGCGAACCGAGCTTGGTCTTGGTCTGGCTCTCGAAAACGGGCTCCATCACCTTCACCGCGATGGCCGAGATGATACCGCTTCGCACATCGCCCGCATCAAATTCCTTCTTGAAGAAATTGCGTACCACGTTGACATACGCCTCGCGGAATGCCCCCTGGTGCGTGCCGCCCATCGTGGTGTGCTGTCCATTCACGAACGAGTAGTACTCTTCTCGCGATGAATGTCCGTGGGTTATTGCCACCTCGATGTCATCGCCCCGCAGGTGGATGATCGGATAACGGATCTCGTCATCGATCTTGGCCTCCAACAGGTCTTTCAGTCCATTCTCGGAAATGAGTTTCTCCCCGTTGTAGAGAATGGTGAGGCCAGGATTGAGGTAGCAGTAGTTCCACAGCAGCCTGCGCACGTGCTCATCGCGGAACTTGTAGCCCTTGAACAGCGTCTCGTCCGGCTCAAATACAATGAGGGTGCCCTTGCGCTGGCTGGTCTTTTCGATGGGAGCATCGTTCGTAATGCGGCCCTGAACGAATTCGGCCACCTTGGTCTGCTCATCGCGGTAGGCCTGCACAAGGAATGTGCTCGAAAGTGCGTTGACGGCCTTGGTTCCCACCCCGTTCAGTCCGACCGACTTCTTGAAAGCCACCGAATCGTACTTCGCACCGGTGTTGATCTTGCTCACGCAATCGACCACCTTGCCCAACGGAATGCCGCGGCCATAGTCGCGCACCCGCACGCTGCGGTCCTTCACCGTCACCTCGATGGTCTTGCCGTGGCCCATCACAAACTCATCGATGCTGTTGTCGATGACCTCCTTCAGCAGGATGTAGATGCCATCATCGGCCTGCGAGCCATCGCCCAGCTTGCCGATATACATGCCGGGGCGCAGCCGGATGTGCTCGTTCCAGTCGAGCGATTTTATCTGGTCCTCGCCATAAAGAGCTTCTTCAGCCATGGTGTTATACGTTCAATGTTCAAAGTTTCAGGCAGTGAAATCCCGTCCCTTGCCACTTGTTTCCCGGTCCATTTTCATGGGTTTCGGAAGCGAATAAAGTTAGGGCCTCCATGGGAGGAAATCAAGCGGTCTGCGCACCGTTTTCAACAGAAATGCTAACCTGCCACGCCTGTTTTCAGGTGATTCCGAGCGCAGTGGTTCCCCATTATGGGAGCATCTTTGCCATCGGTCAGCATGACTTCACCAAGCTCCCGTGCGCAGATGATCAGGAACGAGGCCCAGCGTCTTGGATTCTTGGCATGTGGCATCTCCAAGGCTGGATTTCTGGAGGCCGAGGCCCCGCGTCTGGAGCAATGGTTGAATGCCAATCATCACGGGGAAATGGCCTACATGGCCAACCACTTCGACATGCGGCTCGACCCCAAGAAACTGGTGGATGGAGCAAAGAGTGTGGTAACCGTGCTGCTCAACTATTTCCCTGAGAAAACCCAGACAGACCCGACCGCCCCGAAAATCTCCAAGTATGCCTACGGGCAGGATTATCACCACGTGATCAAAGGCAAGCTTCGACAACTCACCGGGTTCATTCAGAACGAGATTGGGGAGGTGAACGGCCGGGCCTTCGTGGACAGCGCGCCTGTCATGGACAAGGCGTGGGCCGTGCGGTCGGGACTGGGGTGGATGGGCAAGCACACCAACATCATCCGTCCCAAGGAAGGGTCGTTCTTCTTCATCGGAGAGCTGATTCTGGACTTGGAACTTGAACCCGACACCCCGATGCAGGACCATTGCGGCACTTGCACCCGCTGCATCGATGCGTGCCCCACAGGGGCGATCATCCGGCCCTATGAGGTGGACGGGTCGCGGTGCATCTCCTATTTCACCATCGAGCTGAAGGATGCCATACCCGTGGCGATGAAAGGGCAGTTTGAAAATTGGGCCTTCGGGTGTGACATCTGTCAGGACGTGTGCCCGTGGAACCGTTTCTCCAAACCCCACACCGAGCCGGCCTTTGCTCCGCACACTGATATGCTGGGCATGACCGCCAAGGATTGGGACGAGATTACCGAGGAGGTGTTCATGCGGGTGTTCCAGAAGTCGGCTGTGAAACGCGCCAAGTACGCAGGGTTAAAGAGAAATCTGGGATTTCTTAGGGAGGAATGACGTCAGCGGAGCGTGGCCAACTCCTGCTCCATTCCGCTCTTGGTGGTACGTTGCAGGCGCAGTGTCTCTGAGCTGTTGCTGCGGATGGTCACCGGTTGCGAGGCCATGTAGGGCAAATCGTTCACAATGCTGTAGCCTACCACTCTCACCCGCTCACCCACCGGGATGCCTGTGAAGCGCACCACGCCCGTCCGGGCATCATAGTTCCCGGCCATCACGGCATTGATGTTGTCGAAAACCAGCCGTACCGAGGGTCTCAGGGCTGTGTCCACGCTGACTGTGAAGTCGGTCACCGCTTCGGCCTCATAGAACCGGTCGCAGTTGATCCATCCCAGCTCCGAGCTTTTGAGCAGGTAGGCGTCCAGCACATCGGCATTCTGGGCCACGGCCATCTCGTTGTCCCTCACCTGCTCCTCTTCCTGAAAACGGGCCTTCACGGCCATGTATTCCTCCTGGCTCACCTGCTTGTTGTTGATGTAATACTTGTAGCGCGCCTCAGACCGTCCACCATTGCGTGAACCGCGGTCCTGTTCCCAATTGAAGTTGCCGTTGCGGTCCACCCGGCCTATGAAGGTCTCCATGCCTTCAAGGGCATCGCCATCATAGGGGAAGCGCAGGTCGATGCTCTTTCCCGGTGCCACCACGCCCTGACAGTTGCGGCACTTGGCCTCCAGCAGCACCGTGCCACCGCTCTCCAGTAGCCTCCCGTTCGAAGCCGTGTGGATGTTGGCATTTACCAGTCGGTCACGGCCATAGACCTCCGTGAGCTCCATATCCATCCTTGGCGGAACAGTACCGTCCGTGCAGCGCAAGGTGTTCGCGGGAATGTCAATGACTGTTCCCTCTTCGCCAATGATGCGCTCATCTTTGCGTGGGTCGATTTGGAATCTCTGAACGGGCAGGGGCAGATACTCAGCAATCGAGGTGATGCGTGGTGCTGTGTATCCGGGGCCTTTGGTCACCGCCACCTGTAGTGCCAGTTCGTGCACGCCTGCACCATCTCCCTTGGGCCAACCGAACTCCTTGTAGCGGTCGCTCACCTTGATCTGGTCGGGGTCTGCTCCGAGGGCCTCCAGCAGATTCACGAGGCTGTTCGCTCGGTCGTTGCTCAGGCGGTTCCGCGACACCATGTCCATGGATGCGGTGAAACTTCCCATCACCCCGAAACGGACCGATTGACCGGCAGGGACACGGTGGAGCACATCCTCCACCAACCGTGCGTTCGACCCGTTCAGCACAGCGCTGTCGTGCGGGAAGAAGACGTTGTGCAACGGAACGCGGTCGCTCAGCGAGAATGACGAGAGCAGAATGAGGGCGGGCAACATCACAAGGATTCTCATGGCGATGTGGGTTTCGTTGGACCCTATGACAACGCGACAATGGCATGAGATATTTCAAACAGGCGCATTTCTCCATTCTGATAGTTGCCAAAGAGATTGTAGCACGATGAAACTCCGACCTTTGCGCCATGGCATTTCTGGAAGGCCTTCTCATCGGGCTGGGCATGATCATCTTCATCGGCCCAGTGTTCTTCACGCTTCTGAAGAGCGCCCTCCAGCATGGTTTCCGAGCTGGTTTCAGCGTGGCCACCGGCATCATGCTGAGCGATATGACCGCTTTATTGCTCTGCTATTTCGGTGCGGCATCCTTTTTCGAACGACCCGGAAACCAGTTGTGGCTGGCATTGGGCGGGAGCGCGGTGCTGTTCGCGCTGGGCCTTCGCTATCTGCTGCGCAGTCAGCCCGCACGGGAGCAGATAGGGTCGATTCAGGCACAGAACTACCCCACCTACATGGTGAAGGGCTTTCTGGTCAATTTCATCAATCCCTTTGTGATCGTGGTTTGGCTCGGGCTGGTGGGCATCGGGCAGACCAACTACGGCTCCAGTATCAACTTCTGGATTTTCAGCATCGGCATCATAGCGGGCATCTACTTGCAGGACGTGACCAAGGTGGTCTTCGCCCATCGCATCGCCCGTTTTGTGAGGCCCGATCTGCTCACCAAGGCCTACCGGATCATTGGCATCCTGCTGATAGGCTTCGCGGGACGGTTGCTGTGGTATGCTTACGGCCAGTTCTGAAAACCAGCACCCCGGCCCCCGTCATTGCCGGATTACGCGGGTGCGATGCACGGCATTTTCACCCTGCAGTTCAAGCAGATAGACCCCGTTCGCAAGCCCACTGAGGTCGGTCATCATGTTCTGGCCCCGCAGCAGGCCAAGGTCCAGCACCGTTCGGCCATCCATGGCCAGCACCGAGGCGCGCACCGGTTGTATCCCAACTCCTTCCAAGTGAATGAGCAGTATCCCATCTGTGGGATTCGGGTAGACGGAAAGCATGGCCTCAGGGCCAGCTGCTTCGACAACGCTCGGAGCCTCCGCTGAGCGTTTCCATCGGTTCTCCCCGTTGACCATGGTGAGGCGTTTGCCCAGTGTCTCGTTCTGATCCATGTCAAGGATCGGGGAATACCACCATTCCGCCACGATGCTGTCGGGTTCTATGTTCAGAATGCCGTAACCATGCTGCACGAATTCCGCGAAACGATGATGCGGGTTGATATTGAAATTGGAATTCTCGAAAAGCGTGGCCAACGATGGCGGAATCCCCGCCTCATCAAAGTTGCCCCGAGAGATGCTCGTGGGAATGAACTCTGCTGCCAGAGAACCATTGCCAGTTGCTGGGTCGTAGACGGTCGGGTCGGTGGGATCGCGGGAGACGTCCATTGCAAAGCTCATGTGCACATCTCCGCTGATGATCATCACGTTGTCGATCTGCTGCTCTTCGATGAAACGCAACACGGTGTCGCGTTCGGCCATGAAACCATCCCAGCTGCCCCGGTCGAACACTCCGCCATCATTCGGAATCGGCACCCAGTCCGGGATGCCCTCACTGATCCAACCACCGAACATCTTCTGGTTGCCAACCACTCTCCAACGGGCCTGTGACAATCCGAGCTCATTCAGGAACCATGCGCGCTGGTCATTGGAAAGGACCGAGGCCTCATCGGGGGCTATGGTGTCGATGTTCCGGAATTTCTGAATATCGATGAGTGTCAGGTCAAGCAGGTCTCCATAGCGGAGGGTTCTATGGATTTTGCCGATGTCGCCATGCACATCTCTGCGGGGCACATATTCCCAGAAGGCATCGAAGCCCGATTCTGGCAAGCGCTTATAGTCATGATTGTCCCAGATGACGGCCCACGGGTGCATCTGCCGGGCAGCACGGAGGTTCGGGTCCAACAGATAGAACAGATGCCGCTCGCGCCATTCTTCCTCCGTTTCAGGGACGGTGGGAAAGGGGTCGGGCACACGGATCTGTTCGTCCGCATCCACGAAATCATAGAGATAGTCGCCCAAATGGATGACCAGGTCGAGGTCGTTGCGCTCGGCAATGCGCGCATAGGCGTTGAAATAACCGGAATAGATGCTGCTGCACGAGGCAACGGCCAGTTTCAGGTGCTCCACGGGGCCCGATGGGGCGGTGCGGGTCCTGCCTATGGCACTATGCGACCCGTCCTCGGCAGTGAAGCGGTAATAGTAGAACTGTGATGGTTCCAGACCTGTGGCATCTACTCTTGCACAATGGTCGGTCGATTGGTCCACAGTGATGGTCCCCGAGGCCACCACCTGCATGAAGGCATCGTCCGTTGCCATTTCCCATGTGAGCACATGAGGTTCCGACCCCGTTGCCTCGGGGTCGGGGCGCGTCCAGATAAGAACGGCATCAGGAAGGGGATCGCCACTTGCCACGCCCCAGAGAAATGGGGCGTGCTCATCATCTGGGTAGAGATTGTCAGGTAGCTGAACCTGAGCGCCTGCTTGCAACCAAAGCATCAGGGCTGAAACAATCAACAGTGAGAAATGGAGAGCTCGTGACATGGAGAGCAACGGTTAAACTTGGTGATTACAGTTCACCAAATTACGGGTAACCTATGTTGCTTTCACATTAACGTTTGAGCACTTGGCATAGCGCCAATGCGCCTCAGGTCATTGGTCATAGGATGCCACCAGCGCCTCCAATTGGGCAAGGTGCATCTCCTTTACTGGCGTGCGGTGTTGCCTGCTGTGTTCCGTGTGATACTTGTGGGCAGACAGGAACTTCACTTGTATCCGGTTCCAGGTCTTCTCGTCCATCACGATACCAACGTGCATCCATTCCTCGAAAAGCTGCTTTCCAATGGTGTAGAAGTCCTCCCTGCCGAGATAGTCGAGATCTGCATCACAAAGAATTTCAGATAGCAGTGTTTTAGGTTCCTGAGGCACACGGGTGGCCATGATCATCTCAGTGATTATCTCAATGTCGGAAGAGGGGAATCCGAAATCCGGCAACACCTTGCGCGCAATTTCACACCCTGCGGCCTCGTGGCCCGAATAGGTCTCAAGAAAGCCGCAATCGTGATAGGCCGCAGCCACCGAGAGGAGACGGGACTCTTTCTCACTGATGCCAAGCTGACTGCCAATTCGACTGGCCGACTTAATAACATCCAATGTGTGATGATGACCGTGGTAATGCAGATGCGAAGGAAGTTCTGCCTGAAGCCGATGGAGAATGTGGTCGATAGCCGACTGGTGATTCATGAGAATAGATTAACGGATACGAAGGTCGGCTAAGACCTCCTCACGGACTGCCAAAAAGGTCGCAATCACCGTGCAACTGTTCAACAAGTAACAGGGGCTTCAGACTCAAGGAATGGGCAAATCTGTAATTATGTCTCTTAGAACGTTCTATCCTGTTGCAAGCGCTCGTGTCAGCTTTTATCTGGCAACTGATATGAAAGAACTCCGGGAGAGGGTGAGAAAAGGGTCTTCTGCGGGTACTTCTACAGAAGTGATGTTGCAATACAACTGTGGAATGTCATCGACCATGGACCGTATGAGCAGGGTTTTTTCGTCACCGTTCATTTCTACCCGTATCACATCGCCTACGAAGAGTTTTTGTCCTCTCCGGTCCTTAACTCCGGTGTAAGGCTGTTGATGGTCGAAGGTCAGTTCGGTGCCATTGTACCAGAAATCGTCACGCGAGAAGAAGGCATAACTTCCTACCTGCTTGCGATAGCCGATCACTTTTCCGTTAAGCGTCAATCGGTACAGGTCCGTTCCCATCCCTCGGAAACAGATATCATCTCCAATTGTTGCCTACTGTGGTCGTTGGTTTTCCGATTTTTGCCCTTATGGTCGTACTCAATTGGTCCAAACTGAAGAATGAACGCGGGTGGCTGCTTCTGGTGGTCGACCTGTTGATGATACTCTTGGTAATCGCCAATCTTCTCTACATCGTTGTAGAATGGCATTTCAGTTTCGAGCTGGTGAGGAATGTGCTCAAGGCGCATCTGCCTGCCTTCCACGATTGGTATGACCGCACTCTTCATCAGAACTTCCTGAAGTACGACATCTGGTTCGTTTCCATCTTCATCATCGAGTTCTTGGTGCGATGGTTCTTTGCCATCTATCACAAGCGGCATCATAAGTGGTTCTTCTATCCTTTCCTGCACTGGTATGACGTTCTCGGGTGCATACCGCTCGGGTCGTTCAGGTTCCTCCGCATCTTCCGGGTGGCGAGCATGGTGCTGCGGCTCCACAAGATGGAGGTGATCGATCTGCGTCAGTCCTATTTCTGGAGAATTTTCGACAAGTACCGCGCAGTGGTGGTCGAGGAGATCTCGGACCGGGTTGTGGTCAATGTGCTGGAGGGCGTTCAGGACGAACTGAAGCACGGCAACCCGGTGGTAGGTAAAATCCTGAACGAGGTGCTCCGACCCCAGAAGGAGTTCCTTGCCGAGTGGCTTTCGCACCGCATCAGGGCGGTGGGCGAGCACAATTATGAGCGTCACTCCGAGCGGCTGCGCGAATACGTGAACCGCAAGGTGGCCGATGCCGTGAGAAACAACCGCGAGGTGCGCGACATCGCCTCGATACCCTTGGTGGGATCCACCATCACCGGAAAACTGGAGAAGGCCGTGGCCGAGATCACTTTCGCGGTGGTGCACGGCATGATGCTCGACCTCAAGAGTGAGGAGAGCGTGTCGCTCATCAGCGAACTGGCGGAGGTGTCCATGGAGGTGATGCTGGTGGAAGAGGAGGACAGCCGATTGAACGCCATCGCCATGGACATGGTGAATCAGAGCATTGAGATCATCAAGGATCAAGTGAAGGTGAAGCAATGGCAGCTGAAGGAGCAGGAGGATTCCAAAGGCGCATGAGAAGCACAGCCACAAGACTATTGATACTCATGGTAATAACGGTGTTCGCTGCCTGCGCTGACGGGGCTGATGTCCAACAGATACGGCTGCTGGGCCTTCAGGACGAAAGTGCGCACATCAACCTCACGGAACATGAACTGACTGTCATCTGTTTCCTTTCGCCCGAATGCCCTCTGTGTGTCAACTATGCACGTACACTGAGGCTGCTTGCCGAGCGGTTTGAAAAAGATTCGATAGGCTTCTACGGAATCTTCTCGGGGGAATGGGTCACCAGTGATGAGATTCTTGGATACAGAGCCAGGAACGGATTACGGTTCACCATGTTCCGGGACACTGAACTCCAATTGACCAGGACGCTGAAAGCTACCGTCACACCGGAGGTGTTCGTGCTGGACACAAAGGGTGAAGTGATCTACAGAGGAGCCATAGACAACTGGGTGAACGGGTTAGGGAAAAAGAAGCTCGAGGTGACCGAGCATTATCTTCAGGACGCACTGATTGCGGGCCTGAAGGACGAGCGACCGATGACGGGACGAACAACGGCAGTAGGATGTTTGATAGAATGACCGGACCGATGGGTGATAGACTTTGGCCTGCGTTGGTAGCCTGTTTCTTGATTGTAGCGTGTGGACGCCCAGAGACCGATGCGACCTTCTCCATTCCTGCCGATGTCAATTTCAACCGCGACATAGCCCCTGTCATCCATGCCAACTGCACGCCCTGTCACCGCAAGGATGGCGGTGCACCTTTCGAACTCATCACCTATCGCGATGTGGCCAAGCGCGCCAAGATGGTCCGCCAGGTCACCTCCGACCGTTTCATGCCGCCATGGCCTGCCGACCCGACCTACTCCTCTTTCGTGGGTGAGCGCTTTCTCAGCGATGAGCAATTGGCACTGATAGCCGCTTGGGTGGAGGCCGGTGCACCTCAGGGGGAGGGCGAAGCGCCTGCCCCGCCCGTTTTTCCCATCGGGTCCATGCTCGGAACTCCCGACCTCACGTTTCCCTTCCGTGACAGCGTGCTCATCCCGGGCGATAACACCGACCGCTTTATGGTCATCAAGATTCCGTTCGAATTGCCGAGAGACACTTTTGTGCGGGCCATAGAGTTCGTGCCGGGCAACAGGCAACTCGTGCACCACATGAACGGACATCTGCTCAGCTATGACCCGCTCAAACGCAAGGATGTGCATGCGGGGGCACATGTGGTCCCTGACGTGGACAACACCAATCGCAGCACGTATGAGACTTTGGTCATCGCGCAGGATGATGGTTCGTTTCCTGTGCTGACGCCCTCAGTGGTCAATTACCTCCCCGGGGTATCTCCAGCTCAGTATCCGCCCGGTATAGGAATCTATCGCCTGCCACGGAAAGGCGCATTTCTCATTAAGAACATGCACTATGGCCCAAGTCCTGAGGACGCCTATGACCGTTCCCGCATCAACGTGTTCTATGCCGATGGCCCTCCCCAGCGCCCGCTACGCGAACTCATGTTGGGCACGCTTGGGGTTTCGCCCGTGGTGCCTCGGCTCATCGTACCACCAGACAGCGTGATGAGGGTGCAGACACGCTTCACGCTCACAGAGGACATCTCCCTGCTCACCGTGAATCCGCATATGCACCTCATTGGGAGGTCGTTTCTGGCCTACGCCCTCTTGCCCGAAGGAGACACCGTTCCGCTCATCCGCATCCGCGAATGGGATTTCCGTTGGCAGTATTTCTATACTTTCAAGAAGATGGTGAAGCTTCCGAAAGGAACCATCATTCATGCCGAGGGGCTTTATGATAACACACGCGACAATCCGAATAATCCATTCGATCCTCCGCGGGCCGTTTTCGAGCCGGTGAATGAGAATATGCGCACCACGGACGAGATGTTCCAGTTCATCATCAGCTACCTCAGTTACCGGAAAGGGGATCAGCACATCAGTCTGGAGCGTTAGCAGCGCACCTCGAACAGCTAAAGCATAGGTCGGCCCTGTGCCTCTTAGCTACTTTTACCCCAAAGTAGCACTATGATCACGATTCTCAACTATATCGATGGTTCTTTCACGCCCCCAGCGAGCGGGAACCACCTTAACAACTTCAATCCGGCCACTGGGCAGGTCTATGCCCTCATCCCTGATTCGGACGGGGCGGACGTGGAGCTGGCGGTGCAGGCGGCCAAAAGGGCGTTCCCCATGTGGTCCGCCCTCAGCCGGGCCGAACGTTCTGCGCATCTGCTCAGAGTGGCCGACCGCATTCACGAGCGCTTGGAGGAGTTAGCGCAGGCAGAGAGCACCGACAATGGCAAACCGCTCTGGATGGCAAGAAGGGTCGATATTCCAAGGGCCTCCGAAAACTTCCGGTTCTTCGCCACTGCCATTCTGCATGACCAGAGCGAACTGCACGACACGGACGGAAAGTATCTCAACTACACGCTCAGGCATCCGATAGGTGTGGCGGGATGCATCTCTCCTTGGAACCTTCCGCTCTATCTGTTCACGTGGAAGATCGCGCCTGCCCTGGCAGCTGGCAACACAGTGGTGGCAAAACCTTCAGAGGTCACCCCTATGACGGCCTATCTGCTTTCGCGGATATGCGATGAGGTCGGATTCCCCAAAGGCGTGCTAAACATTGTGCATGGTCTGGGCAGCAAAGTGGGGGCCTCCATCACCGCCCATCCCGAAGTGCCCATCATCTCGTTCACCGGGGGCACGGCCACGGGAGCGGAGATCGCGCGTGTGGCAGCACCCATGTTCAAGAAGCTCTCGTTGGAACTCGGTGGCAAGAATCCCAACATCATTTTCGATGACTGTGATCTGGAGGCGGCCGTATCCACTTCGTTGAATTCCTCGTTCTCCAATCAGGGTCAGATATGTCTCTGCGGCTCACGCATCTATGTGCAGCAGGGCATCTACGAGCAGTTCAAGGCCAGATTCGTGGAGCGCGTGGCGGCCATGAAAGTGGGCGACCCGAAAAATCCGGACGTGAATCTGGGGGCCGTGGTCTCCGAGGCGCATTTCCACAAAGTGCTGTCCTACATAAGCTTGGCAAAGGAGGAGGGAGGAAGCGTTCTGACGGGCGGTGGCTCTGCCGAGACCGGTATGGGAGGATGGTTCATCAGACCCACGGTCATCGAAGGACTTCCGGCCACGTGCCGCACCAATCAGGAGGAGATATTCGGGCCGGTGGTCACCATTCAGCCTTTTGATACGGAGGAGGAAGCGATACGGCTGGCCAATGGAACCAAGTATGGACTCGCCTCGACCGTATGGACAACGGACCTCTCCCGGGCTCACAGGGTGGCTGCAGCGCTGCACACGGGCATTGTGTGGATCAACTGCTGGCTCGTGCGCGACCTCAGAACGCCCTTTGGCGGGGTGAAGCAGAGCGGGGTGGGGCGTGAAGGCGGATGGGATGCGCTGCGTTTCTTCACCGAGCCGAAGAATGTCTGCCTTCCTCTCCAGTAAGTCTACACGCTCGAAAGCTGCCATAACGTCCGTTATTTATCTCCGAGCAGACAGTTCGGCAGGTGCTTGCACAGATAGCAGGAAATGTCGCTGCAGAAATCGCCATGTCGTTTGTCGATTTCTGGAAACTGAGCTCCAGAAGAGGCGTTACACGAGGCCCAACTAAAATCAACCACCATGAACAACAGAAAGGAGAGGCCCGTATCCATGACAGCAGCAGAGCGCAGATTCGCAAAGGAAATGGAGGTCATCAAGCGTTTGTCGCTGAACGACCTGCTCACCGTGGAGCGCAGCCGAATGGCGGTCGGTGTGTGATATCAAGGCTATTTAACATCTGTTGGCAATTGGCGAACAACATTGGAACAGTTTTTCCATTGATGTGTTTGTAACCAAAAGATGTTAGCCATGGAAAACCAGGAAAAGAATACCGGCCTCGGCCCCAAGTTCAAACTCATTCTCGATGCCCGTACAACAATCTACGTCAAGACCAAGGAGGCCTTGACCAGTTGGATGGAGAAATTCCCGAAGGCACAGGTGATTGAACTGAGCTGAGCGTACAATCTGGAAGAGTAAAAGAAAAGGGCGGTCCCAATCTGGGACCGCCCTTCTTTTTTCAGGCTATTGCAAATGCAATGGATTATTTCACAATCAGCTTGCGGGTAACGGGCAGGTTGTTGTTCAGTTGGAAAGAGTAGATGTAAGTACCGGCAGTCAGTCTGCTCACATCGTAGGTGTGAACATACTCGCCCGGAGCGTACTGGCTGGTCAGCACCATATCGACCAACTGACCATTCGACCCGTAGAGCGCAATCTGCACACGAGCTGCATCGTTCAGTTGGAAACGGAAGCTGGTGGTCTCAAAGGCAGGGTTCGGGAAGTTGTAAACACTCACCCTTCCGGCAGCGAAATCATCCTCAATACCAGTTCCATCTGCATTGGCTCCGAGGTCGGCATTCGCACCGAGGTCAGAGTTGGCCAAGAGATCTGAATTCGCGAGCAGGTCGCTGTTGGCTCCCAGATCGGAGTTGGCAAGCAGGTCGCTGTTAGCACCAAGGTCGCTGTTGGCAAGCAGATCGCTGTTGGCAAGCAAATCGCTGTTAGCCCCCAGATCGGAGTTGGCAAGCAGGTCGCTGTTGGCACCGAGGTCAGAGTTTGCGAGCAGATCGCTGTTGGCACCCAGATCGGAGTTGGCAAGCAGGTCAGAATTCGCGAGAAGATCAGAATTCGCGAGGAGATCGCTGTTTGCGCCCAGATCGGCAAGACCCCCCAGTGGCGCAACTTCACCTCCACGGTGAATGTCCTGATCACCGGAAACGTCAGCAATCTGCGGCACATCCTTCACCTTCTTCGCGAAGACAGAGACGTTACCTGTGTAGTAGTCGTAGCCGACCACGGTGAAAAAGGCAAGGGCAGTAACCCCGCCAACGATGTAATTTTTTCTCATTTCAATGGAGATTAAGGGTTTGTGAGGGGGGCGAATTTATGATTTTTCCAGATACGCATCACGCTCGCCACTGTTCACGCATTCTTTCGTCCACAGATGAATCTTTTTCGGGGGTTCGGTCTTCCAGTCATAGAGGTTGTTCTCCAGCATGAAATACATGGAGAATCGCACCAGTTGGCGTTCTTCCGGATTCTTGGAGTCCCAGTCCTTGCGCAGCCAGTTGATGTAATGCCTGCGCGCCCCGGCATATTTTCCCTTGCGTATGGTGCGCAGGTATTTGCTCCAACGGGTGTTCGGAAAGTCGGCCGCAGCGCGTTCGGGCCGCTCCCAGTTCACGGGCGCACCGTTGCGGAAGATGTCCACCTTCTCTCCATTGGCCAGCTCGGCAGGAATCACATACCACCCATCAGCCCGGTAGGGGGCAGGAGCGAACATGGCCCAGTTCTGATCCACCTTGAACAGTCCGGAGACCCAATTCAGTGAAGGAGGAAGGGGAATCTTGTCGGTATCGTAGCGGTGCACATTGAACAGCGTCACATAAAGCAGGCACCATGTCGCGAGTATGATGGACGGAAGGGTCATCGTGACAGAATAGCGGGAAATCATGCCTTTGGGGAACGGAGCGAAAGATGGCCACTCGGGTCTATTGGTCGCAATACGGTCGTAAATGGCATTTAGAATAGACGTTATCGGGCCCATCAATTTGGCCACAGGCCAGAACAGAGGCGAATGGGCGAATACCTGAACCAAAGCGGCCCCCTTTATGTAGCTGCGCCCTTCAGCGCTTCGCACCAGCCAAGAGTTCTTCTCGCGAACAGAAGCATTAGCCTCTGTATCATCGCTGGCAGGCAGCAGTTGTGCGGAATCAAACAATAGGAATCGGTTTAGCGCAATGACCATATGCTGGCAGAACCCACAACTTGGGTCGTAATAGATACGGAGGTTTCGCTGTCGGTCGGTGAGCAACCTTGCACCGAGTTTATCCCATACCTCAGACGGGATGAAGACCATGATGGCCAGCGTGGCGAACACAGGAAAGAGGCCAAGCACGAGGAAAACATTGAATCCCACCTGCAACACAATGAACCCGAACAGTCCGAAGAGACGGACCTTCCAGTTGTTCCATATGAGGAATAAAGGTCCTATCCACTCCCAGACCAGGACCGACCAGGTGAGGCCTTTCAATACATCCAGCGGAAGCATGCGGCCCAGATAGTTGAACCTGGAAGAGAGTTCATCGATGGTCAGTGCGTAATAGACAGCGGTGCCCTCCGAATGCCATTCGGGACCGTTCTTGAAGAGCGCGGTGAAGATGTACACGTAGAGCACCTGCAGGGCCAGTCCTGCAGTTCCGATGGTGAAGACCTTGGAAGGCAGATGGTCTGAAAGGCTGTTGAAACCGTAGCGCAGACTGTCTATGGAGTACTTGGCACCCCAGGGCACGAACATGCCCCAGAAAAGCAGCATGCGGAGGATGGAATCGCCACCGTAGCACACCAGGGGATTCCTGTTCTGAAGCGACATCACCATGACCCACGCCACAATTGTCATAAGACGGGTCTTCCAGCCAAGGGCAAGCAGCACTGCCACCAGCCCGGTGAAGATGAAAAGGGCCGAGATGAAGAGGTGCGAGCCACCGAGAGCGAACACCGAGAAGGTCCATTCGTTGGAGGCGTTCAGCAGAAAACTGCGCGGAATGACCCCGGCATCCGTGTAGTGTGCAGAAAGGTCCACTGACCTCGAAATGAGGTCGATGATGATGACCACACCGGTCATGACCCGCACGAAGGCCAAGGTGCGGAGGTCAATGGAGAAGAAGCTTTCGAGTAGCTTGTAGAGTCTTTTCATGGACGGGTCTGGTGTGAGCGCGGCCAAATGTGAAGGCCGACCGCCACTTTGAACATGACTTTCATCAGCACAAGAACGGAAGCATATCCCTTTATCTTCGCTCGCCCAAAGCGAATTGAACATGATGTTCCCAACAATCGTAAAGATGATAGCAGGCATGGCGCTGCTGCCCTTTGTGCTCGCGGCCCAGGTTTTCGAACCTGTCAGCCCGCAGTTACCCGATGCACAGCTTGGCGTGCCCTATTCGACCTATGTGCTGGCAACCATTCCGGACAGCACTGAGGTGAGCGGGGTGGATGTGGCCGCCATGCTCATTCAGGAATTCCCGCCCTTGGCCCTGTTCCTGACGGATATACAGGGACTTAACTATCCATTGGATGTTTCGAGTGTGGAGTTCACTGTCACAGGAATGCCAGAAGGCGTTGACCGCACGTGCACCCCGTCCACGTGCCGATTCGTGTCAGAGAATGTGGGTTCCATCGTGTTCCATGGCACCCCAGTGGTGCAGGGCACCGTTACGGTGAATATCGCATCGTACACCCGTGGCACATTGGACATCTCCCAACTATCCGCCAATCTTGCGAATCTGGGCCTGCCTACTTCCTTCGAACTCCCATCGGGGCTTCATACGCTCTACGACCAGCAGTATACCTTGACCGTGGTCGGGCCGAATGCCGTGGACGAGCAGGAAGCTCTGGGAATGCGACTTGTCGGGCAGAATGAAGGCACCCTGACCTTGCGTCTGAGCGAAAGTTCGGAAGGCCCCATCGCGTTCAGAATCATCGATCTTTCCGGTAGGACGGTTTCAATCCCCTCTGTGACAGCTTCAGGTCCGTCCACCGTGGAATTTGACATTCACGGGCTCTCCTCCGGAATGCATCTGCTCATAGCCGAGGGAGCCTTCGGCATACATAGCATGAAGTTCATCCGCTGAGACGACCCAACCGCAGACAACCCTCATTGCCATGCAGAGCACCTCGCACCTCCTGATGATCCGCCCTGTGGCGTTCGGGTTCAACGAGCAGACCGCAGCCGACAACCACTATCAGGTGCAGGCCGCAATCGATGAGGCCAAGGCGATACAGGCCAAGGCATTGGAGGAGTTTGACCGATTTGTGAAAGTGCTCACCGAAGCCGGTGTACATGTCACCATAGTCGAGGACACGCTGGACCCGCACACCCCGGACTCCATATTCCCGAACAACTGGGTGTCGTTCCATGATGATGGCACCGTGATCCTCTATCCCATGTGCGCCTCGAACCGCAGGCAGGAGAGGCGCATGGATGTCATCGAGCGGCTACGGGCGGAGGGGTATCTGGTATCGCAGGTCATCGACATGTCGGGTTCTGAGGCCGAGGAGCGTTTTCTGGAAGGAACTGGCAGTTTGGTGCTGGACCACGACAATCTGGTGGCCTACGCGTGTCTGTCGCAGCGCACGCATCCCGACATACTGGCCCAATGGGCAGCGCAGACGGGCTATTCCACGGTGGCATTCCATGCCATGCAGGAGGTGGAAGGACAACACCTGCCCATTTACCACACCAATGTGATGATGAGCGTGGGCACAGAGCTGGCCGTGGTGTGTGCAGACACTGTGAAGGACAACTTGGAACGTGAGGAGCTTCTGGCATCCCTCAAGGCATCGGGGAAGCATATCCTGCTGATCTCTGAAGAGCAGAAGTCGCATTTCGCGGGAAATATGCTGGAGGTGGTCAGTGCAGATGGCCGACCCCTCATGGTGATGAGCACTCAGGCATTCGAGAGCCTTACAGAGAAGCAATTGGCGGTGATCGGCACATTCTGTCACATCGTCCATTCCGACCTGCGCACCATCGAGACCTATGGCGGGGGCAGCGCCCGGTGCATGATGGCCGAGGTGTTCCTGCCGAAGGCCTGAGAACTCGGCCATCCGAGCTCTGTGGCTTGTCCGTTTCGCCCTCAAACCGCTATTTTTGGCAGCATCAATTCTTTTCACATCCTCATAGAAATGACAGATAAGAACCCCATTATCCTTGTTCCCACCGACTTTACCGAGCCAGCTGCAACGGCCATTCAACATGCAGCGTCCATCGCCAAACTGTCGGGGGACGAGATTCGTCTGATCCATGTGCTTAACAGCGACACCAAGACCAAACTGAAGAAGGCGGGCGAGTCGCTGGACGACCTGACCAAGAAGATGCTTACCGAGGTGGCCCATATCGAGCAGACCTATGGCGTGAAGGCGGGGTATCACCTGCGTGAAGGCTCTATCTTCACCACGATCGGTGAGGTGGCCGAGGAGATAGGTGCGCGGCTCATGGTGATGGGCACCCACGGAGTGGTGGGCATGCAGCATATCACAGGGGCCTGGGCCGTAAGGGTGATCACTACTTCGCCTGTGCCGGCCATCGTGGTTCAGAAGAAGAAACTCGACTCTTCGAAGGGATACGACAGCATTGTGTTTCCCGTGGACAGCGCCAAGGAGACCAAGCAGAAGGTGATCCATACCGTGGCCATGGCCAAGCATTTCGGATCAACGGTGCACATCCTTGCCAGTTATGAGGATGATGAGTTCATTGCCAATGCACGCGACCGTAACGTGAAGTGGGCAGAGGAGATGTTTAAGAAGAACGGTGTGGCCTACACTGTTGAGAAAGCTTCAAAAGGCGGTGGCGACTTCGCCAAGCAGATCATCAAGTTCGCTGCGGGAAAGGCTGCCGACCTCATCGTCATCCTCACCTATGATGCGGAGATGAACCTGAAGACCTTTGTGCTCGGGGCCGACAATGAGCGCATCATCAATAACGATGCACAGATTCCGACCATGTGTGTCAACCCGATCGCCAATCTCTATCACGTGCCGAACGTGATGTTCCTGTGATGCGCTGAATGGACCGCATCAAGGACCTTGTCCGTTCCATCCTGCAATTCCTGCATCTGGACCTTACGAGGAATCTGGAGTATGACCGTCTGACCCGCAAGATCATGGAGCAGACGGTGCGTCCCGGCATCAACTGCATCGATGTAGGCTGCCACAAGGGCGAGATCCTCGACATCATCCTCAGGCAGTCGCCCAAAGGCCAGCATTTCGCCTTTGAGCCCATTCCCCCACTTTTCGCGGAGCTGAAAAGGAAGTATGGCGAACAATGCACGGTTTTCCCATTCGCACTTTCAGACACCGAGGGAACCACCACCTTCAATTTCGTGCGCAACGCCCCGGCCTACAGTGGCATCAACAAGCGGAAGTATGCCGTGGCCGAGCCGGATATTGAGGAAATAGAAGTGCAACTGCGCAGGTTGGACGATGTGATTCCCGCAGACACCCGCATCGGCCTCATCAAGATAGACGTGGAGGGAGCGGAGATGGGCGTGCTGCGCGGTGCCAAGGAACTCTTGAACCGCGACCGTCCGCTGGTCATCTTCGAATGCGGCCTCGGTGCCAGCGAATTCTATGGAACACGACCGGAGGACGTGTTCGACTTCTTCTCTTCGGAGGTGAACATGGGCATCTACACCCTGCGCGATCTTATCGCCAAGCGCAGCCCCATGACCCGCGAACGTTTCGTGGAGGTGTTCAACACCAATAGCGACTATTACTTCGTGGCTGCGCCTTTGGGTTGAGGAAAATGGTCGTTGGCAAATGGAAAATGGTTGTTCCGGCCGGAAGTGATTTTCCATTCACTGTAATTTTGTTGGACAATGAGCACAGTTCATTTCGCCACCAAAGAGGAGAACAACCGCAGGCGCGAGGAGGAATTCCTTGCCCTGTCACCGGGCGAACGTTTTGAGCTCTTCCTGAAACTCTGCTCGGCCATGTCCCATTTCCCGCAGGGCAGGCCTGCGGAGGACAAGGGCAATTTCATTGTGGACAAGCTACGTGAGGATGGAGTTTGAAGACAAGGTCACGCGTTTCGTGGAACTTGCCGCCAAGCACGGGGTCAGGATGTTGCTGGTGGGCGGTGGCGCGGTCAATTTCCACGGGTACCAGCGTCACTCGGCCGATGTCGATTTCTGGATAAGGGCTGATAGCGACAACCTTGAAAGACTGCGCCTGACGCTCAACGAACTCGGCTACGAACTGGAGGAATTCCCCAAAAAGGTGATTCAAGGAGAACAGAACATCTCTGTGAAGGTCTCTCCGGTTCAGGAATTGGAACTCATCATGGCCTTCAACCCCGGAAAGACCTTCGATGAGGCGTTTGCTGACGCGGTGGAGGTGACCATCAAAGGGATGCCGTTGGCGAAGTACCGTGTGCTCTCATTCGATGACCTCATCGAGAGCAAGCTGCGCGCCATGCGGCCCAAGGACCTGTTGGACGTACAAGAGCTGAAACGGAGGCAGGGTGAATAATCCTCCCTTTTTCCGTTGCGACCATTTCCCTCCTCACCGCGTCTTCACCAGTCTCCTCACCGCCACACCGTCACGGCCAGAGAGGCGCACCATGTAGAATCCGTCAGGTTGTTCGCTGAGGTCGAGCAGGAGTGTTGCACCACCGTTGTTGCCGCTTCGCGAGATGGTTCGGCCCGTGGCATCAACCACCTCCACGGTCATATTGCCCGACAGGCCGTCCAGGCGCACGATGCCATCGGTCGGGTTCGGGTGCATGCCTAGGTCGGCACCGAACGCCTCACCGATGCCCACATGGTCGGGGTCGATGATGACCGTGTCGGGCACCGAGGCCAGCTCCACAGGGAATTCATTGGCGGTGATGGCCGTGATACCGCTCACCCCGATGCGCAGCTCGTGGATGCCGCTCAGGTTGTCGGTGGTCACGATGCGGGCGTTGACCAACGGGCCGTATCCGCTGAAGTTCTCCAGCGTGGTGCGCGATATGGCCAGATCGGCCTGCCCGTCAGCGGGGAAGGGCATCTGCAACGTGAGCACATCGCTGCCCACCGCGCCCAGCACGTTGTCCGCAAAGTCGATGTGAAGCCCATTGGCCGTCACCAATGTCTCGTCCCATGTGAGGGTGAACGCGATGCCGTGGAGACTGTCCACCGGCTGCGTTGCCGTGCCAAGGTGGACGGTGATGTTCACCGCCTGCGATTCGCCTACGGTGTCCGGTACGGCCTCCACCCACAGCGCGGGGAAGTTGCCTGCCAGTCCGTTCTCCGTCTTGCCGTGCGTCTGGCCGTAATTCTGGCTGATGGCGACCGTGTCCGCGAAGTTGACCACCCCGTTTCCATCGCAGTCGGCATGTTTCAGGTTGACGTTGTTCTGGCTGAAGTTGAAGTTCCAGTCAGGCGCGGGCTGGCCTTCCCATGCGAGGGAGGCATCAGGGCGCACGGGGCCGGTCTGGTCGAATGCGAGGCCAACCCAGAGGGCATCGGTGTTGGTCACTTCGCCATCGCTGTTGGCATCACCGGGCCAGACGTCATCAAACGGAGTAGTGCATTCTTCTACAGTGAAAACGTGCGTAATCACATTGCATCCCGAGTAATAGGTCACCACCACATATTGACCGGCCATCGCAGCTTCGAAAGAATTGCCGGTGACCCCGCTCATATCAATGGTGTTTCCATCAGCATCAGTGGCCGTCCAATTGTATATCATGGATCCGGGGTCCACTTGTAGCAGTTCAGGGCCATTACACAATGAGGAAGACCCGTTCACAGGAATGTTCGGAGAAACGAACACCGAGTCCTCTGCCAAGCAGCCCGTCTGATCATCTGTCACCGTGACTGTTACCCAAAGCGGGAAGCTGGAGGAGATGCCTACACTCTGAGAGGTCGGGTTGTTCACCACAGCCTCGGGGATCCACTGATAGCTGTAGTTCCCGCTACCACCTGTAGTCTGTGGGCCGATAAAGAGCGTGCCGTTGCAGGCGATGAGGCCATCCTCATTAGGCAGGGTGGTTTCAATGCCATTGGCAGTGGCCTGCACCGTGACCACGGTGGTGCTGACGCAACCGCCTACGTGTGTGGCAGTAAGGGTCACATCATAATCGCCTGCCAACGACTGCGCGAAGCATGCAGATGGAGCCTCAGACGAATATATGCCTGCAAAGTCCCATGAATACGACTCAATGGCAGGCTGACCACCTGCGTCAAAACAGAAGTAGGAGGTACAGTTGTTAGCATTGGACGAAGAGTTTATTGTGGCGGTGCATTGTTGTGGGCATCCAACCACCTCGAACAGATGCGTGGTCACATTGCACCCTGAATAATACGTTATCACCACATAATCACCAGGAACCGTGGCCACGAAGGCATTGCCAGAGACTCCACTCATGTCGATGGTGTTGCCATCGGGGTCGGTGGCGCTCCAGTCGTACATCATGGAGCCGGGGTCGAGGGTCAGTATGGCAGGGCCGCTGCAAAGGCTCAAGGTCTGATTCACGGGGATGTTGGGCGACACGAACACCGAATCGGAGGAAGAGCAGCTGGTACCATTGTCGGTCACGGATACGCTCACCCAAAGCGGAAAGCTGGAAGATATGACTGCGCTCTGCGCTGTCGGGTCATTAACAGCAAAGGCAGGTTCCCATTGGTAAGAGTAATCCCCGCTCCCGCCACTGACCTGCGGCCCGATGCCGGCCAACATACCGTTGCAGGCGATGGTATCAGAGAAGATGTTGACCACTAACGTACACTGAGCGTGCACTGCTGAACCTAATGTCAGCAGCAATCCCACCGTTGCGATTCCTTTCCATATATCAGTTCTCATGTTCATGGCTTTCGACTTTAGACGATTTCACGGTACAAAGGTGGTGTGGGCCGCTCCACGGAAAAAAGACAGAAAATCAGGATTGTCGGAGTGCCTAAGCATTCGATTGGAGTAATAATCCCCTGCCCTAAAGGGCACCCCCTTTTCAAGGGGGAAGGTGCGCGGTGCCACCATTAACCTCCTTACATAGAACAAAATAAGTGGTAGGCACAGACGCCCGTTCCCCTTTTTCAAAGGGGGTGGCCGAAGGCCGGGGGATGTTTCATCAGTCCACAAATAATTCAATAAAATTAAATTTGTCGGACTAATACTATCATGACCCTCACCGAAGAGGTACTCGAATCCCTCACCCCTGCCGAGCAGGAGGAGTTCAAGCGCTTCATGGCGTTCCGCAGTCCGGGGCTGCGCAGTGAGGTGGGCGATGCGGTGCGGCTGCTGTGCCGGGCGGGGACGATGGACAAGCGGCAGCTCTTCGCGGAGCTCTTCGGGAAGCGGAAGAAGTACACGGACAGCACGGTGCGCTACATCCTCACGGACATCAACCGCCTGCTTTACGAGTTCCTGACGTACAAAAGGGCGATGGCAGACGGGCGTACGGGAAGACATCTGCTGCTGCGAGAACTGTTGGCGCGTGACTGCCAGTCCGCATTCATCCGCCTGCTGAACCAGGAGCTGGGCGGAATTGCCACGGGCGGGGACATCGGCCCGGAGGCATTGAAGCACCGCTCCGACATGCTGGCGTTGCAGGCGGAGCATGAGCTGCGGCAAGGTCAGCGGAGCACCTTCCGTTTTGCCGACAGCACCGAGGCGCTCGACCGCCATTTCGTGGCCCGCAAGCTGCAGATTAGCGCAGAAAAGCTGAACCTGCATTTCATCCTCAGCACCCGTGGCGATGATCCGTTCCTCGACCTGCTGCTGCGCGAGGTGGATGCGGGCCGCTTCGATGACACGCCCTACATTCTGCTCTACCGCGATGTGGTGCACACGTTGCTCGATTCGGATGACACGGAGGCTTTCACGCGCCTCCGCCAGCGGGCCTTGACCGAGGCCCCGCGCTTGCCGCAGCACGAGCGGCACGACCTCTATCAGCACATGCTCAACTATTGCATCCGTAGGGTGAATGCAGGCAAGCTGGAGTTTCAGCGCGAGCTGTTCGGCATTTATCAGGAGGCTTTGAGCAATGGCGCGCTGCTTACGGATGGCAGCATCTCGCAGTGGGATTTCAAGAACATCGTCACCATCGGGCTGAGGCTGCGCGAGACACGGGCGGTGCATGATTTCATTGACGGATATGGCCGCCTGCTGCCCGCTGCGCATTGCGCCAATGCCGTGGCCTACAACACGGCCAATCTGCATTTCCACGAGGGGCGATACCGTCAGGCCTTGGCGCAGTTGCAACACGTGGACCTTGACGATGTGTTCTACCGTCTCGATGCGCGCTCCATCCTGCTCAAGACCTACTTTGAGATGGACGACCACGATGCGCTGTTCTACCACGCCACGGCCTTCCGCACCTTCCTGCTGCGCAACAGCAAGATATCCGACCATCAGAGGAAGCTGTATCAGAATCTGATCCGCTTCACGCTGTCGTTGGTACGATGCGGCACAGACAGGTCGCGGTTGCGCGCACTGAAGAAGAAGGTGGAAGCCACGCCCAACGTGGCCGACCTGGCGTGGCTAGAGTCACAGGTGACCGCGCTCATCTGAAAGAGAACGGTCTAAGGCAGCGACTGTTCAGGCGTCAACATTTGGGAACGATACGAAGAATGTTGTTCCCTTGTCAGACTCAGTTTCAAAGTTGATGTAGCCATCAGCCGTCTCTACCATCCGTTTGCACATGGCCAGACCAAGGCCCATGCCCCCGCTCTTGGTGGTGAAACTGGGCACGAAGATGCTCGCACGCAGTTCTTCCGGGATGCCCGACCCGTTGTCGCGCACTGTGGCCTTCCATCGGTCATCATCTGCTTGTAGCCCGATGACAATCCGGCCTTCGCGCCCTTCGGGAATGGCCTGAAGCGCATTCCGGACCAGATTGTTGAACACACGCAACATCTGCTCGCGGTCGGCATGCACGGTGCATGGGCCGTTCCCGGGTAGATCCGTTTGGATTTCCGCGCCTTGCCCTTGGTTCAGTTCGGCAACATTCAGGAGCAGTTCGCGGAGGTCGAAGAGTGTCCTTTCCGACCGCGGCATCTGTGCGAAACTGGAGAATTCTGTGGCAATGTGGCTCAGCGTGTCGATCTGTTCAATGAGTGTACGGCTCATCCGTTCGATGCGCTCACCGAGGTCGGGTGCGCCATCGCGGTAGCTGCGTTCGAGCATCTGAATGCTCAGTTTCATGGGCGTGAGCGGGTTCTTGATCTCGTGCGCCACCTGCTTGGCCATTTCTCGCCACGCGCTCTCGCGCTCCGACCGTGCGAGCCTTTCGGCACTACGCACCAGTTCGTCCAAGGTGCGGTTGTATTCCTTCACCAGTTCACCGATCTCATCGCTGCTCTCCCATTGTATGGTTCTATTGCCGCCTTCAAGGCGCAGTTCGCGCAGACTCTGGCGGATGATGCGCAACGGCTCCGTGATGCGGTTGCTGATGAGCAATGCCACCAGCACACCCAGCAGAATCAGGAACACGTAGATGTCGATGAGCGGGGCCAAAAGGGAAAGAATTTCCTGCTGCAGGCCATACTGTCTGCCGAAGTAGGGAATGCTGAGGAACGCGATGATGTCGCCCCGCGTGTTGCGGAACGGTAGGTAGGCCGTCTCATATTCGAGCTTGCCGATGCGCTCGGTGCGCACCAGAGAGGAATGATGCCCGAAGCGCATGTCCGTATAGGCCTCGGGGTCCATCATCTGGGCCATGAACCCTTCCTTGAACACCCGTGGACGCGATGAGGCGAGCAGACGCCCGTCCAGTCCATAGAGGTTGATGTCGGTGAAGAACACCTTCGACAGCCCGGAGAGTATCGGGAACAGCGTTTGGCGGTCTTCCAGTATGAGTTCTGACCGGTCGCCCAGCCGCTGTTCCAGTTCCACCTGCACCGACCGTGACTTTTCACTGATCAACGAACGGTTGCGCTCGTTGTAGCTGGCGATGACATAGTAGACCGTCAGCAGTCCGATGATGAGCAGCGAGGCCGTCATCATGCCTGCCATGGCCAGATTGATGCGTTGGCGGAAACTGCGCACAGTCAGCTGCGCCATCACATTACCCTGCCCGAGCGCCAGCAAAGCCGCACAGCCGAAATAGAACAGGAACAGGTAGGAGAAAATGGTGAGATGCCCGATGATGCCCTGCGTAGGCCGACTCACCACCACCATGGTCTCCCCGTCCGGGCGATAGACCAGATGGTCCTGTCCGCCCAGCTGCACACGGCCGAGCTGCCCCGTACTTTGTCGGAAGGCATCGGCCCGCAGGCCATAGCGGAAATCGCCACTCTGGAAAAGCAGGTCGTCCAGGCGATAGCGGGCATAGGAATAGCCTTCCAGATCGCGGGTCAGCGAAACGCCCTCATCGATGAAAAGGTCGGTGAACCCCGGAAGCTCTTCCATGCCGGCCGGCCGCAGTTCGATGAACATTACCAGCGCTGGTCGATCGCGTTTCCCTTCGAACACCAGTCGTGCCAGATAGCCGCGGTGCCCTGTTCCGTTGGCCACGAACCGCAGGTTCTCCGCCATCGTGGGCCGTGCCTTGGCAAACTGTGCATCCATGCGCGCCAGCCCTATGGTGTCCGACCCGAGGTCGGGCACCAACAGCGGCCCGCCATCCTCGCTATAGATCCGGAAAGTGGCGCGATAGCGGTTCCAATGCTCATACTGGAGCCTACGTTGCAGTTGACCGAGGGTGGGGTCCGTGTTGCCCGGCAGCAGCGAGAGGGCGTTGCGCAGCTCGCGGTCTTTGAGCAGGGTCTCCTCCAGTTCGGAGAAGAGATATTCGCTGATGGGGTCCTGCTGCGTGTCGAGCTTCTGGGCCAACTGGGTGCGGTCATCCCATTCGTGGCAGCGCATCTCGGTCTGCAGCACCACAGTTCCGAAAAGGCTGAACACCGCCACCGTGGGCGTCAGCATGGAAGAGACGGTGAGCCCCGGGCGGACAAGAAACTGCAGGGCCATCACGGTGACCACAGCACCGCCTGCGAGCAGCACAGGCAGCAATTCCCGGTCGAGCAGTGCAAGGCAGAGGATGGCCGCCCAGCCCAGTGCCAGCATCGAAAGGCGAACAGCCCATGTGGAACGGTCATGCCGCAGCGGGCGCAGCAGCCAGCGCAGCAGCAGGAAATAGCATGCGAGAATGAGGAACGTGGCGGCAAGCCCTATGATGCTGTACCATGTCAGTGCGAAAGGCATGTTCAGGTTCAGCGGAAAGGCCGAGTCGTTCACCAGCGAGTGCATCAGCCCATGAACAGGCAGCACCATGAGGTGGGCTGCTGCCAGCATCAACCATTTCCAGCGACCACCCTCTGCCGCGAGCCTCACCCGTTGAAGCAGCAGGGCAAGCAGCATGAAGCAGGCCAGGCTAAGCACAAGGTCGCCCAGAGAGGGGAGCAGCCAAGAGGCGGCATATTGTCCCGGGCCGAAAAGTTCGGAGGCATAGAGAAAGGCGGGCGTCTTCGTCCAAAGCATGAGCAGGCGCAGGGCCAGCAGCACGGTGAATGAGGCGAGCAGCGCTGTGGCAGGCCCTCTGCGTTCGGCCAACTCATCGGCCGCACGTTTCACGAGCAAAAGCGAGAGTGCGATCACCACGCCCCAGAGCAGATAACCTAACGCCCCTGTTCTGCCTGAGGGCTCTGCCACGCGTAGGTGAGACACCACTTCACCGTTCAGGGTGCGGATCGGGTAGGTCCCTTTTTCAGACAAGGTGAGCCGGTGGCGGACATCAACGCGCATGGTGGGATTCCAAGCGTTGCTCACATGGCGGTTCTCGAAGCCGTAATCCGTGCGCAGCAGGGCATAGACCACCAGCATCTGTCCGCTGCGCTCAGAGGTGCGGCACACGTAATGGCCGTTGCGCAGATGCACCATCCCATCCTCGGGCCTTTCCCGTGGGCCGAATGCCGCAGGGAAAGGCAGCATCCGCGTGGTCCAGGCCGTGGCCTTTCCGTCATCATAGATCACCAGCCCGATGCCCTCGCTGTCCCAAAGATCCTCCAGTCCGTCCAGCCCGATGCTGTCGTGCTCCACTTGGACCAGCAGTTCAGCGGTGCGTTCTTCCAGTCGGTGCAGGGCGAGCTCCACCTGCGATGCGGTCTCCTCGGGGCTTTCTGTCCGCCCGGTCAGCCACATGCTCAGCAGACCGAGCAGGGCCGTGATCGCAGAGAGTAACAGGATTTTCCGCATGGCGTGAGCGCGTGTCTGCCTCAAAGATAGCGGAGCAGGCATGAGGCGGTGGACCTCAGGTCAACGCTCCTCCCACTCGGCCACTTCCAGATGGCCGGCCAGAAAATTCAACTGGGCCACCTTGCCGCCTTTGAAATGCACCTGAAAGTCGGAGAGTTTCGGGTCGGGGCGATAGTAGTCCGTGCTCATGATCTGTGCCCCACTGGCAAAGGCGGCCTCGCGCATCGATGTGTCATTCCTGCGGGCCTCGTAGCCGGGCGTGTCAGTGCGGGTGCGTACCATGAATCCCTGCTGCACGTGTTGCGCCACATCAGCAGGAAATGGGTCATCGAGTTTGATGAAGGCCGCATGTTCCCTATCCGCCTGCGACTGGGCGAACATAGGACGCGCGCGGAAAGATGGATGGCCTTTGGCATAGTTGTCGGCATGGCGCACATTGCTGTGGATGATGAATACGATGCGCCCGCGCATCTGGCCCAGCATTGGCCAACCGCGTTCCATGATGGCTTCGCGCAATGAACTGTATTCTCCCCGCAGTTCATCGGGGGTAAAGACCTGCTCAGGACGGTCACCGAAAACGGCCCAGATGTCCGCATCGGCCATGGCCCACGCCAGCGAGTCGAATTTCAGGGTGGGCACGAGCCCGAAGGCCTTCACGTGGTCGCCCGGGCTGTCCTCCTTCGGTTCTACAAGGATGTAGATGGGCAGATGGCGCGGATGCCTGTCGCTCCATTTCTTCACTTCCATCAGCACATCGCGGAATGTGTAGTGATGCGTGTTGTAATCCACATCGGCAATGTGCAGCACCTTGTGGCCAGGCCGTTTCAGTTCTTCCACACCCGAATCCGATTTCTTGGAGGCCAGAAAATTCCCCTTTCTGTAATAGTAACGCCCGCCCGCGGGGTCGTGGTGAATGTCGATCTCCAGACTGCGCATGCCATAGACGCCCAACTGTTCAGCAATCGGCACATGGCTGTATTGCAACTGCTTCGCTGGGCTGGGATTGCACCAATAGAACGGGTCAAGGAGCCGCATGGTGTGCATGATGCCCATGTCCATCGCCTTGCGATAGCTGTTGTGCGTGCCGATGACCTGAATGTGGTTGATGGGCACCGAATCGGGGTCCATGGAGCGCAGCGGTTGGGCATGCGCCTTAGGTCCTGAGTTCAGCAGGAGGAGAAGCAGAATCAACGGGAAACGCATCATGGGCATGCTCATTAAAACGAGACCCCGACATGCGCTGGGCAGGTCGGGGTCTCGGCAAAGAGGGATGCAGGTTCCTATCAGCGGACCACGCTCACACGGCCTGTGTGGGCGATGCGACCATCAGTGGTCACCATGCGATAAACGTAGAGACCACTTGTAAGATTGCTCACATCAACGCTCTGACCATCGTAGGTGAGTGCGTGAGAGGCAACCGTGCGGCCGCTGAGGTCAAGGATGTCGAAGGTGTACACATCACCACCGGTACGAACGCGGAGCACGTCATTCGTGGGGTTCGGGTAAACGACATTCTGGCCAAGGGCGATGATCTCTTCCACGCTGGTGCAGCACTGGCTCTCGTTGGAGATGTGTGTGCTGGAGGCGGGGTTGCCCTGGTCGTCCAAGGTAATCTGCACCACGAAGTAGCCCAGATCTTTGCTGATGTAGCGCAGGCGGGTGAATTCCGAAATGCTCGGGTTAGGGAAGAAACCGGGAACGTTCGGAGCTAAGGTCCATTGTTGAGTGTTGTTGCTATATCCCCAAATGGTGTCAACTGTGGTCTCCAAGAAGTTCTGGCGAAGCACCTGATGCGTGCCACCCAACTGGTCGGTCAAGGTACCTTCGGCATCAATGAGCGATGTGGTGGTGATATGACGCTTGAAACGAACAGAATCAGGGTTGAAGACAATATTGATGGGCGAAGGCACGAGACCAGTGCTCAAGAACTTCGTGTCGAAAATGGCGATGTCATCATACTCGGTGCCCACCTGTGAAGGGAAGGTGAAGATGGTCCAAGGATCCTGAGCAGGAATAACGGCCTGAAAAGGAACAGGCAGACCGAGCAACGCACCGAAATCGGCAGCAAGACCAAGAATCTGAACGCTACCTGCGCTCACCTCTGCGAAGGCATAGCCACCGAACTGATCCACCGCGAGGTCAGAGTTCGGAAATTCACTACCGCCCTGAACGGTTGTTGGGTCATAGAAAGCAGTGGTAATGAGCGTGTCGGTCAGAAGCATGGAGAAATCCCAGGTCTGAGGAGTGGCGCTGGCTGTGCCGACATTCACGGTGATGCCAGTGATTTCTTCGTCCTCACCAAAAAGGAGCGATGTGCCGGCCGTTGGGAAATCGCTCTCGTCTATGATGATCTGAGCATTCGCGCTGACCGAGAGAAGGCCGAGCAGGGAGAGGGGTATGAGTTTTTTCATCAGTTGGTTGTTAGGAAAGACGTACAAAGGTAGCCATTGCATCGGAGTAACTTTGCCCTATCATCGGCATGGACATTCCCGAAAAACTGAAGAATGCGCTGAAAGGACTGCCAACCAGTCCGGGCGTGTACCAGTATTTCGACATCGAGGGCAAGCTGCTTTATGTGGGCAAGGCCAAGGACCTTCGCAAGCGCGTCTCCTCCTATTTCACCAAAGGCCGCCACGACAGCCGAAAGACGGCCACGCTGGTGCGGAAGATTGCTGAGATACGACACATCGTGGTGGAGTCGGAGATGGATGCGCTGCTGCTGGAGAACAGCCTCATCAAAGAGCATCAGCCCAAATACAACGTGCTGCTGCGCGATGACAAGACCTATCCGTGGATCTGCCTGAAAAAGGAGCCGTTCCCGCGCATTTTCCCCACCAGGAATCCGGTGAAGGACGGGTCGCAGTATTTCGGCCCCTATGCCTCGGTGAAGATGATGCACACCCTGCTCGACCTCATCCGGCAGCTCTATCCGTTGCGGACCTGCTCACTTCAACTCACGAAGAAGAACATTGAGGACGGGAAATTCAAAGTGTGTCTGGAGTATCACATCGGCAACTGCAAAGGGCCGTGCATCGGTGAGCAGGAAGAGGAAGATTATGACCGCGCCATCGTGGAGATCCGTAAGATCATCCGGGGCAACATCCGCGAGGTGCGCGAGCATCTCAGGGAGCAGATGGGCACTCATGCCTCTGCCCTCGAATTCGAGCAGGCGCAGGCCGCCAAGGAGAAACTGGAGCTGCTGGAACGCTATCAGGAGAAATCGACCGTGGTGAGTGCGGTGATCGATGATGCGGACGTCTATTCCATCATCAGCGATGCGAAAACGGCATACGTCAATTATCTGCGTGTGGTGGAAGGCTGCATCGTTCAGGCCCACACGCTCGAACTGCGCAAACGGATGGAAGAGTCCGATCAGGAAATACTGGCCATGGGGATGATTGAGCTGATGCAGATGTTCGGCAAGGAGGCCAAGGACTGCATCGTACCCTTCGACCCCGGCCTCGAACTGCCGGGCATCATCTTCACCGTTCCGCAGCGGGGCGACCGTCACAAACTGCTGAAACTCTCCGAGCGGAATGCCATCAATTTCAAGCGAGAGCGCGACAAGCAGATGGAGATCATGGACCCTGAGCGCAATGTGGACCGCATCATGGAGCAGATGCGCACCGACCTGCGCATGAAGGTGCAGCCTCGCCATATCGAGTGTTTCGACAACTCCAACTTTCATGGCGATTATGCGGTGGCGGCCATGGTGTGTTTCCGCAACGGCAAGCCCGCTAAGTCCGATTATCGGCATTTCAACATCCGCACAGTAGTGGGGCCGGACGATTTCGCCTCCATGGAGGAGGTGCTTCTGCGCAGGTACAAACGGCTGCTCACGGAGGGCAAACCCCTGCCCGACCTCATCATCGTGGACGGAGGCAAGGGCCAGCTCAGCAGCGCGGTGCAGAGCCTCGACAGACTGGGCCTTCGCGGCAAGGTGACCATCATCGGCATCGCCAAGCGGCTGGAGGAGATCTATTTCCCGGACGACCCCGTGCCTATGTATCTCGACAAGCGTTCGGAGAGCCTCAAGATCATCCAGAACGCACGCAACGAGGCGCACCGCTTCGGCATCACCCACCACCGCGACAAACGCAGCAAGGGCACGGTGCGCACCGAGCTTTCGGACATCAAAGGCATCGGTCAGGCCACGGCCGAGAAACTGCTCGCGCATTTCCGCTCTGCGAAACGCGTGAAAGAGGCCTCCGAGGAGGAACTGACCAAGGTGGTGGGCGCGGCCAAGGCGAAGCTTGTCAGACAGGCGGTGCAGCAGTCAGGCCATTCCCGTATTTGAGTAGCTTCGCGACTCGCAGAACAGCATGAGAAAAGACATCCGCATACCCAAGGTGGAAGGCGTCTCGATGGCCGTGGTGCGCGAGGAGGACGGGCCGGAGCCCGAGTGGGGTGTCTATCTGATCAATAACAAGGACGTGACCCTTGATGACGTCATCGTATCCTCAAAAGGCTATGGTGAGATAGAGGGGGAGAAGGTGGCCACCAGCGAGCTGCGCCACTATTTCGCGGGTCTGGCAGCGCATTCTTTTGTGAAAGTGGAGCGGATCGTGGAGGAGGTCTTCGGGCTGAACAACCAGTATTTTCTCACCTTCTACATTGACGGACTCATACACGACCGAAAGTTCATCTTCGTGCCCGGCAGCGTGGCCGAGGAGAATCTGGTCGATGTGCCGCTCATCAATCTTCCCGGCATCCTCATCCGCTGAACCATGCTGGAAAAGCTCGACCTCAGCAAGATCCTGTTCCTGGACATCGAAACGGTGCCGCAGCTAGCAGACTACGCTTCGTTGGACGAGGACTCCCGCGCGCTTTGGGATCACAAGGCCGGGCAGATAGCCAAGGATGACCAGACCACGGACGAGCTCTATGAGCGGGCAGGCATCTATGCCGAGTTCGGTCGGATAGTCTGCATCTCGGTAGGTGTCTTTCACATGCTGGAGGGAGGTCATCGCGAGTTTCGCGTTCGGTCCTATTTCGGGCACGATGAGAGGGAATTGCTGAAGGAGTTCGCGGCCATGTGCGACCGCCATTTCTCCAAGGCCGACCACCTGCTCTGCGCCCACAACGGCAAGGAGTTCGACTTCCCCTACATGGCCCGCAGAATGGTGATCAACCGCATCCGCATCCCCAAGATATTGCAGATGACGGGCAAGAAACCGTGGGAAGTGCGCCACCTCGACACCATGGAACTCTGGAAATTCGGGGACCGTAAGAGCTTCACCTCGCTCAAACTATTGACCCACGTGCTGGGCATCCCCACGCCCAAGACCGACATTGACGGCAAGGACGTGGCACGGGTCTATTATGTGGAGAACGACCTCGATCGCATAGAGCGCTACTGCAAGCGCGACACCGTGGCCGTGGCACAGGTGCTGCTCCGTTTCCGGGGAGAGGAACTGCTTTCGGAGGAGGAGATCGTAGAGAGATGAGAAGGGAAAGGAGATTTGCAATGGACAATTTTCAATGGACAATTTTCAATTTTCCCTCCACTCGGAAGTTGGTCGTTCTGTTCCTGCTCGGCCTCATGGCCTGCGGCGACAGTGGAACCTCTCCTGCCGATCCTGCGTCTCCTTTGGGCGATGACAAGGCCCATTTCAGAGGTTCGTCCATCGGTGACAGGATTGACGATGTGCTCAAGCGCGAGCCCATCGACAGCGTGGTGTTCAGCATACCGAAGCAGGTGGTTTACAATTTTGGCACAGACACCATAGTACTGCAAGTGAGTTATGAGTTTGAGAACGACACGCTGCACACCATCCAGGCAGATTGGTTCTTTCTCACGGGCGAGATGCTGGTCCGGGTGCAGGACGAGATACGCGCCAGTTTCGACACCCGCTATGTCCGTCAGGAGGGAGAAGGCGACTATGAGGTGTGGCAGGCCACGCGTGCAGACGGGCGAATTGTAGAATTCACCCTCATGGAAGCGAGTACTGAGTACGGAAGGCCCGTGCTGTCCCTCACGGTCTATAGGTTCGAGTAGCGGTCCTTTGGCAGATAAGTTCGAATCGCGCCACACCAGGCAAGAAGCACTTCAGTACTACAGTATCGTTAGAAATACAGCTGGAACGCAAACTGACCTGCTCCCGGTGGGGCCAGTGACAGTTGTCACCACAAGCCCATATGTCGGCCAATACCTTTGACGTTCAAGGGAAATACGGAACAAAGGTGTTGCCCGTATGTTATCCCTTCAAACACAACGTCATGAGAAATCTGAGAAACATACTGGCAGCCATCGCACTCGCCTTCACGCCCATGTTGCTGCTCGCCCAATCGGGAGGAATGGAGGATGTCATCTATCTGAAGAACGGAAGCATCCTCCGAGGAGTGATCATTGAGCAGGTGCCCAATGTGAGCATGAAGATCGAATCGGTGGGCGGCAACGTCTTCGCAGTGCAGATGGCCGAGGTGGAAAAAATCACCAAGGAGAAAACTGCCGTTTCGCCTCAACCAGAGTCCCCATACTGCCAGCACGGCATGGGCATGTGGTCGGGCAAGCGTGACACCACCTTTGTGACGAGGCAGAAGGGATTCTTCTTCCAATCGCAGATATTGGTGGAGAACACACAGGGCGGGGTGCGGCTCATCGGGGGCTACAAGTTGGGCCGCTTCGGTCAGCTGGGCATAGGTATCGGTTTTGACCGGGTGTTTTCCTCTCCAGTGAACGAGCGCTGGAACGGACTGGACGAGAAGGGCCTTGCCGGACTCTATCTGCCGCTCTACCTCTATCACAGCCGCGACATGTTTAGCAACCGCAGATTCACCCCCACCATGACCGCAGAGGTGGGCTATGCGATGGCCGTGGACGGTATGGACGGTGAGTTTGCTCAGGATGATTTCGGCTACCGCCCGAAAGGGGGTGCCATGGCCGGACTGGGTCTCGGTTTCAAGATGTATTCCAAGCGCCACAGAGGTCATGCCAGCATCATTTTTCAGCTCAGCTACAAGCAGGTGAACTATGAGCGCGATGTGCACGTGTTCAACAGCTCAGGGCAACTGACAGGTACTTTCCCGCTTGAAGGAACGGCCAACCTCCTCTTCCCAGGCATCCGCTTCGGATTCGGGTTCTGAGAATGCTTGCCGGATGAGTTGAGCGACACCACGAAAGGCTGTTAGGCAGGCCTTTCTGTGGCAACTGGTTGATGGTGGTGACGGGTGTGGGATGTTCGGTTTCTCTGCAACCGTCATTTACCTACCTTCGCGCCCCTTCAAAAACAACCTTTCTGCCATGCACAGGACCCATACTTGCGGTGAATTGCGCGAGAATCACATCGGGCAAACGGTCACTCTTTCCGGTTGGATGTCACGGAGCCGTGACCTGGGCGGCATGACCTTCATCGACCTGCGCGACCGCTATGGCATCACGCAGCTGGCCTTCAACATGGACTCCGATGCCGAGCTCTGCGCTCAGGCCAGGAAAATCGGACGGGAGTTCGTGCTCAAGGTGACGGGCACCGTGAAAGAACGTGAGAGCAAGAACAGGAATATCCCAACAGGCAGCATCGAGATTATCGTGACCCGTTTGGAAGTCCTCAACCCCGCCAAACTTCCCCCGTTCACTATCGAGGATGAAACGGATGGTGGCGAGGAGATCCGGATGAAGTACCGCTATCTGGACCTCCGCAGGAATGTGATGCGCCAGCACATGGAATTGCGCCACCGCATTGCCATCGAGACCCGAAACTATCTTGACAAGCAGAGTTTCCTTGAGGTGGAGACGCCCTACCTCATCAAGAGTACCCCTGAAGGAGCGCGGGACTTCGTTGTTCCATCGCGCATGAACGCGGGTGAGTTTTACGCACTGCCGCAGAGCCCACAGACCTTCAAGCAGTTACTGATGGTGGCAGGTTTCGACAAGTACTACCAGATTGTGCGCTGCTTCAGGGATGAGGACCTGCGGGCCGACCGCCAACCTGAGTTCACGCAGCTCGACTGTGAGATGAGCTTCGTGGAGCAGGAAGACATCCTAAACACTTTCGAAGGGCTTACCAAGCATCTGTTCCAAAGCATCAAGGGCGTGACGCTGAATGATTTCCCACGCATGCCATATTCGGAGGCCATGCGCCTCTACGGTAGCGACAAGCCCGATATCCGCTTCGGCATGCCCTTCGTGGAACTCTCCGACCATGTGAAGAACAGCGGCTTCAAGGTGTTTGACGATGCCGAACTGGTGGTGGGCTTCTGCGTGAAAGGAGGTGCGACCTACACCCGCAAACAGCTGGATGAGTTCACCGATTTCGTAAAACGCCCACAGTTAGGGGCCACAGGGCTCATTTATTGCCGGGTGAACGAGGATGGCACACTGAAAAGCTCAGTAGACAAATTCTTCACGGAGGAACAATTGAACGGCTGGGCCGAGCTCATGGAAGCAGAGCCCAACGATCTGTTGCTGGTGATGGCCGGACAAACCGACAAAGTGCGAAAGCAGCTTAGTGCGCTTCGTCTGCATGTGGCCGCACAGGAAGGACTCACCGACCCGAACACCTTCGCCCCGATGTGGGTGGTGGATTTCCCCTTGTTGGAGTGGGACGAGGAGTCGGGCCGCTTTCATGCCATGCACCATCCGTTCACGTCTTCTAAGCCAGAGGACATTGCTTTATTGAGCTCTGATCCTGGCAAAGTGCGGGCCAACGCGTACGACCTTGTCATTAACGGAGTGGAGATTGGAGGAGGCAGTATCAGGATCCATGACCGCAATCAGCAGGCCCGCATGTTCGAACTGCTTGGTTTCACTGAGGAAGAGGCACGGAATCAGTTCGGCTTCCTCATGAATGCCTTTGAGTTCGGTGCGCCACCCCATGGTGGCATAGCGTTCGGATTTGACCGGTTCACAGCAATGTTCGGTGGACAGAACGACATCCGCGATTTCATCGCCTTCCCGAAGAACAATTCCGGAAGGGATATTATGATCGACTCACCATCTGTTATCTCGGCCGATCAGCTGAAAGAACTGCACATTGCAACAGCGCTTTCGTAACAACAAAAGGCCTGTCAGTCAAACACATTGCCTCAGAACTATATTTGCCGCATGAGATTACGACCGGTCGCGCTGTTGTCGCTATTGATGCTTTCAGTGGTGCTTTTCTCCCCGTCCTGCATCACACGCAAGGACATCTCCTATTTTCAGGACATCTCGGACACCCTGACGGTGGGCAAGATTACGCAGGACTACGAGGCAGTCATACAACCGGGGGACATGGTAAGTGTGCATGTCACCAGCCTAAGCCAGGAATCGAATGCGTTCTTCAACTCTCTTGATCAGGAATCAGGTCGCCTGATGGCCAACACCTATCTGGTGGACGCAAGCGGAGCCATTGAAATGCCGCTCATCGGCAGCGTGAAAATCTCTGAGAGCACTACTCAGGTCGCCAAATTCCTCATTAGGAACAAGTTGGACAAGTACCTGGTAGAACCAACAGTCAGAGTGCGCATACAGAATTTCAAGGTGACTGTGTTGGGAGAAGTTGCGAAACCAGGGGTTTACAACATTCCAGATGAGAAGATCACACTGGTGGAGGCGTTGGGCCTTGCCGGTGACCTGAGCATCTTCGCAAAGCGCGACAATGTTCTGCTCATACGCGAGAAAGATGGTGAACGGCAATTCATCAAGATAGACCTCCGCTCCAAGGATTTCTTCAACTCCGAGTATTACTATCTGCACAGCAACGATATCATCTATGTAGAACCCGGGAAGGGAAAAATCGCATCGGCCGATGCCTGGTACAGGATTCTGCCGATCGTCTTCAGTGGCCTCACGGCCTTTGGACTCTTCCTTGCACGAATCCCTTCCTTCTAACCACGTCCCATGAACAATGGACCACAAAGCCCATCGGGCGAATCGGATGAGCTAAATCTGGGCCGATTTCTGCGGATGGCCCTCGAACACTGGATATTGTTCGCTGTGTTCATCACCTTGGCACTTACCTTGTCTTATGCCTACAACTGGTACACGCATCCTGTGTATGAGATGCGGGCCACGGTGCTCATTGACGATGAGACGAGCGACATATCCAAATCCATTCTTGAGGAAGTAGGGGTTTCTGGAAAAAGTAGGAACATTGAAAATGAGATTGCGATTCTACAGTCGCGCAACATGATTACCAAGGCCGTAAGATCACTCGGCAATAATGTCTCCTATTTTGTGAATTCAGGATTGCGCTCACGGGAACTTTATCACCGATCCCCAATCAATTTGGAGTTCATTCCAGCTGAAGACTCACCAGAGTATTTCACTGTTGAATTAGAGATTCTTGACAGCGACAAATTCTCCATTAAGTTAGATATGCCCAACAGCAGGGCTGAAGTGGAATCAACCTTCACCGGCACCTTCGGTGAGAGTTTTTCCAGTGAACACGGTCTTTTTAGAATTACGAAGACCCCCTTGTTCGATGAGCCCGGTGGCCTTCTGAAATCGGAGTTAAGGAAGTACTCCATGATCTTCCAGAGCGATGAGCGCCTCGTAACGCATTACCAGAATGTGCTCAAAGTTGATGTTGCTCGGGCAAAAGCCTCGATTCTTCAACTCAAGCTTGAGGAGAATGTTCCGCAAAAAGGTGTTGATCTCCTGAACGCTCTTTTAGAAGTGTACGTGCAAGCCAGTATTGAGAAAAAGAACCAATTGGCGTCCAATTCACTGAAATTTATTGACCTGCAGCTGGGTGGTATCACAACAGAGCTTTCCGAGATTGAGTCAGACATACAGTCGTTCAAGACAGACAACAGCATCACAGATATCGGTGCTGAGGCCAACTTTTTCCTCAATCAAGTAGGAGGACTGGATAAGACCGTTTCAGAAATTGATGTTCAGTTAAGTTTCATCACTTACCTTGAGGATTATGTGCGCAGCGGAAAAGACCTGAACAATGCGTCACCTTCAAGCCTCGGTATAGATGACCCCCTTCTCAATCGCTTGATTGCCCGCTTGAGCGAATTGAACTCTGAGCGGGAAAGTATGCTCAAGTTCAACAAAGCCGATAACCCACTTATAGCATCTGTCGACAGTAAGATAGAAGAGACCAAAAAGGCAATGTTGGAGAACATCGCCAGCATCAAGAGTGGCCTTCAGGCCTCGCGGAATGAGGTACTGAAGCAATTGGGCAAAGTGGAGCGAAAGGTGAAGAACCTTCCCAAGGCGGAGTATGAGCTGCTTGCTCTCCAACGTAGATATAGTATCAAAGAGAGCCTTTACCTGTTATTGCTGGGGAAAAAGTCTGAGAACGCCATACTCCTTGCCAGCACCGTGTCGAACAACGTGGTGATAGACTCTGGAAGAAGTTCTCAGTCTCCAGTTGCCCCGAAGAAATCCGTTGTGTATCTCATCGGACTGATGGTGGGATTGGGCATACCTATGCTATACGTAGGTTACGTGATAGTATTTGATGACCGCATAAGGGACAAAGACGACCTTAAACTAGCTACACATATACCGTTGCTGGGGGTGGTTCCTCACAACCCGGAGGAAAAGCTGGTCGTAGTGGCCGATAACGCCAACTCGCCTATCGCGGAATCGTTCCGTTCCGTTCGGACAAATCTTTCGTTCCTGATACGCGAGGAGGCTCTCGGCCCCAAAGCCTTGGCACAGGTCATTCAGGTAACTTCCTCTCTTGGCGGAGAAGGAAAATCATTCTGCTCGGTGAATCTGGCGGCATCGCTGGCCATTGGGGGATCGAAGACGGTTGTCATCGGACTTGACCTGCGCAAACCAAAGCTGGCCCAGTACTTCGGGGTTTCCAATGATACGGGCATGAGTTCAGTTCTGGCAAGGCATTGCGAAGTGGCTGACGCTATCATACCCTCAGGAGTGCCGGGCCTCGACCTCATTGTCGGAGGGCCGATTCCTCCCAATCCGTCCGAGCTGCTGATGGGCGACCGTATGGGTGCTGTTCTGAAGGAACTTTCAGAGTCTTACGATTACATTGTGCTTGACACGCCCCCTATCGCGCTGGTCACGGACAGTTTGATTCTTTCAGAATACTCTGCTACGACCGTTTACCTTGTCCGTCAGAATCTGAGCCGCAGAAGCACATTGGACTATATCAACGACCTGTACCGGTCACAGAAGATAACGAGTGTGGCTATTCTCTTCAATGATGTGAAGATGTCCCGGTTCGGATATGGTTATGGCTACGGTTATGGCTACGGTTATGGTTATTACTCTGAGCATACCGAACAGGGGCCGTTTAGCCGTATCAAGAAACTGTTCTCTCGCAGTTGATACCCGACTCTTTCTTGTTCAGGACACTGTCTTCCTGTCGAGAGAGGAGAACTCTGAATTGTTGCTGATGAATTCTGGAATGTAACGCTTCATCAACGCTACGATCTGGTACGTATCACCGATTTCTAAGGACGCCTGCACCTCCTGTATCATACTGTCAACAACCTCCTGTTCGGATGGCCTAACAGACGCGATCATGATCTTGGGATGGTGAGTGTTCACAGTGTTCTCCTTGTCCGCCAAAAGCTCTTCGTAGAGTTTTTCACCCGGTCTTAGACCCGTGACCTTCACTTCTATGTCGACATCGGGCTGCAGACCCGATAGTCGTATCATCTTGTAGGCTAGATCGATGATTTTCACCGATTCCCCCATGTCGAAAACATAGATTTCCCCTCCCTGCCCCATCGCCCCCGCCTCCAACACAAGATTACAGGCCTCGGGTATGGTCATGAAATATCTTGTGATCTCCGGATGCGTGACCGTTATCGGGCCACCTGCCTCAATCTGTCTTCTGAACAACGGAATCACCGAGCCATTGGAGCCTAGAACATTTCCGAAACGGGTGGTGATGAAATGCGTTCTATCCTGCTTGCTATTGAGCGTCTGCGTGTAAATCTCTGCCATACGCTTGCTTGCACCCATCACATTGGTGGGATTCACAGCCTTGTCTGTGGATACCATAACAAAGCGGTCCACCCCGAACTCCACACTCAGATCGGCCAAGCATCTTGTTCCGCCCACATTGACACGAAGGGCCTCAAACGGATAGGCCTCCATCAAAGGGACGTGCTTATAGGCGGCCGCATGAAAGACCGTATCAGGTGTGTATTTGGCGAAAAGCCCTCGCATACGGACACTATTGGTGACGTCTGCAATAACGAACTCTGCACTCTCTGAGAGACGCGGCTCGCGAGCCCTGATACTGACCTCAAGATCATGAAGAGCACTCTCCGCTTGATCGATGAATATCACCTTGCGGGGAGCGTAATAGAGTATCTGCCGAGCAATCTCACTCCCTATTGATCCTGCCGCCCCGGTCACGAACACAACTCGACCCTGTAGATAGCTCCTGACATTGTCACTGTCCAGGCTTATCGGGTCACGCTCCAACAGGTCCTCAATCTTCACCTTCTTGATCTGGTTGATGGTTAGATTGCCTTGTATCCAACTTCGTATCGCTGGAACCACTTTGACTTTGAGCCCTAACTCTATCGCCCGTTCAATTATGTCCTTCTTTTTTAGTCCGTCCAATCGTTGAATAGCGATTACCAGTTGGTGGACTCTCAGATCCGCGATGGTGTCAGCATCAAGAATCGCAGGAGGATAAACAGGAAGGCCATCCACTCTTTTGCCCCACTTTTGGGCATTATCATCTATAAAACCTACGATGTCATAGAACTTGGTAAGGTCCTGCCCCAACGTAATCCTTGTGATTATGCCCGATGCCCCTGCCCCGTATATCAAAACCCGAGTACGTCCGAGTCTTCGCTTCTGAAGCACCTGTTGGAATATATTCTTCACCCCGAAACGGAACCCGATAAGCCCGATCATGGCCATAAAAACGCTGATCGTGAAAATGGACAGGGAGAAAAACGTTCCGCCCAGAGGACTGAAGTGGAACACCACTGCGATAACAACACCGAGACCGAAGGCCAAGGCGGACGCCAACAATATCCTCAGGGCATCCTGAACACCTGTGTGTCGTATGATACCGGTGTAGGACTTGAAGACCAGAAACCCTGTTAGATAAAGCCCCCAAGTGAACAACACTTGCCAGAAGACCAGAGCAAGGGAAATCGTCTGAAGTTCAAAATTGAACCTGATGGCCACGCTGAATGGAACTGTGCACAACACGATCATCAGGTCGATGAACAGAACCATCCATCGGGACAGGAAACGATCGGAGTATCTCCGAATAATCGATTCAATCATTTGCCAGTGGCTAAGAACTAATAAATATAAACCTCTTTAGGCAATTGAATCAATACGTGCGACTACTCATGCATGAATATCGATGTCAACGACTCGAAAATCCTGTCAAACTCCCCTGAACTCAAATTAGACCCCGAGGGAAGACAAAGCCCTTGGGAGAACAGGTCTTCACTGACCCCTTCACCGAAATATGGGAACCGCTCGAATATGGGCTGTATGTGCATGGGCTTCCAGAGTGGTCTTGCCTCAATACCACGCTTTTCAAGTTCCAATCGCACATCCTCTCGCGAAATTCCTTTGTTCACTGCAGGGTTCACTAATATGCAGGACAACCAGCGATTACTGAAAAATCCCTTTTGCTCGTTGTGCATTTCAATGCTGAACCCTTTTGCATTCAGTCCATCAAAGAAATCCTTGTACCGCTGAAAATTGGCTCTGCGCTGCTGCACACGCTGACCCAGCACCTCCATCTGGCCACGCCCGATTCCAGCGAGCACATTGCTTAATCGATAATTGTAACCGACATGACTGTGCTGATAGTGCGGAGCGTTGTCTCGCGCCTGTGTAGCCAGAAACCTTGCTTTTGCTATACGCTCGGCATCGTTTCCCAACAGCGCCCCTCCGCCACTGGTGGTTATGATCTTGTTGCCATTGAAACTGAGCGCGGCAAGCTGACCAAAGGTTCCACAAGCTCTGCTTTCAAGGGTGGAGCCCAAAGCCTCGGCCGCATCTTCCAGCACAGGAATATCATATTTAGCCGCTACCTCCATGATCTCATTCATCTTGGCAGGCATACCGTAAAGGTGCACCGGAATAATCGCCTTCGGTTTGCGCGCTGCCAATATCGCCCCTCGTGAATCCTCGCCACCCTTGATGCACGACTGGATAGCGCACTCCAACTCCACCGGGCACATGTTCCACGTCTCTGCCTCGCTGTCTACAAAAACGGGTATGGCACCTTGGTAGCGTATCGGGTTGGCCGAAGCAGAAAAGGTCATACTCTGACAGATGACGTAATCTTCGGCCTCCACCCCCAGCAGTATCAGGCCAAGATGGAGTGCGGCTGTGCCCGAACTAAGAGCTGCGGCATGGCCCGCACCTGTGAAGCGGCAGAGGTCCTCCTCAAATCCATTGACATGGGGCCCCAGTGGAGCTATCCAATTGGTGGCGAATGCTTCGGCAACATATTTCTCCTCGGTTCCGCCCATGTGGGGCGATGAGAGCCAGATTTTCTCCATTACAATTAAGATCGAAATTTTATGATGCGTGCTGGGTTGCCAACTGCCACAGCATTATCAGGCACATCCTGAATGACCACTGCACCAGCCCCAACAATAGCCCATTTTCCTATAGTAATGCCTTGAATGACGCAGGCCCCGATTCCAATGTGGGCTCCCTCCCCCACTTTGACACCGCCTGCCAGCGCAACGTTTGGAGACAAATGCACAAAATCACCGATTATGCAATCATGGTCTACAGAGGCATTTGTATTCACGATACAATGCCTACCAACGTAAGTGGAGGCATTGATACTTGTATTTGACATAAGCACGCTTCCTTCACCCACCGTAGCGGATGTCGAAAGGACGCATGTAGTGTGAATCGCTCTTCCAAATGGAACCTTCATTCCGAGTACCACTCTCTTTCTCGTCTCGTTCTTCCCTATTGAAACTATGATCTCCTCATCACCCATCAACTCCACGTCTGTCAAAAAACGATACACAGGACAGCCATGAAACCGGGTTATTTCTGGATTATCGTCAATGTAGGCAGTGACCTCACCCCCAATTGAATTGACGATCTCATGAATGACCTTTCCGTGACCGCTTGCACCATAAAGTATCATCGACTACTCCCTTTGAACTTCTCCATTGTTGCCTGTCCTGTCTGACTTATCCCATCAGAACGCAGCACCTTGAATATGGTCAGCAAAAGTATGCGTACATCAAGTCCAAGACTCAGGTTGTCCACGTACCATACATCCAGTTTGAATTTCTCCTCCCAACTGATTGCATTACGTCCATTCACTTGTGCCCACCCGGTAATACCTGGACGTACCTCATGCCTTCGCGCCTGCTCCCCCGAATATAGTGGGAGATACTCTACGAGCAGGGGACGCGGTCCAATGAGGCTCATGTCGCCCTTGATGACGTTCAGCAATTGTGGTATTTCATCCAACGATGTCTTGCGAACAAAACGTCCGATCGGGGTCAGCCTAATTGAATCGGGGAGCAGTTGCCCTTTGGAATCCTTCTTATCGTTCATCGTTTTGAACTTGATAATGCGAAAAATGTGGCCATTGCGGCCTGGACGTGGCTGAACGAAGAAGATACTGCCGCTATTTGCTACAGCAAGCAACCCACATACTAGTATGAACACCGGCAAAGCGAACATGAAGCCTACTAACGACAATAGCAGGTCGATGGATCGCTTGAAAAAATCAGCGTACATTTTTCAACTTTTCAAGAAACAGAAGATACCGTTCGGCCAGAACTGCCCTGTCAAAATTGGCCTTTGCATAGTTATAGCCATTATTCCCTTCCTTAGCGATGCGGACATGGTTGTTCAAGTAAGCACGCACTTTTAATGCTATATCCGCAGCATCCTCTGGCTCAGCAAACACACCACACTGGGCTTCTTCGACCAGTTGGCGCGAAACCCCATCGATACAGAGCAGAATAGGTCGCTTGCACGCCATGTAGTCAAAGGTCTTGTTGGAATAAATGGTTTTGAAGGTGTCCACACGTTTGAGCACCGATGCACCAAGATCCGAGGCCAATATGTATTTGAACACCTCAGTTTTAGGCACCGAATCGCGAAAGACCACATTGGGCAACTTACGCTTTGTCACCTCATCCATCAACCAGTCTTTCTGCATGCCGTTCCCGATGAGCTGGAAAAGAACATTCGTGTCGCGCAACAGGTCGGCCGCATCCAGCAATTGCACAAGATGGTTGGCAACCCCATGGGCGCCTACATAGGTAATTACGAAGTTGTCCTCAATACCAAGGGAGATTCTAAATGCTTTGCTGTCAAAATCACGCAGAAGCGTATCTGAGAGTGAAAAATCTGCTGCGTTAGGAATGAAAACTATCTTTTCCTTGGGAACGTTCTTCTTGTCAATCAACGTATCGCGAAACGCAGGCGTCAGCACATTGATGAGGGTTGCTTTGCGATAGATGAACGCTTCGAACCAATAGGCAAATCTGATGATTGCCCTACTGGTAACAACTCCGGTATCTATGGCGGATTCTGGCCAGAGGTCGCGTATTTCAAATACGAAAGGAACCCGTTTAATTCTTGAAATAAGATAACCTGTGATACCCACAAAAAGTGGTGGAGAGGTGACCAGTACAAGGTCATACTTGCCTTTGGCCTTGAACAGACCTGCCCAGACAGAACTGAATACGAACGAGAAATATCCCCACAGCCGACCTCTGAAACTGCTGTTATATGATTCTGAAACATGGCATCGCCATACATCAACAGCACCGTATTGCTTTCTTACAAACCACTTACCTTGATATTCAGCGCGCTTACCTTTTCCATTGGCATGTACCATACCCGCTAGCACAGTGACATTGGCCCCCATTTCGGTCCATGTGCGCGTCATCTCGTTGAAGCGCGACCCACCTGGGTCGTCCTCTTCCAAAAAATACTGGTGAATTAGTAAGATGTTCAACGCCATGCTATGTTGACAGTTAGGCTGTTCTGCTTATCTGCAGCTATGCTCAATGCCTGAGAAGAGGTGCAATGTAAATAATGTGTAGAGGTAAATCCCGGTTCAATTGTCATCGCAAGACCGTTATCCACCGTCAATTCACAATCATCAGAAATACAACGGTTGTGGGCAAGTGCCGAATTATTGGCAGGCAGGTTATATCGGACAAACCATTCTTCATCCGTCCTTACGCTATCTGCTATCTCCAAGGTGCCATCAGCTTTAAGATTCAATAACCTACTGTGTTCGTTACCATAGGCATCCGTGTAAGTGCCAGACCAGCCCAAGGAGCCATCTTTCCCTTGAGTTACTGCGCCAATTCTGGAGGCACTGATCCATTTTCCAAGCAAGAATTTGCTTATTCGGGGCATCTGTTCATGATTGCCGAATTGAACAGTATTGTAACCCTTAATCGACTTGAAGTAATGTGCAAATGGCTCTTTACTGTTGTATGAGTACGATCCACAACCGCAGATCTGATTCTTTCCATTGCGCCATACATCCAAATGAAATGCATCACTCGCAAGAGGACGAAAGTTATCATTGGGAATGCGCAGGAATACATCCGTGCCACCATTTCGCATTATTAGAAATTGATCGTCCAGAACCTCGGCAGCGGGTTGCTCCATTTCCTTGATAGGAATATTATGCCACTCTTTAGGATTTCGCCAAAACAAAACCTCATCCCACGGGCCAGATGAGAATGGACGAGATTCAAAGCACAACCAATGGGCCAATTGTGCAGAAGGTCGAAAATCTCGATAACCGCAGCCATGCAGGTTTTCAAACATGGCCCCATCATTCGACCCCATGTTCGGACTGTCGCCATTTTGGGGGATGATGAATTTTAGCTGCCATGAGACAAGTGCTTCCATTTTCCGCTGAACAGCAGGTAATGGTTTGGGCAACGCAAGCCTACCAGTAAAAAACAGGGTAAAAGATACCGTGTCCACCACCACACGATGGTAGGTAATGGACCGCTGTGAGAAGGTGCCGTCCGTTCCTATCAGATGCAACAATCGATTGTTCCATATCCGCAAACCAGATTGCTGCCAATTCCGAAGACTTGCTTTATCTATGCAGGAAACATTCCCTTTTTGAAGCAACCAGCTGGCACCGATATAAAGTGCTGCTGCTTCAGAAGTGCCATGATTGTTATCTTGAGCTACGGCATAGCGAATATTACCAGCAATGCGAGAGAGATGCTGTTGCGTTAATTCCTGCAATGCCGGGGAGGGACCATCTAATTGGTCAAGGATGAATGCAGCGTTCAACAGCTTCATCACTCTGATGGAGGTCTCTTGACCGCATTTCCAATTTGGGCCAAGGTTCAGCGGGTTTTTCTCGGACCAGTCATTGAGCCATCTGTTTATTGTTGAAAGATAGATCTCATCGCCAAAAACACGGTATGCCCTTGTCAGATGCGTCAACCAATCGAACCGAGAAGGCTCCCAGATGGTCTTGATATCACCTATGTTGAGGTCGAAATCTGATAACTCCGTCCAATGTTTTAAAGGGTCGGCAATCACCTCACCACTGAAGGGATTCTTAAACCACTTCGGAATATTGCCAACTTCAAGTTCGTGATAGGAGAACCATGTGAGACGCCCGTTGACAATAGCGTCCGCAGTTTGCCTCAAATTCTGCTTCCATTCTTCTGGATATCCTGAAATGTTCGGGGTCGGGGCGAAGAATAGGCCCTGGATCGGCACTCCGATAGGGAACATAAGTTTCCGAATGCCCAGTTTCATGCTGAGGCGATACCACACCATGTAGGCCACGTTGTTCCAACCCAGTTTGGGGAGAACGCCAAGCAATAATGTGATCTTGGAAATCAATAGCGTGATGCGCTGGGATACAAATCACCTCAGCAAACCTGGACGCAGCAACACTTCCACAATACGTTCGGCTGTTTGTCCGTCCCACAGTTCGGGTATCTCACCCTTTTTCCAGTCACCGGCAAAAAGCATTTTCATGGCGGGTGCAATGGCCTTCGGGTCGGTACCGATGAGTTCGTTGGTGCCAACCGTTACTGTTTCAGGGCGTTCTGTATTGTCGCGCAAGGTCATGCAGGGCACGCCCATCACGGTGGTCTCCTCTGTGATTCCTCCCGAATCAGTGATGACTGCCTTGGCGTTTTTCACCAGATAATTGAATTCCAGATAACCCATTGGTTCTGAGAAATGCAGATTTGGAGCATCAATGCCCAAGCCCTGTAGCATCTTGGCCGTCCGTGGATGGACAGGGAAAATGAGTGGCAGACCTTTGCTGTGCGTTACGATCTCTTGGAGCAGTTCTTTCAGTTTTGACTCTTCGTCCACGTTAGCGGGCCGATGCAATGTCATAACGAAATATTGCCCGATTTCCAGTTTGGCTTCACCCCAAATTGCAGGACGACTCAAACGAGGTAGGTTCTTCAGCAATGTGTCAATCATCGTGTTGCCAACAAAAAAGATGCGGTCATCAGAAACACCTGATTCACGAAGATTTCTGTTTGCAACATCCGATGTTGTGAAAAAATAATTGGTAACGCTATCAGTGACCAATCTGTTGATCTCCTCTGGCATGGTCCAGTCGCCAGAGCGTATTCCGGCTTCCACGTGTGCCACTTTTACATGCAATTTCTGAGCAGCGATGGCGCAGGCCATGGTGGACGTAACATCGCCAACTACAAGGCACAGATCGGGCTTTTTCTCCAGAAGCAGTTTCTCATAGCCGATCATGATGGCTGCTGCCTGCTCGGCCTGCGTGCCCCCTCCAGCACCAAGATTGATATCTGGCACAGGAATGTGCAACTGCTCGAAAAAGCTGTCGCTCATGTTCTTGTCATAGTGTTGACCTGTATGTATTAGTCGAAATTGAATGTCTTTGCCCTCTTTTGCAGCCTTTGAAATGGCGTGCGTTACGGGAGCGATTTTCATAAAATTGGGACGAGCCCCTGCAATGAGATCAACTAACATGACGACTTAGGTTTGATTTTTGGTTTTTCTAAAATTAACGACCAGGAAATTATTTCATTTCATAATAACGCTCTTTACGTCCTTCTTGGACAATACGCATTGGCACCCCTACTACGGTACAGTTATCGGGAACGCTCCTATTCACCACAGTATTTGCACCAATAATCACGTTATTGCCAACGAATATTTCCCCAAAAACCGCTGACCCGGCTCCTACGTATGTGTCATTTCCTATGGTTGGAACTTTTTTGTCGCCAAAATTTCGCCCAATGGTCACATTCTGCCCGATTGTAACGTTATTCCCAATAACACTATTGGAATGGATAACAATTCCTAATCCCCAGTAACCCGCGCTGAAATTATCTCCGATAGTCGCAGAGGATGGAATCCATGTGGAGAACAGCATCCGATTGAAATAGGTGAAAATCTTTGCAAGCGAAGGCATATTCTTCCGAAAGAAGAAGTTTCCAACTCTATACAACAGTACTGGCGGGGTGCTCATTTTTCTTGGATAGCGTATTCAACAGCCGCAACAAACTTATCGTAGTATCGATCGAAACTACAGGGCCCCGTGATTTTATCGTACGAGGCCTTTCCCATTGCCATTCTTACTTCAGGATTTTTGAATAAGTACTCGACTTTCTCTACTATAGCAGAAGGGGTAAGATGGCTCAGCACGTATCCGTTACTCTCATCTATCAGATCCATTTCTGTGCCGTCAGCATAACCTGAGATCACGGGCAGACCATTGAGCATTGCTTCACAGATGGCAAGACCTCCGAGACCAGGCAACACCATTACCTGACAGCGGCTCAGAATTCGAGATGTGCCATTGTTCACTCGACCATGAAATATCACCCCTGAGTCAGAACCCAAACCAACATACTCTTGGAGCGTTTTCATATGAACTCCATCCCCCACAATATGAAGCATGAATTGATTGACATGTCGTTGATTCAGAATCCTCGCGGCATCGATGAGGGCCTCAAGATTCTTCTCGGGTGTCAACGTACCAATAAACGCAATATTCATGGCACGGGTCTCCATCTCGGCCAAAGGGCTCTGTGAATACTTTTCAATCTCTTGACGTTTTCTGTTCGTATCCAAGACATTGACCCCTACAAAAACCTTCTGTGGCGGAACACCTTGAGCCTCGAAAAACTCCTGTCCTTGAGTGCTGTACGTAAAAACGGCATCGGCTCTGCGCGCCATGAACAACTCCCATCTGTGAATGAGTCCCCTTATTCCGGTGTATCGCTTGCCTCTCAGCCTGCCGAGACTCCACCAAATAAACTTGACGCCTGAAAATTTACAAAATAGAAAAACCTGTGTTGCATTCACCAACGATGAGGCTCCTTCACATAAAACCACTTGAGGCTTCCAGCGCCAAAGTCGAGGAACAAGGAGCGGACTGAATGGCATGCTCACACCACTCAAAAACCCTGTCAGACGAAACTCCTCAACAAGTTCGCTTCTCACAACCGAACCTGTCAACTCGGTATTCTGAAGCTTTGTTCCAGGCTGTCCTGATCCATGGAATATGCAGAATTCAAACCTTGGGTCGTCCGCAAGCCGCTCATAAAAAGGAAGCCGATAATGCATCACAACCTGATAAACGCACGCAAGCCGAACCGAATCTTTCTGCTTCATCATTCGCAACTGATCATTCCATCATGTTATCAAACACTTGGGACACCTGATTCACCACGGTCAAGGTGCACGCGCCTAACACCTGCATTCAAAATCATTGATTCTCTGGCAGACCATCGCTTGGCGAGAAAGAAAATCAACAACACAAGGAGCACTCCGCCATGTGAGAACAGGATGGTAAAAGGTTGAACCCCCATCAACTTCCAGAACAAAGAAACCAAGATTATGTAGGCCGCAAATGACAACCTGCCTCTCAATCTTTTTCCGCAGGTATGTTGCAATGAAATTAGCAGATAGCCCAGCAATAGGGAGCTGACGACCACTCCAGGCATGCCAAAATCGGAATACATGTAACCCATATGGTGCGCATTCTGATTGCCTGTACTTGCATAAAACAATTTTCGTTCCGGCAGATTTTTTACAAAAATATGATTTGCAACATTGAAGTAATCCTCTCCGGAGAAAAATGTGAAAATCTTGTGCGTCCGCCCTCCAAGGCGACTATCTTCATCGTGATAAGCGTCAAAGTAGTCCAATGAGCGCTTAAAGGTCTCACCGGAGAAACGGAACACAGTTTTTTCTATCGTCTTAGAGCTTGAGTCGGAAAAACTCAGGTTCGATGCCGCGAAATCCATGAATACCGGAAATGCCATCATGGCAACAAACAATCCGATTAGATGTGAGGCAGCTACCTTTTTCAAGACGTACAAAGACGTAAGGCCAATCATCAAGAATATCAGAGCTACAGGAGCAAGCGATCCACTGATGGCATTATTCACTACACCGATGAAGAGCCAGAAAAGAAATGTAACCCAGTTCTTTCTGTTCCGATTATATATAAGCGTGAGGAAATGGTAAAGAATTAGCAGAGGAAAGACCACCTGTCTGTTCAGATTCCATAAGTAGTTGTTCAACCCAATCGACTCTTTGAACATCGACTCTTTGATAATGGTCGCCTCGCGGTTCATGGACTCATTAGCACCCGCACGCAGAATTTCCAAAACCGGTATGTGCTTAACAGTTAGCAAAGTATGAACAAAAAGCCCCATGGCCACCACAGACAGAACTCTCGCATAACGTACATCGAATCCTGTTGTCGCAATCTCACTGGCTCTGGCCGAAATCAATGAGGACCGCCCACCAGGCTTGAAACCTACAAATACTCCCAACAGAAAAAATGCCGAGTGCAGCGTTATCGCAAGAACGAACTCATTGTATCCCCGGATATTCCCGTACAACTCCACCTGCTCGGGCTGTATCAACGTGGTGGTCATAAGCAAAAAGAAAATATAGTAGAATCCTGGTATAGTGGGATAACGGATGGACAGGAAGCGCGTGCGGTAGTTCACCAAAAAGCTGATGAGCACTATGAAAAGAAAGGCTGTTATCTCCCAGAACATCTATGCTCTCACCTTTTCACACTGTCCAGACTCGTGGCATCCATGTAAATGTCTCTGAGCTTTTGCGCTGAATCGCACCAAGAAGCCAACGCCTTTCCGCACTCCAAAGCAGCCCTGGACAATCTTGATCTGAGGCCCTCGCTGACCACCAAGTCGCGCATCAGCGTGACGAGGGCATTCGTGTCGCCAGGAGGGTGTAGCAGGCTGTTCTGATTGTGTTTCAGTTGCTCCGTCAACCCACCCACCTCAGAGCCGATGATCACCTTTCCATAAAAGAGTGCTTCGACCAGCTTAAGTGGCGTGGTAGATTCTGTGGCTTGTGTGGATGGCCGAGGCATGACTATAACATCGATCAGCTCCCAATAATCTGCCACTTGGTCAGGGGTAACCTGACCCTTGAGCACAATGCGATCTTTGAACTTCGATTCTTCTACTGTCCGACCAACAGACTCGAGTTCTGGACCACCACCAACCATCAAGAACGTGGTGGTCCGGTCGTCAGGATATTGTTCAAGGTATGCTATGGCCGCCTTGGCAAACTCGTGCACACCCTGCCAGATATAGAACGTGCCTATGTATCCAAAAACTACTCCTTCTTTGGTCGATTCTGCAGTCGACACTATCTGCACAACTTCTTTGCCATTGGGCACCACTGCTACCTTGGTCTCATCTACACCGAGCGTGTCACACACTGTCTTCACGCCTGAATCAGCAAGAACTATAATCTTAAAAGCTCGATGCACAGAAATTCTCAACAGAAATCTCTTGAAAGGACTAAGCTCCTGGGCGCTGTGCAGCTCTAGCACAATTCTTGACCTCCAAAAGAGCAATGCTGCGAAAAAGAAAACACGTGGATTGTGCGCATGGATTACTTGCCTGTGTCTGTCTCCTGCGTCCATCCGAGCCTTCCACACTTGTTCCAATGCAGACTTCAGATAGATGAGATTTATTCGCTCGTGGTCATTCACATAATCAAACCCATGATATGGGTAACTGTAGATGGAAACAGTTTCCTCATAATTCTGGACGTATTCGCCAATCAATCGGCTATTGCGCAAATTGCCACCTCCTCTCAGCGGATTAAAATGAATTCCTACGTGAATAACCTTCAGCTTTTCGACCATCTCAAGACTGCGCTTCCAATTCGGACACAACTCCGTATTCAATCGACATGGGCGACAAGTTCAACTTTTCCACTGAGGTATGTCTGTATACCGTCCTATCATCGGCCGCCACGAAATCTCTGATGAAAATCTCACCATCCTCCAATGTCACCGTCCGCAATAATGCCTTGCCGTCAACCGTCCATCGTCCCCAAGCAGAATTCGCAGCTTCCAGACCGAAAACATAAGATCCGTTGTACGAGAAATCGAATATACCACTGGATATTCCCTGCGAAACGGATTGGAAATAGGGTGCAAAATGTGATTCCACCTCTCTGTACGATTTCCTCATCACTGCACTGCGATTATAGGTGCCGGAACCCTTGTCAGCAACTACCCATTTTCCGCTATCCCATAGGCTGATGGACAGCTGATCCTCATGTGCGTGGGAAGTCTTCGGATCTGAGTGCCCACATCGGAAGGACATGAAAAATGAATTGTCCGACCAAGTAATTATGCCAAATTGAGGAAAACACCGGACAACCGCAGCGCTCGTCTCTCCACTTAATGAAAAACCATATTCAGCCACTCGGAACAATCCTTCATTAGACACTGCTTTGAAATGCAAATCAAGAGAGGCCCCTGAATCCTCCTCACAATATCCGTAATCCTCAAAAAGGCTATCTATATCCCTCATAACGCTGAAGAAGCTTCGGCCAACTCCATCGTTCCCGAAAATCTCTACAAATGACCTGTGGCAAAGGTAATCCCGATTGATGAAGCGGCCGCTGTCATTATCCCCTATCTGCACAAAGGTCCCATCGGGAACGGTGGTGTGTTTACAGAATTGTTTCGCCTTCGAAAGCAATGGAAACAGGAAGGTGAATATCCAACTGGTTGTCAAAGTGACTTCCTCAGTTGCAGATACTCGCCAACAACCAAGCGCTTGTCTGATGAATCGCTCATTGGAAGTGAGAACAAATCTCAACGTGTAGAGGACCATCTCTGTGGCCAACCTGTGATAACCTGTTGAATTCTCGAAGTATGCTCCGTCCGGCAAAAACTGATTCTCCACTTCACTCCTAAATTCAGTCAGAGCAAATTTGACCACTTGAATGTCCCTCTCGTTCAAGTCCAATCTGGAGCCTATTACAATCAATCCACAAAGATTGGACAGGTAGTGATTTCCGTTCACCTTGGAATGATTCTCGAGATTGCGGTGGATAAAACAGAAATGCGTGTATAGGAAGCCCTCGATCAAGTGGTCGTCATCTGACGTGGTTTGACCAGATTGATGGAAATACTCGAAGAAGTAAAGCACATTGACCGCCCGGATGGCCACATCCATGGTACACATCCAATTAGGTCCGAAGTAAGGAATATTGCCACGTTTAAAGTTGCGGACAAAACACATCAACAGCCTAAGTTGCCCGGTCTCTTCTACGTCAAGAGTCAAATGCTCAGAGAAAAACTGAAACCTTGATAAATCCCAAATGAACTTGATATCGAAGCCTTTACGGCCACGGTGGCGTACAAGTCCGCTGGGCACCATGGGACTGATTCTTTGACCGGACACTAAATCCGTGAAGAAATCTGGCTTCCCAGATTCTTCACCCAATTGCACACCTTGCAACCTGTACCGGTAACCTGCCTGTGGAGGTTCCATCACCCAAGAATGCTCTATACTCAGCAAAGATGGCCCACGCACGTAACGAGCCCGCAACAGCACATTAGTAGCCACCGAGACCAACCTTCCCATCAGGGCTCCTGCCCTTTTCAGCAATGCGCTCATATAGACTCTACGGCCAATTGGCAGATAACCGTCATCTAGATTTGATTTTCTTCGCTGGAATGCCAGCATACACCCCGTACTCCTCAGTGTCCTTCGTGAGCACAGATCCAGCAGCCACTACGGTTCCTTTGCTCAGCGTTACTCCAGGTAGAATCATGACATTTGCAGCAACCCAGCAGTCATCCTCTATGACCACCGGCTTATCAGCATGACCCGACCACCTTACCGTATCCTCCCTACGGTCTGGTATCACGTGATTTCTGGTCAGAATCTTGCTGTCGTATCCTATCAGCACATCGTTGCCGATAGTAAGTCCGCCAGTGGCTGTCAGCAGCACTCCCCGGGAAAGCACACAGTTATCGCCTATCTGAAGCCGCTCGGGTGAACTGATATAAACATTCTGATGAATGAAACAGTTGATGCCAATCTGTGCTCCTGACATCCTCAACAAGTGCGTCTTAATCCTATTTCCCAACTTGGAAGGGTAGAATACCCGTACGATGTGAACAACTGCTATCCGGAACAAACCGCTACGAAACATGGTCGACTGCTTTGAAAAGAATTAATCTCTTGCTATAAAATTGCTTAAAATCACCGATATTAAGGACAACCGCCAAAGCCAAAAAAACACCATTCAGCAAGTCAGGATTTACTTGGGGCCAACCGAAGCCTGAACTTCCGTGATATGCACAATAAGCTACGATAAGTGCTATATTCCTCTTCCTGCTGGGAATAACAGGATAGTAGCGCTGACTCAAAACGGACCCTACAACGAACATAGCAGCATTTGAGATTAGCAAGGCCACTGCACAACCCTTGAAACCCAACACAGGAATCAGAAGCATGTTGGTAACAAGATTGACGGCTACAGCCAAGAGTGAGATGTAGAGGATCAGTCTGGTTTTGGAAGCGAACAGGAGCCCCATTATACTGAAGTAGTACATAGCGTAGAAAACATGCGCGAATGTACCTATAGGAACGACCACTAGCCCTGTTACATACTGAGGGCTGGAAGCCATCTGATTTCCGATATGCCAACTTGCAGACGAAGCCACGAAGCCACCAACGAGGAAGACAGCGAATAGGAGCCTTGACAACAGCCCGAAAATCTCCTTACCATTCTCCAGGTGATAAATCTTCCATCGGAGTGGATTCCAAACGATGAAAAACACATCGATGAAAAGCGATCTTAGAAGAGCAGAGAACTTGACCCCGTACATATACAGCCCAAGCTCTTCTTCCCCTTTCATGTGGGTCAGCAGTAGTCGATCGCTAAAGGTTGCAGTGATTGCAACCAAGTTCGTAAGCATAAGCGGATAGCTGTACCGAACAATCTCTTTTGTCAGCGGCCAACTGAAAACTGGGACAATCTGGTTCCACATAACTCTGGCCGACCCCATCCCCACCACCAGTCCAGTGGCGAGATAACTGTAGAAGACACCCTCCTCCTTCATTCCCAGCCGGCCTACGAAAAGATAAGAAGAAGCTATAAAGGTTGTGGCATAGAGGGCATTGACTATAATGAACTGTAGCGCATTGAACTTCTGTCGAATGACCAAAGTGACCACGAGGTAGAGCATAGAGAGTATCTCACTGATGCAATAAACAATAAGATTGCGGCTGACCAGATCGGCATCCGTCCAGTGAAGAAGAACCAAGAAAACCAGAATCGTTGTACCCAATACGAACGGTATTACGAGCACTGAGTATATCACTTGACCAGAAGGGTGTTCGCTCTTCTCAGTGATGAATTTCCAGAACGAGGTGGTGGTGCTCATGCTGATAAATGCTTTGAAGAAAACACCTACCGCAAGAACATATTCCACACTTCCAAACTCCTCTGGAGTGAGATGAAGGGTGTAAAGCGGGATTATCACATACGAGACCGCCTTACTAATAAAGGGCTGAAGTGCGAGCAGCGCATTGCTATATAAAAACCTCTTCACCCTAAAGCCCTCTTAATTGCGAAAAAACACTGGTGCAAAGTCTTCGCATAAATCTTCAGTTGACACACCGCCCTTCTAAATTATTTCCATCAAAAATCCCAGAAACAAGCGAAATAGATACAAGATTACCAATTCTATAAATGAGTATAACAAATAGCAATCGTATTACCAACAGGGCAAAGCAGACCTGTAGAAGAATGTTCTGGTTCGAACTCGACAACTTTGATGATTTTCACACTCTTATTCCAACCAACTCTCTCACCTGATAATCCCACCCTTCACCAGCACATTAATCTGAACCCCCTTCCTGCAAATCACATGTCATGCACTCATTAAGGCCCCAGCAACAACAAGGAAACCAGTCAGCTATTGCCCCAAACAATCCCTTGAAACACTGAACCGTTGCTTCAGACCCTGTCCCAAACTCACTGAAGGGCTATACTCCAAGAATACCTTCGCCTTGGCGATGTCCCCCACTGAATCCCTTACATCTCCATCACGTGCCGGGCCATAAATCGCTTTCGATTCACTGCAAGCTGCACTATCTCGTTCCAGAGGTAATTAAGGCTTGTTCTTTCTCCACATGCGATGTTAAAAACCTGATGCTTATCAAAATCGGGGCGACAAACGCTCTGATATTGGCATGCAACGCATTGTCCACGTAGGTGAAGTCGCGGGTCTGCTCCCCGTCACCATTGATGACAGGCGCGACACGTTCAAATGCAGCCTTGAAGAACAGAGGGATGACAGCTGCAGAAGGACCGTTAGAATCCTGCCGTGGGCCAAACACGTTAAAGTTTCTCAGACCGATGGTATGAAAACCGTATCGAGATGAGAAGATGTCACCATAAAGCTCATTCACATACTTGGTTATCGCATAAGGCGAGAGCTGGTTTCCTATCCGACTCTCCACTTTAGGTAACTCTTCACTGTCTCCGTAGGTAGATGAGGATGCCGCAAATACCATTTTCAACACTCCAGCATCTCTTGATGCCACCAACATATTCAAATGGCCCCCGATATTCACCGAATTAGTGGTAATGGGGTCGTTAATGGACCGGGTAACAGAACCTAGAGCAGCCTGATGCGATACGAAGTGCATGTCTTCGACAGCCTTCTTACAAGTGGCCAAATCGCGGATGATTCCCATGATGAATTCAAAACACGGATGACGAAAGAACGGCTCTATGTTCTCTATCCTCCCGTTGGACAGGTTGTCCAAAACCCGAACCTTCCCAGCGCCATGCTTCAATAGATTCTCAACTAAATGAGAACCTATGAACCCCGCTCCTCCGGTGACCAGAAAAGCAAAATCGTCTAAGTTACCGTCATGATAATTGGTTTCCTCCATTAACGCTTCCAATTTGCTACAATTATAAGCAATAACCGTTGGGGATACAGGCGCAGTTTTCACGCCCTAATTGTTGACAGACTAACGACTGAATGACCCAGCCAATGTCACTAACGCTCCTAACGTTGAAGCATCCTGGTAGTAGCGTGGCCCGGCAAGGTTGCCACTATTTTCACTTCCTTGACCAAATCTCTGCCAAGCACCTCATCGGAACGGTAATCTCCGCCCTTCACCAGCACGTCCGGTCTCAGGTATTCCAAGAGTTTATAGGGCGTATCTTCCTCGAATATCATCACATAATCCGCTGAAACCATGGAGGCCAGCGTACTTGCGCGAACACTCTCCGAATTCACCGGCCGCTTGGCTCCCTTGAGCCGCTTCACCGAGCTATCGCTGTTCAAAGCCACCACCAGCACATCTCCAAAAGACCCAGCCTCTTCCAACAGCTTTCGGTGGCCCTTGTGAAGAACGTCAAAACATCCATTGGTGAAAACCACCTTGCGGCCTTTGATACTCTCTTTCAGTGCCGACAGGTCTTTGCGTTGGATGATTTTGTCGTCCATGTGGGCCAACAGGGTGTCGAGTTCTTTTCTGATTACGGTCACGGTTCCTTGTCTTCCTACAGCAATTGCCGCAGCCGCATTGGCCGCAAGCACTGCGGCAGACAGTGTTGCTCCCTCCGCAAGGCTTACTCCCAAAGTGGCGAGCACCGTGTCACCCGCTCCGCTCACGTCAAAGACCTCTTGCAGTTGGGCGGGGACGTTCAGCAAATCGGAATTGCCTACCAGTGTCATCCCCTCCTCAGATCGGGTGACCAGAATGTTCTGCAAGTTGAACGTTTCTGAGATTGCTCTTGCGGCCTTGACCACAGCATTGTCATCGTTGGGCACCGAATGACCTGCGACCAGACCGAGCTCTTTCAGGTTCGGAGTAATGAGGAAGGGATGATGGTAAGCCTTCCAATCGCTGCGTTTGGGATCGATGATTACACGGATCTCATGCTTGGTCGCCCAAGACATAAGCAATTCAAGAACATGGTCGCTAAGTGTGCCCTTGGCATAATCTGAAACAAGCACCAACGCGACCTCGGCCACCATGGTGTTCAGGCACTCTTGCAGCGCATTCAATTGCTCCACCTTCCAATCATGCCGCTCTTCGTGATCGATACGAACGATTTGTTGACCTGAGATGATGCGGGTCTTTGATACGGTAGGGGCATCGGAACGGAAAAACAGGGTTTCAACGGCCTGCGCTGCGCATAAATGCTCCAACTCCTTAGCATCGGAATCGTTGCCCACAAGACCGATGAGAACGGGTTGTCCGCCAAGACTTCTGACATTGGCAGCCACGTTGGCCGCTCCTCCCAAAGAGGACCATTCCTTCTTCACCCGAACTACGGGGACCGGTGCCTCTGGGCTGACCCGGTCCACTGTGCCCGACACGTAGCGGTCAAGCATCACATCTCCGATGACAAGGATTTTCGCAGTGGTATTCACGCGGCAAAAGTCAGCATAAATCCAAGGCCTGACAATGACATCTTCGGGTACTGGCCCCAATCAGCGCGTAGGACCGGGTTGTGATCTCACATCGCTCAGTCACAGTTCACGACCTTCTGTTGATGAATTGAAGAATGCGCAGTGCGCATGATTCAGCACTGTTACCAACCGTAGTAATATCCACAAAATCCGTATCCGGTGCTTCAAAGGGAGCATCCAGTCCAGTGAAATCCCTTATCGCACCGGCACGCGCCTTTCTATAGAGCCCTTTCACATCGCGCTGCTCGCAGACCTCCAGAGGTGTGTTGATGAACACCTCCAGGAAATCGTCTGCACCGATGATATCCTTGGCCAGCTTACGCACGGTCTTGGACGGACTGATAAAGCAACAGATGGTGATGATGCCACTCTGCACGAAGAGGCGGGCCACCTCTGCGGTTCTGCGGATGTTCTCCGCCCGGTCGTCCTCCGAGAAGCCGAGGTCATTACAGATGCCTTGACGGATGTTATCCCCATCGAGCACCTGAGTGAGATGTCCCGATTCGTGCAGCATGCGAGCGAGGGTATTGCCGATGGTGGTCTTGCCGGAACCACTAAGACCGGTCATCCAGATGCACAGCCCGCGTTGACCAATGAGTTCCTCCTTGTCCTCCCTGCCCGGGAAAGGCTGTGAATATTCGTTGGAATCTGTTGTGTGGAGCACCATGCGAGGCGCAAAAGTAGTCAGCGGCAAAAGGCTTGGCCAAAGCAGGGCACTTCCGCTGAGAAGTCTTTCTGGACAGACGGGATACAGATTCTCTACTTTTGCCGCCCACGGAAAGGAAATGGCACGCATTCTCACTGGCATACAGAGTTCTGGAAGACAGCATCTGGGCAACATTCTCGGGGCTATCTGTCCGGCCATTGCCTTGGCCAACGCACCAGAGAATGAGTCGTTCCTTTTCATAGCTGACCTGCACTCGCTCACCACCATCAAGGATGGCGCACAGCGCAGGCAGAATGTGCTTGCCACTGCCGCTGCGTGGCTTGCCTGCGGTCTGGATACCGAGCGGACGGTGTTCTACCGTCAGTCGGACATTCCGGAGGTGTGCGAGATGACCTGGTATCTGAGCTGCTTCGCCCCGTTTCCGATGCTCGCCAATGCGCACAGTTTCAAGGACAAGCAGGAGAACCTTGCCGATGTGAACGCAGGGCTGTTCATCTATCCGGTGCTCATGGCCTGTGACATCCTGATGTACGATGCCGAGATTGTCCCTGTTGGCAAGGATCAGAAACAGCATCTGGAGATGACCCGCGACATGGCCCGCTCAGTGAATCATCATCTGGGCCAGGAGCTTTTCGTGATACCGGAGTCGAAGATAAGTGAGGAGGTGATGGTGATTCCGGGCACGGACGGACGCAAGATGAGCAAGTCTTACGGCAACGTGATCGATATCTTCCTGCCAGAGAAAGAACTGCGCAAACAGGTGATGGGCATTGTGACGGACAGCACCCCGTTGGAAGAGCCGAAGAACCCTGACAGTTGCAACGTCTTCGCGCTCTACCGTTTGGTGGCCAATGATGATGAGGTGAACGATCTGCGTGCGCGTTACCTCAATGGCGGATTCGGCTATGGCCATGCCAAACAGGCTCTTTTCGAGATGCTGATGGACGAGTTCCGAGCTGAACGCGCCAGATTCGATGCTCTGATGGCCGATACTGCCCAGATAGACCGACTGCTGAGCGATGGGGCCGACAAGGCCCGGCCCACGGCACATGCCGTACTGGGCAGGCTCCGCGGGGCCTTGGGCTACGGCAGGTGACCCAGAAGAACAGCCGTCACAAGCAGAGCCAGCAGCAGATCGGCCCACCACCATCGGTTGGCCCGCTCCATCAGTGTTGAAAGGGCTATGGACACCGGAAATGCCGCCCATGCCACGGCCTCGGTGCGCAGGGTGGCGGGCAGAAGGGTCATGACCACAGCAATGGTCATCAGCGCAAACATGATCAATGTTCCGTTTCTCGACTGCACGGCACCTGAGGTGATGTCCTGCAACAAGGTGGGAAGCGTCAGTCCGAGCAGCCCGAGCAGAATCAAATGCCCTGTGTGCGGGGACTGACCGGACAAGGACACCGTCCATGCCGACAAAAGCATCTGCCGTAGCGAGACCAAGGGATCGGGAGCCCAGATGACCACCAGCATCACCAGCACGAGAAGCATCGTGAGGCCCATCAGCGGCATCAGCCACTCTCGCCAGGCCCCGGAGCGCAGGATGAAAATGCTGAAGTAGATGACCACCAGCATAAGAAAGCTCGGGCCATGGAAAAGGATGGCCAATCCTGCCAGCATGCCGGCATGGAAGAGGGTGGACAGGACGGAGTCCTGACGGTATGTGGACAGAATGAGCACCACCGTGAGCTGCGATGCCAAGGCAGACAACAGAATGTCGGGACGGAGAAGCAGATTGCCATAAAGCAGTGCCACGCATGCAGTGACGAACACGGGAAGCCATCCCTTGGAGTTCAGCAACCTGAAACGTATGCCTGCGAAACGGGTGAGCACCGCCAACGCTATCAGAAGCAGGCCCGAAAGCACCTGCGTGATGACCGGAAAAGACCTGCACCAACCGAAGGCCCAATGTGAGGCCAGCACCTCGGCCCTTATGCCAGCACTGGCCGTATCCGCTGCATGAACGGCCAACAGCCCCGCAACAGCGCCAACCGTGAGCAGCAGCGCCAATATCCCGTTGTCCTTGAGAATGCGGGTGAGCATAGGCGCAAAGATGCCACAGGTTCACGCTCCCTGCTGATGTGTTCTGCGCAAGTTGTTGGCCGACTGCCCGTTCACACGTATGTTTGAACTCCAACTGAGAAACTGTAGATGGAAGACCGCAAACTGCTGGAGATAAAGAACCTCGTCACCGAGTTCCGAACGGAGGGACAGGTGATGAAAGCCGTGAACGATGTGAGTTTCACCCTCAACAGGGGCGAGACCATCGGCATTGTGGGCGAATCGGGATCCGGCAAATCGGTGACCTCGCTCTCGGTGATGCGGCTCATCCCGAACCCTCCGGGGCGCATCGCCAGCGGTGAGATCATCTTCCACAGCGACACCTTCGGCCCCCGCGATTTGACAAAGCTCTCGGAGAAGGAGATGCGCACCATCCGTGGCAACGACATCGCCATGATTTTCCAGGAGCCGATGACCTCGCTCAACCCCGTGTTCACCTGTGGCGATCAGGTGATGGAGGCCATCCTGCTGCATCAGAAGGTGAACAAACAGCAGGCCAAGCAGCAGACCATCGACCTCTTCAAGCGTGTGCAGCTGCCGAGACCCGAGGCCATCTTCGATTCCTATCCGCATCAGATATCAGGTGGGCAGAAGCAGCGGGTGATGATCGCCATGGCGATGAGCTGCAATCCCAGCATCCTCATTGCCGATGAACCGACCACCGCGCTTGATGTGACGGTGCAGGACACGATTCTACAGCTCATGCTTCAGCTTCAGAAGGAGAACGACATGGGCATCATGTTCATCACGCACGACCTCGGTGTGATTGCCGAGCTGGCCGACAAGGTGGTGGTGATGTACAAGGGCCGCATCGTTGAGCAGGGCCCGGTGCTGGAGATCTTCAGCAATCCGCAGCACCCATACACCAAAGGCCTGCTGGCCTGCCGTCCGCCATTGGATGTGCGGTTGAAGCGCCTGCCCGTGGTGAGCGACTTCATGGACGTGGACGCACAGGGCAACATCAGGGAGATCGATTGCAGCATTGCCGATGTTAAGAATGAGGCCATCGAGTCGGACGAGGAGCGCAAGGCCGCACACGATAAACTTTATGCTCAGCAGCCCATCCTCTCCATCAGGAACCTGAAGACCTATTTCCCACTGAAGAGCGATTTCTTCGGGAAGACCAAGGAATGGGTGAAGGCGGTGGACGATGTGACCTTCGATGTGTATCCGGGCGAGACGCTGGGCCTTGTGGGCGAGAGCGGCTGCGGCAAGACCACGCTGGGCCGCACCGTGCTGCGCCTCGTTGACCCGACAGGCGGTGAGGTCATCTTTGACGGTCATCCGTTGCACACTATGACCCCTAGCGAGCTTCGTGCCATCCGCAAGGACATTCAGATCATTTTCCAGGACCCATACTCATCGCTCAACCCGCGTATCACCGTTGGCGATGCCATCATGGAACCGATGCAGGTGCATGGCCTCTATGCCGATGACAAGGAGCGCAGGGCCAAGGTGATTGAGCTTCTGGAGCGTGTCAATCTGCTTCCGGAGCATTTCTACCGCTATCCTCATGAATTCTCAGGAGGTCAGCGCCAAAGAATCTGCATAGCCCGCTCGCTGGCACTCCGTCCCAAATTCATCATCTGTGATGAGAGCGTGTCGGCCTTGGACGTGTCGGTGCAGGCGCAGGTGCTCAACCTGCTCAATGAGCTGAAACGCGACTTCGGATTCACCTACATCTTCATCAGTCACGACCTCAGTGTGGTCAAGTTCATGAGCGACCGCATGGTGGTGATGAACCACGGCAAGGTGGAGGAGATGGGCGATGCCGACCAGATCTATTCCTTCCCCCGCACGGACTACACCAAACGCCTCATCGCGGCCATTCCGAAAGGGCGGCTGGAGGACATTGAAGAGAGCATCAAGGCCAAGGAAGAGTGGAGGAAAGTGGTGGCCTGATTCAGCGCCCTACAACCAATCGTTCTGCCAAGATTGTCCCGTTGCGGAGCCTTGCCATTAAGGTATACAGGCCGGGTGCGATTCCTTCCAAACGGATTTCCAACACCTTCGAACCGGGCGGAACGGTGCGTACTGCGCGTACTGCGCGACCCGTCATATCCACAAGGGATACATCTGCCAGACCCTGATCAACGTCTGACAGCCTCACGTGCACGGCTTCGTTGGCTGGATTCGGATACACCATCAACGTGGTCTGGCCCGAGGCCGGTGTTTCGGTAACGCTGAGCACAGAACAGGTCTGAATGGCCGTGTAATCCTCAATCACACAGAAATCCACATGCTGAATGAGCAGGTCGTTGGCCCCAACAGTGAGGAAATAGTTGTCCACCATCGGAATCCCGGCCAGATCCACGTAGAAATTGTAGACCGTGTCGCCAAGGGTCTGTGGAACGAAATCGAAGTTGAACCTGCCTTGCGCATCGGTTCTCACCACCGTGAGTGAATTTCCTGGCGGCACCTTCTCCACCACCACATCTACGCCCGGTATGGGATCGGTGTCCTGCACTTTGCCCGTGTACTGGTAATAGACCGCCCCTGAGATAGTAGCCTGGCCATTCATCGGTTCTGGAGTGTATGCGCTTATGCTCTTGGTCAACGCACCGCTCGGCCCACACCCGGTTGTTATCACAGAGGCATTCATCCAATTGTGAGTGAAATCATCAAACCTGTAGTACACAGAGGACAGATCAGGGTAGGCGCCCGCTGGGGGCACCAATTTCAGTATGCAATTGATCAATCCACCTATGCTGTTGAAAGAATAGGCGCCAGAGCCGGAAGTGGTGGTGGCCACCCACGGGTTCCAGATTCCGGGGTTATCCATTTTGAAGCACTGCACCTCGCATCCCACACATGGGGCATCGTCCACCAGCATCTGGCCGACCATGTCACTCCGCTTCGGTGTGATGAGGATACCGGTATTGGCGACACAACCGTTAAGGTCTTCCACCGTGATCTCCAGAAACTGATTGACGTTATTGCCATTGGGCACGAACTCGGTCACGAGACCATTGGGGTCGGACAGACCATCATCCCACGACCAAGACACACCGTTGAGCGGCAGGTTGGCATTGTCCACACTTACACTAAGCGTCACCGGAGCATCCCCGGGGCAGATCTCCAGAGAACCACCGATCGAGATGTCCAACAGAATGGCAGGTGGCTCATCGAGGGTCAGGTCATTCTGATAGGAGGTGCATCCTCCGTCATCCGTGACCTCCACCGTATAGTCTCCCCCGCAGGCACTTGATACCCAGTCTTCCGAAGCAACTGCCTCGCCCCCCAAGTACCATGTGTGCTGATAAAACGCGGCATTGTCTGACAGATAGGTACCGTACAGGGATCCGTCACACACTCCGAAACAGCTGGGCTCCACAAGGTCATATTCGAAGCCCGGTTGGCCAAGCACTTTTATGTTTGCGGAAGCGACATGGCTGCACAGGTCGAGGTCATTGATGGTGAGGGACACGAAAACACTACCATCGCCCCCGAATTGGTACTGTTGGTTGGCAAGATTGGAGATGATGCTTCCTCCAAGGCTCCATTCGCCAAAAGTGATTGTGGAGCCTGCCGAAGGCGTGGAGGTGTTCTGAAAATCCAGCACAAGAAAATCCGAATTGCAAACGATAATCTCCTGATCGGTTCCCGAAATGGATGTGATGAACGTGCCCGCACCATCATAAACATCGAAACTTGCGTTGCAGGGAGGTAGGGCATCTGTCTGTGCCTGCGCAGAAAAGGTGAACAAAAGACCGACCACTGAGACACAAACACTTGAGAGCAGAAGGGCGAAGGGTCGAAAGCTGTTCATTTGCACTTGGTTAGGAGGGTTGAAGATATATCTTTCCCGAACACTATTCACAACAGCATCCTTCACCTTGATCCTTGGTCCCCGCTTTGTTCACGTATGCCTACTGGCCTTGGTGCTTCAGGGCTTCTGCATGCCGAGGAGTAGCGCGCAGACGTATGATTTCCAGAATTTCACCACAGAGAACGGACTATCGCAATCGCAGGTGCTGGCGCTGTTCCAAGGGGAGGAAGGAGAGCTGTGGATGGGCACCAACGCTGGTGGGGTGAACCGCTACAACGGGTCGTCCTTCAAGTATCTCACCAAGGAGAACGGACTGACCGACAACACTGTGTTCGCCTTTGCACAGGACACGAAGGGCCGCCTGCTCATTGGCACCAACAATGGCATCACGGTGATAGACGGACTTCGCACCGACACCGTGACCGAGTCACAGGGGCTCACCCATTCCGGGATTCACAGCATTCATGTGGCGAAGGATGGCACCGTTTGGATAGGGACGCGCAAGGGCGTCTGTACGCTCGAAGGACGGAAGGCCATCCCTTTCGGAAGCAATGCGGAGTTGGCGGGCTCCACTGTGCTCAGCATCCGCGAAGGGTCTGACGGGAACATCTGGTTCTGCACCGTGCAGCACGGTGTATTCCGATGGAATGGCCAACAGATGGAACGTTTCAGCACCGACAACGGCTTGTTGCGCAACTATGTGTTCGATGTGATGCCCATCGGGCGCAATGAAGCCTGGATCTTCGGATACGATGGGTTTTACCGACTCAAGGACGGGATTATCGAACAGTTGAAAGTGCCTGAGGTGCCCGAAGGCACCACCTTCTACGCCTTTCAACGGGACAAGGTCGGAAACATCTGGATCGGCACATCCAAGGGAGTACTCAAGTATGACGGGAAAGGCTACACCCTGCTTACCAAGGCGAGCGGACTGGTGGACAACAACATCTGGAAGATCCTACAGGACAGAGAGGGCAATCTATGGTTCGCTTCAAAGAGTCTTGGGGTGTCCAAGCTCAATAGCGAGCGGTTCAAACTGTACAATTCGCCTCAGCTTCCCGATCTTAAGGTCAATGCGGTGCTGCACGATCCGAAAGAAGGCCTGTGGCTGGCCACCGACCGTGGTGTAGTGCTGTGGGACGGGCTGCACAATTATCAGGTCTTCAACACATTGAAGAACGGCCTCACAACGGACATCGTGCAGACATTGGCAGCAGATGAGAAAGGCACCATCTACATTGGCACCAAGTATGGGCTGACAGTTTATGACGGAAAGCGGTTCAAGGAGGTATACTCGCCCGACCAGGAACTGCTCTGCATCTATGACGTGATGGTGGACGGGAACGATGTATGGCTCGGCACCAAGGACGGGGTGGCGAAGTACGAGAACGGGCAGCTCATCCGTCCTGCGAATGCGGGGCTGTTCCGCAATTTCGTTTTTCATGCCTGCCGCAGACAGGATGGCCTGTGGTTCGCCTACGAGGAGGGCCTGCTCCACTTCGATGGGAACGAGTTCAAGCAGTTGACCGCCAAGAACGGTTTCACGGATGGCCGCACCCGCAGTGTGGTCAATGGCCCTGACGGACATCTCTGGTTCGGCACCAATGACGGGGTGTTCCGATGGGACGGTAAGCGTCTGCTCAACATCTCAGAGACTGATGGCCTCATGTCCAACTCTGTCTATTCGCTGGCCTTTGATGCGCAGGGGGCGCTCTGGGTGGGACAGTCCAAGGGCATCTGCAAGGTGCTGCTGAAGGATGGGGCGGTGCAGTCCATCATCCGCTATGGTCGCGATCAGGGATTCCTTGGCCTTGATTGCAACGCCAACTCCATCCTCATCGACCGCGACAATGTCATCTGGGTGGGCACCTCCAACGGCCTGGTGAGCTACGACCCGAGCCTCGACAAGGGCGAATACTACCGCCCGCTCACGCGGATCACAGAGATCAAAATGTTCTCGCAAACGGTCAATTGGAACCTATTCACCGACTCGATATCCTCCTCGGGACTACCCTACAATCTGGAACTACCTTACGATAAGAATCACCTCACCTTCGAGTTCACCGGGGTGAGTCTCACCTCGCCCGGCTCCATCAACTATAGCTACATGTTGGAGGGATTCGATGATGGTTGGTCGCCCATCACGAACAGCAATGATGCCACCTATGCGAATCTGCCACCAGGCAATTACGTTTTCAAAGTGAGGGCGGGCTATGGCAGCGAGATCTGGGAGAATTCGCCCGTGGAGTTCCGTTTCCGGGTGAAACCTCCATTCTACCGCACCACATGGTTCTACCTACTCTGTGGCATTGTGGCGGCCGGTATCGCGTATTCGTATTACACTATCAGAAGGGCCAACGTACAGATCACCCGTCAGAAAGGCGAGATCGAACAGCAGAAGGATGTGATCGAGAAAAAGAACCGCGAGATGCTGGACAGCATCAACTATGCGAGCACCATCCAATCGGCCATCCTGCCCTCTGATGAACTCTGGAGGCAACTGCTCCCAGACTCATTCGTGCTCTACATGCCCAAGGACATTGTGAGCGGAGACTTCTACTGGCTCGCAAACAGGGACGAAGAGGTATTCTTTGCCGCTGTGGACTGCACCGGACATGGCGTTCCCGGTGCACTGATGAGCATCATCGGGGCCAACGGCCTCAATCAGGCGGTGAACGAGCACGGACTGAGCGAGCCCGCAGAGATCCTCAGCTATCTGAACGAGAGTGTGAACGAGTCGCTCCGAAAAGCGGAGCGAACGGACTATGTGAAGGATGGAATGGACATAGCCCTTTGCAGGCTGAATCCTAAGACGGGCCTATTGCGCTATGCAGGAGTTTACAACCCATTGATACACATCCGCGCGGGCGAATTGACCACCTACAAGGCCGACCGCATTGCCATCGGATCGATGGAAAGTGCGGGGCGCAGTTTCACGGACCATGAGATCCAGCTCAGGCCCGGTGACTGCATCTATATCTTCTCCGATGGATATGCCGACCAGTTCGGTGGTCCGGGAGGCAAGAAACTGAAATCTCGGCCTATGCTCGACAAACTGCTGGAGACCAGCGACCTGCCCATCTCCGAGCAGCGGAATGCCCTGCAGTCTTTCATCATGGACTGGAAAGGCGCCCTCGAACAGGTGGACGACATCTGCGTGATCGGTCTCAGATTCTGATATGCAATCCGCATTCTCAGGCCTCACATGCGGAATACCCCGTAGCTTTCCGCTCCTTTGATGGGCGCGTTGTTCACCACCGCGAGGCAGAAACCGAGATAGTTACGGGTCTCGCGCGGGTCGATGACGCCATCGTCCCAAAGGTTGCCGGTGGCATACCATGCGTCCGACTCCTTCCCTGCCTCATTGATCATGTGCTGGCGCAGCATGGCGGCCTGCGCCTCATCGTAAGGCAGACCGGCCTTGGCAGCGGCCTCGCGCTGAATGATTTCCATCACACCGGCCAATTGCTCAGGTCCCATCACCGCGATCTTGGAATTAGGATAGGAGAAAAGGAACCTCGGCTGATAGGCCTGCCCGTTCATCGCATAGTTGCCCGCGCCATAGCTTGCACCCATCATGATGGTGATGCTTGGCACCTCGCTGTTGCTCACAGCATTGATGAGTTTAGCACCGTGCTTGATGATGCCGCCCTGCTCGTAATCCTTGCCCACCATGAATCCCGTGATGTTCTGGAAGAAAAGGAGCGGAGTATCGTTGCGGTTGCAGAGCTGGATGAAATGCGCACCCTTGTTGGCCTCTTCAGAGAAAAGGACACCGTTGTTGGCGATGATGCCCACCTTGTAGCCGTGAATCTCGGCCCAGCCGCACACCAGCTTGTCGCCCCATTCGGGCTTGAAGGGCGTGAACTTGGAACCGTCCACCACGCGGGCAATGATCTCGCGCATATCGAACGGGGCCTTGATGTCGGGCGATAGGATACCGAGCAGTTCCTCAGGGTCAAGTGCGGGTGCCTCTACTTTGGCAGGCGGAGTGAAATGCGTGCGTGGCGGTTTCAGCGTAGCCACGATCTCCCGTGCGATGCGGATGCCGTCCAGCTCGTCCTCGGCCAGGTAATCGCTCACGCCAGATATGCGGCTGTGCATCTCGGCACCGCCCAGCGTCTCATCGTCCACCACCTCCTGCGTGGCCATTTTCACCAGCGGTGGCCCAGCCAGAAAAACCTTCGCTTTCTGTTTCACGAAGATGGAATAGTCGCTCATGCCGGGAATGTAGGCCCCGCCCGCAGTGGCATTGCCGAAGACCACCGAGATGGTCGGGATGCCGTCCTTGCTCCTCCGCGTTATCTCGCGGAAGCTGATGCCGCCCTGATTGAAGATGCGCGCCTGTTCGGGCAGGTTGGCCCCCGCGCTCTCCACGAGGTTCACCACGGGCAGCCCGTTCTCAGCCGCTATCTGGCCCAATCGTAGACTCTTCTGCAACGTGGCATAGTCGATGGCCCCGCCCTTGTTGGTGCCCACGTTGCTTATGACCATCACGAGTCTGCCGCACACCAGCCCGATGCCCCCGACCACCGTGCCGCCCGGGCCGAAGCCCTTGCCGCCTAGCCCCGCCAACGGCAGCAGTTCGAGGAACGGGCTGTCCTTGTCAAGGAGTAGTTCAAGTCTTTCTCGTGCAAGCAAATTGCCTCGTTCCTTTGCGCGGGCAACATGTTTATCAGTGCCTTGACTTCGGCCTTCGGCCATTTTCTCATTCAATTTCTCGATGTGGGCCAACATGCCCTCGCGGTTCTGCTTGAACTGCTCGGTGTTGTGGTTGAGGGTGGTGCGGATGGGTTGCATGTCAATTGGCGAATGAGGTGATTAGCGACTTAGCGAATGGTAGGGAGAGGCGATGACACCGTGGATTCGTGTTGGGATTCTCACTCTTTTCCAAACCTTAAACTTGAAACATTGAACCTTAAACCTTTACACTCTTCAAAACCCCCTCAAACGCTCCTTTCCCTTTCTCGGTGAGCAGCGGCACGACAAGCGCCCACATCGCCTCGCGGGCATCGTTGAAGAAACTGCCCTCTTTGCCGCGCACCGTGTGGTGCGAAAGCCAGAAGGTGAGCATCAGGCAGACTGTCTCAGCCAACGAGTCGTACTGACCTGTCCGAGATTCGGCCATCATATTGCCCGACCCCACCGAATAGTCGATGATGGCGCGTATGTAGCGAATCTGGTTGGCGATGTGCTCGCGATGCCGCTCTGCGATGTCGGGATAGGCGCGCATCACCTCCATGATGTCGAGGTAGAAGAAGCGGTAACGCTCGTAAAGCTCCAGCAGCGGCAGCAGTTGTGCGTTGATGTTGGCGATGGTAGGTGTGAGCTGCACTCTCTCCAGCATGGTGTTGCGCTCGTCTATGAGCTGCTGATGCACGGCTTCTATCAGGTCGTCCTTGCGCTTGAAATGATAGGTGACGTTGCCGAGACTGATGTCGAGTTCCTGCGCCAGGTCACGCATGGTCACGTTGACGAAACCCCTCCGGTTGAAGAGGCCGATGGCCGTTTCCACAATGCGTTCCTTGGTGCTCGACATGACTTTCGCGCACAAAAATAGTACAGATGTACTAATTCGGGTCGTGCCCAGCGACAGGTGATGCTGCCCTTCGGTGAGAATGGCAGGTTCGCTCACTACTTTTGCCCGCCCATGAAGAACATCCGCAATTTCTGCATCATCGCGCACATCGACCACGGTAAGAGCACCTTGGCCGACCGCCTGTTGGAGTACACCGGCACCGTGACCGCCCGCGAGGCGCAGGAGCAATTGCTGGACGACATGGACCTGGAGCGCGAGCGTGGCATCACCATCAAGAGCCACGCCATTCAGATGAACTACAAGCTCAATGGCGAGGAATACATCCTCAACCTGATCGACACACCTGGCCACGTGGATTTCAGCTACGAGGTGAGCCGGGCCATTGCGGCCTGCGAGGGCGCCCTGCTCATTGTGGATGCCGCACAGGGCATTCAGGCCCAGACCATCAGCAACCTCTATCTCGCGTTGGAGCACGACCTTGAGATCATCCCCGTGATGAACAAGATCGACCTGCCCAGCGCTGAGCCGGAGGCCGTGGCAGAGCAGATCATGGACCTCATCGGGTGCGACCGAGGGGACATCATCTCTGCCAGTGCCAAAACAGGCCTTGGTGTCCATGACATCCTGAAGGCCATCGTGGCGCGGGTGCCTGCCCCGGTAGGCGACCCGGAAGCACCGTTGCAGGCGCTGATCTTCGACTCGGTGTTCAACCCATTCCGCGGTATCATCGCCTATTTCCGGGTGATGAACGGCAAGATGAGAAAAGGGGAACTGGTGAAATTCGTGGCCACCGATAAACAATATCACGCGGATGAGATTGGCATCCTCAAACTGAAAGGCGAACCCCGGGACGAGCTGAGTGCGGGCAACGTGGGCTACATCATCAGCGGTATCAAGACGGCCAAAGAGGTGAAGGTGGGCGACACCATCACCAGTGTGCAACGTCCATGCACCGAGCACATCCATGGCTTTGAGGATGTGAAACCGATGGTCTTCGCAGGCATCTATCCCGTGGACACGGACGAGTATGAGGAACTGCGCGCCTCGATGGAGAAATTGCAGCTCAACGATGCCTCGCTGACCTTCGAGCCGGAGTCTTCAGCGGCTTTGGGCTTCGGATTCCGTTGCGGATTCCTCGGGATGCTTCACATGGAGATCATCCAGGAGCGGTTGGAGCGTGAGTTCAACATGACGGTGATCACCACAGTGCCCAACGTGAGCTATTATGCCACCACCAAGAAGGGCGACAAACTGCTGGTGAACAACCCAAGCGACCTGCCCGACCCGAGCCGTCTCGACTTTGTGGAAGAGCCCTACATCGCTGCGCAGATCATCACCAAGTCTGAATTCGTTGGGGCTATCATGAACCTCGCCATTGAGAAACGGGGCATCCTCAAGAATCAGGTGTATCTGACGCAGGACCGCGTGGAACTCCAATTCGACATGCCGTTGGGCGAGATCGTATTCGACTTCTATGACAAGCTCAAAACCATCTCCAAAGGCTATGCCTCCTTCGACTATCAGCCCACGGACTACCGTCAGTCGAAGCTCGTAAAGCTGGACATTCTGCTCAATGGCGATCAGGTGGACGCCCTCTCGGCCCTGATCCACTTCGACAACGCGCAGAACCTCGGCAAGAAGATATGCGCCAAACTGCGTGAGCTGATTCCGCGCCAGCAGTTCGACATCGCCATTCAGGCGGCCATTGGAGCCAAGATCATCAGCCGGGAAACGGTGAAGGCCGTTCGTAAGGACGTGACAGCCAAGTGCTACGGAGGCGACATCAGCCGTAAGCGCAAGCTATTGGAGAAGCAGAAGGCGGGTAAGAAGCGCATGCGGCAGGTGGGCAACGTGGAGGTGCCGCAGAGCGCCTTCATGGCGGTACTCAAGTTGGATTGATTTTCGGCCAGAAATGCTGTGAATAGCGGCTATTCCGCACATTTGCCCCGGGTCCTGTTCTTCGTTTGCACGTGCCAGCTTTCTATTCTCTGCGCTTGCTTTGCCTAGTAGCATTCGTTCTGCTTTCCGCAGAAATAGTTGCTCAGTCGGATAGTGCTGCTATCGCCCCTGTAAAGCGCTGTTGCCGAACCCCTTTCCCCGCCACGCGTCTGGAAGACGGAACGCTCACCCTGCGCAACGAGCAGGGCACTTTCGGCCGCAAGATGCTGCGCGGAGGACTTTTGGTGCATTCCATGGAAGCACTCGGCTATGGTGCCTTGGCCGTTCTTCCCCCGGAGATCAGTGGCTGGAGATCGGACACGTTCAGCAATTATGGTTCGAATATGAAACGTGCTTTCACCGAAGCACCCGTTCTTGACCATGACAAGTGGTATCTCAATTACATCGGTCACCCGTATCAGGGCACGATGTTCTACAATGCGGTGAGGTCGCAGAACGCAAGGGTATGGCAGGCATCGCTGTTCACCTTGGGCCACGTTCTCGTTTGGGAATATGTGATCGAATCCGGACTGGAACAGCCCAGTATTCAGGATCTCATCGTCACGCCCGTGGCCGGCATAGTCCTGGGCGAAGGCATTCACCGCGCCACCATGGCCATGGCCCGCAACGGGTTCCGATGGTATGAGGTGGCCGCAGTGGTAGTGCTGAATCCGATGTTCGCACTCAACAACGGTTTCCGCTTCGCGAACAGGCCTCAGCCAGGGAAAAGCCCCGCAGACTGAAACCGTTCTCGCAGTCCAGCGGCTGACCTTCCATCCCTGCGCAGAAGGCTCTCCGCCTCCGTCCCGGCCGACTTGCTCCATTTCGCCCCGTCCGCATTCAGCACCAATGGATGGTGATGAAATGTCGCGTTGAGGAAACCATCGAACCCCAACTGCTGCGCTATGAACAGCTGCACAGCCGTAGAGGCCAGCAGGTCTTCGCCACGGACAATGAGATCGATGCCAAAGCGCACGTCATCGCACACCGAGGCCACCTGATAGGCCGGAATGCCGTCCCTGCGCCTGACCACGGGGTCGGGCAGCAGTTGCGATGGGCAGAGGGTCACCATGTCACCGTTCAGATTCTGGAAACAGACCGTTGCCGCTGCGGGAATGCGTATGCGCCATGCGGTATCGGGCTTGTCGAGCGGAAACTGTCCGTTGCGGCAGATGTGCGCCTCTTCGGCCGGGCTTTCCAATTCCGAGAGTTGTTTGCGCGAACATCCGCAGGCATAAAGCAGTCCCTTTTTTCTGAGCGTGGCCAGAGCATCCTCATACAATGCCAAGCGATGATGCTGAGACCATTCCGTATCCAACTCCTTCGGATTACTCGGCCCTTCGTCCCAGTGGATTCCCAACCAGTGCAGCGTTTCGAATATGTCGGCCACGTACTCCGGCCGTTTACGGTCGTTGTCGAGGTCATCTATGCGCAGCAGAACAGATGCACCGTGCTTCTTCGCCAGTTGGGCCGTCAGCAGAAAGGCGAAGGCGTTACCCTCGTGCAGGAAACCGCTCGGGGTCGGGGCGATACGGGTCTTTCTATGTTTCAAGATTTTCACGCAGAGGGCGCAGAGTCAGGCGCAAAGAACGCAAAGTGGGGACACCCTCGTCCCCCGTCCCTCGTTACATCTATTCCTGAAAATAAACCCTTTTAACTCTGCCCGAAATCCCTGTCAGCACCTCGTATGGAATGGTTTCGGCATTGCGAGCGAAGTCGGTGATGGGATAGCCCTCCCCGAAGATTATGACCTCCTCTCCCTCCTGACAGGGGATGCCTGTCACATCCACCATCACCATGTCCATGCACACGCTGCCGATGATAGGCGCAGGCCGTCCCTGCACCATGATGTGTCCCCTGCGGTTGCCGTGCTTGCGGTTGAGGCCGTCCGCGTAGCCGATGGGAATGGTGGCCGTGACCATCGGTGCAGTGACGCGCTCCATGCGGCCATAACCCACCGTGTCCCCAGCGTTGAGCCAGTGGAGCTGCGAGATGGAACTGCGCAGCGTGCTCACATTGCGCAGCAGATGCGTCACAGGGCTGTCGGGGGCCACACCGTATAGCCCGATGCCCAGCCTCACCATGTCGAACTGCGCCTCGGGGAAACGCAGAATACCGAACGAGTTGCAGATGTGGCGCGCAATCCCATGGCCGAGTCTGTCCATCAGCCGTGTGCTCATCTCCTCGAAAAGCGATATCTGCTTCCGTGTGAAATCGTCCTCCCTCGCGTCTTCGCTGGCCGCGAGGTGCGAGAAGATCGAGGCCACGTGCAGCCGATTGTCCGCAGCGAGCCTGTCGCAGAGGACTGACACATCCTGCTTGCCGAAACCGAGGCGGTTCATGCCCGTGTTCATTTTGATGTGGATGCGCACGGGCGGTCCGTCCCAGCCTGTCTGGCGGATGGTGGACTGTAATTCGTCCAAAACACGGAAGCTGAAGATTTCCGGCTCCAATGCAAAGCGCAGCATGGCATCGAAACTCCGCTCCTCGGGACTCATCACCATGATGGGCAGCGAGATGCCCGCCTTGCGGAGCCCGACCCCCTCGTCCACGTAGGCCACGGCAAGGTAGTCCACCCGGTGGAATTCGAGGGCATGGGCTATCTCGGCACTGCCGCTGCCATAGCCTCCGGCCTTGACCATGGCCATGACCTTGGTGCTGGGTTTCAGCAGGCCGCGGACCACGTTCAGATTATGAACGATGGCCCCGAGGTCAATCTTCAGTACCGTGAGGTGGCTCTTTTGTTCCAACCTGCGGCTAATGGCCTCGAAACCGAACGGCCGTGCACCTTTCAGCAGGATGGTCTCATCGCGGAACGTAAGGTGGACGAGGTCGTGCAGGAACGCCTCCGTGTCGGCATAGAATCGGGATGTGGGCGGGAAAAGGTGGGCCTGTGATGAGATGTCAGGTCCGATGCCGATGAGCCTGTCCATCTGCCTCTGTCGAAGCATTTCGGCCACTTCCTGGTAAAGGTTGCCTGCCTCCCTGCCCGATTGCAGGATGTCTGATAGGATGACCGTACGTCTGGAATGTTGCCGCTGTTGGGCGAGGAAATCGAGGGCGATGGCTATGCTCCGCAGGTCAGAGTTGTAATAGTCGTTGATGATGGCGCAACCGTTGATGCCCTCTTTCATCTCAAGCCGCATCTCCACGGGAGAGAGACGCAGCATCCTGTCTGCGATAACGGCATCATCCATGCCGCGCAACAGCATGAACGCCCAGCAGTGCATGGCGTTCTCCAACGATGCCGCATCGGTGAAGGGGATGGTGACCTCAACCGTCCGTTCATCAAACTCGGCCCTCACGCTGGTCTTGTCCGAATCATGCTTCACATCCGTGATGCGCAGGTCATCTTCCTCAAGCCTTCCCCAAGTGAACGTGCGCGGTCTTTCAGCAAAAGGGAATGTTACCAGCTCGTTCATCACCACCTGCTGGTTCGAGCAGACAATCAATGTACCGCACCTCTTGAAGAGCGTGAGTTTCTCACGGGTCTTCTCGGTCAGGTCGCGGAACCCTTCGTCATGCGCATGGCCGATATTGGTGAGGATACCGATGGTGGGGCGGATAATGGGTTCGAGGTGCCCCATCTCCCCCACTTTCGAGATGCCCGCCTCGAAGATGGCCATCTCGTGCTCCTCGGCCATGGCCCATACCGAAAGCGGCACGCCCACCTGCGAGTTGTAGCTCTTGGGGCTGCGAACGATGCGGAGGTCAGGCGACAGCAGTTGGTGCAGCCATTCCTTTACGATGGTCTTGCCATTGCTTCCCGTGATGCCCAATACTGGACAGCTGAACTTCGCCCTGTGTGCTGCGGCCACCTTTTGCAGGGCGGTGAGCGGTTCGGGCACGGTCAACACGATGACCTCGGGTACAGAACTCCCCTCCCCTTGGGGGAGGGGTCGGGGGAGGGGGTTTCCCTCAGCCACCACAAACGCCCGCACTCCTTTGTCATACAGCTCGGGGATGAACCTGTGCCCATCGTGATGCTCACCCCGTATGGCAAAGAACAATGCACGCGTGGGCTGTTGCACCTTACGGCTGTCAATGGCCAGTTCGGTGACGGGTGTTTCCGGCACCAGATGGGCATCGGTCTGTCCGAGGCAGATGGCTATGTCGCGGAGGGTGGTCACAATGGCAAAGGTGGGAGTAAATGGGGAGTGAGTGGGCGGCACAGCTGATTTCGTTCCTCCTTCGATGCGCGGCATTTGTAAGGGTCCGTGTGTGCTTTCACATCGGTTCAGCATAAGCCGCTCTTGTCATGGGGTGGTGGTACGATGGAGCGATGTCCGTTTGCGTTCTTTGCGGATAACAGCTCAGCCCATGGAGAACCGCATCACCGAATCCGCATCCCATTACAACGACCTCGAACAGATGTCGACCGCTGCGCTGCTTGCGGGCATCAACCGGGAGGATAAGACCGTGCCCTTTGCTGTGGAGCGGGCCCTGCCGCAGCTGGAACTGCTGGTAGAGGCCACCGTGCAACGGCTGGGCAATGGTGGCCGCCTGTTCTATCTGGGGGCCGGAACCAGCGGCCGTCTGGGCGTTGTGGACGCCTCGGAGTGTCCGCCTACCTTCGGGGTGGAGCACGGTCTGGTGGTGGGCATCATTGCCGGGGGCGACACCGCCATCCGTAAGGCTGTGGAATTTGCCGAGGACAGCCCCACGCAGGGCTGGGAAGACCTGAGCGCATGCGGCATCTCGGATAAAGATATGGTAGTGGGCATCAGTGCATCGGGCACTGCGCCCTATGTGGTGGAGGCGCTGCGCAGTTGCAGAGAAGCGGGCATCGCCACCGGCTGTGTGGCCTGCAACCCGGGGTCGCCCATGGCCCGCGTGTCCGATTTTCCGGTAGAGGTGGTGGTAGGGCCAGAGTTCGTCACAGGCAGCACCCGCATGAAATCGGGCACGGCACAGAAACTGGTGCTCAACATGCTCACCACCGCCACCATGGTCCGCCTCGGGCGGGTGCGCGGCAACCGCATGGTGGACATGCAGCTGAGCAACGACAAGCTCATCGACCGCGGCACGCGCATGGTGGCCGAGGAGCTGGGCATCGATGCCGCCACCGCCAAGGAGCTCCTGTTGCAGCATGGCAGCGTGCGCAAGGCCGTGGAGGCCTTCAAAGGCTGATAAGGCCTACTTCAACTTGGCATCGAGCGACCACGCCCCGGGCCCTTTGAGCAGCAACGCCACATAGGGCACAAGGAACAGCAGCCCGAATTCCTGCTTGCTGAACGGGTCATCGGCATGGACGATGAACACCGCCACTGCCATGGTGATAATAAGTGGCACGAGTGCCAGACGGGTGAAAAGCCCCAGAGCCACCAGAATACTGCAGACCAGTTCGGCAAACACCACCAGAAGAAGCGAAGGTGTTTCTCCGATGCCGATGGGGTCACCGAAGCCGAGATCACCGGCCAAAACCTTCTGCGCCTTGGGCCATCCGTGTGAATAGGCCATGAAACCCCCGGATGATATTCTGAGCAGCAACAGGGCGAGGTCGTTGCCGACCGGACGGATACTGAAGAGATACTTTTTCATGGGTTCAGGGATAGGTGTTGGCGATAGCGATGATAGATGCGGTGTCCAGCAGGTTCATGCAGTTGAAGTGGCCTTTGGGGCAACGGTCGAAACCGATCTTGCTGCAAGGTCGGCAAGAAAGGGCTTGCTGCTCGATGATGTGAATGCGGTCGGGATGCAGGGGCATGTAGGGTGTCATGCCGAATGCGGGTACGGTGCTGCCCCAGACGGAGATGATGGGGCGGTTAAAAGCTGCCGCGATGTGCATCATGCCCGTGTCGGGGGTGATGACCACGGCCGCCTTCTCCATGATGCGTGCCGATTGTGCCAACGAGGTGCGTCCGCAGGCATTGAAGACCTGCACGCCCTGCGCCAACCGTTCCCCTAAAGCGGCATCCTCCGGGCCTCCCACCAGCACCACAGGGCGTTTCAGTTCATGGATGATGGCCGCGAGCTTTTCCTCCGGGATGCGCTTGGTGGCGAACTTGGCGCCTACCGCCACGGCCACATAGCCTTCTGTGAAAGAGACGGGAAGCTGCGGCAGAGGCACATCGTCAGGGATAAAGAAGTCCAGCCCCTGCCCGTCATTCAATGCGCCCAAAGGCTCCACGGCCTTGAAGTAGCGGTCCACGATGTGGAGGTCGGGCAGCGTGTCCAGCTTCATGTTCACATGCAGCCATTTCTCCACATTCAGTTTCGGGAAGGAATGACTTGCGCTTCCTACCGCAGCCTTGAGCAGCGCGGTGCGCAGGTTGTGGTGCAGGTCGATGATGACATCCGGTCGGAAGGCTCGCACCTCGGCAATGGTGTCGCGCAGCTTTCCATCAAAGAGGAACACCCCGTTCAGATGCGGATTGGGCAGCACCAGTTCTCCATAGGCCCGCTTGGTCAGGTAGCGGATGTCGGCCTCGGGGAATCGCTTTCGGAGGGCCCGCACCACGGGGGAGGTGAGCACAATGTCACCAATGGAACTGAACCGGACAATAAGGATGCGCTGCACGGAGGGTAAAGGTAAGTTTGGCCCAGCTTGTCGCCCGCCTCTACTTTTGCCGCATGGCATTCCTCACCGATACCCACGCCCATCTCTATTCCAAGCAGTTCGACAGCGACCGTGAGGCGATGGTTGAAAGGGCGCGCGATGCGGGCGTGGGGCGCATCCTGCTGCCCAACATCGACCGGGCCAGCACAGCGGCCATGTGGCGCACCGTGGAGTTGGACCCCACGCTGTTCCATCCTATGATGGGCGTGCATCCCTGCCATGTGAAGGAAGACTTTGAGGAGGAACTGGCCCATGTGGAATCGGAACTGAGCACGGGCCGTTATATAGCGGTGGGCGAGATCGGCATCGACCTCTATTGGGAGAAGGATTTCATTGCACAGCAGGTGGAGGCCTTCGAGCGTCAGATGCGTTGGGCCAAGAAGCTGAATCTGCCTATTGCCATTCATTGCCGCGATGCGTTCGATGAGATTTTCACCTCATTGGAACGGGAGCAGGATGGAACGCTGAGGGGCGTGCTGCACTGTTTCACGGGCAATGCCGCCCAGGCCGAGCGCTGCATCGCATTGGGCATGCACCTCGGCATCGGGGGTGTGGTCACGTTCAAGAACGGGGGCGTGGCTGAGGCCATTGCCGATGTCCCGATGCAGCATCTGCTGCTGGAGACCGATGCGCCCTACCTGGCCCCCAATCCGCACCGTGGGAAGAGGAACGAGACCGCCTATGTGCGCCTGGTGGCCGAGAAGGTGGCCGAGGTGAAAGGCCTGCCGGTGGATGAGGTGGCGCGCATCACCTCCGAGAACGCTTCCCGCCTTTTCAACCTCTGAACCATGGCCGCACCCCGCATACTCATCATATATACAGGGGGCACCATCGGCATGATCCAGGACCCTGGCAGCGGGGCGCTCGTGCCGTTCACACTGGAGGCCATGCTCCGCAGGCTGCCCGCCATCTCGGAGCTGGGCATCGAACTGGCATCGGTTCCCTTGAAGGAGGTGATCGACTCGTCCAACATGAGCCCGGCCGTGTGGCAGGAGCTGGCCGAAATCATCGCCTGCAACTATGCGGACTATGACGGGTTCGTCATTCTGCACGGGTCGGACACCATGGCCTACACCGCCTCTGCTCTCAGCTTCATGCTCTGCGGCCTTGCCAAACCGGTCATTCTCACCGGTAGCCAACTGCCCATCGGTCTCGTGCGGAGCGATGCCCGCGAGAACATCATCACTTCGTTGATGCTGGCCGCCATGACCGAGCAGGGCCGACCGGTGATCAACGAGGTGTGCATCTATTTCGAGGACCGCCTTTTCCGGGGCAACCGCACACACAAGTTCAATGCAGAGAACTTCGATGCCTTCCGCTCTGTCAACTATCCCCCGCTTGCCGATGCGGGTGTGCACCTCAAAGTGCATGGTGAGCATCTGCTGCCAGTCCCGCACAGAAGTTTCGAGCTGATGTCTGCGCTGGAGACGGACATTGCCGTGCTGCGGCTTTTTCCCGGTATCCGCATGGCCCCCTATGCCGACATGTTCCGTTCGGCCGGGGTGAAGGGTCTTGTGTTGGAGACCTATGGTGCTGGAAATGGCCCTCAGGAGGGCGACCTGCTGGCGGCCATCCGGCAGATGGTGGGGTCGGGCATGCTGGTGGTGAACGTGAGTCAGTGCCGTGGCGGCATGGTGCAGATGGAGAAATACGAGACAGGCCGTCATCTGCTGGCGGCCGGTGTGGTCAGCGGAAGGGACATGACGGTCGAGGCGGCCATCACCAAGATGATGCACGTGCTGGCCCACCGCGACCATTATCCTGCTTCGGACGTGGCCATGCAGCAGTCTTTGAGGGGGGAATTGACAGAGTAATGAGCCGACCTTGGCCGTATGCGAATTTTTGTAATTTGCGCCCCACTTTTGGGGGAGTGCCCAAGCATGGAGAGATGGCCGAGTGGTCGAAGGCGCACGCCTGGAAAGTGTGTAAACCCCAAAAGGGTTTCGAGGGTTCGAATCCCTCTCTCTCCGCGTAACTGACTTTTGAATACAACTACAATTGAGCTTAACCAAAACCAACATCGACTAACCAAAACCTGACATGAAAAAGCTGTTTGCCCTCATCACCTTTGCCGCAGTGCTGAACCTCGGTCAGCAGCAACTTACGTTCGCCCAGGATGGCGCCACGGAATCTGCAGCCGAACCGGCCACTGAACAAGTGGAGACTGCTGCACCCGCCTCTGCTGCCCCTGCTGCCGCATCGACCCTCACAGAGGAGCCCGAAGTGGAAGAGAGCTTCCACCAGACCATGAAGACCAAGTTCATCGAGGGTGGTGCCGGTTTCATGGGTGTGGTGCTGTTGGTGCTGATCCTTGGTCTGGCCCTGGCCATCGAGCGTATCATCTACCTCAGCCTTGCCACCACCAATTCTGATAAGCTGCTGAAGGCCGTGGAGGAGAACCTGGCCAAAGGGAATGTGGAGGGCGCCAAGGAGGTATGCCGCAACACACGTGGACCTATTGCCAGCATCTTCTATCAAGGCCTGAGCCGCAAGAACGAGGGTCTGGACGTGGTGGAGAAGTCTATTGTTTCCTACGGTTCCGTTCAGATGGGTCTCATGGAGAAAGGTCTTTCCTGGATCTCCCTCTGTATCGCTCTGGCCCCGATGCTCGGGTTCATGGGTACGGTAATCGGTATGATCGAGGCCTTCGATGCCATCGAGGCTGCGGGTGACATCTCTCCGTCACTCGTTGCGGGCGGTATCAAGGTGGCCCTTTTGACCACCGTGTTCGGTCTTATCGTGGCGATGATCCTGCAGGTGTTCTACAACTACATCCTGGCCAAAGTGGACAGCATGGTCAATGAGATGGAGGATTCTTCCATCAGCTTCATCGACATCCTTGTGAAGACCTCCAAGTAAGAGGCTCACGTTAGATTCACTCACCTGTTAATCTGAACGATCATGGCAGATTTCATGACCAACTATGGCATCCTCATCACCTACGTCCTTTTGGCCGTGGCCGTGGTGGCTGCTATAGGTTTCCCCTTGCTCCAATTGATCAAGAATCCCAAGGGTGCCAAAGGTGCCCTGATCGGTCTGGGTCTTCTGGTGGTGGTGCTGGGCATCTCCTACGCACTCTCCTCTGACTACAATCCTTCTGACATTGAGATTTCCCCAGAGGGTGCCAAGCAGGTGGACACAGGGCTTTTCGCCTTTTACATTCTCTCAGCGGTGGCCGTGGGCGCTACCATTTATGCTGAGGTCTCTAAAATGTTCAAGTAATGGCCCGATCCAAAAGAGAATTGCAGGAGATCAATGCCGGCTCGATGGCCGACATCGCGTTCCTGCTGCTCATTTTCTTCCTTGTGACGACCACCATGGACACCGACACGGGTCTGGTGCGTATGTTGCCCCCGTTCATCGAGGATGAGATTCCGCCCGATGTGAAGGTGAAGGAGCGGAACATCTTCGTGGTGCTTGCCAATGCCAATGATTATATGCTGGTGGAAGGGGAGTACATGCAGATCGAGGACCTGAAGGACAAGGCGAAGGAGTTCATCATCGGTAATCCTTCCAATCCGGACGATGCGCGCTTTCCCGAGTTTGAGCAGGCCGTAGACCCGGAGATCACGAAGTATTTCGGTGCAAACCAGCAGATCTCCAAGCAGATCGTATCGCTGCAGAACGACCGCGGCACTTCGTATGACCTCTACATCCAGATCCAGGACCAGTTGGCTGCGGCCTACCGGGAGGTGAGGGATGAGGTGGCCATGCAGAAGTTCGGGCAGACCTACACGGAACTGGCGGCCAGCAGCAAACAATCCGACCTCGACAAGGCCAATGCGGTGAAGAAGCTGGTTCCACAGCGCATCTCTGAGGCCGAGCCCAAGGATGTGGAACAGGCCAAGATCGCAGCGGGCCGCTGAGCAGGCGGGATTCAGTAATCCAACAGGAGATTCAAGATGAAAATCAGAAAGGACAAGAAGAAGGACCTTCCACCGGTATCCACGGCATCACTGCCCGATATCGTTTTCATGCTGCTGTTCTTCTTCATGGTGACCACCGTGATGCGTGAGACCTCGTTGAAGGTGGTGCACGTGCTGCCCAAGGCGCAGGAGGTGGCGAAACTGGAGAGGAAGTCGCTGGTGGCCTACATCCACATCGGCCCACCGATCAAGTCGCTGCAGTCTGTCTTTGGAACGGAGCCACGCATCCAGCTGGACGATGCATTCGCATCCCCGAAGGACATCCCCGCGTTTGTGGAGAAGGTGAAGTCGCAGACCAACGAGGCCGAGGTGCCTTTGCTCACCTATTCGTTCAAGGTGGACAATGAGACCAAGATGGGGGTGGTCACAGATGTGAAGCAGGAGTTGCGGAAGGCGAATGCCCTGAAGATCAACTACTCCACCGGTAAGAAGGAGAAGAAGAAGGGTGCGAAGTGATGTAAGCTCCTAATGGAGTGTAAAAAGAAAGGGCCGTCTCGCAAGGAGATGGCCCTTTCTTTTTGCACTTCCCCGAGGCAGCGCACGGACATCAACCTACAGGGCAAACGCATCAGAGTTTGATTACGGAACAGTAAAGAAGTTGGGTGAAGCGGGATTTTTAGATTATTGCCTGCGGCAATGAGAACGCTGCGCTAAGTTGCTTCGGTTCCCGAAACAAGTTCGGGACAGGCTGTTCCTTCCTCGCAATGACGGCCATCGGAGCGTCATTGCGAACTCCGAGGAACGAGGAGTGAAGCAATCTCAAACATGGCCCCAACATCTTTATCAGTCCGTTTGATTATTCAGTAAGACATGGATGAACAACACGATGTGATTGAAATAAAAGAGCGAGATATCGAACGTGGATACGCTTAGTGTGCCTTTGTGGTTAAGAATGAAAGACTTCCGAAGGAAGGCTTGTGAACTTTTTCTTTGAGGTTGGATTGGATACGTTGCCCCTGCATCAACCTGCGCTGACAGGCGACACGGAGACAGGTTCTGTTTATATTGCAAGTGGATTGACGGTCGTGTCCCTACCTACCTATATCAAGGCATTCACCCGCCTGCGCAGGGCGCCCACCAATGGAGGCGCACCCCACAAGCCAATCCTGTTGCAACTGGTGGCGCAGGGCGGTATAGAGCGCGGGAAGTAATCAGGAGCATGACCCGTTGAGCTATCTTCGGCACCCAAAGATTCAAGCAACCAGATGGCGCTGAACGTACAGCATATTGAGAACGAGATTATTGACCAGTATCTGTTCGATGATTCCAATAGGCCGTGGATCATTGGATTCAGCGGAGGCAAAGACAGTACTATGCTGTTGCAGCTTGTGTGGAATGCCATGATGCGCATCGACCCCAAATTGCTTACGAGGAAGGTTTACATCGTTTGCAATGACACCTTGGTGGAGAACCCCCGTATTGTCAAGTTCATCCGGAAGACCTTGGACAACCTCAAGATTGCAGCCAATCTTCAGTCGTTGTCAATGATTGAGGTGCATGAGACCATCCCGAAGTTGGAGGACAGCTTTTGGGTGCGCCTTATCGGTCTTGGTTATCCAGCACCCAACAAATTCTATCGCTGGTGTACTGAACGTTTGAAAATCAACCCGACCACTCGGTTCATCTTGGAGAAGATCAGTGAGAATGGCGAGGCGATTATCCTGCTGGGAACAAGAAGTGCAGAGAGTTCAACGCGGGCTGCATCCATTAAGAAGCATGAGATAAAGGGTAAGCGGCTACGCAAGCACCAGTTGCCGAATGCCTATGTGTTCGCCCCTATTAAAGATGTGACCACAAATGAGGTTTGGCAATACCTGAATCAGGTGCCACCACCTTGGGGCGGCACGCACAAGGAACTGGTGACGATGTACCGCAATGCTAATGCGGGCGATTGCCCATTGGTCATTGATGACACCACCCCATCCTGCGGAAACAGCCGTTTCGGCTGTTGGACATGCACTGTGGTCAACAAGGACAAGTCCATGGAAGGCCTCATAGAAAATGGAGAGGAGTGGATGCTTCCATTGAGCGAGATCAGGAACTTTCTTGTGGAGACAAGGGACAACCCTGAAAAGTATCGTTTCAAAGAACGGAGGAATAAACAAGTAGATGAACACCTCTGGGGGCCATACACCTTTGATACGCGGGTTGAAATCCTGAAAAGAATCCTTCTCGCCCAAAAAGAAGTGGGTGCTTCTGAAGGAGTGGAACTCATTACCCATCAGGAAATGGTGCTTATCCAGTTCCATTGGTTCCGTGACAACTTCTTCAAAACAAAAGTATCCGACATTTACAACTCAATTTTTAAAACCACCATAGAGATGGGAAGACAGGAAGAAAAACGCGAAGAGGAGTTGACGCTTTTGCGGAAGGTCTGCGACAATGAGAAGGATATTGAATTGATTCAAGACCTGCTTGCCTTGCAAAAGACCAAGACCCTGATGATTCGCAAGCGTGGATTGCAGGCGGATATTGATAGCCGCGTTCAGGAGTATGTTGACCAACTGACCAAGACAGAAGCCGCGTAATGGTCATCAAGGAAATTGAACTCAATAACTTCCGAATATACAAGGGAGCTAATGTTATCGACCTTAGTACAAGGGAGGGCAGGAATCTGTTTATAGTAAGTGGTCGAAACGGATTTGGAAAGACCACTTTCCTCATGTCCATGGTCTGGTGCCTCTATGGTCGCCAGATGCAAGAAGTGGATGACCTCTATAAAAAGGAGATAGCCGATCAAGGTGGCTATGGCAAGTACATTGTCAATTCGCTTAACAGACTGGCCCGGACAGAGAACAAGAGCAATTTCTCCGTCTCAATAACCTTTACCGATGTGAACATCCCAGAGGTTCCGTGCAAGGAGATTACGGTTAAGCGCAGTTACAACGTGAACACCAGTGCCTCTGACGAGGTGGAGATCATCATTGATGGTTATCCAAGCGAACTTGCTAAAGAAGTAGGTCAGGAGATCTTCATCCGGGAGTTCATCATGCCCATCGAGATTGCCAAGTTCTTCTTCTTCGATGCTGAGAAGATTGTAAGCTTGGCAGAGGTCAACACAACAGAGCAGCGCAAAAATCTCAGCAAAGCCTATTCGGAAGTATTGGGCATCAAGAAGTATGAAGACATGCGTGTTGAGTTGGAGAACCTCCAACTGGCCCTTCGTCAGGAAAGTGCAAGTGCTGATGAACGCGCATTGCTGAACCAGTTGGAAGCAGAGGTAAATACATGTGAAATCAAGATAGCCGAGAACTATCGCAAGATTGATGAGCAACGCGAGTTGCGAAACGAAAAGGCTAAAGATTCACGGGACATTCAGGAGAAGCTCATCAAAGCAGGAAGCGCAATCACCGTAGAGGAACTGCATGAGCTGCAAGAACAGGAGCGACTATTGGGCTTGAAGCAAGAAACTCTTCAAGCAAAACTCAAAGAGTCGTTCGACCTTATTCCCTTTGCCATTGCAGGTGAGAAGCTGTTGGAAGTGGATGGCCAGTTGGAGAACGAGGCTAATTTCAAAGCAGCTCAATTTAAGGATGAGAATGTCAAGGGAGTAACTGACCGGATTCTAACGGACCTCAGTACCATACCCCTTCCAAAGGATGTTGTGGTGGATTACAAGGCCCGCAGATTCTATGAGGAGACGTTTGAAAGCTTGATTCGCAAGCATTTCTTTGCCGACACCCCACAGTTGCCCACTGATTTTCAGATGGTGCATGAGTTTTCCGACTCAGAGCGGAATGAACTCAGGGCTGTCCTTTCCAACATAAGGCAATCATTCAAAGAGTCCTTTGCCCGCATCAATGGAGACTACATTCAGACCAAGAATGAGCTGAATGCCATAAGACGCAGAATAAAGGATGCAGAGGCCAACGAGGAGGACCCCATCATCGCGGAGTTCAGAAAACAGAAGGAGGAACTGGACAAGCAGGTGATTCACATTGAGGATACCATAGATTCGCTGAATCGTGAAATTGGCGAACTCACCAACGACAAAACACAAAAGGGCCACAAAATAGCTGACCTGTCCAAAAAGCTGAAAGTTTCCAAGGATAACAAGCTTAAGGATGAGGTCATTCAGCGACAGATCACCACCCTCAAGAAGTTCATTATTGAGTTTAAGGCGCAGAAAAAAGCTTCGCTTGAAGAGCAGATTCTGAAAGGCCTTCAAACCCTGATGCACAAAAAGGGCTTCATTCAGAAGGTGGAAGTCGATGTGATCAAGGATGACATTGACATCATTCTTAAGAATGCCCGTGGCGAGGACATCAAGAAAGAGGCCTTGAGCAAGGGCGAACAACAGATGTACGCCACCGCGCTTTTGCGCGGTCTGGTGGAGGAAAGCGACATTCGCTTTCCGGTGTTCATCGACTCACCGATGCAGAAATTTGACGAGCAGCACGCGGAGAACATTGTCCGCTACTTCTATCCTAAGATCTCCGAACAGGTGGTCATCTTCCCGCTGGTGAACAAGGAATTGACCGCGAAAGAGTTTGATATTCTTGCTCCGAATATCTCCCGCACCATCCTTATTGAGAATGTGGATGCGGATCAAAGCAGGTTCCTACCTGTGGAACCAGACCAGTTTTTGAAAACCTATAATAGCATGTACAACAATGCTAATTAACATCCGCACATCCGAGGCCAACAAGGTCGTAGTTCAGGAGCTTACCCGCAGGATGGCCCTGGGCACCGAGAACTACGTTTCCCGTATCGCCTTCGCCTATTCCATTTCGCGCAATGTGAAGCTTGATTTGGGCAAAGACCTTTCTGATAGCAAAGGCAAGGAATACAAGGACGACATCCTGTTCGGCAACTACCGCAGCTACTACATCGCGCTGGTATGCCAGCACTACGGGCTGTACAAGACCGACCCCAATATCGGCAAGTACATCAAGATGCACATTGACCACGGGCTTACCCTGATGAACAAGCTTTTTGAGGAAAGCAAGAACTACTCAGGGTTTGACTTCCTTTTGGAGCATGTGGAGAAGGGCATCGAGAAATTGGAAGAAAGCGACCTTACCTACGACCCCATCCTACTGGATGAGGCCACCAGACGCACCCGAATCACCAATAAGGATTACTTCTCCCAACCGATACAGATAAGAGTAGGTCAGTCATTGGACGGGGAAGAGATCTTCTTCAAACTGAATGATACCAGCATTCACAATAACGCCCACGTGGCCGTGGCCGGAAACTCCGGCACAGGCAAGACCTACTTTGCCAACAGCATCCTGAAACAGGTGGTGAAGGAATCGAAAGGCGAGGTCAATTTCATCTTCCTCGATTTCAAAGGCATCACAGAAGAGGATGAGCAGAAGAACAAGGCGTTCTTCTCCGAAACGAACACCACGCTCATCAAGGCCCCGCACAATCCATTCCCGGTCAATCCGCTTTCGTTCATCGACAATGTGAACGAGAAGAACCGCATTATGGGCATCAACAAGTTCGTGGACATCATCACGAGCTACAGCAACATTGGCAAGAACCAACAGCAGACCCTAAAGGATGCCACCAAGGAGGCATTCGATGCCATGAAGCACGGGGAATACCCGTCCTTCAAAGACATCTACGGGCGAGTGCTGGATATTGAAGGTAACAAGGCCAGCACCTTGCGCGAAGTGATGGAAAGCCTAAGCGAACTTGACCTGTTCGACACCAAGGCCGACACCAAGAACAGCTTCCTGAATAGCAACTACTATTTGAGTCTGAGTGGCGACCTGCCCCGCAATGTGCGCTTCACATCGGTGTTCTTGGTCATCAACTACATCTACAACACGTTCATGAACATGGACAATGCCCCCATAGAGGGCAATTACCAAGGCATGCGCTATGTGTTGCTAATAGATGAGGCACACACTATTTTCAAGGAGAAGAAAAGCCAAGACCTATTGGAAAAGGTCTTGCGCGAAATCCGATCCAAGGGTGTGTCCGTTATGCTCCTTTCGCAAGGGATAGAAGAGTTCAATCAGCCTTCGTTCGATTTCAGCTCCATGTGCGAAACGGCCTTCCTGTTCGATATCAAGGACAAGACCAACCTGAAGATGGTGCAAAAGTTTATGGGTGTGGGCGACAAGGATGCCGCCAAGCTAAAAAACAGCTTGGAAAAAATTCAGAAGTATCAAATGGTAAGCAACCTGAAAGAGTTTAAGGTTGGGGAATTGATAAAGGCTTAGTGTAATGGCAGATTTGTACGCTCCTGTAATCTCAAATGAAGTCTTACTGTCTCAACGCAATTTGAGACATAGACGAATAAACTTAGACTATGAGTATATTTCTGGATTTCCGCATGAAGACAACAATTTGCTAAAAGGACTAGTTTGGACCTCAATCGAGTTCAAAAAGAATCAAGTATCGGCAATCCCTGATAATCAAGGAATTTATATGTTCACTCTTAATCCCTATGGTTTTTCGTGTTCAAATCATGAGGCACATGTTGTTCTTTACATCGGTCAAGCAGGAAAACTTAAGACCAGACTTGAGAAGTACTTTTATTATCCAAATTCCAGAAAAGCTTCTGATCAAGAAAGGAGGTTTATGATTTTGTTTTTTCAGGATTTTCTTACAGTAAAGTACTGTGAAACTACCCTTTCAGGGTCCGAATTAGATTCATTAGAATATAGCTTGATTGATTCAATCTTGCCGCCTTTTAACCTTCAAGTTCATTCCGAGGTTGCCCAAGCTTACAGACGAATAATTTAAGAAGATGAACCAGAACCTGTTAATCTCTGCACTTGCTGCCAATTACCAGAATTGGCCTTACTATCAAGTAGTTCTTAAGATTGAAGACATTGTCCAAAATTTTGGGACAAAGGAAAAACCAAACTACAGGATAAAAACTGCAGATGAGGTAGAAGTCATATACTCTCAAAAAGGTCTTAATCATCTTCTTCAGCGTGCCCTTGACCCGAAACGGCTTGAACCAATACGCCAATTCATCAATGAACAGCCTGATGCATACGTTAATAATATAACGGTGGCGATTTATGGAGGTGCACCAAAGTGGTATCCCATTGAAATGAAAAGAAGTTCTTTCAAAGAAGAGGTAACTGATGAAGAATACCATGAGATAATTGACAAGTACGGTCTAATAAAATTATCTGGCGATGAAACACTGTTTGTTTTAGACGGTCAGCACCGACTTAAAGCATTAAGACTTGCTTTTGAAAAAGATCCTAGTATTGGTGGAAATCAAATTGCATTCACTTTGATTACCCACGTTGATGACGAAGCAGGAAAAGCTAAAACAAGAAGGCTTTTTTCAATAATTAATAGGCACGCGAAACCTGTTTCATTAGGTGAAAACATCCTTTTGGACGAGGATGACTTGTCCGCTATTTTAGTTAGAAAGTTTATTGAGGAGTATCCTCTCTTTAAGGATAAGGAAATAATTGCCTTGAATAAAACGGCAGATTTGAAGATGCCTCGTGATGCATCTAAATTTTCCACTGTAATTGCATTGTGGGCTGTGAATGAGATGCTTATTGACGTAAAAGAGGTTTACCCAAAATATAAAGGGGCAAAAAGTAATCTTGTTCGAATTAGACCAAGTGATGAGGTTGGTGAGAAATACCGAAAGTTGGTGTTTGAATTTTGGGATACGTTTTTTGAGTGTTTCCCCAAAACTAAACTGTTTGTGGAGACTTCTGACACTGGGATACGTGGTTCTGCTGGGCCATTTTCGTTGCGACCAATCGGTCAGCAACTATTTGCAGATTACTATGTTAAGGTTAAATCAATAGCATTGGAGGATCAACTTTCATACATTACGAAAGTGCCAGATGAAATCAGTGATTCCTTTTGGCACCATGTACTTTTTGATCCTACAACTAAGAACATTATGCAAAAAAGAGCATACGCTCGGGACTATCTTTTCTATCATTTACATGTCCCATTAAGTCAGAAGGCACAGTCAAAGTTGCTAAGTAATTACAGGAAGTATTGTCGAGACGAGAAGGCAACTCTTCCTCCGAAATTAGTGTTGTCATAGATAAGAGGCCTCACTATAACCCTGCAATGAATAGAAGAACAATTCGGCAAGCTATTATTCAAGCTTTAAAGCTGAGTGGCAAGCCTTTGTTCGCAAAGGACATTTACTCCATCATCATTGAAAACGACTTATACCGGTTCAATGCCGCCAGACCTGCTGACATTGTGAAGGTTGAGATTAGAAGGCATTGTGAAGGAGTAGACTTTCCCACAGCGAGGCCAGATAAATACTTTCAGATTTTACGTGATGGCAAGTATTGGATTCAAGGAGAAGCTGTTCCAGGAATAAGTGAAAAGGAAACGAAGGTTGAAGCTGAGATAGCTAAAGAGGCACAGTCGCTGAAATCTATCTTGACTGATCTAGCTGCTGCGCATCTAAAACACTCAGAAACATTCAGACACCAACTCTTGTTGAGTTTGAAGAAACTACCTCCAGAAGATTTTGAACTTTTCGGCAAGAAGCTATTAGAGGTCTATGGATTCAAGGATATGAAGGTGACTCAGTTCTCAAAAGACGGAGGCATTGACGGTCGGGGCAAGCTAAAGGTTGGTATCACCTTTTTGGATGTAGCCTTTCAATCCAAAAGATGGAATACGACCTCTGTTTCCCAAAAAGAAATTCAATCCTTCAGAGGAAGCATACAAGGGATGTGAGCAAGGCATTTACTTCACCACATCGACCTATACGAAGGGTGCCAAAGAAGTAAGTCTGCAGAAAGGTGCAGTTCCTATTATCCTTATCGATGGTGAACTAATCGTGGACATTATGATTGACAAAGGCTTCGGGGTTCAAATTGATAGCTTGAAAGTCTATTCAATGGATTTGGATAGCATCTTCTCAGAAGACTAAACCTTTGCTTTTTGACCCCCTGAAGCAATAGAATAAAGAAAAGCGTTTCTCTGTTTCTTGTATTTCAATTTCCCCGCCTCTCTTAAGTGCATCACATCGCAAGCCTTGATCTTCAAGGCTTTTTGAACTTCTTTGCTGGTCATCCATTCGGTCGGTGTGTCTTCTTTTTTCATTGCTAAACCTTTCAAGACACCATAGAACGCAAACCAACCACTAAGCGGTTAATTTCCGCAGTCAGGGTTTCTATGTCTTCCGCTTTATTAGTCTTCCCAATCGAAAACCGCAAGGAGCTAAAAGCAGCTACTTCATCCAATCCCATTGCGGTGAGCACATGAGAGGGTTCAATGCTTGCAGAAGTGCAAGCGCTTCCGTTGCTGACGGCAATCAGTGGTTCACCATTTTCAGGGTTGCTCAACCCTAAGATGAGCGCATCGCTATCCACACCTTTAAAAAGCATGTTGCTGGTGTTATAGAGGCGGTGTTCGGTACTGCCGTTCACGCTCGTTCCTTCAATCTTTAACAACTTTGCTTCCAAGTGGTCGCGCAAGGCGCGTATGTGCTTTTCATTGGCAACCATTTCTTTCAATGCCAGCTCACAGGCCTTGCCCAAGGCCACAATGCCTGGCACATTGAGTGTGCCGCTGCGCAGCCCACGCTCATGCCCTCCGCCATGCAGCAGGGCGGGCAGTTTCACCCTGCGGCCACGTTGGCGCACATACAATGCACCAATGCCCTTGGGGGCATAGAACTTATGGCCGCTCATGCACAGCAGGTCAACGTCCAAGTGCTGCACATCAATGGGGGTCTTGCCCACGGCCTGTGTGGCATCGGTGATGAAGTATGCCCCTGCTTCGTGGGCCATGGCCGCCAGTTCCTTTATAGGTTGCAAAACGCCTGTTTCGTTGTTGGAGTACATCACAGAAACAAGAATGGTATCCGAACGCAAAGCGTTCTTCACCACTTCCATGTCCAGCAGTCCATCGGGCTGCACAGGCAAATAAGTGACCTCAAAGCCTTTCGTTTCAAGGTACTTGCAGGTGTCGAGCACCGCGCTGTGTTCCGTGGCTACGGTCACGATATGCTTGCCCTTGTCAGCATATTGCTCTGCAATCCCTTTGATGGCAAGGTTGATGGCCTCGGTTGCCCCGCTTGTGAAGATGATCTCGTTTGTTTCCGCACCGATGATTTCAGCCACCTGCTTGCGGGCCTCTTTCACGGCATCGTATGCCGCCACACCGAACAGGTGCGTACTGGCTGCATTCGCAAACTCATGCGTCAGATAAGGCATCATCGCCTCCAACACCCTTGGGTCAATAGGCGTGGTGGCGTTATTGTCGAGGTAGATGACCTGTTTGCTCATGCTTTGCTTAAAGAGAGGCGAAGGTCGGCAATCAGTGCATCGCGCACATCCTTACTGAAGTACGTTCCCAACAGGTAGCGGATGGTGTATTCCTGCGTTGGGCGGTGCTGCAATGCTTCAATCACTTCTGGCGTGAAGCTGCCCTGCACTTGGCCTTCGCGCAGGTCGGTCAAAGTAAAATCCTTGTTGGGCTGCCATTGGATGTTGCCATCCAACTTCCAGATGCCATCACTCACCATTCGTACAAAGGGATACTCTGGCCGTGCCTTGGTTCCCGTGCCGTAAGTGTCCAACAAGCGTCTCAGCTCATCCTCATTCCTTTCAAACAGAAGAGTGGTCTGTCCCCGCTGCAAGGCGGCAATGGCATACAGGATAAGTATCGGTTTGTGCGGTGATGGCCTTCCGTCCATGCTGTGCATTCGGATGGCCTTGATGAGATAGATGATTTCTTCGTTCATCCTTCAAGACGCCCAAACAGATTCAGCCAAAGCAGCATAGTTGCCTGGGTAAGCATCATTCGGGAAGTCTTTGCTATCCAAGTCCTCCTTGAGCAGAACTGTGATGCTTTCCTCCATGATGGAATGATCGAAGCGGTCGCGTTGCTCATCCCAAATCTCATCATGGTACACGCTTTTCGTAAATATGTGAATGAGATGGTGGGTCACCGTTACCTGTATCTGTTCTCCCGCATCCATGTACGAAAAGCAGAACACTTTGCGGCCTTTGGAGGGCTTTCTGTAGCGCCCTTCATAGATGTAACTCACTCGAAAATCATCCGGCACCTGATAAAGGTGAATGTCCCATTCGCCAGCATAAGTCAAGCCGTTGAGGATGGCAGGTAAACGCTCAATGACCTCATCAAAGTCAGCAAACACTTCTTCGGTACAACTGACGTATCCATCAATGTTGTTTCCCAAAAGGAGGAATTTGGAAAAGCGGTTGAATTTGGAAAAAGTGGTGGTTCTGGCTTTACAGTAGTGTTTGACCATGGCGTCCAGCTTATTGAATATCCATCAAAAGTAAGAGGCGTTCTTTTTCCCCAAACCGCCCAGGCGATCCGTCCACCGCAATCACCCATTGCTCCCAAAGCCCCGTCCCCGCTTTCCGAACTGCGAACCCCGAGAGGCCACGCAGCCACCCCCATCCGAAGCCATTTCTGCCGCAAAGGCCCGCCAATGCGCGTTAGGAAACTCCTCACAACGATCGGGAAACTCCCCGCATCGATCAGGAAACGGGCCTATGCAGAGCAGCACCGCCCTCCCATCAGCAGGGTGCACCCCTGCGCCCAAAGGAGACAGCACTGCCCCACGCGGCAACGCGCCCCATCACCCTGTGAAGGTGCCCGCGTCAATAGGAAAGCACCCCATCCCAAAAAAAATTTCGACCTCCTTAAAATAAATCCGAACGAACAGAGTTATTGTCTCAGCATGAGGGCACTCTACTTGTTCAGATCCGTTCAACCACCAAAATCTCAGAGCCATGAGCGCCATGCTTCCATCCCGCCCGCAGAAGAACTATCCCGGTAGCCAGCCCGACCTCTACGCCATCCTGCTCATAGGATGGACCAGCTACCAGCAGCACCTGCCGCAGTTCTCCAACTTCAACTCCCGCTACGATGCGGCCCTCGCCACCGGTCAGCTGTCCGCCCTCGATGCCGCAATGGCCATGCCCGATGAGTATGCCCGCGAAGAGGTGCACAAGACCCTGCGCCTGCAGCTCATCACCCTGTCAGAGAACTGCCTCAAGCGGTGGGGCGACATGAGCAGCTACATACGCTATGGCTTCCCAAAAGAGGAATATGACAACAAGCGCCTGGCGGCCGGCCACGCCTATTACGCCCCCGCATTGGCCAACGACTGGGAGCAGGTGCTCACACTCATGGCCAGCGGACAGCAGTTCTTGGACGCGAACATGGCCCAACTCACAGCAGGGGGAATGCCCGCCAACTACCCCACCGACTTTGCCACCGCCCGTGCCCAATACATCGCAGGCTACAACACCTACGAACAGGCCCTGGAAGACAGCATGATCCTCACCGACCAGCGCATGGAGGCCAACAACGCCCTCTATGAGGCCCTCACGGCCATGTTCGCAGACGCCAAGCTCATCTTCCGCGATCAGCCCGCCATTCGCCTGCAGTTCAACTTCGAACACATACACAACACCATCAACAATGGGGGCAACGGGGGCAACACGCCCGGCACCACGGCCATCGTGGCCGGCACCATCACCGACATGATGACCCTCATGCCCATAGGCAACGCGCGGGTGGCAGTGATGTTCAACGGGCAGGAGTTGGTGACCTTCACCGATATCAACGGGAAATATGACATCATGGTGGCCGGGGTCAACGGCCTCACCCCCACATGGATGAACGTGTCACACCCCATGTACAACCCCGCTTCACGGCCCATAACCCTCGACCCGACCATGAAACAGGAAGAGGATTTCCAGCTCACCACCATCACCCCGCCACCACCGCCCATGCCGTAGTCACGCAACGGCCTTGCCTCATCGGTCTGGCCGCGCTGCGATGAACTGCCTGAAAAGGTAAAGCAGCATCAGCCCCATCAGCAGCGACAGGGCCGCGTGCACGGGCTCCCCGATGCCCATCGTGTCGATAGGGGAATGGAGCTGGCCATGCTGCTGCATATAGGATAGGATGACCGCGGCCCCGTTGTTGACCATGTGCGCGATGATGGGATACCACAGGTTGCCGCTCCACGCGAAGAGATAGCCGAGCAGGGCCCCCATGAGCACACGGGGCACGAAGCCGAGGAACTGCATGTGGATGGCGGAGAAGAGGATGGCCGCCAGCCAAACGGAGAGGTGCACGCTGCCCGACCACTGCCCCAGCAGGCGCTGCACCACGCCACGGAAGAACAGTTCTTCGCCCAAGGCGGGCAGCAGGGCGATCATGAACAGGTTGAGCAGCAGTCCCCCGAGATGGGGCATGTCGAGGAAACGCTCGGTGAGCGCGGCCAGTGCGGTCTCCTTTTCGGCTGCCCACGCCCCGAAGGCTCCGGGCAGCTCGACCTGTGCGTTGATGTCGGCCACGAAGTTGACGAAGGGCAGCAGGGAGGGGAAGAGGGCGATGCTGAGCAGCAGGGCCTGGCGCTCGGGGCTGCGGAACACGGAGCGCGTGCCCGACAGATGCTGCCACAGGTAGAGCAGCAGCAGGGCGGGCGCGATGAGCATGCCGATGGACTGCAGCATCTGCATGAGGCGCACAGCGGGCAGCAGGGTAGGGTCGGTGGTGAGGGTGTCGGCCAGTTCGGGATGCGAGAGCAGGGGCACGCCCAGCAGGAATTCGGACACCAGAAAACCGATGAAGGACGAAAGGGAAGCCCCTCCGAACATGAGCAGCAGCAGCGTTAATAGGCCATGGAGCGGAGACCGCGTGCTGATTTCGCGAAGCGTGTGGAACATGGCCGCAAAGGTGGGAAATGAGATGCGGCCTGCCTTATGGGCAACTGCGGTAACTTTGCGGCCATGGTGCGCATAGGAGATGTGGAAGTAGGGGAGTTCCCCTTGTTGCTCGCCCCGATGGAGGACGTGAGCGATCCCCCGTTCCGTGCGGTGTGCAAGGAGAACGGTGCCGACCTCATGTACACGGAGTTCATCAGCAGCGAAGGCCTTATCCGCGATGCGGCCAAGAGCGTGCAGAAGCTCGACATCTTCGAATATGAGCGGCCCATCGGCATCCAGATCTTCGGGGGCGAGATAGACGCGATGCGCGAGTCGGCCCAGATCGCCACGGCCGCTGGCCCCGACATCATCGACATCAATTACGGCTGCCCGGTGAAGAAGGTGACCTGCAAAGGCGGAGGCGCGGCCATTCTGCAGGACATTCCCAAGATGGTGCGCATGACGGCCGAGATCGTGAAGGCCACGCACCTGCCCGTGACCGTGAAGACGCGACTGGGCTGGGACGAGAGCACCAAATATGTGGTGGAGGTGGCCGAACGCCTGCAGGACGTGGGCATCAAGGCGCTGAGCGTGCATGGGCGGACGCGTGTGCAGATGTACAAGGGCGATGCGGACTGGACGCTGATCGGGCGCATCAAGGAGAATAGTCGTATCACCATCCCGATCTTCGGCAATGGCGATGTGGACAGCCCGCAGAAGGCGGCCGAGATGCGTGACCGCTTCGGGGTGGACGGCATCATGATCGGCCGCGCCACCATCGGCTATCCGTGGATCTTCAACGAGATAAAGCACTATTTGAACACAGGCGAAGAACTGGCCCCGCCCACCATCGATCAGCGGGTGGACACCTGCCTGAAGCACCTCGAATTCTCCCTGAAATGGAAGGGAGAACGGCTCGGTGTGGTGGAGATGCGCAGGCACTATGCCAGCTATTTCAAGGGATTCGATCATTTCAAACCGTTCAGGATGAGGCTGGTGACCGAGGAGGAGCCGCAGGTGCTGCTTGCAGTGCTGGAAGAGGTGCGCGCGTTCTACCACAGGTCGGAGCTGGAGTTGTCGTAGGACCGAAGGTTCATTGTCCGCAACTATCCCTCGGTGATGAACTTGGGTATATTTGCCACCCTTGATATCCAACACATGACAGGAGATCGTAAGCGCAGAAGCGCAACAGTAGGAGTTCTGTTTGTCGTTCTGTCGCTGTTCAGCATCGCCTCCATGGCGCAGGAGGTGAGCGGCACGGTGACAGATGCCGAGACCAAGGAGCCGCTGTTCGGCACCAGCGTGGTGCTGGAGGGAACGGCCGTGGGTGCCACCACCGATTTTGACGGCAAGTTCAAATTCAATGTGGGCAAGCAGCCCCCGTTCAAACTGGTGGTGTCATACATCGGCTACAAGAAGGCCGAGGTGGCCGTCACATCCCTGAGCAGCCCGATACAGGTGGCGCTGGAAGTGGACCGCGTGATGCTGAAAGGCGTGGAGATCGTGGACACCCGCATCAGCGACAAGCAGAAGGAGTCGGCCCTCACGGTGGAGAGCATGGACGTGATTGCCATCAAGGAGACGCCTGCGGCCAACTTCTATGACGGGCTGGGCAACCTGAAGGGCGTGGACCTGACCTCGGCCAGCATCGGCTTCAAGATCATCAACACCCGTGGTTTCAACAGCACCTCGCCCGTGCGCTCGCTGCAGGTGATCGATGGTGTGGACAACCAGAGCCCCGGACTCAATTTCTCGCTCGGCAACTTCCTCGGGGCCTCGGAGCTGGATGTGATGAAGGTGGACATCGTGCAGGGGGCGAGCTCTGCATTCTATGGGCCGAACGCCTTCAACGGGGTGATCGACATGCGCACACGCAGCCCGTTCATCAAACCCGGACTGACCGCTCAGGTGAAAGTGGGCGAACGCGGCCTCACCGAGACGGCCCTGCGCTGGGCACAGGTGTTCAAGAACAAGGACGGGGTGGACAAGTTCGCCTACAAGATCAACCTGTTCTATCTGCAGGCCCGCGACTGGGAGGCCGATAACATCAACCCTGTGGACGGATCGCTGGTGGGCATCGACAATCCGGGCGGATACGATGCGGTGAACCGCTATGGGGATGAGGACCTGGCAGGGGGCAACAACTTCAGCAATCAGGTGTCGGGCTATCCGGGCCTGGGCACCTTCTACCGTGCGGGCTACATGGAGCGCGACCTGGTGGATTACAACACCCGCAACCTGAAGGCCAACCTGGCGGCCCACTACCGCCTGAAGGAAGACCTGGAACTCATCTACAGCTTCAACTTCGGTTCGGGAACCACCGTGTATCAGGGGGAGAACCGCTTCTCGCTGCGCGACATCCTCTTCTTCCAGAACCGCATCGAGATCAACAAGCAGGACAAGTGGTTCGTGCGTGCCTATGCCACCAACGAGGATGCGGGCCGTTCGTATGACGCGGTGGTGGCAGCCTTCAAGATGCTGAACGGGCAGAGGACCTTGGAGAGTTACAACACGCAGTATGCGAACTACTGGGTATCCAATATCCGTCCGCGGGTGAGGAATGTGCTGGCCAACGAAGGCGTGACCTTCGGTGGTGTGGGTGTGGGCTGGGACGTGGCGGCCATCAACGCGGTGCTTTCGCAGTATCCTGATTCATTGGCCCACTGGCACCAGCTGACCTCAACGGCCGTGGCCAACAATCCGAACATTCAACAGGGAGAAGGCTTCTATCCGCAGCCGGGCACGCCCGAGTTTGAGGAGTTGAAGAACAGCATCACCAACACCATTTACACGGACAGCCGCGTGGAGGGCGGTGGTGCCATGTTCTACGACAAGTCGGCCCTGTACCATGTGCATGGGGAGTACAAACTGGATGCGACCATCAAGGATGTGTACATCGGTCAGTTCACCTTCGGGGCCAACGCAAGGCTCTATGCCCCCGATTCCAGAGGAACCATCTTTGATGAGATACGGACTGCTGAGCGCACCGTGCAGGTGACGACATCTTCCGGAACACGAGACTCCACCGTGGTGGACACCACCTATCGCACCATCACCAATTTCGAGTTCGGGGTCTATGCCGGATGGGACCGGAAGTTCTTTAACGACAAGCTGAAGACGAGCATCACCCTGCGGATGGACAAGAACCAGAACTTCCCGTTCCTGTTCTCGCCCGCTGCATCGATCGTCTATATCCCGAACAGGGACCACACGGTGCGTCTGGGATTCGCCTCGGCCATCCGCAATCCGACCCTCTCGGACCAGTATCTGAACTATGACGTGGGCCGCGCGGTGCTGCTGGGCAACATATCTGGCTATGAGGACCTGATCACGGTGGAATCGTTCAGGAACTATCTGAACGGTGACCGCAATCCGGAACTGTTGGAGTATTTCGATGTGGCCCCGATCGTTCCGGAGAAGGTGAAGACCGCAGAGATCGGCTACCGAGGCTTCTTCTTCGGACGGGTCTATGTGGATGCATCCTATTATCTCAGTGTGTATGACGACTTCATCGGTTTCCAGCTCGGTGTGAAGTCGGAGTTCGACACGATCCTTGGACTGCCGCAGAACCCACGGGCCTACAGGATCAGCACCAACAGCCGCAACCAGGTGATCACGCAGGGCTTCTCTGTGGCATTGAGTTACAATTTCCTGAATAAGTACAGCCTCAGTGGCAACTATTCATGGAACCGCTTGGAGAAACTGGACGAGGACGACCCGATCATCCCGGCCTTCAACACCCCCGAGCACAAGTTCAACCTCGGCTTCTCTGGTCGCGACCTGGGCAAGGATAGGATCGGTCACTTCGGTTTCAGCGTCAACTACAAGTGGATCCAGGGATTCATATTTGAAGGGTCGCCTCAGTTCACGGGGCTCGTACCTTCCTACGACATGTTCGATGCCCAGGTGAGTTACCGGGTGCCGAAGGACAACATCACCTTCAAGGTGGGCGTCTCGAACCTCTTCGGCATCATGCCGTTCTTTGAGGACGGCACCGTGGGCGAGCGCTTCGAGAATGCCTTCGACAACCGTAACGTTCAAGTTTACGGAGGACCGCAGGTGGGCAGGCTCGCCTACTTCTCGGTGCTTTTCGAGTGGAATTGATGAATTGACTACATTTACGCTTCATAAACCAAAACCAAATACCATGAAAAAAGTACTACTTGCTTTGACGATGGTCTCTGCCTGGGGTGCCGCTGTGGCTCAGCAGCGTTACCTCGATGAGATCTTTGACGAGGTGACCGTGACCGAAGGGGTTCAGTTCGCTCAGAACTACCAGTTTCTTACGGGCACTCCGTTCATTTCTCCCATTCAAACAGACATCTACGTGCCTTCAGGTGACACGTACGATGCGCGTGCTGCGGTCATCGTGCTGCACACGGGCAACTTCCTGCCAAAGTACCTCAATGGCAGTGCCTCCGGCAACAACAAGGACAGCTCTATCGTGGAGATCTGCAACCGTTTCGCCAAGCGTGGCTATGTGGTGCTGGCACCGAACTACCGCATGGGCTGGGATCCGCTCAATGCAAGTCCGGATGTTAGACGCGGAACCCTGCTGGTGGCTGTTTACAGGGCCATCAATGACGTGAAGAGCCTTGTGCGCTACACCAAGAAGGAAGCGGCCAACCTCGGTGTTGACCCGAACAAGATCATCCTTTACGGAAACGGATCGGGCGGATACCTGACCTTGGCCTATGCCGGTCTTGACCGCATTGAGGAGCTGGAGAACGAGATCACCGGCAAGTGGATCAGCGAAACGACTGTAGGTCCATTCACCGAGAACGAACTGTATCTGGATACAGCCGTAGTGGGTGATGTGAGTGGTTTCGGTGGAGCACTGAACGTGAACAACCATCCTGGTTACTCGAACGATGTTCTTGCCTGCATCAATGCCGGTGGTGCATTGGGCGACTCTGCATGGTTCGAGGCCGGTGAGCCTCCCGTTATCTCCTTCCACGTGCCAACGGACCCATTCGCTCCTTTTGAGGGTGGTCTCGTTATCGTTCCAACGACCAATGAGGTGGTTGTGGACGTAGTGGGAAGCCGTTGGGCAGTGGGTAAGTCCAACGAGTTGGGCAACAATGACGGTCTTGGTGGTCCTTACACGGATGCCATCTCTCAGCGTGGCTATGCTGCTGTGACTTCCTTGGGCTTTGCTTCTGCCGATCATGAGGGTCTGTTCCCATTCCGCAGAGCAGTTCAGGTTCCGAATCAGCCCGCAGGCGTATTCTTCCCAGAGTCAAGCCCATGGGACTGGTGGGATCAGGATGTTGTAGTAGCATCTGCTGCCACCCTCGGTGCCAATGGTGCCACCATTCACAGCAATGGTCTGCTCACCAACCCAGACATGTCTTCAACGAAGGCCCGCGCCTACATCGACACCATCATGGGTTATGTGGCCCCGCGCCTCAATGCATTGATGACAGCTGTAGGTGTTGAGGAGGACCGTTCCGCTTTCGTGGACAACAACACCTTCGTGTTCCCGAACCCTGCACAGGATTTCATCGTGGTGAAGACCCGTGAGAACATCGCCATCAAAGGCGTGGAGATCTTCAACATGACCGGTGCGCTCGTATCGTCCGTGTTCGACATCAACACCCTGAGCCGTCAGATCAGCGTTGCCAACTTGCCTACGGGCCTGTATCTGGTGCGTGTGCAGACCGCTGAAGGCTTCGTTACCCGTAAGCTGTTCAAGGACTGATCGTTCTGAACCGATTCACAGAGCCCTCTCCGGAAACGGAGGGGGCTTTTTTGTTGCAGCAGGCGCACGGATGCAGGGCTACTTTTGCAGGCACCGACCATGTCCGCCAAGCCACATCTTTTTCTCATCAGCGGCCTCGGGGCCGATCACAGGGCCTTTGAAAGGTTGGAGCTTTCGGGATACCGCGTAACGCATTTGCATTGGTTGCTCCCTGAGAAGGGCGATACCATGCATTCATATGCCAGGCGGCTGGCCGCGCCACTGATGGAAGAGGAGCACCCGGTGGTCATCGGGGTATCGCTGGGCGGGATGCTGGCCTCCGAGATGACCACGTTCGTGCCGCAGCTCAGGGCCATCCTCATCTCCAGCATCAAATCACCGGAAGAGCGTTCCTTGATCCTCAAGGCCGGAAGGCTCTTCCCCGTGCATGGCCTGGTGCCTGTGCCGCTCATGAAACGGATGTCGTTCCTGTGGACCTACGCCAAGCGCAAGTATCCGGAGGAGGATGTGCAGCATATGATCACCATGTTCCGTGAGATGGACGACCGGTTCATGCGTTGGGGAATGCTCAATGCACCGCGCTGGAAGGGCAGGGGAGTGGCCGACCGCATAGCCCACATCCATGGCGACAAGGACCGCATGTTCCCCATCAGGCGCATCAGAGGCTGCGAGGTGGTGCCAGGAGGCACGCATCTTATGGTCTACCAGCGGGGCGAGGAGGTGACGCGCCTCATTCGCAGCCGATTGGAACAGTGGTACCCTACCGAGAAGTGAAACCAAGCCCATCATCGACCTTGAACACCATCCTTTTTGACGGCCCGTTCCGCACCGACCTGCTTCCGCTCACCTTCACCCGGCCCGTCTGCGATCTTCGTGTGGGCATCCTCACCATCCGCGAGAAATGGGAGAGGCGTCTCCATTCCGCCTCGGGAACACTGACCGAGGGTTATCTGGCCGAGAAATTCCCGCTCAATGGCTCAGACGACAATCTGCTGATACACGGGGCGGTCTGCCCGACCGATGAACTGGTGAAGGCCTTGCAGACGCTTGAAACCGGGCAGCAATTGGCGCAGGGCGACCTGCTCATTGCAGCGCGTGCCGATAGGGCCGACCATAGCGCCCTGGCACTTCGGCCCGATGCCGTTCAGTTCGGTGGCGCATTGACCGTCATCCGCCAGCCGTGGGACATTTTCGCCAAGAACGGCAAGGAGCTGGAGTCTGACTTCGCATGGATGACACACGGAAGGGTCAGCCTGCCCCTTTCAGGTTCAAACACCGTCATCGGCAACGGAGCCATCTTCTTGGAGGAAGGCGCCAAGGTGGAGGCCAGCATCCTGAACACCTCGGGCGGTCCCATCTACATCGGCAAGGATGCCGAGGTGATGGAGGGCAGCATCATCCGCGGGCCGTTTTCGCTGGGCGAGCACAGTCAGGTGAAGATGGGGGCCAAGATCTATGGCCCCACCACCATAGGGCCACACAGCAAGGTGGGCGGTGAGGTGAACAACGCGGTCATCATCGGCTACTCCAACAAGGGGCATGACGGTTTCCTCGGCAACTCTGTGCTGGGCGAGTGGTGCAACCTCGGGGCCGACACCAACAATTCCAACCTCAAGAACAACTACGATGAGGTGCGTGTGTGGAGCTACCGCACAGGACGGTTCGAGCGCACAGGGCTGCAGTTCTGCGGACTCATCATGGGCGACCACAGCAAGTCGGGCATCAACACCATGTTCAATACGGGCACGGTGGTAGGGGTGAGCGCCAATGTGTTCGGGGCAGGGTTCCCCCGCACGTTCATTCCATCGTTCACTTGGGGAGGGGCCTCGGGCCTTGTGGAGTACAAGGTGGAGAAGGCCTTGGAGGCGGCCGCGCGGATGATGGAGCGCAGAGGTATCGCCTTGGACGCGGTGGAGGAGCAACTGCTGCGCACCGTGTATGACCTGACAAGCGACAATCGGGCCTGACCTTTTGACCGAATGCCTGTCTGCTGCGTGCTTTGGCACGTTGGTTGACCGCATCCGGGGCCGACCGCAGGGGCATCTTGCGTCCCTGCTTTTGCTGTTCGGCTGTGTACCTTTACAGCCCTTATTTTTTCTGAGAAGAACAAGACTATGAGCGACCCTTTCGAGAACATTTTCGCGATGCCGCCTATGATTGACGAGGAATCGGAGTTCATTCCCCTCCTGTCACCAGAGGACGAGGAGTCGATGAATGCGGAGGAGATCCCGGATGAACTGGGCATTCTACCACTGCGAAACACAGTGCTGTTCCCTGGGGTGGTCATCCCGATCACCGTGGGCCGCGATAAGAGCATCAAACTGATCAAGGATGCCTACAAGAAATCCAAGATCATAGGGGTGCTCGCACAGAAGGACGTGGGCATTGAGGATCCCACCCCTGCCGATATGAATTCCATCGGAACAGTGGCCAAAATCCTCAAGATGTTGCGCATGCCGGATGGCAACACCACGGTCATCATTCAGGGCAAGAAGCGGTTCGCCATCCGCGAGATGCTGCAGACCGAGCCCTATTTCAAGGCCACCATCACCCCGTTCGATGAGGTGAGGCCCATGGGCAAGTCGCGCGAGTTCAACGCCCTTGTGGGAAGCCTCAAGGACCTTGCTCTGAGCATCATCCGCCAGTCGCCCAACATCCCCTCGGAGAGCGAGTTCGCCATCAAGAACATCGAGAGTCCATCGTTCCTCATCAATTTCATATCGTCCAACATGGATGCTGATGTGGCCGAGAAGCAGAAGATGCTCGAAGTGGCCAACCTGGAGGAGCGCGCCACCATGGTGCTTGAACATCTGACCAAGAGCCTGCAGATGCTGGAGCTGAAGAACCAGATCCAGAGCAAGGTGAAGGTGGACATCGACAAGCAGCAGCGCGACTATTTCCTCAACCAGCAGCTCAAGCAGATACAGGAGGAGCTGGGCGTCAACTCGTTCGAGCAGGAGGTGGACGAGCTGAAGGAGCGTGCCAAGAAGAAGAAGTGGGCAAAAGAGGTGGCCGCGCACTTCACCAAGGAGGTGACCAAACTGGAGCGCATGAACCCCAGTGCGGCCGAGTACTCGGTGCAGATGAACTATCTGGAGGTGATGCTCGACCTGCCCTGGGACGACAAGTCGAAGGACAACTTCAACCTGAAGAACGCCAAGCGCATACTGGACCGCGACCATTTCGGCCTCACCAAGGTGAAGGAGCGCATATTGGAGCACTTGGCAGTGCTCAAGCTGAAGGGCGATATGAAGGCGCCCATTCTTTGCCTTGTGGGCCCTCCGGGCGTGGGCAAGACCAGCCTGGGCAAGAGCATCGCCACGGCCGTAGGACGTCAGTATGTGCGCATGTCGCTGGGCGGGGTGCGCGATGAGTCGGAGATACGCGGCCACCGCAAGACCTACATAGGGGCCATGCCGGGCCGCATCCTGAAAAACCTGACCAAGGCCAAGTTCTCCAACCCGGTGTTCGTGCTGGACGAGGTGGACAAGCTCACCCGCGATTCGCACGGTGACCCATCATCGGCCCTGCTGGAGGTGCTGGACCCCGAGCAGAACAACGCCTTCCACGATAACTATCTGGAGCTGGACTATGACCTCAGCAACGTGCTCTTCATCGCCACGGCCAACACGCTGAGCACCATACAGCCCGCCCTGCGCGACCGTCTGGAGATCATAGAGGTGACGGGCTACACCATTGAGGAGAAGATGGAGATCGCCAAGCGCCACCTGCTGCCCAAGCAGATAAAGGAGCACGGCATCAAGCCCGAGGACGTGAAGATTGGCAAGGCCGTGATGGAACAGATCATTGACGGCTACACCCGCGAGAGCGGGGTGCGCACCTTGGAGAAGACCATCGCCAAGATCGTGCGCAATCGGGCCATGCACATTGCGATGGACGAGCCCAAATCGTCCACCATCACCGCACAGGACGTGGAAGAGATCCTCGGGCCACCGCGCATGCACCGCGACCTCTATCAGGACAACAGTGTGGCAGGCGTTGTGACCGGGCTGGCATGGACGGCCGTGGGGGGCGACATCCTCTTCATCGAGACCAGCCTGAGCAGGGGCAAGGGCAAGCTCACGCTCACAGGCAACCTGGGCGATGTGATGAAGGAATCGGCCACCATCGCGCTCGAATACCTGCGCGCCCATGCCGACAAGCTGGGCCTTGACCCTGAGGTGTTCGACAAGTGGAACCTGCACATCCACGTGCCGGAGGGCGCCACGCCCAAGGACGGCCCATCGGCAGGCATCACCATGTTCACCGCGCTGGCATCGGTGTTCACCCAGCGCAAGGTGCGCAGCCACATGGCCATGACCGGAGAGATCACCCTGCGCGGCAAGGTGTTGCCCGTGGGCGGCATCAAAGAGAAGATCTTGGCCGCCAAGCGCGCCCGCATCACCGATGTGGTGCTGTGCGAGGATAACCGCAAGGACGTGGGCGAGATAGAGCCAGAATACCTCAAGGGCCTCAAGTTCCACTATGTGCGCACGATGGACGATGTCATCGCCTTCGCCCTGCTCAAGGAGAAGGTGCCCAACGCCATCAAGGTGGAGTGATGGAGATTCTCTTCGCCAGCAACAATGCCCACAAGGTGGACGAGGTGCGGGCCAAGCTCGCTCCTCGCTACACCGTTCGCAGCCTGCGCGAGGTGGTGGGAGAGGTGGACATACCCGAAACAGGCATCACGCTCGAAGAGAATGCCGCCATCAAGGCGCGCTACCTGCACCAGCGCACCGGCATGGACTGCTTTGCCGATGACACCGGGCTGGAGATCACCGCCCTCCATGGTGAACCGGGCGTTTACTCGGCACGCTACGCGGGCGAAGGATGCTCCTTTGACGACAACATGGACAAGGTGCTGCACAACCTCACCGGCCAGTCCGACCGCTCGGCCCGCTTCCGCACCGTCATCTGCCTTATTTATCAGGGCAAGGAATACTTTTTCGAGGGCGAGGTGAAAGGCGAGATGCTCACCGAGCGTACGGGCACCGAGGGCTTCGGCTACGACCCCATTTTCCGCCCCGAGGGCCACGACCGCAGCTTCGCCCAGATGACCATGGACGAGAAGAACGCCATCAGCCACCGTGGATTGGCGGTGGAGAAGTTGATCCGGTTCCTTGTCGGGGGCTGAACTTAAGGGTCGACACATCTGGCAATGAGTGACAGGAGGCGCAGCCTCCTTTTTTGTGCCCGAATTTTTTTACCCAAGACTGCTATACATAAGAAACCAATGCATAAGTTTGTGGCATGTTTCCACAAGAGCTTGTCAAAGGAACCCTTCAGACCATCGTACTCAGCCTATTGGCCGAGCGGGGAAGGATGTATGGATATGAGATCACCCAGCACGTGAAGGAGCGCACCGCGGGCAAGATCCAACTCACAGAGGGGGCGCTCTACCCCACTCTGCACAAGTTGGAGGCCGATGGTCTGCTTGCCACCGAGCACGAGAACATCGGCAAGCGGGTGCGCAAGTACTATAAGCTGACGGACGAGGGCAACGCGCAGGCCAGTGCGAAGGTGAACGAGTTCCGCAGCTTCTCGCAGACCATGAATGACCTTCTCCACTCTTTCACCCCACAACCGCAGCTGTCATGGAACTGAACGAAACACAGGTGGAACTGGTGAGTGCCTACATCCGCGACAACGGGGTGGCGCAGGACGGGCTGCACGAAGACCTGCTCGACCACATCTGCACGGGCATTGAGAACAGAATGCGACAAGGCGACTCGTTTGAGGACGCTTTTCTACATACAGTCAGGCTCTTTGGTCCAGGGGGTCTGATGCAGGTTCAACAGGACACTTTTCAATTACTAACCGAAATACATCCAACCATGAAAAAGGTAACGTTTGGTTTCGGGCTGACTTCCACATTTCTTCTCTTGGCGGGGACGATTTTCAAACTCATGCATTGGCCGGGGGCCAACATCATGGTGCTGCTGGGTTCGGCACTGCTGGTGCTGGCCTATCTACCGCTCATCCTTCGGTTCAAGCTGAAGGAGTCGCCCAGCAATGAGTATGTGATGCATATATCGGGCTGGGTGGGCCTCTCGTTCACCGTGCTCGGGGTGCTTTTCAAGGTGTTGCACTGGCCCGGGGCCGCGGTGATACTGCTCGGGGGCATATCGGTGATGGCTTTCATCTATGTGCCCATCTATTTCTACAAACAGTATCAGACCTCGGTGAACAGGCCCATCACGCTCTCCACATCGCTGGTGGCCATCACCTGCCTTATACTGGTCTTCGCGCTGTCACGTATCAATCCGAGCCTCAACTATGAGCTGGCTTCCACGATGATCGATGATGAGCTGCGGGCATCGGCATCGGCCGCTTCCGCCAATCAGTTATTGTATGCCGATTTGGAAGGCAACCCCTCGGCACAGGCGCTGAAGGAGCGCACGGATGCGGTCTACAACTATCTGGACGACCTCAAGGCCACCATCGTGTCCGAGACCGAGGATGTGACGGAGGCCGAGGCCCGCACCCTTCCATTGTCACGGATGAAGGAAAAGGCCAATTTCGATGTGACCACCCGCCTGATGTTCATGGCAGAGCAGCCGGGCCGATTCGATCACAGGCAGCTGGTGAAGGAACTGGAGGGGCTACGGCAGACAGTGCTCGCCACCTATCCGCCCCACATGCAGGCACGCATGGCAGCCACCTTTCCCTACGACCTTGGCCGGACGTACGCGAAGCAAGGCGAGCAGCTGGACTGGGCCCACTACCACTTCTACCATGTGCCGCTGGTGGGCGTGGTATCCTACCTCTCCAAACTTCAGAACGACATTCGGACAGCCGAGAATCAGGCGCTGGTCCATCTGCTAAGTCAGCCCGAGGTCTCGAACCCGCCAAGTTGAGACCGAGGACCGAGCCCCGCCTGAAATGGCGGGGCTTTCTTTTTGCTACAGCTCACTGAGCCGGAAGGTGTCCAGATGACGGACACCTTTTTCCGTTGCACTCACCGAGCAGCACTCGTTCACCGGGTCGTGCTCGAAGAAGAGGATGTAGTTGTTGGCCGCGGCCTCGTTGAGGAAACGTTCCTTCTCCTCAAGCGTGAGTAGCGGGCGCGTGTCGTAGCCCATCACGTAGGGGATGGGGAAATGGCCCACCGAGGGCAGCAGGTCGGCCACAAAAGCGATGGTGCGACCCTTGTGGTTGATCTTGGGTATCATCTGCGCATCGGTGTGGCCGTTGGCGAAGAGGATATAGATGCCCGGCAGCCATTCGCCCTCGTTCTCGATGAACTTCAACTGGCCACTTTCCTGTATCGGTAGGATGTTCTCCTTCAGGAAACTGGCCTTCTCCCTGCGGTTGGGCTCGGTGGCCCACTGCCAGTGGCGGGCGTTGCTCCAGTAGGTGGCGTTGCGGAAGTTCATCTCAAAGCCGGTGCGGTCACGGTTCCATGCCACGCTGCCTCCGCAATGGTCGAAATGCAGGTGGGTGAGGAACACATCGGTGATATCGTCCTTGCCGAAACCATGGGCCGCAAGGCTCTTCTCCAACGTGGCATCGCCATGCAGATGATAGTGTTTCAGGAAATTCGCATCCTGCTTGTCGCCTATGCCGTTGTCGATGAGGATGAGGCGGTTGCCGTCCTCTATGAGCAGGCAGCGCATGGCCCAGGTGCAGAGGTTGTCGGCATCGGCAGGGTTGGTACGCTGCCAAAGCTGTTTGGGCACCACCCCGAACATGGCGCCTCCGTCCAGCTTGAAGAATCCGGTATCAATCGTGTAGAGCTTCATTCCCGTTGATTTTGCCCCAAAGATGCGGACTGAGGAACGGTCAGTAGGGTGGCGCACCATTTTCGATTTTCGATTTTCCTTGCACCCTGACCCCCTTCTACCTTTGCGCCCCGAAAAAACCTGAACGATGGAAAGCATCAAGGCACTGTTGACAAGCACCGACCTGGACCGCGAGGTGACCGTGGGCGGCTGGGTACGCACCAAGCGCGGCAATGCGTATGTAAATTTTGTGGCCCTCAACGATGGCTCCACGGTCAACAACATCCAGCTGGTCTTTGAGGCGGAGACCTTCCCGGAGGACAGCCTAAAGGACGTGACCACAGGCGCGTGCATCGAGGTGACAGGAAAGCTCATTGCCAGTGAGGGCAAGGGGCAGAGTGTGGAGGTGAAGGCCGCAAAGCTCACCGTGCATGGCAAGTCGCACCCCGATGAGTTCCCCATCCAGCCCAAGAAGCACAGCTTGGAGTTCCTGCGCGAGAACGCCCATCTGCGGGTGCGCACCAGCACGTTCAGCGCGGTCTACCGTGTGCGCCACGCGCTCACCTTCGCCATCCACAGCTACTTCAACGACCGTGGGTTCTTCAACGTGCATTCGCCCATCATCACGGGCAGCGATGCCGAGGGCGCTGGCGAGATGTTCCGCGTCTCCACTCTCGATGCCAAGAAACCCCCGTTGAAAGAGGACGGCACGGTCGATTTCTCGCAGGATTTCTTCGGAAAGGAGACCAACCTCACCGTGAGCGGGCAGTTGCAGGCCGAGCTGGCCGCGTTGGCCCTGAGCAAGGTCTATACGTTCGGGCCCACCTTCCGGGCCGAGAACAGCAACACCTCGCGCCACTTGGCCGAGTTCTGGATGATAGAGCCCGAGGTGGCCTTCTGCGACATTCACGGCAACATGGACCTCGCGGAGGATTTCCTGCAATGGGTCATCGCCTATGTGAAGGAGAAATGTGCCGATGACATCGCTTTTCTCGCCCAACGCCTTGCCGAAGAGGAGAAAGGAAAGCCTGAGTCGGAGCGCAGTCCCTTGGGTCTCATTGAGAAACTCGATTTCGTCATCAACAACCAGTTTGAGCGCATCACCTACACCGAGGCGGTGGAGATCCTGCGCAACTCACAGCCCAACCGGAAGAAAAAGTTCCAGTATCCTGTGGATGAATGGGGCATCGACCTGCAGAGCGAGCACGAGCGTTTCCTCGTGGAGAAGCATTTCCAGAAGCCCGTCATCATCACGGGCTATCCTGCCAAGATCAAGGCGTTCTACATGAAACTGAACGAGGACGGGAAGACCGTGGCCGCGATGGACATTCTGTTCCCGGGCATCGGTGAGATCGTGGGCGGCTCGCAGCGGGAGGAGCGCTATGATGTGCTGCTAGAGAAGATGAAGCAGTTTCACATCCCGGAGGAGAGCATGAGCTGGTACCTCGACACACGGAAGTTCGGCACCGTGACGCACAGCGGTTTCGGCCTCGGTTTCGAGCGGCTGATGATGTTCATCACCGGCATGACCAACGTGCGTGACGTGATCCCTTTCCCGAGGACCCCGAAGAACTGTGAGTTCTGAATCCCATTTTCGCTACTTTTGAGCAAAGCAGCGTCATGACAGTGGTCATCAAAAAGGGCATGGGGAAGAAGAACCTCACCGAGGCACTTGACAGCCTGAAGCAGGGTAAGCGTTTTGATGCAAAGAAGCATGCTGGTCGTCTCAAGCTGGTGAAGCGTCCTATGGAGATGCAGAAAGATATGCGCGATGAGTGGGAATAGCCTGCTCGTCGATTCGAATATTGCCCTATATCTCCTCGAAGGGAATGCGGAGGTTGAGCAGATGCTCGATGCACAGAAGGTTTATGTATCCTTTGTAACCCAGCTGGAACTCCTTGGCTACAAGGGTATTTCGGCTGTGGACAAGGTGCACATCAACAAATTGCTCAACGATTGCATCATCATCGATATCAATGATGCCATCAAGGCGCACACCATCGCCATCCGAGAGCGTCATCGAATCAAGTTGCCCGACAGCATAATAGCTGGCACGGCCATGTATCTGGGGGTTCCGCTGATCACTGCCGACAAAGGCTTCAAGCCTATTCGGGGGCTCAGTCTGGTCCTCCTTGAAGAAACGTGAAAGAGCCGGTCCTACACCTCGACCGCAGCAAACGCCTCGGGCCTATTCGTCTCCCAAAGCACCTTGCGCA